>CAZACJ010000026.1:27156-32929 GCA_964483385.1 uncultured Pirellula sp. | reverse complement strand
GAAAAAAGCACAACGAAAAAAGCACAACGAAAAAAGACACAGTGAAAGCCACTAAGGACTAACCCTGTGGCTCCGTCATCGAGAACGGATCAAGCGCTTTGGTCAAAACGTCAGGCTCAAGAATCTTTTGTTCCAAACACAGTTCGCGGATCGTTTTTCCCGATGCGAACGCTTCCTTCGTAAGTTTCGCAGCTTTTTCATAGCCGATGTACGGATTTAGGCTCGTAACCATCGAAAGACTCTGCTCGACACTCGCTTCGCAAGCCTGCGGATTCGCTTCCAAACCATCCATGCAGAATTCGATGAAAGCGCTGATTCCATTGGACAAAAGGTGGATGCTCTCAAGCATCGCATGCCCCATGACCGGCATCATGATGTTGAGCTGGAAATTACCGCCTGCTGCACCCGAAAGTGTCATCGTCGAATCGTTGCCGATTACCCGTGCAGTCAATTGCATCATGCTTTCGCACATCACCGGGTTTACTTTACCGGGCATAATCGACGAACCCGGTTGACGGTCCGGTAAAACGACTTCGAAGAATCCGCAACGTGGGCCTGAGCCAAGCCAACGGATGTTGTTCGCGATGTTGAACAGGCTCATCGCTATTGTCTTGATTTGCCCATGAGATTCCACTAAACCATCCCGCTGGGCATTCGCTTCAAAGTGATCAGCAGCCTCCACAAATGGAATGTTCGTTTGCGCTGCGAGTGCTTCGCTCACTCGTCGTCCAAATTCTGGATGGGTGTTGATGCCACTACCAACGGCTGTGCCGCCAACAGGCAACTCCAATACCGCTTTAGCTGCAACCTTGGCTCGCTCGATCGAAAGCTCAATCTGTCTGGCGAACCCGCCAAACTCTTGCCCGAGTCGCAAAGGTGTCGCATCCATCAAGTGCGTGCGGCCAATTTTAATGATCTTGTCCCAAGCCTTCGCTTTTTCAACAAAAGCCGCATGCAAGCGTTGCAACTGAGGAATGAGCCGATGGTGAATCTCACAAGCGGTCGCGACATGGATGGCAGTAGGAAACGTGTCGTTCGTACTTTGCCCCATGTTCACGTGATCGTTCGGATGAATCGTCTTTACCTTCGACAATCGATCCCCACCCAAAATCTCGATGGCACGATTCGAGATCACTTCGTTGATGTTCATGTTGCTCGAAGTCCCCGAGCCAGTCTGAAATACATCCACGGGGAATTGATTATCCATCTTGCCGTCAATCACTTCTTGGCAAGCCTCACACATCGCACGCACTTGCTCTTCACTTAGCGGGTTCTTTCCAGTTCCCGTCAGTTTGCCTAAAGCATGGTTAGCGGTCGCACATGCCAACTTCACGCGTCCCATCGCACGAATCAAAGGAACAGGGAGCTGCCAGCCAGAAATTGGGAAATTTTCTACCGCCCGCTGAGTCTGGGCACTGTAATAGGCATGGGCTGGGACAAGCACTTCTCCCATCGAATCGACTTCAGTGCGAAATTCCGACATTGTTAAGGTCCTAAGGGGAAAAAGGTCAAAATTGAATTCGGTCCGCTTCGTGGACTACCCTTGTTATATCACCCCGTCAAAATCTGACTATTCATGTTGCAAGCCGCGCGGTTTAGTCTCTTTTCCGCCTCCGCCCCACGCATTTCCCCTAGCCGAAGCCGACCTGCCGATCTACCATTCGAGTTAACTTGTGAAAACGCTTGGAAAGTTCACGGTTCACCCGGGGTGTACTGCGGTCTTGCCTTCGAACGATTGTCGCAACAGGCAATCGGTTCGGATGGGCTCGGCGCCGCCACCGAAAGGGGTGCGAAGTCGGTATCGAATCCGACTCCGCTCGCGAGAGTCCTTGCTCGCCTCCCCCCCACACTATTTGTACCCCAGAGCCTCACTTTCCTTCGTTCCACTCTCCTAACCGATCCATGGCGAGACACAGAAGCACAGTCCTTAACGGACGAGCTTCCTATCGCCGACAGATCTCGGGAGAGTCGGTAGAGCACCGGAAAGTGAAGGCGATCTCAGAATCATTCGCCGTGGCATTGCCACGCTGCGCGACACTCTTGGATTCCCCTCATCACGCTCCCTCACTGCAGGAGCATTCTGGATGGAAGCGAACAACTCAAGGAATGGAAATCTTGTCGCACACGCATCAGCGTGGGCAAACATTACGATCACTAACGGAATCCTGAATGAAACCTATCGACCCTCAAGCCGAAGACTTTGCATTGGCTAACGAAATTATCGAGTCGCTTCCCACCGACACCCAAAATACGGGCAAAAAACCCAAAGCAAATACTTCCGCGCCAACCAGTAACGCCCCCTCTTTCAAAGGCAATCTCAACAAAAAAGAGAAGGGGAAATACTCGGAGAAAAATCATTCAGGGAAGGCTCGTCCAGAGAAGGCTCACCCGGTGAAAACTCGAACCGAAAAAGTTCACGCCGAAAAACGAAATGGAAACAAACCCGGCAGCGAACGACCAAACAACACAGACCGAACCCCACGCCCGTACGATTCTATAAAGCTCGCTGAAAAACCTCGCAGCGCTGAAAAGAACAAAAACAAGAACAAGAACAAGAAATTCGACCAGCACGAAAAGAAAGCCAAGCCGGCAGTGGCAAAGCTCGAAACGGCCAACGTTGAATCAGCACCAATCGAAACACCAACCTTCCTCCCGCAATCCATCGCGGCAATAACCCCTCCAACGCATTCTATGAATTCACAAGTTAACGAACAAACTCATAACTCAGAAATCGAAATCTCTCCAATCCACGAAGAGACGCAACACCTTCAAAACTCCATCGCAACACTCGATGCATCCACTGCCGTAATCGAAAAATTCTCGGACGACACGTTATTGGCCAACACGTTATCGGATGCCACGGAAGAACTCGAAGCAATTGAAGAACTCGAAGCAATTGAAGAACTCGAAGCAATTGAAGAACTCGAAGCCACGGAAGAATTCGAAGCCGCAAAGGAATTTGCAACAATCGAAAAATATGAAGCCACGCAAGACGTGGTCCATGCCGAGGATGCGGTTGTCGACGAGAACACCTTTGCTCATCTGGGCTTGCAATACGAAATCGTCCGAGCTTTAGAAACTGCCGGATACGTCACACCGACGGACATCCAAGCGGCCACGATCCCGGCGTTGCTCGAAGGACGCGACGTGTTGGGCCAAGCCCAAACAGGAACCGGAAAAACCGCTGCTTTCGCGCTTCCACTGCTAAGCAGAATCGACGTAGAAGTCCCAGAGACCCAAGTGCTGGTCTTGGCACCGACCCGCGAACTTGCCATTCAAGTTTCAGAGTCCTTTTTGAAATACGGACAACACTTGCGCGGTTTGCGCGTAGCACCGATCTACGGTGGAAGTGGCTACACCGATCAAATCCACGCACTGCGACGCGGTGCGCATGTCGTCGTCGGAACACCTGGCCGAGTAATGGATCACATGCGTGAATCGCGTCTTCGCATCGACACTCTGTCTGCTCTTGTACTCGACGAAGCGGACGAGATGTTGCGAATGGGATTCGTCGATGATGTGCAATGGATTCTGGATCAAAGTCCCGAGAATCGTCAGATCGCTTTGTTCTCAGCGACAATGCCAGAGCCCATTCGACAGATCGCGAATAAACACCTCAAGAATCCCAAAGTCGTCACGATCGCTTCGAAGCAACGAACCGGCGACAACATCGAACAACGGTTCCTCGTCGTCGATCCGAAACTAAAACTCGAAGCCCTCACACGGGTCATCGAAGCTGAAGAATTCGATGGCATGATCATCTTTGTAAAAACCAAGATCGGTACCGTCGAAGTAGCTGACTACTTGCGCGACCACGGCTATCAAGCCGTAGCACTTAACGGAGATATCGCACAAGCCCAACGGGAACGAACCATTGAACAACTCAAGGAAGGTGTATTCAATATCCTCGTCGCGACCGATGTCGCCGCACGGGGACTAGACGTTCAACGCATCACCCACGTAATCAACTTCGATCTACCACCCGATGCGGAAGCTTACGTTCACCGAATTGGACGAACAGGGCGAGCGGGCCGAAGGGGCCAAGCGATCGTGTTCGTCGCTCCTAAACAACGTGGGTTCCTGCGTGAGATCGATCGTGCAGCAGGGGACTCCATCGAACCGATGGCAATCCCAAGCGCGAAAGAAATAAACGCTTCGCGTGTGGAGCGTTTCAAAGAAAGAATGGCCCAAGCCGCCGCGAAGGGAGCCGAAAACCCAGAGCTGTTTTCGACTTTCGAAAAGCTCATCACCCAATGTGTCCAAGAACAAGGACTCGACCCACTCAAAATCGCCACCGGTTTGGCCGTCTTGGCACAAGGCGATCGCCCTTTTTATGTTCACGAACTACCAGAGCGATTGCTTCAAGGACGAAACGGAAGAGATGACCGAAACCGGGATTTCTCCCGCCGCGAACATGATCGCGGTCCCCGTTCCGATTACCGTTCCGAGCGACCAAACCGATCATCTTTTGGTGGGGGCGATCGAGGCGACTCAGGCGAGTCTTCCCGTCCAGAGACCTTCCGCGTAGAAGTCGGCCGAGTGCATGGAGTCAAACCAGGAAACATCGTCGGTGCTATCGCCAATGAAATTGGTCTCGATCCAAACGATATCGGACAAATACGCATCGAACACGACTACAGTACCGTCGACCTCCCATCCGGCATGCCAAGAGAGCTTTTCAAAACTCTCGGACGCGCTTGGGTTCTAGGACGCCAACTGCGTATATCAAAACTCAAAGATCATCCGAATTTCCGTGAATCAGGATCAGATCGAGGATTCCGTCCTCGAAAACCAGGTGGCTTTTCCCGAAGCGACTCTCGCGGAGATTCCAGGGGCGATTCGCGGGGTGATTCAAGAGGCGATTCTTCCGGCGGCCCAAGGCACAATCGGACGTCTCGAAGAAAGTAGTCCGGAAGAATGTAGCCCGACAGTATTCATTTCGCAACCATCGATGAGTTGAAATGGAAAGTGATATTTCCACGAAACGACTTGAACCTTCGCAGTTGCAACAAGCAGCCAGCTTGCTGCAGCGCGGAGGAGTTGTCGCGTTTCCTACTGAAACGGTCTACGGTTTAGGGGCAAACGCTTTTGCACCTGAAGCGATTGCAAAGATCTTCGAAGCCAAAGGTAGGCCGTCAGATAACCCACTGATCGCTCATATCGCCGATATAGAACAACTCAGTCTCTTGGCGAGCGAAGTCCCCGAATTGGCAACACTCCTCTTTAACGCTTTCTGGCCAGGCCCCTTGACGTTGGTTCTAAAAAAACAACCTGCTGTACCCAACGAAGTCACCGCAGGGCTCGATACCGTGGCCATTCGCATGCCACGCGATCCTATAGCTCGCGAGCTTATACGGCTTGCAGACACCCCGTTGGTCGCCCCAAGCGCTAACCGGTCCGGCAAGCCTTCGGCTACGACTTGGCAAGCTGTCCTTGAAGACCTAGAAGGACGCATCGATGCAGTTGTATGTGGAGATCCAACCCAGTTGGGAATCGAGAGTACTGTCATCGATGTCACGTCCCGCGAGCCAGTCATCTTAAGGCACGGTTCGATTACCGAGGAGATGATCGCAGAGGTACTCCGCGATGCCCCTGAAAAAAACTCCAAGATCGTTGCCTCTCAAATATCATCCGTAGCTCCACATGCCTCGAACAACATAGAGTTGGAAAAACGTTCCCCAGGAACGCGACATCGACACTACCAACCACAAGCTCAAGTGCGACTCTGTTCAGTGATTGAGGGGAATGTTACTGAGGGTAAAGTTACTGAGGG
>CAZACJ010000026.1:5397-27056 GCA_964483385.1 uncultured Pirellula sp. | reverse complement strand
GTTACTGAGGGTAAAGTTACTGAGGGGACGCCTATCGACAACCCTCTTGCCCAGCCTACTGAACCATGGGCTTGGATTGGACTGAGTGCCCCTCCGAAACAACTTGCAAGCGTCCCAAAGCGCGTCGAAGTTTGCGATTCGATCGAAGTTTACGCGTCGAAGCTCTATACATTTTTCCGCTCCTGTGATGCGGAAGCCATTCCAACGATCTACTGCGAGAAAGTCCCCGCAAAAGGGCTTGGACGCGCATTGATGGATCGCTTGTCCCGCGCCGCAGCATCCGCTGACGGTCCAGCGGATGCGATCAAATGAATTCTACCGGAAACCCGGTCTACCTCTAGCGATCTCGGCGGTCGGGCGTCGGACCTGTACCACCAAAATCATCTGAATCGTTCAAGCTCGAAAAGAACCAGTCTTGGTTCAATCCGCCAGTTAATGAATCAACATCGCTATCAGCAAAGACCGTGTCAATGACACTATCCGTGGGATCGCTATTGAAGAAATAGTTTTCATTCGCTCTCGAAGGTGTACCATTGCCCCATATGTTGGCAGTCCGCTGCGCAAAGGTCCTCGCTGAAATCCACTCGGCATAGATCTTGTACAGTGCTTCGCGATTTGTATCGTACGATGTCGTCCCGGAGACCATCAAGTCATCGCCGTTGCCGCCAAGCACGGTGTCTGCACCGAGACCACCTATCAGAATATCTCTCTGACTTCCGCCGACAAGCCTGTCGTTACCACCAAGACCTACTAGGATCGTTGACTTCGCGGACTGTCCAGTCAAAGTGTCGTTGCCCGAACCACCAATGACCATTTGAATATTCTTAGTAAGTCCCGCAATCCCCGTCGCATTAGCGACCGTGGTTATCGCTAGGTTCACGGTAACGCCAGTGCTCCATTGGGCATAACTGAGCGAATTAAGCCCCGTACCAGTACCGCCACTGACAGCACCGCTGATCGCACCACTAGGATGGATTTCAAAGTGATCCCGTGCAGTATTGCCGGTGAGATTCTCCATCGAAGTAAAGGATATGGTCGCTGCGGGAATCACAAGCGTGCCGCTGTTAGCCCCGGTGATCGTCCAAGTGCTATCGACGGCCGGCCCACTGAGCGTATCAGCCAACGCTTGTGTATTACCCGCAATCGCCCCAACGCCACTATAGGTAACGTTGCTGACGAGAATCTGACCGAGCGAATTTACCACCCAAGTCGTCGCGATGTTGTTTACACGCGTGATCTTAGTCCCCGCAACTGAGTTGCCCAGAACCCGCTCGAACCCTGTATAATTCCCAGCAATAGTACCCGGGACCACGTTCGTCGTCGCGGATAACCGGAAATCCAAAGCCGTCGTCTTGGCAGATAAGTCAATTTGATCAACCACTCCCGCAGCCGTACCTCCATTGATCACTCCCGATACACTTCCCGCATCGGTGAAGACAAATGAATCAACGTCTGTGCCACCCGTTAGGTTTTCGATTCCAGCAAAAGTGACCTTTGCCCCCGGGATCCCGAGCGAACCACCACCTGCCGAATCAATTGTCCAGATGCTACTGACTGACGGGCCGGTCAACGTGTCGGCAAGCGCCCCGCCATTCCCAACAATCGCACCAACACCGATGTATGTAACTCCGCTTACGACGATTTCTCCCGCGGCATTAACCGCCCAAGCCGTCGCGATGTTGTTCACCCGGGTTACCGTACTCCCTAGCAAGTTGTTGCCCGTGACGATCTCAACCCCGGTGTAATTACCGTTGATCGCCCCGGGTATCCTGCTGGTCGTCGCGTCCAATCGAAAATCCAAAGCCGTCGGCTTGTTAGAAAGATCCATCCGATCGACTACACCATTCGCATTTCCACCCGTAAGCACCCCATTCAGACTGCCTCCGCTGCTAATCTCAAAAACATCCTCGGCTGTCCCTCCGGTGACGCTCTCAAAACCACTGAAGTTCACCGCACCTGTCGGTGTACTAAATAGAGTCCCAGTATTTGCGCCATGAATCCTCCAAGCAGTCGAGCTGTTGGGACCAATCATAACATCGAGCAGCGTAGCACTGCTCCCACCGATGAATGACTCAATCCCACCAAAACCCCCCGTAGAACTTGCTGTGTTGAGTTGCAGATTCACAGACTGCGCTGTGGTTTTTGCAGCAAAACTGATCGTATCGCTGCCATCACCACCAAGAACGAGGCCGGTAAGCTTACCCGACGCTCCAAACACAAATTGATCATCACCTTTGCCACCTTGCAATGATTCCACTCCTAGGAACGAGAAACTCCCATTGAGATTACCAATTCCAGCACCGGTTACATTCCACGTGTTCGCACCAGATACAGCTTCTAGAATGTCAACTCCACCACCTCCGTCATACGAAGGGACCACGCCCGCAACAACAGGCTCCATCACCCGCATCGTGTCATCCCCAAGCCCTGCGGCCAAACGCAAGTTCTCAATTCTTGTGAACTGAACGATCGCACCGTTCAGCGTTAAGCGGCTCGCTTCCTGTACAAAAACGTCATTCGTAGCACGTCCTATGACTTGCAAAGTATCCGTGCCTGCTAATCCATCGACGATGAGGTTACCTGTAGCATTAAAGGCTGCTGCCGCATTGATCTTTACGCTCCAAGTATGCGTCGTTCCATCACCAAGATAGGTCACCAAAATCGTATCCGGCCCGCTAGTTCCATTTACCAAAACCCCCTCTGGAACATCTATCACGCTGATCGTAAAGGCCTTCTCGGTAAACAAACCACCATTATCGGTCGATCGAACACGAACGGTGTAACTCGACTTGGTCTCAAAATCGAAACTTGCGTTTGCACGTAAATTGTTTCCGACGATATTGAAAGAACTGTTATCCGCATCACCGGTGCCTGCTACCAAAGTGTAGACAAAAGTATCATCCGCGTCGGGATCTACTGTGCTGAGAGCCCCAACCGTCGCGTTCGCACCTGCATTCTCAGCAATACTGTTCGACGAAAGTGCAATGTCAGTCGGTCCTTCATTGACGTTCAACACGCTAATCGTGAACGCCTTTTCGGTAAATAAACCACCTTGATCGGTCGATCGCACTCGAATCGTGTAACTCGACTTGGTCTCAAAATCGAAACTTGACACCGCTCGCAAGTTGCTGCCATCGATGCTAAACGCCGCATTGTCAGCGTCACCAGTACCAGTGACCAAACTGTAGGTGAAACTATCACCCGCATCAGGATCTGTCGTGCTAAACCCTCCAACCAATGCGTTGGCCCCAGCATTCTCTTCGAAGTCAATAGTGGCAAGCTGGATGTCAGTCGGTCCTTCGTTGACGTTCAACACGCTAATCGTGAACGCCTTTTCGGTAAATAAACCACCTTGATCGGTCGATCGCACTCGAATCGTGTAACTCGACTTGGTCTCAAAATCGAAACTTGACACCGCTCGCAAGTTGCTGCCATCGATGCTAAACGCCGCATTGTCAGCGTCACCAGTACCAGTGACCAAACTGTAGGTGAACGTAGATCCCGCGTCGGAGTCGCTCGTCGCAAACACCCCAATCACAGCGTTCACACCAGCGTTTTCGGCAATGCTATTCGATGATAGAGAAACGTCTGTAGGAACCTCATTCGTGTCGGTCACAATCACCACAAGAGTTTGGGAATCCAAACCTCCATTGCCGTCGTCGACAGTAACTGTTACCTCATACTGATTGTCTGAATTGGCATCCAGAGGATTCTCAAAATCGGGAGCCGTTGCAAAAGTCAGCACTCCAGATGCGGTGATCACAAACTTATTCGCATCCGTTCCGCTGAGACTGTAAGAAAGAGTCTGACCTGAGTCTGGATCCAATACCGTAACGGTGGTCACTGCAGTGGAGTTTTCAACAACCTCGACGCTGGCACTATCCCCACCTCCATTGCTGGTAATCGTAGGTGTATAGTTCGTTGCAGTGATGACGAGATTATCGATGGCCAGTGCATCATCGTTACCGGCATCGTTGATATCGGTCCACCGCAAATACAACGCAGTACCGGGCGTCCAACTCAATCCAGTGATTGAACCACTGATATTCTCCTGGTTTTCCGGAAGATTTCCATTAAGCGTAACGTCACCACCTACCGTCCCACCATTGGGAGCCGTAAAGTCCAACGCGGGCACGGCAGTATAACCAGTGTTCGCGTTGATTGTCGTTGCGATGGTGCTGTATGCAAAAGTTAGCTTATTGAGCACGGCATTTGCACTGACGCCATTTCTCCACTGCTCACCTGTGTAGGAAATCGCGAGCGAATTGACGATGCTTCCAGTGGTATTCACCAGAAACACGCCATACTGAGATGATAGACTTCCGGAAGAAAATGATCCCAAACCCCTTTCGTTGCTCAGGGTAGCTCCAAACAGGAAACTATCTCCAGTCGTCGATGCTCCATTGTCGATCTGAATGCTATGCTCCGCGTTGCTGCCCGATTCTGCAATCAACCACCCCTGCGGTAACACTTGTGCCATCGGTAATGTTTGCCGATCTCCAGGGACTGGAAGCGGCAGCAAGTCGTCAAATCCTTGCGAATAACTGCCGGCAAAGTTTGCAGGTGCTGTCGCTTCTACGATCTTGATACTCACCACTACGCCAGCAATCGTATTCGTTCCATCGGTGACGCTCACGGTAAAACTATCGTTATCGACCTTCTCTGGAGCGGTGTATCGGATCGCATTCCCAAGGGAACTGCTTGCAGATAAATCTGTAGAAGTAAAAGTAGTAATTGCGACATTGTTCTTCTTCAGCGTCCCGGCCGGCGCACTGGTTACGCTGTAGGTCAGAACGGCCAATTCCGGATCCGAAAAAGCCAATAACGCCGCTCCTAACTGCACCGTCTGGCCAGCTTGAACCACCAAAGTTCGATTGGTCACTTGTGACGGCGACTCATTCACGTTGGTGACCGTCACCTCTATCGCTTGCGTATCAACATTCGTCCCGTCGGTGACTTGTACTGTCACGTCATACACATTATTCGAATCGGAATCGAGGCGATTTTCAAAGTTCGGAGCAGCAAGAAACTCCAACACACCGCTAGCGCTATTGATCGCGAAGAATGCTGCATCTGCTCCTCCCGAGATGCTGTAAACCAAACTAGCACCCGCTTCAGGATCGGTTGCGGTCACTGTAGTGACAGCAGTGGTGTTCTCCGGCACGCTCACCGAAGCCCTCGCGCCACCTCCATTGCTTGTGATGACCGGCGCTTCGTTAACGTCCGTAACCGTAATCGCCAAATTCTGTGCGTCGGAACCACCGAACCCATCGCTAACCGTCACGGTAACCAAATAAACGTTATCGCCGTTGCTGTCGGCAGGAGCTTCAAAATTAGGCGAACTAGTGAACACTAATACACCGCTCGCACTGCCGATCGTAAACAACGATGCATCGACGCCGGAGATACTAAACGTAAGTGTCTGTCCCGAATCGGGATCATCCGCAGTAACGGTCGTAACAGCTGTCGTGTTTTCCTCAACGGCTAGACTTGCATTATCTCCTCCTCCATTGCTCGTAATCGTCGGTGGTGTGTTCTGAGAATCTTGAACGTCAGATACCGTAACAGAGATGAATTGTGCATCCGTCAATGCTCCATCGGAGACCTGAACAAGCACCTCATAAACATTGTCAGTATTCGCATCGAGCGGAGTTTCGAAATCAGGAGCAGAAATAAAAGTCAGCGCGCCAGAGCTGGTATCGATTTGAAATAAAGCCCGATCTGCACCACCCTGGATGCTATAGACTAGGTTTGCCCCAATATCTGGGTCCACTGCAGTTACCGTGGTGACCGCCGTCGCATTCTCGTCAATCGTCACACTCGCGTTGTCTCCACCACCATTGCTCGTTATCGTCGGAGACTCGTTTATGTCCGTTACCGAAATCGTAAAAGCTTTCTCGATGAAATACCCACCCTGATCCGTTGAACGGATGCGTATTGCATAACTTGACTTGGTTTCAAAATCGAAGCTGTTGTTAGCGCGCAGACTGCTACTATCAATGCTGAATGCTCCATTGTCGGCGTCACCGGTGCCAGCAACCAAAGTATAGGTAAACGTATCTCCAGAATCCGGATCCGAAGTGCTCAGCGTCCCAACCAAAGCGTTTGCACTGGAGTTTTCAGCTATCTGAGAACTGGAAAGCGTAATGTCGGTCGGAGCAGCGTTACCTACCGAGAAGCTATTCACTGCGCCGATATCGTCAAGCGGCGACCCACCGTAAGCAGATGGACGACTAAACCCTCCAGTAGCCAACGATACCGTTGGCATCTGCCCTTCTAGTTCACCAACTACCCAGTCGGTGTTTTCGTTGTTCACCAAACTATAGCCGGTCGAGAGACCATTGCGAGCCATGTAGTCTGGATGATAACCTCCGAGATTAATGAGCGTCGATCCTGCAGGCACCAATCCGCTTCCGTTGCCCGATGTGTTTAGCACACCATAAGCCGTATCCGTGGCACCACCATCGATGTTTCCAATCCGATCGCGAATTACCCAGTTAACGGCAGCACCATCCAATTCACCGTCGTTGTTGCTATCGACATCACTATCGACAACAGGCGCTGCAACCGACAGAACAACAATCGCAGTCACACTACCGTTCTCGATATCTGTCGCACGACTCGACCAAGCTGCTCCCCAACCCTGCGAGGTCGCGGTCACCACTGTAGATTGGCTATCCGTCGTGTAAGTACTACCAAATTGACGCAACACTAAAAACCCGTTCGAACCGAATTGCATCCCCCCGAGATAAAATCGATGATCGATCCCGCCGGGGCCATCCTCGCTATCCCCCTCCAAAAGCAGTAGATATGCAGTCCCTGGCAAGTACGCATTTGGCTGTCCGCGAAGTTCAATATATTCCTCACCTGTATCAACCTCAGGTACCGGATCGAATACGATTTCGCTCAAAAAGATCTCCGAAGAGACGTTCACAATGTTGAAGTTAGTCGGAGATACAGGCCCTGATGTGTTGCTAGTTGTCCAATTCGTAACTTCATTCAATACGGATCGAATCTCGCTCACACTGCCAACAAAATTGGGAGCAATAAATGCACCGTTATCCACATCTGTAGCGGTCCTCGACAAAGCGATCGCGTTGACCCCTAAAGTCAAGGCAGTAGGCAACTCCGACTCATTATTCGTTGCGCCACTCGACCAATTACGAGTATTGATACCGGCAATCCATGCGGCTGAATTGCCATCCGTCGGAGCCGAAGTTCCTTGATAAGCAAGAATCGAATCTCCGGAATTAGCAAGTCCGCTAATCGCTCCGGAAACTAAACCGGCAGCGGTTTGCGTACCAACAACTCGAAACGCGGGTGCCGCCCCACCATTGGTATTAACAAAGTGTGTTCCTGCTGCCCATCCAGCCCCATTGTTCGTAAATGTCAGAATCAAGGTCGTCTCGTTCGTTGCCAGCACACCAGCATTGCTCCAACGGTTGTCCGTAAACCGAATCTGTGTACCGTCGACGACATCCTTCAACAGCACAAACGAGAAAGTATCCGGGTCATCTGTTTGAATCCCCGTGAAGGCGATGTCTCCTGCCGTCAAACTCGTGACCGGATTGACTGTGATCGTGGTGTCATCAAGAACTGGTGGTACCAACGCATTATTCGCAAGGTCCAGAATCGATGCACCTTCTGGAATCCGTAATTGCAGCGTACCCGCAGAAGTCGGTGTGACAACCACCGTAATCACCCCTGGAGTTGGCTCTTGGATCGCACCGATCGATATCGATGCAGTTCCCGCGTTATCAAAATCGGTGACGTTGACGGTCGATAAAAGCACGTCTTCGTTGAAGGTAATGGTGTAGACGATGCTAAAATTCGCATTGATCGCTGCACCGGAGCGATCATCCGCAATCGAGACCACCGTAGGAGGCATTACGTCGGGATCATTTACCGTCAGAGTATCGTTATCAACCACAGGGACCGCCAACAAATTCCCCGCAACATCCCGAATCTCTGCCCCTTCCGTGATCCTAAGAACAAGCGTTCCGGCCGTTGTCGGTGTGACTTGTACTGAAAACACTCCCGCCGAAGCCTCCGTGATTTGCCCAAACAACACGGACGCAGTACCCGCGTTGTCAAAGTCGCCCGCTGTGACCGTTGCAGCATCAATATCTTCGCTGAACACAATCGTGTAAGTCAGAAGGACGTTGGTTAGGACTACGTTATCCACATCATCATCGTCAATCGACAAAACCGTCGGAGGCGTGGTATCAGCGACGGTTGTGAAATTCCATGTTTCCTTGTCCGTCGTCCCAACATAGAAGTTGTTTGAAGTATCTGAGAAAGCAGTAGCCGGAATCTCGATGTAGTATCCAACACTATTCGCCAAATCCGAAGCTGGATTAATGGTCACTTGGTTCCCAGATACCGTCACTAATCCCGAAGCAACATCAATCGTCTGAACCACTGAGTCATCCGAAGTTCGCTTAACAAGAATATTCCCAGTACCCTTGATGACTTCTTCGCTAAAAGTAGCTACCAAATCGGTAGAAATCGCTACGTCGGTTGCATTATCCGCAGGGCTCAGCGATATAATCGTCGGCGGAACTGTATCACCCAGCGAAACCGTCTCGAAATTCCAAGTTGTCGTATCAGAAATTCCCGAGAAGAAATTATTTGCAACGTCGCGAATCGCTGTTGCAGGAATCTGAACATAGTAGCTCACCCCATTTTCCAGATCGGAGGGGGGATCAATTGTCAACGTCGCGCCAGAAACACTCACCGCGCTTCCAGCAACATCCAAAGTGAAAGCGACCGAATCATCACTCGATCGCTTGATCAAAATATCGCCCGTACCTTTGGCAATCGTTTCGTTGAAAGTAGCGACAAGGTTCGTGCCTATCGCAACCCCAGTCGCCCCATCGACCGGTGAAAGTGCAGTAATCGTAGGAGAAGCCACATCCGGCGAAACCGGCGAAAAATCAACACCACGGAATACATAATTCGCACCAGCCAGCGCCACAGTAGATGCCGATGTAGGTGTTGTTCCCGAATCGACAATACAGAGCAGACGATTATTCGATGATTCCGTTGCAGAAGTCGCGTACAAAGTCGCAACACCATTTGCATAACTTCCAGTCAACCCTCTCAAACCGGCATAACCTGCCGCCGCAGTCGCACTAAGGGCATTCGACGCATTCACCAACAGAGCCCAACTTTGCGTCCAAGCACCAGCGTTCAGAGTCCACTTTTGAAGTCCGCCACCTGCGGCCGTGCGATCATCCGCGATGTATGCCAAGTCCACCGCACCATTGCTGTCCGTATCGAATAACACGAACCCATACGGACTCGATCCCGCACCCGTACTGATCAAATTCGTGGCTGTCTGCGAGGAACTCGTAGGTAACCCCGACCCAATCGCAACAATCCCAGCCGTTCCCGACCCAGTAGAAACATAAAGCTGATTGTTGTAGATCTCGAGATTACGGGTGTTCGTCGCCGTTGTATTCAGCTGTGTAAAACTAGTCCCGTTAAAATACCAAACACCTCCAGTATTCGGAGCACCCGAAGATGTCCCCGATGCGTAAAAAGTATTGTTGCCAGTTGCAATCATGCTCCGGAAGTTGTTTCCAGAGAAAGGGGATATCGGATTGCCTGCAGCGCCACCCGTCGGAAACAAAGTCCTTGATACAATCGATGTATCGACCCCAACGACAGTTCCGACTTTACTGTTCTGACTAGCTACGGATGCTGTTCCTGTCGCTGAGTTGTAGCCTGGAACTGCCAACAAACCGTTGTAAGAATTCAGGTAACCGTTCGATGTCGCTGATCCTGAATCTGTCACTAAGTTCGTACCCGTAAACTCAAGCGTTTGCACAGGTGATCCCCCAGTGACTAAGTACTCCTGCACTGCAACCGGGAAAGCTGCGCTGCCAATCGTGTTTCCATTTCCAATTCGCTCGACTAACAAGTTGCCAGCAACAAATGCAGCGAATACTTCTCGTGACTCCAATGCCTCTAACAACATCCTTCGCTTGGACAACATCGACCGACTTCTTCGTGACCGAACCGCTTTGACAGATTTATCGAGACCCAACCATCGCTTCATCGACATCGTTCTGCTCCTTAAACAAAGCTTGCATTTACCCAAACATCCGGTGCCATTGTTGCAGCCGGCAACACCCGCCTGTTGCGCCAAAGCTCAATACTGAGCCCAACGTTTTATGGGTATAACAAGTTTTCTAATGCTAAGTGTCGATTAGACAGCCTAAACCAATGAAGAATGGATGAATCTTGACCGGCACCCCAAAAAAATGCGACAAGACGCCACACCCTGCGGCACCAGGCGCACAGCACAAGGCTTAAAGTGCAGGCTCAAAACACAAGAACTACTGAATGGCAATCCAAGATTCAGCGCGAATACCCGAATCCCTTCGGGCCGACCAAATTTAGGTCGGAGGACAAAATTTACGACCGCTAGCACCGCCGCCACTCTTATCCTAATTCCCCTGAGATTCCCAGTTTATCAAAGTAAACTCACGAAACCTTTAGGATTAGCAAGGGTTTGCAAGGGGGCTCGGCGGGATCCGCGGACCATGGCAAAACAGTTATTTGCTATCAAAACCGCACCTTTTGGGGTCGAACTGGCCAAACCTTTCGGCATATCCGAGCATAAGAACTGGGAATTTGTTGACCTTGAACTACAGTCAGTTGCCTAATCCAATCCGGTGGTCCTGCAAAATGCTTTTCAGCAAACGAAATCGTATGCATCGAGCAACTTCTAAGTCGTCCGCACCGCTTTTTAAGCGGTTCTGTTGGGCCCTGTCCCTTTCCCTTACTTTTTCTGGCTCGGTCCTGGCCGATGGAAATCCCGACATCGTTGGCGTTCTAGCCACGCTTACGGATCCCAACATCGCTGCGGATCTCGGATTGAGCGATGAGCAGCTGGAAAAACTCAAGGGACTAGTCAAACAACACGAAGCCAAAGCGATCGAATTTGCGGCGGAACTTCGCACGATCGAAGACCCAATCCAAAGAAAAGAGCGTAGTCGCGCTATCCTTCGTTCGGTTGAGAACGCCGGAATGGAAATGCTCAATGCACAGCAAAAAGTCCGTGCTGAGCAACTCCGACTCCAAGGGCTGGGACTAGCAGCCGCCACGGAACCTGAAATTGCGACCGCTTTATCGATTAGCGAAGAACAGGCCGCCAAGATCCAGACAACCCTCGAAGGCAAACGGGGGCTGATGCGTGAATTGGGCCCCGAACGCGGTCCCGTTGAACTCGCAAAACAACTCGACGCCATTCTCGATGATACCCAACGCTCGAAATGGGCCGAAATGGTCGGACCCGCCGCAGGTAAAAACGGTGCGGCTCCATCCACGGACCCAAACGCCAATGCTGACGGCTCGAATCCAAACGCGCAATCCTCCGATGCAATGCCCCAAACCGACCGTGCTGCAACCCCTATGCCTGAGGGCAAACCAGGTGAATACGGTCTGCGGCTGAACTTTGTCGCCGGTACGCCTTGGTCCGATGTTTTGAAGTGGCTGGCGAAAGAAGCCGAACTGAGTCTTCAAACCGACTACTTCCCACCTGGAACATTTACTTATCGCGACCCGTTCCGCGTCTACAGTGTTCCCGAAGCGATGGACATCATGAACAGTGTATTGCTCAACAAGGGCTATACATTGGTTCGCAAGCAACGTGTGTTGATGGTCGTCGATCTCGGTGCCGGAGATCCTGAAGTCGTTCGCGGTTTGATCCGGGAACTTTCGGAGCTGGTAAGCCCTAAAGAACTCGACTCACGCGGCGAGTACGAAATCTGCAAATCGGTATTCAACCTCAGCCGCATGAGTGTTGACGAAGCAGAAAAAGAAGTCAAGCCGCTGCTTGGACCTCAAGGCTCCATCGTTGCGTTGCCTGCTTCCAACCAACTTCTTGTTACCGAGACCGGTGGGAAACTACGGATCATCCGCGAGACGATCGAACGCTCCGAAATGCCAGATGCTGGCAGAACTTCGAAGATCGTAGCTATCACGTTGAAGAACATGAGCTCCGAAGAGTTGCTCGCAATTGCTCGACCGCTAGTTGGTCTTAAAGAAGGGATCAACGTGTCGGATGATTTGAGCATCTCAACCGACTCCTTCGGTACCACACTCTACGCAACCGGCACGCCCGATAAGTTGCAGAAACTTCGAGATCTTGTAACGCAGGTCGACGTGGAACAATCGGATTCCAAATCATCCTCCATGACAGCCGAACAAGTCTTGGTGAAGAGCCATAACATTCGTGGGTCCGATCCGCAAACCACGATGGATGTGTTGCAAACCCAGTTCGCAGGACAGACCAATATCAACTTGGCACTCGACCCAAAATCGAGCAACATCATCGCTCGCGCGACCCCAAGCGATCATAAGATTATCGACGAGATCATCGACACTCTCGCCGGACAAACCAGCGACTTCGAAGTGATCGAACTCGATAAGATGGATACCCAAGCAGCCATCTTGACGCTCGAGAAGTTCTTCGGCAAGTCGAGTTCCAAAGACAAGGATAGCGCCGCGAAAGGACCGATTTTCTACGGTGATACCATCTCCAGAAGAATCATGGTCCAAGGTTCACCTCAAGAAGTTGAACAAGTCCGCGAATTGCTACGTAAAGTCGAAACCACTGGTCCGACTCTTGAAGGGCTCTCGAAGAAAGCTCGCTTCCTTCCTTACTCAGGAAAGTCCGCTGATAAATTCCTAAACCAAATCGATACTCTCTGGGATGCGACCAAGCAAAAGGGACGTATTCGCAGAATCGAATCCAAGGGGTCCAGTGTTGCACCTTCGAGCGGTACCACAAGCCCTACAAACGAATCCGGTAAGCCAGCGGAAACCCAAAATCAAAACCCAGATCCAAAAGGAACTAGCGATAAAGCGGCTTCCTTGGAACCTGCCAAGCTTCCTTTTGCAAACCCTAACGACACAGTCGCAAATCTTGGGGCTACTCGGGGCGTGCGATTGACCAAATGGTCTCAAGACCCATCCGATGGAAGTGAGCGAAGTCCATCCGATCTACAAAAGCTTCCGACCATAAATGCAGATGGTTCCTCTAGCGAAGGACAAGTCAATTCTGGGCAGGAAAACCAAGGGGACGCGAACGAACTGAGAGTCTTCCAAGGCCCCGCCGGATTGATTGTCACCAGCGACAACCCAGAACTCCTCAACGAGTTCGATGAGATATCCAGAATTGTCCAAGAGCAAATGGCATCCGGTCCCTCAGAGCCTACCGTCGTCTACTTAAAGTACATCCCAGCACTCGCGGCAGAAGAACTAATTCGCGGTGTCCTCAATGGTCAATCTTCCGGTGGTTCTGGCGGTGGCGGCGGTGGTCTCCTCGGTGAAGTAGCCTCTGGTGTTCTTGGAGGTGGCGGCTTCCTCGGTAATCTACTTGGAATGGGCGGCGGTGGTGGCGGCGCGGCAACGACTTCTACGTCGGCCAGCGGTGATGTTACCATCACGGCAGATCCACGCTTGAACGCTCTTTGGATCCAAGCCAATCCGCTAGACATGCAGTTGATTGAGGAGCTGATCGAAATCATCGACACCCCAGAAAGCCCCGTCGATGTACAAACCCGTGGTGTTCCAAACATCATCTATCTTGAGAACGCGCCCGTTGCAGATGTTGAAGCGACGGTCCGAAGTGTTTTCGCTGATCGAATCGCCGGAGCCGGCGCTCAAAATGCACAACGTCCACCAAGCCCGCAAGAATTCATCGAAGCACTGCGAGGCGGGGGCGGGGGCGGACGACGAGGTGCAGCTCCTAAGGAACTAAAGGAAACAACGATGTCGTTGACTTCTGACAAGAAGAACAACGCGTTGATCGTCGTCGCTCCAAAACAGCTATACGAACAAGTCGAAGAACTCGTGAAGATGCTCGATCAGACAGCTGAAGGAAGCGAAGATAGCGTTGTCGTAGTTCCGATCGGCGGGGACATCAACCCGACCACGGTTCGCTCGGCATTGTCCTCTGTGTTTGGGACCCAAGCCAGAACTTCCACAACCTCCAATCCACAAACAAACTCAACGCCGAACACGAACAACAACCCTGCCGCCGCATTCCAACAGTTTCGCGGGATGAATCCCGGTGCCTTCGGAGGTGGACAAGGCGGTTTCCGGGGTATGCAAATGAATATTCCTACCCCAGGTGGTGGCGGAGCAGCAACATTTGGGTTCCCTGGTATGGGTGGTGGCCAAGGTTTTGGCGGACAAGGTTTTGGAGGCCAAGGCTTTGGTGGCACCAATCGCGGTGGCACTGGCGGTTTTGGTGGCTTCGGCGGTGCACAAGGTGGTGGTCGCGGAGGAAACACAGGCGGCAATCGAGGAAACCGAGGTGGGCGCTAAACGCAATCCCTTGCTCGTTGACTTCGGAACAATCAAACCCGCCTTCGCCCCAAACGCACGGCAGAATGAAGCATCCGAATCGGTCTTGAAACCAACTGCACGCATTGCCAACAGAATCCAGAATTTCACACGAGTAAGCGAGCCACAATAGATATGATATTAGAAGCAGGTGAAATTCTAGTCCGACGCGGACTGGTCAATCAGTCGCAACTCGATGAATCACGCGCCGCTATGAACGGTGGTGGAATCATTGAAAGCGTTGTTCAAAAAGGGTTCGTCAAGGAGGACGTCGCCCTCAAAGCAATCGCTGACGAATTCGGCATCGACTACATCGACTTGCGAGAAGCAGACATCGATCTCGATCTCTTGCAGTCCTTCCCCCAAAAACTAATCTATCGCCATGCCATCCTCCCCATCCGGAAAGAAGGTCGGAGAATCTACGTTGCCACAAGCAACCCTCTAGAACTCTACCCTCTCGACGAAGCGGCTTCAGCAATGAACTGCGCTGTAGTGCCGTTGGTTGCCGAGAAGATCGAAATCGCCAAACTTGTTAAAAAGCACCTCGGGGTCGGTAGCGAAACCATCGAAGGCTTGATCGCTGCGAGAGCAGATGACGATGACGACATCGAACTGCTTGAAAAATTCGAAGCCGACGGTAGCGAACTCAGCGAGCAAGCTCAAGAAGCATCCGTTGTGCGTTTGGTAAACGAAATCCTCGTAGAAGCGGTTGATGCTCGCTCTAGCGACGTGCACATCGAATCCCAAGCCAGCGGTATTGTTGTTCGTTACCGGATCGACGGTATCCTGCAACCACAGCCCGTTCCACCGGAGATAAACCGTTTCCAAGCAGCCATTATCTCTCGCTTGAAGATCATGGCTAAATTGAACATAGCAGAAAAACGTCTTCCTCAGGACGGTCGAATCAAGCTGCGCGTGCACGGCCGAGAGATCGATATCCGGGTTTCGGTCATCCCGATGATCCACGGTGAGAGCCTTGTCATGCGGATCCTTGACAAAGGAGCGATGAAGTTCGACCTGCGCAGTTTGGGGATGGGAGCTGAAACGTACCGCTTGTTCAGCGAACTGATCCGCATCCCGCACGGCATTATTTTGGTTACCGGTCCTACTGGCTCGGGTAAAACCACTACCTTGTACAGTTCGTTGCTTGAGATCCGTTCTCCTGAAAACAAGATCATTACCACGGAAGACCCCGTGGAATATCAGTTAGACGGCATCAATCAAATTCAGGTACACCCAAAGATCGGCTTGACCTTTGCTGCATCACTGCGAAGTATCTTGCGGCACGACCCAGACATCGTCCTCGTCGGTGAAATCCGAGATGCCGAAACTGCAGAAAACGCGATTCAAGCCTCTCTGACTGGTCACACAGTTTTCAGCACCCTTCACACCAATGATGCGGCTGGGGCATTCACTCGAATTGTCGACATGGGTATCGAACCCTTCCTCGTGGCGAGCACGGTCGAAGGAATCATGGCTCAACGACTCGTTCGTCGCTTGTGCCCCGAATGCAAAAAGCCCTATCACCCGAAGCGCGACGAACTCCCACGCGATTTTCCTTGGGAACAACTCCAAGACAAACCTATTTACATGGCAGAGGGCTGTCGAGCTTGCCGTGGATTGGGATATGCCGGTCGATTCGGTATCTACGAATTGCTGATCACCAACGAAGAAGTCCGGCAACTTGCCCACGACCGTGCGAGCAGTTTCGAAATCAAGAAACTGGCCCTCAAACACGGCATGCTTACACTTCGAATGGATGCATTTCGAAAAGTGCTCGAAGGTACCACCAGCATGGACGAAGTCTTGAGAGCAACCAAAGGAGACACACTCGGATGATGCAAAAGAATTGCGATCCGTTTGCTCATTTGGTTCGGGGAGCATTTCAGCATGCCTGATTTCGCTTACATCGCCCGAGACATGTCCGGCAAGTCCGTACAAGGAACCGTGTCCGCCGCAAGCGTTCGCGATGCGGCTTCGCAACTCGGCGCGAAATCACTGTTTCCGATTTCCATCAAAGTCGACAAGACCAAGCAGGTTCGCAAGACCGGTCGGGTCGGTGGGAATCAAATGGCGGCATTCTATGGCCAACTCGCCTCGCTTCTGCGTAGCGGTGTGCCCATGCTTAAAGCCCTTTCCGTACTATCGCAACAAAGCGGCTCGAGTCGCACCCTGCGAAATGCAATCGCTGAGATCAAAGCCAAAGTAGAGGAAGGTGAATCCCTACCCGATGCGATGGCGCGGTATCCCCGCATATTTAACGACATGGCTGTCAACATGACCCGCGCAGGAAGCGAAGGTGGCTTCTTAGAAGACGCACTCGAACGGGTCTCGGGGTTTGTTGAACAACAAGAAGAGCTCAAAGGAAAGACAATCAGCGCCCTCGCCTACCCCGTGTTCGTGATGGGAGTGGGTGTCGTCGTGGTCACCGTGCTACTGATTTTCTTCGTCCCAAAATTCGAGACGATTTTCCAAAGCATGCGTGCCAAAGGTGGGCTGCCTGCCGCTACAGAATTGCTTCTGGGTATCAGCAAGTTCGTCCAAAACTATTGGTGGATCGTGCTCGGAGCAATCGCTGGGACAATCCTTCTACTTAAAAAATACTTGGAAACCACCGAAGGCCAATACCGTGCGGATTTGGTCAAAATCAAGACCCCCATGCTCGGAGGTGTATTTTTGAACTTGGCAGTCGCCAGATTCTGTAGAGTGCTCGGAACTTTGCTCAAAAACGGTGTTCCTATTCTCAAGTCACTCGAGATTAGCCGTGCAGCTTCGGGAAACAAAATCCTTTCCGAAGCCGTTTCGAACGCGAGTGCAGAAATCACCGCTGGTCAGCGTTTGGCAAAGCAACTAGAGAAGTCTGGTCACTTCCCGCCAACTGTTGTCGAGATGATTTCCGTAGCCGAAGAATCCAATACGCTCGACACCGTTTTGGTCGATATCGCCGACAATTTAGAGAAGACAACTTTTCGACGATTGGAGACCGTCATCCGATTGCTAGAACCCGTCATGCTACTGGTCCTCGCCGGCCTGGTAATGTTCGTGGTGCTCGCTTTGATGTTGCCGGTTCTCAATAGTGCTAATACGCTGTAGGATGCACCCAGAAACACAACCCATTTTAGTAATAGAAATTTGGAAGGAGAAAACCATGAAACTCAGCCGCTCGCAACGTCGCCTCCGTCGCGCGTTTACCCTTTTGGAAGTGATGTTGGTGCTGATCATCTTGGTCGTGATCGCTGGATTCGCGATCCGAAACTTCACCGGTGTGCTCGACCAAGCTAACAAGCGTGCTGCCACCGCTCAACTTGCACAACTCTCTTCAGCAGTCAAGCAGTATCAGTTGATGATGCAACAACTGCCCCCTTCGCTCGACGCACTGATGAATCAACCATCCGATCTTGCGAACCCAGGCGATTGGACGAAACTACTCGATAAGATCCCATCAGATCCTTGGAATCGACCCTATGAGTACAAGGTCAACGGATCGACCTTTGAACTCAGAAGTGTTGGAGCGGACGGTCAGTCCGGAACCTCCGATGACATCACCGCGTCGTAGTGGCTTCACGCTCTTTGAGCTAATCCTCGTCCTGATCATTCTGGTAACCCTCGCGGCAATTGCGTTTCCAACGCTTGATGCGATGGTTACAAGCAGACGTTTGCAGCAATCTGCAGAGCGTCTTCAGAACGAACTTCTCGAAGCCCGTGTCAACGCGATGCGGACCGGGCAAGCGCAGGTTTTCCGCGCAACAATCAACGGGAATACCTACACCATCGAACCGTGGCTCAGCGGCAACGAAGACTCAGATGCCTCCGCAGGGGCAACCCTGATGACAGCAGGCGGCGTTGTCGAAACGGAACGCACAAGCAACGGGCAAGTAGCTCTGTCCAATGCCATCACCGATGAGAACGCCAAACAACTCGAAAACGATGTGCAATTCATGGGTGTCGAGACGTTAGTAGATGCCCGCAATGCACTCGAAATACAAAAGTCTGGCGAAACCGTCCCAATGGCAGGTGTCGGAACGGCCGCCGCCGGCGGTGTATCCTCGCCACTCCTAGTCTATCCCGATGGATCATCGACCACGGCACAAGTCATCTTAGCTGACTCACGAGGCCGCAGAATGGCGATCCAACTTCGAGGTGTCACCGGACGCTCCTCCATCGTGAAGCTCTCTTCGGTTGATGCAAGTTCTGTTCCTGCGGTCGCAAATGCCGCTCCTAACAAAGGAGGTTGGTAGATGTCAAAAGCAAAACGCCGCTGCCGTAAAGGTATCTCGCTACTCGAAGTCGTCCTTTCGCTCGCAATCCTCGCGATGTCCGCAGGAATCCTCGCACAAATTTCCTGGACCGCTACAGACAATGGGCTGATCGCTCATCGATTGGCAACCGCGCAGATCCTCGCCGAGTCCAAAATGGCGGAGATCGTCACGGGAGCGATCCCCTTACAAGGCGCTGTTGGTTGGACCCCTATTACCGATATCGTTCCAAGCGGTAACTGGTACTACCAAGTCCAAACGGTAACTGCTGTTCGGCCCGATATGGTCGGCGTAAGATTGAGCATTACCGACGAAGCAGGAATGACGGAGAACCGAGAGATGTTCTTTATCGTACGCTGGATGATCGATCCAAGTTTAGGACTCGATACATTGCCTGCTGCGACAAATTCGAGCGGTGCAAGTGGATCCGCTTCGGGTACCACAGGAGCGACTGGAGGCACACAATGAGTGCACAAAAGCATCGCAAGCATCGCTCCGGTTTCACGCTGCTGGAACTACTCCTAGCCCTCGCATTGACCGCCGTGGTTTCAGTGCTAATCGGTGGCCTCGTACAACTGTTCCTGATCAATGGAACACGTGGAAAAGATAGTGTGCGACAAGCCCAGATGGCCCGGGCCATCTTGAACATGGTCTCCGAGGACATTCGTGCAACAGTAAGGTACTACCCTTACGACACTACTGGCTTGCAACAAATGCTTAGTGGTGCGATGAACAATGCTGTTGGCGGCGCTCTCGGAGGTGCATTGGGTGGATTGGGTGGCGGAGGTGCTGGTGGTGCCGCTGGTGGCGGAGGATCTGGCGGAAACGCCGGCGCAGGGAACGGATTTGCAGACCCTAGCGGTGGCTCAGCAGCGCAAATTCCAGGCGGTATTACGCCACCTTCCTCCGGAGGTACAGGTGGGGGTGGATTCGGCGGCAGTGCAGGGCAGGGCGGGGCTGGTGGTGCCGGAGGCGCGGCAGGCGCAGGAATGAGCATGGGTGGGGCCGCCGGAGGAACTTCCGGTGGATCGGCAGGAACTGCCGGAGTCGGTAGCGCAGTACCAGGCGTAATCCCACCAGGAATTTACGGCTCCACATCATCTATCGAGATCGATGTCAGCCGACTACCTCGCCCTGATGAATATGTCATCCAACCCGGCAATATCAACACCGGCTCCTTAGGCGATATGCCCAGCGATATCAAAACCGTCGGTTACTACGTCCAAGCTCCTCGAGGGGACGGAGTGCAAGATCCACTCGCGAGCTTGACCTCCCAAATCGCAACTTCCTCCGGTAGTGCCCCACAAGGTCTCTCCGGTGGCTTGGTGCGACGCTCCATCGATAGAGCTGTAACGCAATACGCTTATGAAATGGGCAACAGCGATCAACTGATTCGAACAGGTGAAATCATCGCCCCCGAAGTCCTCGGTATCGAGTTCTCTTACTTCGGTAGCAACGGCTGGCAGACCGAATGGGACTCGAGTGTGATGGGCTTACCCAGCGTCATCAAAGTCACCATTGCGATGCAAAGGGAATCAAGTGCTAGAACCAATCCAATGACACCGGGGATCTCCCTGCAGACCCTAAACACGTCGATGATGCAAGAGTACGGTATTGAACTTTATTCGACCAACATCTTGATTCCAGGCGCAGCCCTCTTGGCGTCCCCGGGAACTCCCGCTACTGACGGAACCTCTTCGGATGGGATGAGTTCATTAGGATTATGAAAACTACCAAATCTCGATACCACCGATCCAATCCACACACTTGCTGTTCTCGAAACACGGAGACTGGCGCACGACTGTCTAAGAATCGGCGAGGATTTCTCTTGCTAGCCGTTCTACTGGTCGTCTCCGCCGTGACCCTGGCTTCCTTAGCCTTTATGAAGTCCATGCTGTTGGGACACGAAGAGTCACGGTTGACTGGGCAGAGTATTCAAGCTCGCTATGCTGCAGACTCAGGGATCGATGCGGCTAGACTATTCGTCGCTTACTCCCGCGCTCAACGTCTTGAATCCGGCGGATCATTTGATAACCCAAATACTTTCCAAGCGATCCCGGTTCTCCAAGGCCCCGACCCTGCGAACCCTTGCAACTACAGTTTGATCGCCCCTAGCTTGAACGAAGAAGGCAAATACTCCGGAGTACGATTCGGATTGCAAAACGAATCCGCAAAACTCAACCTCAATGTTCTTCCAATGATCGATTCGGCTTTGAGCGTACCAGCCGCATTACTGGGTTCAGTGTCCGACTCGATTATGCCAACAGGCGACGCCGCTTCGCAGCCTAGTGGCAGCGTAAGTCTTGGCCGAGATCTGCTAATGGCTCTACCAGGTATGGATGAATCGATCGCTGATGCAATCCTAGATTTCATCGATCCCGATGACGAACCGCGCGAGTTCGGGTGCGAACGAGAATACTACACACAATTGCCCAACCCTT
The DNA here is from genome assembly GCA_964483385.1 of uncultured Pirellula sp. Classification (GTDB taxonomy): domain Bacteria; phylum Planctomycetota; class Planctomycetia; order Pirellulales; family Pirellulaceae; genus JBKCUI01. Next base: position 5,998 of record CAZACJ010000026.1, on the reverse strand, counting down.
ATGCGCCAACCAACGGCCCACTCTCCTCAATCGAACAACTCTTGCTCGTACGAGGTGTAACACCCTACCTTCTATTTGGACTCGATCAAAACCGAAATGGAGTTCTTGAATCCAGCGAGTCCTCTGCCGCCCTCAACGGGATGCAACCCGGTATGGCCAACGGAATGGGCGCAATGCCAGGAATCACAGAGACAACCGCTTCCACTGGCAACGCCACTGCTGAAAAACCACCCAGCCTTGGCTGGGCCATGTATTTGACGCTGTATTCGAAAGAACGGAATCTTACCTCCGAAGGCCAACCGAGAGTGAATATCAACGGAGCGGATATGAGCACGCTCCGAACAGACCTTGCAACAGCACTCGGTGATGACGTTGCGACGTTCATTATCGCTTATCGAACTTTTGGTCCCGATAACGGTGGCGGCGGTGGCGGTATCCCTGGCATGACCGGCGGAGGGGCCGCAATCGGTGGCGGTGGCAACATCGGCGGTGGTCGCGGGAACGGTGGACCTGGACAAGGCAACGGTGGTGGTCGTGGCGGAAACAATGGCCCCGGAAATGGCGGACCCGGCGGAGGTCGAGGTGGTCCAGGTGGCGGTGG
>CAZACJ010000026.1:2379-5297 GCA_964483385.1 uncultured Pirellula sp. | reverse complement strand
CCAGGTGGAGGCGGCCCAGGAGGACCTGGCGGTGGCCGAGGAGGTCCCGGAGGTGGTAACCGCGGCGGTCGAAGCGACTTCGCTTGGTTAGAACTCAGCAATCCTATTCTCTCGCTCGTCGCAATGCCTCAACCACCAGCAGGTGGTAGAGGTGGTGCCGGTCGAGGAGGCCAACAAGCCCCTGGCGGTGGAGGACAAGGGGGCGGTTTCGGCGGTGGCCGTGGTGGTAACGGACCAGGCGGCAACGGACCCGGTGGCGGCATGGGTGGTGGTCGAGGCGGCAACGGCCCCGGTGGCGGCATGGGTGGCGGTCGAGGCGGCAACGGACCCGGTGGCGGCAATGGGCGTGGCGATGGCAACGGACCTGGCGGCAATAACGGCCCCGGTGGAAACAACAGACCGGGAGGAAACAACCCCGGTGGCGGCTTCGGCGGCGGGAATCTCGGCGCGGGTGGAAACAACTCCGGTGCACAGCCGACCGAAACAAGACCCTGGTCAGCATCAAATTTCGATTCCCTAGGCATCGACCCGGCACTTCCAGGCCAGTTCCAAGTCAACGGAGTACTCGAACTGATCGACGCGAGCTTCGTCGCAAATGTGAACGGTACCGATGTACGATTTATGTCCCCACTGACCTCATCACCGGTACAGATGGCCCTGTATTTGCCGATGCTGATGGACAAAGTCACTACGGTCGAGGCGCAGATGCTTCCCGGTCGAATTAATATCAATGAAGCACCTCGGGAAATCCTAGCCGGCCTACCAGGCCTAAGCTCTGAACTTCTCGATAAGCTTATGGAAGCTCGCGCCCAAACATCAGATACCGAAAACCGCAAATACGAAACCTGGCCGATGTTCGAAGGAATCCTTACACTCGATCAAATGAAGACGCTTCTGCCTTTAGTCACCTCTGGCGGGGACGTCATGCGGGTACAAAGCGTTGGATACTTTGAACAGTCCTCAGGGTTCGCTCGAACGGAAGCAGTCATCGATGGCTCTGGTCCCGTTCCAGTAATCGTTTTGTATCGCAAACTCGATCACTTGGGACGTGGATTTAGCCAATCAACCCTTGGACAACGCGCAATGATGGGCGCCACGGTTGCTGCCCAATAAAAACTCGCACGACCACCAACACAGTCACTACACGAATCATCACGAGCTTTCAGCTTAGAAAAAAGAAACATCACAACCAGAAGGGTTGGATTACTTTATGTCAAAAATTATCAGTATCGAATGCGATGCTCAAGAATTGCGGATGGCGATCGGGTCGGCCGGTATCACCGGCATCTCGGTCGAACGCGTCCTCAGTGAACCAATTCTCAATGAACATCAAGGCCACGCTTGGGGTACCCCCGAATCCGTCAACGCCCTCAAAGAACTGCTCAAACAAGCGAACATCAAGACTGGTAACGTCATCGCCTGCGTAAGCCGAAACGACATTGAGTTGCGGGCTATTACGTTGCCCATGGTGGATTCAAACGAACTACCCGATATGGTTCGCTTTGCCGCCCCAAGATACTTCGCAAGCGTCAATGACAATTGGCCATTGGACTTTATCACGATGCCTTCGCACATCGAAGGGAGTATCGATTGCATCGTCGGAGCAATCAGCCCTGCTCTTATCCAGAACATCGAAAGCACCGTTACCGGCGCAGGGTTGACTCTCGGTCACATGGTACTTCGACCGATGGTTGCCGCCGCCGGGGCACTGAGCAAACACCCGGAATGGAACCAATTCACGGTCCTGTTCATCGACTTGCTCAATGACGAAGCAGACGTTGTCATCGCTGAGAAAGGAAACGCAGTCTTCATGCGGACCTTCTACTCACCAACCGATACCGAAGATATTCAGTCGGTTAAACTCCTGGCCGGTGAAGTCAAACGTACAATTTTCTCCGCCGTTGCCCAAAGGCCCGGATTGAGCGTCGATCAAATCGTCGTTTGGACAAAAGACTCCTTGGCCCCTTTCGCCAATGAATTGAGCCAAGCCGTCTCGATGCCTGTGCTCATGTTAGATCCGTTTACCATGGCGGAAAAAGCAGATATCGCAATTGCGGCAACCACCCAAACCGTTGGACGCTTCGCTCCTGTCCTAGGTGCATTGAACTTCCAAAATGAAAGCAGTCGGCTTATCGATTTCGCGAATCCGCGAAAGAAAGTCGAAGCGAAACGACCGGTCGCACGATACATCGCGGCAGCAGTAGCCGGTATAGCGGCCCTCGGCGCTGGATGGTGGTGGTACTCCTCAAACCATGCAGCTCTCGACTCAGAAATCGCAACACTAAAACAAGCTGTCGATGGAGATGCTCCTATCCTCAAGACCGCATCGAAAAACATCGGTGACTGGAAGAAACTTGAAACGTTTCTCAAAGGAGATGTTCTTTGGATCGATGAACTAGAGCGTCTGACGACCCAAGCCAAAGACTCCGAAACGACCTATTTCGGCCCCACTTCCTTTTCGCTCGAACCGAGAACCAACGTGGCTTCGGTGAACACCAAGTTCTACACGACCGTGCAAGACATGGTGCCGGAAATCCAAGGAGCATACCGCGATGAAAACCATGCGGTACGTCCAACAGGCCTAGCAGCAAACCCTGATAAAAAATACCCCGTCGCTTCAACAATGAGGATAGATGTTGCCCTCAACGAAGTTCCGGATCCGCGTAAAGTAGAACGTAAACCACTGCCTAATTCTTCGGAGAGCTCCGAAGCTCCTCAAACCGAATCTTCGAATCCACAACCAGCGGTTGCACCAAACGAAAAGGATTCGAACACCGGCAATGAAGCAGCCGACAAGACTAACGCCCCAGCCACCGGAAGTCCTGAGCCATCAGAACCTACAGCATCAGAACCTACAACAACAGAACCTACAACAACAGAACCAAAAGTTCCTGTAGAAACACCTTCTCCGTCCAAGC
>CAZACJ010000026.1:0-2279 GCA_964483385.1 uncultured Pirellula sp. | reverse complement strand
GAACCTACAACAACAGAACCAAAAGTTCCTGTAGAAACACCTTCTCCGTCCAAGCCTGCTACTGAACCAAGTCCACAACCGCAAGCACCACAACCACAAGCTCCACAACCACAAGCTCCATCGACTCCTAACGCAGGAGACCAATCATGAACTTATCCAAACGTGAAAAGATCCTCGCTTTGATTGTCGGTGGTGTTCTGCTACTTTTCGTCGGCAACTATTTCCTTCAATCGATCCAAGCTGGGTTTGAAACCAAACATAATCAAATCCAATCTCTTCAAAACCAGAAGAACGATCAAAGCTTGCAGATTACTGCTGGAGCGATTGCCAAGGGAAAAATGAACCGACTGGTCGCTCAATCCCTACCGAGCAACGAAGAAAAAGCGCGGGCCCAGTATTTGGAATGGCTTATCGATCTAGCCGAAGAGTGTCAGCTTACCGATCCCTTGCCAAAATCGCAGGGAGAAGCGATCGAGAAAGATCTATACCAACTGTTTCGTTTCCAGCTAACCGGCGAAGGAACCATCGAAAATGCAACCAAGTTGCTTCATGCGTTCCACTCGAAGGACTACTTGCACCGCATCACTCGGTTCGATCTTCAGCCAATGCCGAACAGCAAGATCCCGAACATGCTCAAGATCGCTCTCGACTGCGAAGTACTCGCGCTCAATAACGCTAAACCGGAACAGCCAGAACCGGAAACTTTGGCACCACGTATCCAACGCCCTCTCGAAGATTACACCAAATCTATCGTCGAGAGAAACATCTTCGCTCCCACTAACCACGCTCCAATGCTTGATCCAAGCAAACGAGTTACAGCAACTCTCGGACTGAAAATGGATGTTGGAGTGGAAGCAAAAGACATCGATCCAAACCAAACCGTACGGTATGAGTTTGAAGGTGAAGTTCCTCGCGGCATGCAAATCGATCCTGAAACAGGCAAAGTTTCTTGGACTTCTACAGAACTGGGAGACTTCAAAGTGGCCGTGCGGGCAACCGATACTGGAATACCTGCCAAATCGTCTGTTCAGTTGATCTCCATCAAAGTCGACGAACCACCTCCCCCTGCCAAGAAGCCCAAAGAGTTCGATGTGGCAGCACAAGCCTTCATCAGCGCGTTGGTTTCCGACGGTAAAGGACCTCAAGCTTGGATTCGCTCGAAGACCGAAGACAAAACACTGTTTCTTCGAGAAGGCGAGACACTCAAGCTAGGTGACGTCCAAGGCAAAGTCATTTCCATCGGCAGCAATTTCATCGAACTCGAAACCGAAGGCAAACGCTGGACGGTCGGGATGGACGAACCTCTTGCCGACGCATACAAGCGTGGTCTTGAAGATTAGTCGACAACACCTCACCCCGAATTTCCTCTTTCCCAAAATTCGATCATGAAGCGAAATCGTTTGCTCGTTGCCGCACTCCTTAGCTCTTACTTTTGCGGATGCGCTAACTGGACCAACGCCGAAGACTCGATACCTAAAATCCGTCCGGATGTCGTGTACGGACACAAAGACGGATTAGCTTTAACGATGGATGTTTTTGAGCCAACAGGCAAACGAAATGGTTTGGGCCTGCTGTTTATGGTTAGTGGGGGTTGGGTCTCTACTTGGATGCCTGCCGAACAGATGGCTGCATTCTTTAAACCATTGAGCGATGAAGGCTACACCATTATCGCAGTTCGACACGGCAGTAGCCCAAAATACAATATCCCTGAAATAGTCGAAGACGTACGAAAAGCACTCGCCCACGTTGATAAACAAGCCGATGCTTGGCAAATCGACCGAAACAAACTTGGTGTATTTGGCTTCTCTGCCGGCGGGCATCTTTCGTTGATGCTCGGAACCACAGCAAACGACAAGGAAAACGGCCCTAAAATCGCCGCTGTCGCTGCCGTGTTCCCCCCTACAGACCTCGCCCCTTACAAGACGCCTGGGAATCCCTTGATGGAACAATTCCCCGCCCTGAAATTTGACTCAAAACGCAACGACGAGTTCTCACCCCTCCGACAAGTCTCCAAGGTCGACGCGCCAACTTTACTCGTCCATGGCGATAAAGACGAACTTGTGCCAATCTCGCACAGCGAAAACATCAAAGAGGCCTTTTCGAAAGAATCTGTCCCTTGTGAATTGGTCGTCATCAAAGGGGCAGCCCACGGATTTAATGCCGAAGGAAACAAAGTGATGTTCGAATCGATGCGTGACTGGTTCAAAACACACTTGGCCAAATAAATCGCCAACCCTAACGGTCACTATCGTCAAATCGATACCTCCATTGCTTACAGG
>CAZACJ010000025.1:52170-59710 GCA_964483385.1 uncultured Pirellula sp. | reverse complement strand
TCACTCAGGGCGCATTCCAAACGGCCGAATGTGCTGGTGATCCTTGCCGATGATCTCGGCTATAGCGATCTGGGTTGCTACGGTGGCGAAATCTCAACCCCGCAACTCGATAAGCTTGCGCAGAATAGCTTGCGATTCTCCCAGTTCTATAACTCCGCTCGCTGCTGCCCAAGTCGAGCTGCACTCATGACGGGTCTCTATCCAACCCAAACCGGTATCGGGGACTTTGTCTCGAATACCCCCGATGAAAAACGTGGGCCAGGGTACCTCGGCCGCCTCAATGGCCAGTGCGCTACCATCGCTGAATTGATCGAACACCTTGACTATGGATGCTACTTCGTTGGGAAATGGCATTTGAATCAGCATACCGGTCCCGTCGATCATGGCTTCCACGAATTCTATGGCTACCTTCGAGATCACTCTCATGATCAATTCGATCGGGATTATTACGTTCGATTACCCAATGGTCGCAAAAAGGAAATCAATCCCCCCGCCGATCAATTCTATGCAACCGATGTCTTCAATGACTATGCCCTCGAGTTTATTCGCCAAGGCCAAGCACGCAAAAAACCTTGGTTCGTTTTCTTATCTCACTCCTCCCCTCACTTTCCTATCCAAGCTCCCGCAGATCGTGTTGCACCTTATCAAGCTACCTATCGAAAAGGATGGGATGTGTTACGCGAAGAACGATTCGCCAAAATGCAATCGCTTGGACTGATCGACGGAGAAGCTTGGCAACTTACCGAGCGTTCACTCGTTCCTGTCGATCAGCCGAATATTGCAAACGGCTTCTCCGGTCAGCCAAACCCCGCTTGGGATGACCTGCCTCGCAATCGGCAGCTTGATCTTGCTCAGCGCATGGCTGTCTATGCGGCAATGGTTGAATCGATCGATCGAGGAGTGGGCAGAATCATCGAACATTTACAAACAACGGGGGATTTTGAGAATACGCTGATTGTGTTTTTGAGCGATAACGGGGCTTGTTACGAATGGGGCCCATTCGGCTTCGATGGGGAATCGCGCAAGGGTACCACAAAACTTCATTCGGAAGATGAACTTACCAAGATTGGAACTCCTAGTACGCATCAATCTTACGGGAGTGCTTGGGCGAATTTGAGCAATACGCCGCTTCGCAGCTACAAGCACTTCACCTACGAAGGAGGGATCATCAATCCATGCATCGTGCATTATCCTCCGAAGATAGGTTCGGGGCGCGCTGGGGATTCATCTGCATTATTGCAGCCGGGGTGGGTTTCCCATCCTGCCCATATGATCGATGTGATGCCGACGATCCTCGAAGTTGTATCGGGACGTTATCCGACGAAAGATGAACAGCCCGATTTGCATTCAGCGGAGGGGTTTTCTTTGTTTGAAGTAGCCCAAGGGAAACACAGAGATCGTATTTTGGGGTTCGACCACCAAGGGGCACATGCAATCCGACAAGGAAACTGGAAAGCAGTTTGGACCAAAAGGTCGCCAACCGAGATACAATGGGAGCTGTTCGATCTCAAGTCAGACCGCTGCGAAACAAAGGATGTCGCTGGTGAGTTCCCTCAGCAACGCGACGCGATGATTCGGGAGTGGGAAGCTTGGGCAAAGCGAGTTGGCGTACACTACGAAAAATCGTGGCGGATAAATAGAGAATAAGCGGAGCGAAAATCGATGACGATCGACAGGCAAACAAGCTGGGGCTTGGTTCAAGAATACGTGCAGAGCGATAGTCTTCGACGACATATGTTAGCTGTCGAAGCGGCCATGCGAGCTTATGCTCAGAAGCTGGGTGAAGATGTCGAGCTTTGGGGGACGGTTGGGTTGTTGCACGACTTCGATTATGAACGTTGGCCGAATCCGCCTGATCATCCGCTTCAGGGAAGTGGCATCTTGCGAGAGAAGGGATATTCGGAAGAGATCATTTATGCGATTCTTTCGCATGCGGATTATTTATCGCACGAATACCCACGCAAGTCGCGGTTAGATCACGGTCTTTATGCTTGCGATGAGTTGTGTGGTTTTCTGACGGCATGCGCGATGGTTAGACCACAGAAGTTGGAGGGGCTGGGTGCTTCGAGCGTAAAGAAGAAGCTCAAGAATTTGAGCTTTGCAGCAGCGGTCAATCGGGATGACATCACACGTGGTGCTGAGGCTTTTGGTGTGGGATTGGACGAGCATATTGAATTTTGCGCGGCAGCGATGCACGCAGCGCAGATCGTGTGATGGGGGGCTGAAGGGTCTAACCACGAAAGACACGAAAGACACGAAAACGGGAGCGCGGGTTTTCGTTCGTGTGGTTGGTGCTTTTCGTGGTTCACTAAATCCTGGCTCAGCGAGATGAAGGGTTTAACCACGAAAAACACGAAAGACACGAACATGGGTGAGGGGGTTTTCTTTCGTGTGGTTGGTGTATTTCGTGGTTCACAGATTCTGGGTAGAGCGAGATGAAGGGTTAACCACGAACGACACGAAAGACACGAACATGGAGGCGAGGTTTTCTTTTGTGTGGTTGGTGCTTTTCGTGGTTCACTGATTCTAGTTTTGTTGAGAGTTTTGTGTTTTGGGGCGTGAGGTCTGGAGTGATGGGGGTTTGATATGGTCGGCGGGATTTATGGGCCGTTGTATTATACTGGTACGCCTGCGGCTGACTGCTAAACGAAATACTGGTACGCCTGCGGCTGACTGCTAAACGAAATGTGGGTACGCCTAATTGCCACAAAGGGAAGGAAGGTTATCTGATGAATAGCGTGGAATGCAACGACAGCCATCGTAGGGACTCTTGCAGAAGATGCTCTCGCAATCGCAGAGAGTTTCTGAATCAGATCTCGGCAGCCGGCGCGTTGTTGGTTGGCCTGCCAACCATTTTGGATTCTATGATGAGTGACGCTCAAGCGTCCAGCGAAGAGGTTTGGTATCTGGCTGATTTTATGCTTGATGTCACGATACCTATCGGGCATCGTTGCATGGGGGTATTGCCGACAAAGTCGAAGTCGGTCACCGATGCTTTGGAGCTACACGGTTTTGCATTGTTGGGAAATGGCAAGCCAGTGGTGGTTGTGGCGATTGATTGGTGTGAGATTCGTAATGGGTCTTACGATCGTTGGCGGGAGCGGATTGCAAGGGCTGCAAAGACGGACCCTGATCATGTTTTATTGAGTTCTTTGCATCAGCACGATGCACCAGTGATCGATGAGGATGCTCAGCGATATCTCGATCAAGTCGGACTGCAAGGAGAACTGTTTGATCCGGTGTTTCACGAGGAAGTGCTTGCGCGGACAGAACAAGCAATTGCGCAGGCGATTGAAGATGCGGCTTCGGATCCCAAACGCAGGGTCACGGAAGTAGGATTTGGACAAGCTGCCGTGCGAGATGTGGCTTCGAATCGCAGGATCGTACAAGCAGATGGGAAGGTAACTTTCGCGCGAGGGTCAAGCAGCGGTAGAGACCCCGTGTTTCGGGATGCAGATGTAGGGCTTATTGACCCGATGCTGCGAACGGTATCCTTTTGGAATAACGACCGATGTTTGCTTGAATACCATACCTATGCGACTCATCCGATGAGTTACTACGGACGCGGTGAGGTCACTTCTGATTTTGTTGGATTGGCTCGCAAGCAACGGCAACGCGAGACGCGAGGTACCCATCAGATTTACGCATCGGGATGTAGTGGGGATGTGACAGCGGGGAAATACAACGATGGGACTCCCGAAGCACGGGTTGCCTTGACCGAGAAAATACGGGATGCGATGCAGCGGAGTGCATCGACAGTTTCGAAGAGTAGTTGCAAGGGGGTTCAGCTACGCAGTATCCCGTTGGAGTTACCGTACACACGCGATCCTGGGTTGCAGAAGGATGTGTTGTTAGGGGTTCTTAAGGATACGAGTGCGACGACAGAGAATCGTATTCTCGCAGCGATGGGACTTGCGAGCATCGATCGGGCTGTCGAGAAACGCCGACCGATTGACTTGGTCTGCTTAGACTTGCACGACGTGCGATTGGTATTATTTCCAGGTGAGTCGTTTGTCGGATACCAGGGACTGGCACAGAGCCACAGCCGAGACATTCCCGTGTTGCCTATTGGGTACGGTGAATGTTGGACAGGATACGTACCGACAGAATCGGCTTTTGCGGATGGTTTCCACGAGTCGTGGTTGTGGGTTGATCGCGGGGCAGAGGCCGCGATCGATGCAGGGCTTCGCAAGCTCTTGGGCAATTAGTCTTCAAGCGTTACGACTTCGCCACCGGCTCGAGTGCCGAGAGCTCGCCATGTTTCCGTTTGAATGTTGCTGCTGAGGGTGCGAACGGAGCCATCGGTGAGCAATCCATGGACCAGGCCGGTGTGGTAACTGCGACTGGTTATGATGGCTTGCGTTGCGTTGACTTGGTTTATTCCTTCGCGAATACCACTGACATCGATGTCGTAGGTCTTTCCGTCTGGGGCGGTAAAGAGGACTTTGGTTTGCGGAGGGAATTGGGTAGTGAACCCGCAGTGGATAGCACGGCCACAGACCCATTCTGTGTGAGCTGCAGCGGCAGACCAAGCTCCACCGGAAGTGTATGCAGTAATTTGTTGTGGGGTGGTTGGGCCAGCGGTGGGGAGGTTAGGGACGTCGTGAAAGCGAGGTGTATAGGCTTTGACTTCTGCCATCGCGAGAGTGTTGCTCAGCCCGTCGACAAAGCTTGCGGTGGTAAGACGTGAGTTCGGTGCGAATGCAGCGCCACCACCTTGTTGTGAGACAGGGTTCCAAACGAGGTATTGGCCCATGGAAAGGGCGTAATTCAGAGGGTAGTGTTCGGGTTGATTGGTTGAAGCGTTGATGCGGGGTTTGTCTTCGGGTTCGCTGGGGCACAGGAGCACTGGGATTCGAAGGGTGGCGATCCCGTTGGGTGGGAAGTTAGCTTTGTTGATCGGGTGGTGGTAGCCAACGGAGAAATCGATGTTCTTGTAGACGTTGTCTCCTTCGAGAAAGGGGAGTAACGCTGCTTGGGCCGACCAAGGCTGATTTGCGGACCCGCCGGTGGTGTTTGCGGAGGGGGGGAACCGCCGCATGGCGCTTTCGTAATTATGGAGGGCCAGGCCAAGTTGTTTCAGGTTATTCGTGCAGCTCATCCTGCGTGCGGCTTCCCGGGCGGCTTGGACTGCAGGCAGCAGAAGGCCGACGAGGATCCCGATGATGGCGATGACGACGAGCAGTTCGACCAGGGTAAAGCCGTTTTTGAAGGCTTGCTGGTTCGGTTTTGGAGCGAGGGTGCAAGGGGTACGGGAGCAGACAGCACTCATGGGTTCACCTAGGATTGCCTGCCGATGGCGGGCTCGATTGGGTAACGAGTTGGCTGGCTAGGAGATAGATGGCGGCAGTTGTGTTCCGCTTCGATTCCGATCGCTTGCTCAAAAACTACGCTTGGTATTTTTATTGAGACTCAGTATCATTTCAAGTCCCTGGGGCTTGATCTGGGGGTTTTTAGCAGGATTTGTTGTGTAAATCGTTGGTGGGATTGGTTTGCAGTAGTGGAGAGTGGTGGTGGGAGTTGGGAAAAAAGAACGAAGTGGGGGGGGAGATGATGGGTGAAGAGAAAGAGGCGGGTGGGGATTCTGGGGAGTTGGTGAAGAACGGGGGCAATGTGGCTCGGTTGCCCAAGATCATTCCGTTTCGGGAGTTGTGTCGGTGTGGGGATGAGGTTTGGATAGAGAATGAGGGGCAGTTGTACCGATTGCGGCGGACCAAGCAGGGAAAGTTGATTTTGACGAAATAGATGACAACTTGGGTTGCGTTTGGGAAGGAATTCTGTGAGTGTTTTCCTAGCGAATCCGGGTAGATTGCAGAGAGTTGAAAATAGGGTGCGGCGAAGGGTCAAAACTAACGAATTGACTGTCGACGAGTGGGCGCTGGCAGGTGATACTTGAGTTGCTTGCGGGGGTGCTCCCTGAATGATTCTTGATTTATGTTTGTCGTCGGTCTTGGGACTGAGACGAATCTCAGCGAACACAGAAACCACAAAACAGCCAACACGATGTCGATAGAAACAAAGTCGGAAGGTCAGCTAGGTGCCACGAAGAAGAGTTCGTTGGGGCTTGGAGAGAACCAGGTGGAGATGCAAGGGGCGACGCAGCGTCGGGTTGTGGAGCCTGCGGATCCAAGTCATGCGTTGCCTTGGCCGGAGACGGCGGTCAAACCGGTGCGGGTGCGTTGGCGTTATGCGATAGGGATCCCGGTGATTCACTTGTTGGCTTGTCTAGCATTTGTGCCATGGTTCTTCAGTTGGACGGGTGTGGTGCTTAGCATTTTGGGGCTTTACGTTTTTGGTACTTTGGGGATCAACATTGGGTTTCATCGATTGCTTACGCATCGTGGGATGGTTGCGCCGAAGTGGTTGGAGCATACGTTAGCGGTGTTGGGGGTATGTACGATGCAGGACACGCCGGCATGTTGGGTGGCGATGCATCGGATACATCATCAGCATTCGGATCATCAGCCGGATCCGCACAGTCCGTTGGTGACCTTTTTCTGGGGGCACTTTGGATGGTTGATGTTTGATAATCGGGATTTCACCAATGTGAAGGATTATCAGCGGTTCACGCGTGACTTGCTCAAGGATCCGTTCTACATGAAGTTGGAGCGGAACACGAATTGGCTCAAGATTTACTTAGCTGTAGCGATGCTCTTTCCGTTGGTCGGGTTTTTGGTGGGTTGGTTGATGACGGGGAATGTGTGGGGTGGAGTTCAGTTTGGATCAAGCTTGCTGGTTTGGGGAGTATTTGTTCGAACGGTGTTGAATTGGCACATTACATGGAGCGTCAATTCGGTGACCCATATTTGGGGTTATAAGAACTACGAGACGAAGGACAACAGCCGCAACAATTGGATTATTGGGTTGTTGGCGAATGGGGAAGGGTGGCACAACAATCACCATGCGGATCAGCGAGCCGCGGCGCATGGGCACAAGTGGTGGGAGTTTGACGTGAGTTGGTTGACGATTCTCGCTTTTGAGAAGTTGGGATTGGTCACCGACGTGGTTCGTCCTCGGATTTGGACTGAGAAAACGGAGTAAGTCTGTCGAGTAGACGGTTTGCTTGATATACCGGGTGTTAGAAGTGGAGCAAGTCTGGCATTGCAAGACTGCGATGTGATACTACTTTTTGCGCCCGCAATACAGCCTTCATCGAATTTTTTAAAAAGGTGGTACTCCAGCAGCTTATCTCAAGGATGGTGGATCCAGCAGTCGACCCTGCGATCCTAGCGAAGCGCCTCATTTAGATGCCTCGTTTTCTTTATGGGAGGGAGTCCATGGTGTCTGTTCAGAAAATATCGGTTATCGTTTTACTCATTTCTGTTTTTGTGACGCAAACCAGATCCGTTCTCGGAGGGATCTTGCTGAACCGAACTGTAGAAGTTCAAAATTCATTCCAGGGGTCACCGGCAATCGGTCCCAATCTTATTACTGTTGTCACCGAGGTTGAGTTTCCCGATTGGGGAGGCAGCGGGTACAACCGTCTCGATATTCTTGATGATGGTTTCATCTACACCTCTCTTCGAAGTGCACAAAGAGG
>CAZACJ010000025.1:0-52070 GCA_964483385.1 uncultured Pirellula sp. | reverse complement strand
TTTATTCTTGCCGATGATCTTGGGTGGTGCGATACGACACTTTATGGCAAGACGACGCTTTACAAGACACCCAATCTTGAACGATTAGCCAAGCGCGGAATGCTATTTCGGCGTGCGTACTCGGCAAGTCCTCTTTGTTCTCCAACGCGATCTGCCATTCTCACTGGAATGAGTCCAGCACGTACTGGGATCACAGTTCCGAACGGACATGTGGCAGAAGAAGTGTTAACAGCGAGTGTCCCGAAACAAGCTGCTGCGGACCAGAAGTCCGTTCAGCCCAAATCGGTGACACGATTGAATACTTCCTACACGACCCTTGCAGAGTCCTTTCGGCAAGCTGGGTATGCGACAGGGCATTTTGGGAAATGGCATCTAGGTCCCGAACCCTATTCTCCGCTTGAGCAGGGTTTTGATGTGGATGTTCCTCGTCATCCTGGGCCTGGACCGGCTGGCAGTTATGTCGCGCCATGGAAGTTCAAGCATATCCAGCCCAAATCGGCGGATGAGCATATCGAAGATCGAATGGCAAGTGAGGCTGTCGGTTGGATGGAATCCAATCGGGATCGTCCGTTCTTTCTTAATTACTGGATGTTCAGTGTGCATGCGCCATTCGATGCGAAGAAAGATCTAATTGCTTCTTATCGTTCGCTTGTGCAAAGCGACGCTCCTCAAAGGTCGGCGACTTATGCTGCGATGGTTGAGAGCATGGATGATGCAGTTGGTACGCTGCTCGATGGGCTTGATCGTCTCGGGATCGCGGATCGAACGGTTGTGATTTTTACTGCCGACAATGGTGGCAATATGTACAACGAGATCGACGGTGCGCCGCCGACGAGCAACCTTCCGCTTCGTGGTGGCAAGGCAACTCTCTTTGAAGGTGGAACGCGGGTTCCTTGTGTTGTTGTTTGGCCTGGAATGACGGCTGCCGGTTCTCAAAGCGACGCTTTGATCCAGAGCGAGGATTATTTTGCAACTTTGCATGCGGGTTTAGGATTACCTGCTCCAAATCAACCTTGTGACGGTGTTAGTTTTCTCGATGCGATGCAGGGTAAGGCTTATCAGCGAGAAGCAACCTTTCAATATTTTCCGCACAGTCCACCAGTACCCGATTGGCTACCACCTGCAATAGCGATTCATCAGGATGATTGGAAAATGATTCGCATCTTTTTCGGTGGCGAAGACGGTGAGCATCGATTCTTGTTGTTTGATCTTGGGAAAGACCTTGGCGAGACGACAAATCTTGCCGATGTGCATCCGCAGGTTGTTCAAGAGCTCGATGCCAAAATCGAAGCGTTTCTTGCACGTACCAAGGCGATCGTACCTGTTAGGAATCCGGCGTTTGATCCGACAAAATACAGGCCGGAGTTGGAGGGGAAAGCTAAGCCAAAGGAGGGAGTTACCAAGCCTCAGGATGGCAAGGTGCTCAAGACGGGTGGGGCATCGGGTGCTACGCCTGATGCAGGAGACAATCCGCAGATGCTTGGTTGGAAAACGCGTGTTTGTCAGGGGCGGGTTGTCGATGGTGTTGCGATTATCGAACCGGTCGGTCCAAAACCATTCTTAGGTTTTGCGATTGGGAAATTACAACCCGGCGCGAAGTTGCGTTTTAGGATACAAGGGCTTGGTACGGGCGCGGTCGCTTGGCTTGCATCACCGGCAGCGAAACCCGAGGACTCGCCCTTACCGACAGAGTTTAGGCTTGCGGGTCATGGTGACATTTCGGGTCAATCCTTGGCCGACAGAGATGCAAACAAAGGGAGTGAGACAAGCGACGATGTTAAGAAGTCGGATTTGACTTGGCATGAAGTCGAGGTGGATATTCCTGACTCGGCGGGTCAACCTGGAATCTTGCGAGTGTTTCTTCCGATGGAAGAGATACCGGTGCGTTTGGATTGGATAGAATTGGTACAAGGATCTGCCACGCGTCGTTGGGATTTTTAAGGGTTGTAGGTTGCTAGATGCGATCGAAACGAATCCGTTTGATTCTCGGGGTTTCAATCATGTTTCTTTTGATGTCGACGTTGATTGTGATGCAAGTGATTCAACCTGGCGAGCAAGATGTATTGAGTTTGGGTGATTCCTATACGATTGGAGAGGGAGTTGAGGAGTCGGAGCGTTGGCCAGTTCAGATGGTAACTGAATTGAAGAAACAGGGGGTGACGTTGAATGCTCCGAAGATCGTAGCGACCACGGGTTGGACGACAGATGAGTTGCAGGCTGCGATCGATAAAACGCCGATGATTGGGCGAACGTATGGTTGGGTGACATTGTTGATTGGGGTGAACAATCAGTATCGCGGAAGAGATGTAGAGGTCTTTCGCAAGGACTTTCAGAAGTTGCTACGATTTGCGATTGAGCGTGCGAATGGGCGTGCGGAGCGCGTGATTGTTTTGAGCATTCCGGATTGGGGAGTGACACCTTTTGCAGCGAGTCGCGACGCGGAGAAGATCGCTCGTGAGATCGACTTGTTCAATCGTGTGAAGCGGGAGGAGACGGTTGCTTTACATGCGCACTATGTCGACATAACCGATATATCGCGAGAAGCGAAGCAAGCACCTAAAGAGTGGTTAGCTCCGGACGAATTGCATCCATCGGGAGCGATGTATCGGCGTTGGGCTCAGCGGGCAGCAGAAGTTGTTCGTGAGGAATTGGCGAAGTCAAAAACGGGATCTTAGGTAACCCCTTGGCGCAGAGGAGAGTGTTCTTTGTAGGAGGAGGTGAGGACGCTTTGACGAAGTGCGTCAACTGCGCGTTCGATATCGCTGAGTTGATTTGTCAGGGGGGTGATTCCGAAGCGAATGATATTTGGTTCACGGAAATCGGGGATGACGCGATAGCGTTGGATTAGGTCTTGCGTGATTTGCCAACCGTTTGGGTGGGTGATTGCGAGGTGAGAGCCTCGCATCTTTGGGTCTCTTGGGGTGAGCAAACCGAAGCCGAGGGGTGCAAGGCTGTTGTCGTAGGCTTGGAGGAATGCATCGATCAAGCCGACAGAGCGGGCGTGTAACCATGTTAAACCGGCTTCGAGAACCAGATCGACGCCTGGTTCAATGGCAGCGGTGGAGAGGATGGGAGGAGTGCCGACGAGAAACCGATCTAGACCGATAGCGGGTTGGTAGTGAGTTTGGAATTCGAAGGGGTTTGCTGCACCGAACCAGCCTTGGATCGGGTTGTTGAGTTGGGATTGCAGATCGGATCTGAGGTAAAGGAAAGCGGGGGCGCCTGGGCCACCGTTGAGGTATTTGTAGGTGCAGCCAACAGCGGCATCAGCTTTGGCGTCGGAAAGGTTGATGGGGATTGCGCCGACGCTATGGCTAAGGTCCCACAGGATCGGTGCGCCGGCTTGATGGCATAGTTCGGTGACCGTTTTTAGATCGAACGCGTAGCCGCTTTGGTATTGGACGTGGGACAGCGAAACGAGTGCGACGGAGTCGTCGAGATGGTTGTGAAGGAGTTGCTGAACTGAATCGTGCGAGAGGGGAGAGGTGCAATTCGCGTGGAAGTTGATGGGCTGTATGCAGAGTCCATTTCCGCATTGCTCCGCGATTCCGGAGAGGATGTACAGATCGGAGGGGAAGTTCGCAGAATCGGTAAGGATTTTCGTTCGATTGCCGCGATGTTGTAGTAGGGCCCATGCGAGTTTGTAGAGGTTGGTGGAAGTGGAGTCGCTGATGCGGGTTTCACCGGTACGTGCGCCGATGAGTTTGCCGATTTTTTCGCCGATTCGTTCAGAGAGTTCCAGCCAATGAAGGTTCCAGCTTCGGATCAGTTGTTCACCCCATTCATGGCGTAGTAGTTGATCGATACGTTGCAAGGTGGGGATTGGTAATCGACCGAGTGAGTTGCCGTCGAGATAGACGCAATCGTTGGTGGAGTCCGAGGCGAAGAGGAAGCGATTTCGAAAGGGATTGTTTTGCAAATCGTCCATAGGGACCACCTATTGGATTCATGATCCGTTGCGATCGAGGGGGCCGGGTAACCGAACCAATTCGCTTGCGGTGAATGGCTTTTCGATCGGCATGTCTTGATGTTCTAGGGTGTATTCGATGACTTGTCTAACAGACGAATACGTCATCGAGATGATGGTGGCGATAACAGCATCATTTTGGAAGTTGTTTCCAAGTACTTCGACTTGGTCGCCGACGCGCAACCCTTCGAAGTGGACCGGAAGCCAGAGAACGGGTTTGATTCTGAACTCGATGACCGAGCCGATGCGTACGTGGTAATACTCACCATCGAATTTGGTTCGTTCGAAGACGTGATCGCTTGGTACCCATCCGTCGACTTTATCGCGATCGTCGGGATGGAAAGCTTCGATACCTTCTTGTGGCCAAACGGAGTAGATGCCGTAATCGGGGAGTTTAGGCCATTGGATCATCGTGGGAGCCTTGTAAGTAGCGACAAGTGGTTACTGAGACGCGTAGCGTTTGAGGACATCGACCAAGTCATCTAAGCGGCGTTGGGCCAGTGGTAGAGTTGATTCGGCGAGATCATCGAGTTGCCGAATACTCATCATTGCTTCTTGTTGGAATCTATCCCATTCGATTGCGAGTTGGGGGATGAGTTTGACACGTTGTTCGCAAAGTTGTCTTCGTGCGGTTGCACGTTCGAGAGCTTTACGTTGGAAGAGGCAGGATGTTTCGTCATCGGATCGTGTTTTAGCTTGGCATCGCAGGAGTTCTTCGCGTGCTTCGATCCATCGGTTTTGAGCGACTCTTAGTTCGTTCGCCCAGTATTCGGGTAGTTCTTTGGAGAGCCATAGGGCGATTCGCTGGAATTGCTCTCGGACATCATCTGCGCTTTTGGCGGATTCCACGCGCATGGTCTCGATAGCTTTGGAGAAGTCTTGTAGTGCTTCGAGATTTTCAACTTTGGCATCAGCCATGGCCGCGTTGGTACTCTTCGATGAGTTCGGCTTTTCGCATCAGATACGGAACGTGTCGTTCACTCGCTTCGATAAGTCGAGCGAGTTGTTTGAGTTCTTGTTCGAATTCCGCTGCGAACTTAACGTGTTCTTGGTCGCGCCATGAGATAGCGAGTTGTTGCATTTGCTGGGTGAGTTTGGCGGTTGAGTCTGCCAGTCCACTTGAAAATCGTTTCAACTGCAGAGCGAACTGCCGCAGTTGTTCCGGATCAACAATCGCTTGTGTCATGTTCGATACCTTACCAAGAAAAAGAACCTACGGCACTAGGCGACCGATCGTTCGGCGCGCCGTGCGAGTTTTGCTTCGTACGTTTTCAGGTCGATAACGTCTTTGGCCAGACCGAGTGCGCGGAGTAGGCGGATGACTTGGAAAGTCATATCAAATTCCCACCACTTGTGGCCGTGTTGAGCCAAGCGAGGGAGAGCGTGGTGGTTATTGTGCCAGCCTTCGCCGTAGGCGACGATAGCGACCCACCAGAGGTTTCGGCTGTCGTCACGGGTTTCGTAGTTTTTGTATCCGAACATGTGAGAAGCGGAGTTCACGAACCAAGTTACGTGAAGGACGGCAACCATTCGCACGCACACAGCCCAGACCAACCAGGAGACGGCGTAGGTTGGACCGCCGTAGAGGTAACCAGCGCCGGTTAGCAGGGCACCGAAAACGATGTGGATTGGCAGGAAGAAGTTCTCGAAGAAGTTGAGGACTTTATCTTTGGCCAAGTCGGGTACCCAGTGACGCACGAAGCCGTTCCAGTCACCGTTGTCGGTTGAGAAAGCGAGCCAGAACATGTGGGCCCACCAAGGTCCGTCGTGAGGGGAGTGAGGGTCACCTGGTTGATCGCTATATGCATGGTGTTTGCGATGATTTGCGGTCCAGCTAATCGGTCCACCTTCGCCGGCGAGGACACCGCAGAAGGTAAGGGAGTACTTGACCCAGTTTGGTACGACGAGACCGGTATGGGTTAGGAGTCTGTGGTATGCCAAGCAGATACCGAGGCTACCGTTCATCCAGTGGAGGATCACACAGAGGATCAAGCCGCTCCATGTGAAGGTCCAAGGGGCGGCGAGCGCACCGACGTGCAGGGCGATAAGCCAAGCGGTAGCTCCCCATTGGATTCGATATACATCGGGGACTCGGGGTTGTGATTTAGAGCCTGATTTGACGGCGACGACGCTGTCCATTTCTTCGCCGGTTGGGCTTACTGGTGGGTTGAGAACGGAGGCGTGGTGCTGTTTTAGGCTTGCCGCCGCTGGTCCCAAAGATGCTGGATTAGTATTGCCAGAAACCACTTCTGGCTGATTCGATGCGCTTCGCATGGTGACTCGCTGATGTGGGGAGATGAACTCAGTTGTCTCGGGGAAATCCGGGAAACGAGTGGGTCAAAGGGACCGTTTGCAGGTACGAGTCGGTTGGCCTACGCCAAAATGCCGGGGTCGTATCTGCATAACAAGAGTAACGTCTGGGGTTGGGGAGAGACGTTGTTGGAAGGTGATTCTCGTGTCAAAGATATGTAAAAATCAGCTTCTGAAGGGTAAAACGCCAACTATTTTGTAATTTCACAACATTTAATGCGAAAACTGCAGTAGTCGTATGAACCTATTGTCTACACTGACGTAGAGACGGAGCCCGAGGGGGCGAAATTGCATCAGAGACGCTAATCCAGACAGTGTTGCATGCTACAGCAATCCCAAGATTCCAGCCCGCGTAATTCGGTTACTTATCGCGATTTATTGCGATCTGTGCTTGCGGAGCTTTTGTTGCGTCTGGAGGTTCCGCACGAGTCGTCGAGCATATCGCAGGCGTTGAGTGATACTTTTTTGGAGGAGTCGGTAGGCGCGGATGCTACAGCTTTGTCGATGATGCGAGCTGGTTCGGCGGTTGGATTGCGGGTTGCACCGGTAGAGATTTCGACGGTGGATGTATGGGAAGTATTGCTTGATGAGTTCCCGGTTGCGGTTTTGTACCGGGGTGAACGGGGGGAGCATGAAGCGGTCGTATTTTCGCATGTGGCTGGGGGCAGGGTTGACACGACTTTTTTGAGTGGCAAGAGCAAGAAGACGGATGCTTTATCGCGGAAGCAGGTTCGTCGTTTGTTGGGTCGAGCCAAGGACATTCAGTATTTCATAGCAGAGCCATCGTTGTCATGTGAGAAGATTACATCGGGTCATGAGCCCGATCATGTGCAGCATGTTGGGGTGGATGACCATCACGATCACGATCATCACGCGGTGCATCTTTCACCGCAGAAGCGACTCTTACGGTTACTGCGGTTAGATTCGCGTGACATTTGGACGTTGGGAGTATTTACGATCGTCGTCAGTTTTCTTGATTTGGCGACACCATTGGCGGTCGAGCAGATGGTTACGACCATCGGTTTTGCTTCGGTGATTCAGCCATTGATTTGGATTGCGGTGTTATTGTTTGCGATTTTGACGTTATCTTCGTTGATCAAGGCACTGCAATTGTTTGTTGTAGAAATTCTGCAGCGTCGAATGATTGTGCGGGTGATTGGAGATCTTGCGGAACGATTTCCGAGGTTAGAGCGGAGTTCGATCGACGGGATACATGGTCCGGAGATGGCGAATCGTTTTTTTGACGTGATGACGTTGCAGAAAGCGACAGCTTCGTTGCTCACCGATCTGTTAGCGTTAGCGATACAGACTTTGGCGGGGCTTTTATTGCTTGCCGTTTATAGTCCTTACTTGTTGGCTTTTGACGTTGTGTTGCTCATGGGCATGACGATCATGATCTACGCGTTGGGGCGTGGAGGCGTTCGAACGGCGATAGAGGAGTCGTTGGTGAAGTATCGCATTGCGCATTGGTTAGAGGATGTGATTGGCAATCCGAATGCTTTTCAAGTTCACGGTGGAGGTGATTTTGCGGTAGACCGTGCGAATCGGTTGATGGTGGAGTATCTCAGTGCACGGCGCAAGCATTTCGTGGTATTGATTCGACAGTCGTTGTTTGCGTTGCTGTTGTATGCAGTCTCGATTTCTACCTTGCTGTCGCTTGGTGGTTGGTTGGTGCTTAACAACGCACTGACGATAGGTCAGTTGGTAGCGAGCGTGTCCGTGGTCGCGGTGGTTGTGGGTGCATTTTCGAAGATCGGAAAGAGTTTGGAGTCGTTTTACGACTTGATGGCTGCGACAGACAAGGTGGGGCATTTGATCGACTTGCCAACGGTTCCGCCATCGCGATCGATTGATGCGGGGATTGGACCTGTGGATGTAAGGTTTCGAGATCTTGTTGTGGCTTCTGGTAAGGAGCACATCTCGATCCCCAACTTTCATATCGTAGCTGGGCAGCGAGTTGCGATTTATGGGGAGGGACATTGTGGCAAGTCAACTTTGTTACAGACGTTGGCTGGGTTGCGGAATCCTTATGCGGGATTATCGGAGATTGGGGGAATTGATTCGCGGGATGTGAATCGTTTTGCTGATGGATCGATGGTGGGGATAGCTTCTGAGATCGAAGTCTTCCATGGAACGCTATTGGAGGGAGTAACGTTGCATCGTTTATCGATTCATGAGAATGATGTGCGGGAAGCGTTGCAGATAACCGAGCTTTGGGATGAAGTACTTGCGTTGCCTCGCGGGTTGGAGACGATGTTGCAAACGGGTGGGTATCCGCTGAGCAAGTCGCAGTCGGCGAGGCTCATGTTAGCGCGTGCGATTGTGGCGAGACCAAGATTGTTGTTGATAGATGGTACGTTGGATCGATTGCCTCCGCGAATGCGTTCGAGGATATGGGCGAATCTAAGGTCAGCTAAGCAACCTTGGACGTTACTGATTGTTACGCATGACCCGGAGATCTTGGCGGATTGCGATAAGACGATCGAGTTGGTACCGGATTTGGACAAGCATCACTAAGTTCACTAATGCATGCGACTTGACGTAGCTATCCGGGGCAAATAGTTCTGGGGAAGCTGAGAATACTGCGAACAAAAACGAATACGAACCATGGCAACTTTGACACAAGAATCGCCGAAGACAGCGCTTCCGAAACGACGGATGATTCGCTTGCGACCCAGTCAAGAATTGGGGGATCGATTTCCTGCGATGCACTTGGTCCGTTCAAGTTGGTTTGCACGTGGGTTAGCCCGAGCTTTGTTGTTATTGATGATTCTGTTGCTCGCTGCAGCGATTTTTCTTCCTTGGCAGCAGACTTCGCGTGGGGAGGGGCAAGTCACAGCGAGGCTTCCGCAGTTACGATTGCAGGCCGTCGAGAGTCCAGCGAAGGGAATTATTGCGTCGATGCGTCCTGATCTTCGTGAAGGTTCGTTGGTGGAAGAGGGTGAGATCATTATGGAGATCAAGCCATTTGCGGAAGATGCAGCGAAGTTGACCCAGGAGCAAGCGAAAGCGGTACAAGAAAAGCTTGCGTCTTACAAGTTGATTCTTGAAAACACGCGTCAGCAAGTCAAATCGGTTCAAATGCAAGGTCAGCAGACGATTGCAAGTGCAGAGGCGGATGTGCGGAGCTACAGCAACGCTTGGGAGAAAGCGACGCGGGATGTTGAAGAGCAATTGTTCAAGTTTAATCAAGCAAAGTTAGAGCGAGAGCGTTATCAGGATCTCAAGGGAGACGTGATTTCTGAGGTGGAGTTTTCTAATCTTGAGAACAAGGAGCTTTCCGAGTTAGCCAAGTTAGAATCAGCGATGGCAGCGGCGAAGAAGAGCTACAACGATCTCGAGGGTAAAGAGCGGGATTTGGAGGGTAAACGTCGCGAAATTGAGCAGAAGGTTCTGCAGGCACAGAACTATGTTGACAAGGCTGTCACGGATGTGAACAACACGCAAAAGGAGCTCAATGATATTCTCACCAAACAAGGGGAATTGGATCGGCTTAAGGTACCGAGTCCTAGCCGAGGGAGGATTCAAGCGATTCGGGGGCAAGCTGGGACGAATAGTGTGAAGGAGGGGGACAAGTTGTTTGAGGTGGTTCCCGAGACGGATGACTTGGCGGTGGAGTTGACGATTCGTGGGGTTGATGCGCCGCTGATTCACGTTGGGGATCCGGTGCGATTGCAGTTTGAGGGTTGGCCAGCGATTCAGTTTGTTGGATGGCCATCGGTGGCGGTAGGAACGTTTCCTGGAGAGGTGATTGCGGTCAATCCGACAGATTCTGGGAAGGGGATTTTCAAGATCGTGGTTGGGCCGGTTCAAAATAGGCAAGATGCGGCGACTTCAACGGGTGTAGCGAATATGACGGATTTGAAATGGCCGGATAGTCGATATCTTCGTCAAGGTGTACGAGCAAATGGCTGGGTCATACTCAAGACAGTACCGTTAGGCTACGAAATATGGCGTCAACTGAACGGATTCCCGATCACGATCAGCGACACCGAACCGACGGGGGACAAGGCGCCCAAAGAGACGAAAGCGCCCAAGATCAAGTAACCCGAAAGCGACGGCAGGTTCGTTTTGCGATTTTGATATGCTCACTGGTTGTGTCGGTGAACACGGCGGTAGGTAGTAAGGATGCTTTTGGGCAGACGCCTCCTGCGTCTGTACCGCAAACGCCCAGCACTCCGATTTCTCCGCTACCAACGCCACCTGCACTAGCACCTACGATTTCGGGCAAGTCGCTTGATGAACTCGAGGAGTTGCTCAAAGCGGCTCGCGTGGAGCTTGGGCAACGGCTGGCAAAAGAGGATCAAGCGAATGTGGGGAAGAAGGAGACACCGCCGGCGAATGTGTTGGAGGATCCGGTTCGGGATGGGGAGAAGCGATTTCTCGAGTTAGAGGCAATTATCAAAGATCGCCGCAATCAGCGGGAAAGCGAGTTATTAAAGCCATCTAAAGAAATGCTACCTGGTGTTTCGAGTGATCGGCCTGACGAGATGGGCAATGGTCAGACACGAGGTGTTGCTCCTGGTGGGGAATT
This sequence comes from uncultured Pirellula sp., assembly GCA_964483385.1. GTDB lineage: Bacteria > Planctomycetota > Planctomycetia > Pirellulales > Pirellulaceae > JBKCUI01. The sequence goes on along the minus strand of CAZACJ010000025.1, from coordinate 41,259 downwards.
GCAGCAAGATGCCTTATCGATGGGTGAGGCTTTGTTGTTGGCAGATGTGATTGCTTCGACGTTTCGATCATTCCCAGAGATTGAGATTGCTCGATTGCAGGCTGGAGTTGCGAGAGGCGAGGTAACTCAGGCTAGCGGCGCGTATGATCTGCATCTTGATTATTACAATTTGAATCAACCGGTTGGGTATTACGAGAACAGTCGATCGGGCGTGGGGGTATCTCGTCAGTTGTGGTGGGGTGGATATGCGCATGCGGGATATCGCATTGGCCGGGGTGGTTTTGAGCCTTGGTATAAGGAGCGAGAGACGAACAAGGGAGGGGAGTTCCGAGTTGGTTGGGTGCAACCGCTGTTGCAGGGTAGAGCGATAGACCCTTACCGCGTTCAGTTATTCCAAGCGAATTTGGATCGTCAGGCGGTAGCTCCTGAGATTCAGCAGAACGTGTTAGCGGCCAGCTTAGCTGCATCGAGTGCATACTGGCAGTGGGTGGAAGCTGGCAACGTATTGCGTGCGCAGGAGCAGTTGCTGCAACTTGCAATTCGTCGAAACGAGGGTTTGAATCGGTTGTTGGAACGTGGGTTATCGACTCGGCAAGAGTTATCGATTAATGCGCAGACGATATCGGAGCGGCAGTTGAAGGTGATGGAGTCACGACAGAAGTTTCGCGATACAGCTTTTAAGCTTGCCATTTTTCTTCGAGATGAATCCGGCACTCCGATGTTAGCAAGACCAGAGTGGTTACCCAATACATTTCCGCCTATCAATCGTCTGGAGTTACAAGATTTCGAGACGGCGTTTTTAGACGCACAGCAACGTCGTCCTGAGTTGAATTTGATTCAGATCGATTTGCAGAAGCTGCGATGGGAAGCGGAGTTAGCGAGGAACCAGACCTTACCGAATGTGGACTTTACCATTCAGGGTGTGCAGAACGTTGGTGATCCGGCGACGAGTCTGAACGACAAAGGTGATTTCATCTTGGAGTCTGGGGTAGTGGGTGGGGTACCGATACAGCGTCGGAAGGCTCGTGGTAAGTTAGAGAGCACGATGGCGAAGATCCAGCAAACGGAGCAGAAGCGTTGGTTGACTACCAACAAGATAGAGATGGAGTTGCGGGTTGCTCGCAATGCGCTCGAAGTCGCCAGGGAAATGGTGGAGCGTTCATCGCAGTTGCTTGATGAGACTAGGCAGACGCTGGAGTTCTTCCGCAGGGACTTTGCGTCGGGTAATCGAGACTTCTTGTTTTTATTGGCACAGGAAGCGAAGGCGACGGAGGCGGAGATCAAGTTATTGGACGCTGAGCGGGCCTATTATATTGCGTTAGCCAAGTTGCAAGCGGTGTTGGGGCTTGATCCCTTGGAGCAATCGTTGAATATTGCGATGGTAGAAGAATCGCCTGCTGCGGTTATGGAAGAGGTCACTGAGAAACGGATTGAGAACAATTAGTGACAATCTAATGTGGGGGTGGGAGTTCTGCGTATAGCATCTGCCTAGATAAAGAGCCAGACGCGAGGGCAGTCTTGGGTTATACTGAAGCGACTAAAGTATGGCGTAGCTGTCTTGGGCTTTTTCAGCTTCGGATAAGCCTAAGCCGGTAGCATTCGTGTGACACTTGAATTGGAATGATTGTGATGACCCCACAGCAGAAGGCCGAATCGCTCGGCGTAAAGTTTGCGAAACAGACTCCAGGTTATTTGGCGATGGTTGTCCGTACTGGGAATCTGTTGATTACGTCTGGGCATGTCAGTGATACGAAAGGGAAGTTAGGGGCGGGCGTAAGTGTCGAGGAAGGAAAGGTAGCAGCGCGAGAGTGCGCGGAGAAGATCCTTAATTCCGTTTGGAACTTTCATGGAACGCTGGATGGTCTGCGGGTATTGAAGTTGCTTGGTTGCGTCAACTCGACGTTAGAGTTTCATGAGCAGCATTTGGTGATCAATGGTTGCAGCGATCTGTTGCACGAGATCTACGGCAAAGAGACGAATGGTTATCATGCTCGCAGCGCGTTGGGATTTGCACAGATTCCTACCGGATCTGCGGTAGAGGTTGAAGCGATTTTCGAGATTCTCGAATAAGTACCCGTTAGGGGTTTTGCGATGAGTCGAAACTCAATGCGCGGTATAGTTTTGTTTTACATCGCGTGGATACTTGTGGGTCGTTGTACTGCGCAGGAGCTTGGCTTGCCTATTCGCGCTGCGAATGCTGAGCAAGTGGCTTTCTTTGAGACGGAGATCCGTCCTGTTCTGGTTCAGCATTGTTACGGTTGTCATGGACCGGAGAAACAAAAGGGTGGGTTGCGACTGGATAACTTACCTTCGATTTTAGAGGGTGGCGAAAGTGGTCCAGCGATCGAATTGGGAGCTCCGGAACAGAGTTTGTTGGTGCAAGCGATTCGATACGAATCACTTCAGATGCCTCCTACGGGCAAGCTTCCGGCAAACAAGATCGACGTGTTAGTCCGGTGGATTTCAGCCAATGCGCCTGTATCGGATGACTTTGCGAAAGGGGTAATGGAAGGAACTGGCGGAGATGCGAAGGAGCATACGACCAAACATCGCAGTTCGGATGAGATCACCGAAGCCGATAGAAGTCATTGGTCATTTCTTCCGATTCAGCGTCGAGAGCCAGCGATTCAAGTCAGCCGCGAGACTCATCCAATCGATGCTTGGGTCTCGGAGGCGTTGGTGCGAGAGGAATTGGTTCCGACTCCCCGGGCAGATGTCAGGGAGTTGATTCGACGCGTGAGTTACACATTGACCGGCTTACCTTTGACTTATGAAGAGATGGAGTCGTGGGTTGAGAAGTTGGCGATCGCGGAATCGAATGGGGGAGGAATTGATCAGAAAGCGTATCGCGAATTGGTGGATCATTTGCTCGAATCGCCTGCTTATGCTGAGCATTGGGGAAGGCACTGGCTCGATGTCGTTCGATTTGCGCAGAGCAACGGATATGAACGAGATGGGTATAAGCCGCATGCTTGGAGGTATCGTGATTATGTGGTGAAGGCATTCAGGGATGATAAACCCTACGATCGTTTTGTGCTTGAGCAGCTTGCTGGCGACGAGTTGAAGGATGCCAATTCCGAGTCGCGGATTGCAACGGGTTTTTATCGGGTGGGAGTTTGGGATGATGAGCCGGATGACAAGCGGCAAGCCGAATTTGATGATCTTGATGATGTGATGGTGACGGTTGGATCGGCGTTTTTAGGATTGTCGATCGGTTGTGCACGGTGTCACGACCACAAGTATGATCCGATTCCACAAACCGACTATTACCGAATGCTGGCTTGCATACGTGGTGTGCAACGGTACAGCAACCCAGAAAACAACATTGAGAACGGTACATCGTTTCCGTTAGCGGAGAACGCGGTTATTCGGGATAGGATGAAGGGTTATCTAGAAAAGAAACAGGCGGATGCGAACGGTGCGGACAAGTCCTTAGGATTGAGCGAATGGGGATTGGTGGTACGAGAGTTTAGCGCTGAGCCTCCGAATACTCAGGTTTTGGTTCGAGGGAACGCGGCGACGCCGGGAGCGGAGGTTACTCCTGGGTTTTTACAAGTGCTTGTGCCTGAGTTGCGAACAGGTTCAGTGTCTGCGGAGTTGGGTGTTCAGGCCGTCGAAAATCGGAATGTGGATTTGAAGGGAATCGAGAATTTCTTTACTGGATCGGAGTCACCATTGCGAGATTTGTTTCCGAGCAGTGGTCGGCGACTTGCGTTGGCTCGTTGGTTGGTCAGTCCTGACAATCCATTGACGGCAAGGGTCATGGTCAATCGACTTTGGCATTATCATTTTGGTCGTGGAATCGTAGCGACTACGGCGGATTTTGGGGTGGCGGGAGCGACTCCAACGCATCCGGAATTGTTGGATCACCTAGCAAAGGAGTTGATAGAGCACGGTTGGTCGATCAAGCACATGCATCGGCACATACTTACGTCTGAAGCATTTCAGAGAACTTCGCGGGTACATGATGATCCGAGGATGGCTCAGCGTGCGATTACGCAGGATCCAGGGAATCGATTGTTGTGGAGACAGAACGTTCGACGCTTGGAGGCTGAGTCGATACGGGACAGCATTTTGTTCGCGAGTGGCGAGCTGAACCCGGCCGTTGGCGGGGTGGAGATGTATCCGAAGTTAAGTGGAGAGGTATTGGCGGGGCAGAGCAAGCCAGGGTTGGATTGGCGAGTTTCACCGGAAGAACAGCAGAAGCGAAAAAGTCTTTACGCAGTGGTCAAGCGCAGTGTACGGGATCCTTTGTTGGAGACGTTTGATTATTCCAACACTACGAGTCCGCTAACGGAGCGACCGGTCACGACGGTGGCAACCCAGGCATTGATGTTATTGAATAGTCGGTTTACGGCGGAACGTTCTGAGCAACTCGCGCGACGTGTGATTGCTTTGACAAGCAATCAAGATGATCAGATCGATGCGATGTATCGATTGATGCTTCAACGCAAAGCAACGGAGAAGGAGAAGCAGAAGGGGTTGGAGTTGCTCACACGGATGGCAAAGGCCTATGAATCGATTTCCGAGGAGTTGCATTTTCGGGTCGATGTACCTGTATCGTTGTTTACGGGGTACCGCCAGCAATTACCAGGTAAGGATTTTTTTCTTGCGCCATCGAATCTGTTCGGGGAGACTCCGTGGCAGAGTTTCAGTGGCTTGTGGGGTGGTGGGTATGAAGGGATCGACGTGGTGGACAAAAGGTTTGGGCCTTTTGCTTTGCTTTCGCATGAGACCTTTGGTGAAGGGGGCTTTCGTGATGGAGGGGTACGTGGCAAGTTGAAATTCGATCGAACGACCGAGTTAGCAACATTGTTCTTGCGAGGTCGGCACGTGGCGGTACCGAATCAGGGGGTGCGATGGGAAGGAGTGGCATTACGGTTTGATTTGAGTAATGGAACAGTGGCGATTGAGGAGCATAGCGCCGGTATCAAGACCAGTAGCGTTATAACCGTCGATTCCACGAAAGAGAGAATTGAGGGATTAAAAGCGCAGTTGCGTTATGAGATTCCGGTCGAGCGTTGGTTTCCTTTTCGTTTTGAGGTGCGAGGGGATCGTGCAAGGGTCTGGCTGGATGAATTGAACGGAGTATCACCCTTGCTTGAGGTTGTGTTAGATGCATCGGCGATGACATCAGGAACGCTTGGGGTTGCGAGTTGGGGTGGTGCTTTATCACTGGACCGTGCTGAGCTAGAGACACATTCGATACCGAATGTTGAGCAGCAGGGGGCTGGGGTACTAGACAAGGTTGCTGAGGACTTGAAGGGGGCATCGCATAAAACAGAGATCATCTCGTTAGCGCGAGCGAGAGGGATTCGCAGTGTGTCTGGGCCACCGAAGTCTTGGACGAGTTACGGTGGTCAGTGGGCATTGCGAGGAGATGGGGTTGTAGAAGTGTCGTCGGAGCAGGGGCCGAAATTGTTGTGGGATGAGGTGGTTTTATTGGATGGCGAGGTGAGTGTAGAAGTGAAGATGAAGCCGGGAGCAGCGAATATTGGGGGATTGATTTTTTGTGTGAGTGATCCCAAGGTTGGTGCGGACAATTGGCTTGGTTATGAGTTGTCCTTGGACTTACCGAATAAGTCATTGTTGTTTGGAGAGCATCGAAACAATTGGACACCGATGGCGAGGGTACCGGTGGAAATTGAAGCGGGGCGCTGGCATCGGTTACGATGTCGCATCGAGCCGATGCAGCAGGGTGGGACAAAATTGACGGCTTGGTTAGACGAGTTGCCTACACCGGTATTGGAGCAATTACTCCAGCAACCATTACCCGGAGGTGGAGTCGGTTTGAGAACTTGGGGATCTGCGATGGAGTTTCGAGATTTTGCGATCATTCGCGAAGGCAAAGAGGATCGACCGCGTTGGATGGTGAAAGAGGAGGAGAGTTCGGAGCAGGAGGGCTTGGGGCGGTTGGCTAGTGATCCGATGCAAGATTGGTCGAGGGTGAAAGCAATGGAGATGTTGGGGCGGACGCTGATGAACTTGAACGAATTCCTTTATGTGGATTGATGATGGACGCGAATAGAAGAAAGTTTTTAGGCGGCACTGGAGCTGGATTTACTGGTCTGGCTTTAGCTTCGATGTTAGCAGAGCAGGGGATATTGACTGGTGGTCGAGCATTTGGACTCGAGGGGGAAGGTGAACGTGCGTTAGGAGCAGCTCGTTCGTTGGGTGCGGAAGTTGTAGCGAAGGCGAAGTACTGTATTTTTTTGTATATGTACGGTGGCCCTTCGCAGATGGATTTGTTTGATTACAAGCCAGAGTTGCAGAAGCGGGATGGTGAGACGGTAAGGATTGAATTAAGGCGTAATGACATCAAGGAGGGGAAGTTATTAGGATCGAAGCGTAGGTTTGCGCAGCATGGTGAGAGTGGTTTATGGTGTTCTGATGCTTTTCCGAATTTGTCCAAGCACATGGACAAGCTGGCAGTGATCAAGAGTTTGTATCAGGATTCTTTTGCGCATGGATCAGCGAATTTGCAGATGAATTGTGGGAGGATACAGCAGGGGTATCCATCGTTGGGGTCTTGGTTGAGTTATGGGTTGGGAACTGAGAATCGCAATTTGCCGAATTTTGTGGTGATGTTAGATCCTCGCGGGGGGCCGATACCTGGCGCACCGAATTGGGGATCGGGATTCATGGAGGCGGCGCATCAGGGGACGGTGTTGCGAACGAGCAGCGAGCCGATTTTGGATTTGAATCCTTATCAGCGGTTACCTTCATCGATGCAGCGACAGCAGATCGATGTGTTGAATGAATTCAACAGGGAGCATTTTCAGACACGATCGAACAATTCGGAGTTAGAAGCTCGCATCGCTGCTTATGAGTTAGCTTTTCAATTGCAGAGCAGTGCACCAGAGGCTTTGGATCTATCAGGAGAGACGCAAGAGACATTGGACATGTATGGATTGAATCTGCCGGCGGGTGGACATCGTTTATCGGTGGGGCCAGCTGTATTTGGCAGGCAATGTTTGATTGCAAGAAGGCTTGTGGAACGAGGTGTGCGATTCATACAGATCTACAGCGGTGGAGGTCATCAGCAGCAGAACTGGGACGCGCACTTTGGCGTGGAGGAGAATTTAGCGATTCATTGTCCCGAGGTAGACCAGCCGATAGCGGCGTTGTTAACAGATTTGCAGCGGCGAGGGCTCTTGGAGGAGACCTTGATTGTTTGGGGAGGTGAGTTTGGCCGTCAACCGGTATCGCAGGGTGATCAAGGCGGTCGTGATCACAATCCGAAGGGATTCACTTATTGGTTAGCTGGTGGAGGAGTGCGTGGGGGGACCAGTTATGGTCAGACGGATGATTTGGGTTCGGAGGCGGTGGAGGACCGTCGGCATATTCGCGACTTGCATGCGACGATCTTGAGGTTGATGGGATTAGATCATAACTTGTTAACTTATTTTTACGGTGGGTTGGATCACAAGTTGACGGGGGTGCAAGAAGCGAATTTCATCCGCGAGGTCCTTGCATAGAGTTCTGTCGGACCGTTGTGTAGCGTTGATGCCGCTGTGTAGCTTTGATGCCGTTGGGGCGCGTTGATAGAAGGAGGTGTTGTAAGGGAGAGAAAGCGCTACGATGCAAGGGAGGATGGTGGGATTTGTGAAGCAGAGGATTGGATAATCGGGAATCGGATTGTGAAAGCGGTTCCTTTCCCGACGGTGCTTTCGACACGAATTCGTCCTTGATGTTCTTCGATGATGGCTTTGCATGCGGAGAGGCCCAGGCCTGTACCACCTTTTCCTGAGGCATCGGGGCCGGATTTGGTGGTGAAGAATCGGTCAAAGATTTTCGGGAGTAGTTCTTTGGGGATACCTGGACCATTGTCGCGGACGACGAGGCAAGCGGATTTTGTTTTTGGTTCGAAGTGAACGCGGATACGGATGGTGCCATTTTCTCGAATGGCTTGTCGGGCGTTGGTGATGAGGTTTAGCAGTAGGCGTTGAAGTTTGGAGGGTGAAGCGGAGATCAGCGGGGTATCGGTGAAGTCTCGTTCGACATCGATGCGGTATTTGAGGAGTTCTTTTTCGAGGAGGACGAGTGCGTCTTCGACGACTTGGGAAAGATTCGTCGGTTCGAGTGAGGAGTTATCGGCGCGAGCGAGACCTAGTACGAGGTTTGTGATTTTTGCGCCGCGGTTTGCGGCATCGAGGATCCGTTGGAGAGCTTTGTCGCGTGTAGGTTCGTCTTTATGGCGTAGTCCGAGTTTGGCGTAGTTTAGAATTGTCATCAACAAATTGTTGAATTCATGTGTTGTGGTGCTTGCCAATTCTCCGACGCTGGCGAGTCGTTCGCACTGGATCAGGCGTTGTTCAAGTTGAGTGATTAGCTCATCTTGAGGCGAGGTTGTGCGTTGGTTGTCCATGGTTGTTGGTCTTCTTGGCGATTCCATCCGGCGGGCGTTTTGAGTTGTTAGCGTTTTGAGCAATGAATGAAGTTGGCTTGTTTTTTTCTTCGTTATGTTGCTAGAGTAACTATCGGAAGTTTTGGCTTGTTAGACGCATGCAAATCTGTGGCAAACTAGGGGGAAGGTTGTCGTGAACTCTGTCGAATCCCTCGAATTGATGCTAGCAATAGCCGTTCAAGAAGGAATAGCAGTCCGCAGCGAGTGGTTGGGCGGTGTGCGTGGGGGTTTGGTTCGGGTGGGCCAGAGGGCTTTTTTATTTGTGGATGAGTCTTTGACGGTCCCGGAGCGATTGGAGCAGGTTCGGACGGCATTGGGGGAGTTAGATTGGACGGAGACGGAGCATGCGGGTGCGATGGCTCGGTTGTTGGGGGTTAGAGAGGGGTTGGGTGGGCGAGAGGGATAGTAGAGAGTGTTTAGTGATCAGGTCGGGAGATAATTTCTTTGTCGAAGTAGTTGATAGCCATTCCGGCATCGACGATAAGAGTTTGTGCGTTGATTCCTGCGGAGCGGGGGGAGAGTAGGAATACGGCAGCGTCGGCAACTTCTTGGGTTTTGAGTCCTTCTTTGCGTGGGATAGCGCGTTCAGCGAAGAGGTAGGCATCGACATAGCCGGGGATACCTGCAGAAGCGCTGGTTTTGAGTAAGCCGGCACCTACGGCGTTGAATCGAACTTGGGAGAAGTTGCTGAAGGACTTTGCGAGGAAGGCCAGAGATGAGTCGAGAGCGGCTTTGACGGGGGCCATGAAACCGTAGCTTTCGCTGGCCATTTTGGTGGTGGAGATGCTAATGGTGATGACGGAAGCGTTGGGAAGGAGCGCGCTTTTTAGAGCGTTAGCGATAGCGATGAAGGAGAAGCAGGAGATGTCGATGGCTTGTAGGAATTGTTTTCGGGTGGTTTCGTGGAAGGGTTTTATACCGTCGCTGTAGTCTGCGAAGGCGATGGAGTGGCAGATACCTGCGATGGGTATTTGGTCGGCGAGGAGTTCTTGTGCCATGCGGTCGATTTCCGATTGGTTTTCGACGTCACAGACAAGTATTTTTGAGTTGGGGAAGAGTCGGGTGACTTCTTCGCGTCGTTTATTGGAACGCACGACGAGGACGACTTCGGCTCCGACATCGAGTAGAGTTTTTGCGATAAAAGCGGCGACACTTTTTTTGTTTGCAACGCCGAAGACCACTACGCGGCGGCCATGGAGCATGAGGTAATCGGACATCCAGACTTAGCTTCCTTGGAGACTATGAACCATTGATAGTTCTTGGAGCGTGCCTGCAGAGACGTCTTGCACGCGAATTTTGATTTGGATAGCGGGCATAGCGTACCGGAAGGGTGGTGAGGTATCGCGTTCTGCGTCTTCGTCGATGACACCGTTGCTATTGTTATCGATTCCATCGATACCGCGATCAGGGTTTGGGTTGTTGGTGGAGGGGGGCAGGCCGTAGGGGATCATACCGTTTGCGGAGAAGCCGAGGGATTGCAGGTTTCCGTCGGACTCGTAGTAGTCGGTAAATGTATCGAATGTTGGTTGGTAGATACCGAGTGTAGTGTTTAGTTTTCCGGATCGGGAGAGAGAGTCGATGGCTTGATTGGAGCCGGGTTCGAGTCCAGAGAGTGCGCTACTCCAGATGGAGAGATTGGTTCCGTTGATCACTAGTGGGTGTTTTGATTGGCTTGAGTTACGAAGTTGGTTGAGGACTTTTGAGCCCCATGCGAGGTCGACAAAGGTTCCGGAGTTTGCTTGAACGATTGGTCCATTTTCGAGGACGAAGGCGTAGCCGGGGTCGCTTGGGCCGACGATGAGGTCATCGGAGCCGGGTGCGCCAGCATCGGTGACGTTTCCGTTATTTCCCCAAGTGCCGTCGACGCCAGGGGTATAGAGTTGGATGGCTGAGTTATCGTAGCCTCGCAGGTCGAAGCCGACGATATTGGATGCGACGACTTCTTCCATGGTATGGCTGGAGGCGTAGGTGGCGGTACCTGTTTTCACGAGGTTGGTACGGCAGAAGGCGGAGGGGATGAATCCGCGGTCGCTGCGTGGTTGAGCGGTTCCGTAGGCCAAGTTGGTCATGGTCAGGTAGTTACCGCTTGAATCGGCTTCGGAGGTAAGCGCCATAATAGGTAGGGAGGAGACGAGTCCGAGGTTGTTATCGTCGTTTGGCAGGCAGAAGTGAGCGAATCGGTTTTCGGGGCGTTGAAGATCGGCCAGTGAGTTTGTTTTTAGGACAAAGCGATTCCCGATCCATTCTTTGTGCACGGAGAGGTCTGTGCGTTGGTAAGCGAAGCGCATTTGGTATCGGAAGGAGTTGAAGTCGCCGGTATCGATGGTTGTAGGGGTGACAAAGAGTTGCGGGTCGGCAGAGCCATCGAAGTCAGCGCGGGAGATCATCAGGTCGGGTCGGATCAGCAGGGCGCGTCGGCAGAGTGCGACGCGGTCGGGCATACCGTCGGGATCTGGGATATTGTCGCCATTGAGATCGATTACGGGGGCGACATCGTTGACGGGTGTAGAGGGTGGGTTGTAAGCGTAGGGCGGGTTGTTGGTGGATTGGGGTTCGGGGCCGTTGAGCATCCCGACTTCGTTGAGGGGTCGCATGAACCAGGCTATTTCTGCGTATTCGGAGGCGATGGTAACATCGGTTAGCCAATCGTCGATGCTTAATGGGGGGAGGGCAGTGCCAGCGCGGTTGGAAGCGTGAATTTTCATCAGGGCCAGGGGAACACGACCGTAGAACCATTGTCCATCGCGTGCTTTGGCGGTGAACATGGCGGTGTCGTCGATATCTGACCAGCGGCTTGCGGAGAGTTTTTCTTCGATTTCGGTTTTGCTCGTCACGTAGTTGAAGAGCATGGCGGTGGAATCGGACAGAGGTCCGTCGTAGTAGCTGAAGTATCCGGTGGCTGACTGGACACTTTGTGGATGTGTCTTTGTTGAGACGGTAAGACCTTGGAGATCGGAGCGAAGGAGAGAGAGGACGGATCGCAGTTGATCGCTGCTGGTCAAGCGGGATCGGCCGGCTGTGACGCCTTGGCTCAAGGACTTGAAGCCTTGGGCGAGTGCGAGCATGATCAGCATGGTCAGGGCGGTGGCGATGAGGACTTCGATGAGAGTCATCCCGTGGCGGTGATTTAGGGATGTGTGGGCAGGTGGTTTGGTGTTTGTGGGGGAGCAGGACGCTTGGGAGGTGGGGAGAGAATTGAGCCACATCATAGGATTTGCCCTTTGAGCTGTGAGGAGGAGTGGCAGTCGGATGGAGGACAAATGAGTGAGTGGGAGAAGTTATGGGGTGCGGCGTCCACTCAAACCCCTGGAGAATTAAAGCCTAAAAATGCACGAAAGTCAATATTTATCGAGCTTTACGACAATTCTTTGCGAAGTGAGAACGAGTGAAGTGGAAAGGTATTTATACTGGCGGTTCACCGATGAATTTTTGCAACACGATTTCCAGATTTTGCCATGAGTGGTCCAACGATTGAGAGTATCTCGAATCGCATTCTCTCGATTGCAATCGACGTCTGGAATGAGCGGATCAGTGGAGCTTCGGGGATTCCGGGGGGGATTGCGGCGAGGCAACGGGAGTTGGAGGGGTTGTTGGGGGACGTGAAGTGTTTGTTTCCCGAGGGACTTTGTCGGAGTTATGAAGCGAAGTTTGGGGATGGTGGGGAGCAACCGATTGACTTGCTAGAGGTGTTTACTTGGTTGCTAAGAGAGACCGGTAATCTTGGGGTTGAGGGTGTATTTCGAGAGAGTTTGCATCGGGCGATATCGTTGTTAAGTTCCAGTGAATCCGTTTCGCGGTCGATTGAAGGATCGGCCCGGAGGCAGATTTATCAGATGGCTTATGGTCTGACGCACGAGATCAACAATCCCTTGGGGAACATAGCTGCCAGGGCGCAGTTACTTTTATCCAGTTCAGGCGATTCGATGGATCGCAAGGCTTTGGGAACGATTGTTGATCAGGCAATGCGAGCGCATGAGATGTTGGCTGAGTTGATGCGAGTCGTGCAGCCGAGGGTGGTGGAAGTCGCGTCGGTAGATTTGCGAGCTTTAGCGAAGAGTCAATTTGATCGATTGGGTGTATTGGCGGCAGAGAAGAAATTGGGGTGGGAGTGGACCGAGCTGCCGGGGAGAGTTGGATATTTGGGGTTAGTCAATGATCAGGGGGTAATAGAAGCGATTCGGTTGGTAGCGCAAAATTCGATCGAGGCTTGTCGTCATCGAGATACGGTTCGATGGCGGGTGGAGCGAATTGGGGAATGGGTCTGCATAAGGATAATCGATACGGGGCCTGGGGTAGGGGTAGAGGTTGCGACGAAAGTTTTTGATTTGTACTTCAGTGGTCGCGAAGCGGGCCGAGGGTTGGGTGTATCGTTGGCAGCAGTGCGAAGATTTGTGGAGGAGAGCGGCGGGCGGCTTGGTTGGGTGAGCGAAGAAGGTTTGGGAACGGAAGTGACGATGGAGTTTCCTGCGAGTACGTGATTGGGAGTTGAGGAGTTGGTTTGAGAATGCTAGCAAACCAAGCAAAAAATGGGGCGGATTGGGGACAGACCCTGAACCGAGCGAGAATTTTTTCGGAATGCTATCAAATGTATTGAGAGCTATCGGCGCTTGTACTTTGCGCGACGACACTTCCGGAAGATATTGCGATAGCTAGCCCACGCTTGCGCCGCGTGGACCGACCCCAATGCAAAGAGGCCGCTTAATTTCTCAAACAGCCTCATTTCGATTTTGTAGGTTCAACAAATCCTAGCGCCGACTTCGAGCCGCTTCACGGTCCGCTTTCTGTGCGGCCATCTCATTTGCTAGCTTGTTTTCAGATCCCGCTGGGAAATACTGAATGTCATCCATTAAATAATACGGACTTGGGAGCGTTTGACCCGCTACATGGACTTGGCAACCGGCGTTTGCAAGCATGCTTAGACCGATCAATGCGAGCGATCCGAAACGAGCGCGATCCAGGTTCGAGGAGAATGCGTTTTTCATTGTCATGTTTCCGTCGTTGGACTAGAGCTGAGCTCCGAAGCGATCGATTCGGAGGAATCTTTCTGGCTTATCGGATTTTCTCGTTGTGCCCTTGAGGGAAACTTTTCGGATCCTATCGCTCACAACGCCCAATAGTTGGGTGCCAAGGATCTACGCACCCCCCGTGGCCACCGTTCGCCAGAGGGTGGAGATGGCTGCTTGTAGTCCGTGACTAATCATTACGACTCGCCAAGAATTTCGAATGCAAGCCTTCCTTTCCATTGCAGGAAAAGTGTTTCGAAGGTCTGCGGGCCGGCCGGGCAACGAACCACGGATAGTCCATCCGTGAGAACTCCCCAACCGGTGGTCTCATCGCTCATCGCTCTACACAAGACCGATTCATGCCCCAAACACAGGAGCTTGGCAATCGGTTCTATTTGATGAAACCCCTTGTCCTCTAGATCATCGATCCAGGGGCGTAATTGCTGCTTTGCTGGCTCATTCAAGGAGTCCCATGCAATTCGGCTTTCGGTCGGGTCATCTACGTCGTTACCCAAGAAGATTGCGAATAACGAGTCGTTGTTTAGGGACTTCAAATCGAGTGACAACGCGCAAGCAAACGGTCCAGAGAACCCTACGTTGGAATAGGTGTTTTCACCCATCCCGTACTCAAATTGAAGCAGAAAACATTCTTGGGGGCCTTCGAAACCTGGCCAAGGGATGGTGCGTTGTTCGACAAGTTCAATTCGTGTTGGCGGAATGGCGAACTGCTCTGGCTGGCTTAACCACAGTGCTAAATCGGACTTGGCTTTTGCCAGCGATGTTGTCCATTCTGGCGCGATCCGTTCTTCGGCTGAAAGTTCTTGAAGATAGGCTACCGCTCGCCCTCGCGATGAATCATCTTGAAGTAACTCGACCAATAAATCTATGGCGCGGTTTTCACCGAGCTTAGCAAGCCCATAGGCTGCCTCGAGTTTGATTCGCCGATGCTTCAACTCGACGGCTTGGTTCAATTTTCCAATCGCTTTGGAGTCTCCGATTAAAGCAAAAGCATCGCACATCGACACGAGAAGAGAGACGCTATCGAACAAGATTCTCTGGACAACCGCAACATTGTCGGAGAATTTTCGAGGGTTCTCTTCGAGCGAAAGCAACTGTTGCGTCACTGCTCCGAAGAGGTTCAAGAATGTATCTAGCTTTTCTTTAGCTGGATGCGGTGCGAGACCTTGTTTCCGAACGAGCATGTTCGCAAGATCGAAAGCTGGTGCCAGAACGCTTGGGTTAGTCGTTTCAAAGATTCTTGGAAAAACATCGTCGGTTTTCCATTGGTTCGATTGCATCAATACGGCGAGGGCTTGTGCGACATCGGTCCATTCTTCGGGTGGTTGCTCGACGAGCAAGTCCACGGCTAGCTTGACCGTCACAGAGTGGCCGGAGAGGAGCATCGATTGCAGGAAGAGACCGAGGCATTTCTGTGGTTTGTATTTGCGGAAAACGACGTAACATTCTGAGGCTTTTTGAGCTGCGAGAAGCTGTACAAATCGTGCAGCTTCGTCCTCAAAGGTAGCAGGGCTTGTTCGTACTAACTGATACAACCAATTTCCCAAGGTGCTAAGTGATTCTTGCAACAAGGCTCTTGCGGAGACTTGCAAAGCTAGCCACTGTTGCTGGTGTTCTTTTTCAAAGTTCAAAAGTCGTTCTGCGAGCAAGATGGTGGGAAGCCATTCGTCGGGTTCTTGCCATTTCAAGTGGATGGGACATGGTCCAGCATGAAAAGGGTCTTGTTGGTCGTTGGCGGCCAGGGGAGCATTTCTCTGCGCTTCTACCTTGGACTCTATTGTGGACCCGTTGGTGAGCTCGCCGGAATCCAACGATTGCAGCGATTGTTCGAAGGCAACTTCCAAGCGAGCGAGGCAGTGATCGACCCAGAGTTGGTGTTCTGGAGAGAAGTCAATAGGTGGGAATTCCATCACAAATGCGATTCTTTGGTTTGTCAAAAGGGTGATTTCAAGGTATGGTAGACGTAGAGAATTTGTAAGGAAAGTACAGTTTATGACGCCAGCTATGCCGGAGAGCTTCTCCGAAATGCCTCTCTCGCCGATTATGCAGAGAGCACTTGGAAAGCTTGGATGGAACCAACCGAGCCCGATTCAAGCCCGAGTGATCCCGTATGCACTTGAGGGATACGACGTGTTGGGTCAGGCTCGAACGGGTACGGGAAAAACCGGCTCGTTCGCGATTCCGATCTTAGAGCAGCTTGATCCTCTCCGCGAGTCTCCATTGCCTCAAGCATTGGTTTTAGTTCCGACTCGAGAGCTTGCGGCGCAGGTGCATGGTGAGTTTGAGCGGCTGGCGGAAGGATGCCCCACGGAGGTTTTGGAGATTTCGGGTGGCAAGCACATGAGGCGGCAGTTGACCGCGTTGGCCAAGGGAGTGCAAGTAGTTGTAGGGACGCCTGGTAGGGTGATTGATCACATTGAGCGTGGATCGCTGCGGTTGCACGGGCTTTGGTGCGTGGTGCTTGATGAAGCCGACCGCATGTTGGACATTGGATTTCGACCGAGTATTGAGAAGATTTTGAGGCGTTGCCCGGAAAACCGCCAAACGTTACTACTCAGCGCGACGCTAGACGAACGCATTCGGGAGCTTGCCAATCGCTACCTTTACGAACCGGTGGTCATTGATTGCTCTGAGAAGGATGTTGCGGTTGAGACGATTGAGCAGCGATTTATCAGTGTTGGTCCTGAGAAGAAGATGGAAACTTTGCTTGAGTTGCTTGAGCGAGAGAAGCCGCCGCAGACCATTATCTTTTGCCGCACTAAAATTGGGACAGCGAAGTTGCATCGTCGGCTAGAGAGTTATTTTGCGGGAAAGCCGGACACAAAAATTCGCTTGGGCACAATTCATGGCGATATGAGTCAGCCGCAACGAGACATTGTGTTTCGAGCATTGCGGGAGCAGAAGCTAGATATATTGGTTGCGACGGATGTTGTGGGGCGTGGGATTGATGTTTCGACGATTTCGCACATCATCAATTTCGATTTGCCGGATGAGGTGGACGATTATGTACACCGTGTGGGTCGAACTGGTCGGATGGGGCGTTCCGGGATCGCTTTTTCATTCGTGACAAAGGATCAGGGAGATCGCTTGACCGACATCGAGCAGCGGATCAATCGATTGTTGATAAAGGATCCATTGTCGGAAGCGCCTGGAAAGAGGGTGTCTCGCACGATTGCACCGGTGCCCACGAAGCGATCTACGAACGCGAAAGCGCGTGCCGAGAATGCTTTCGGCGATTTATCAGAGTTGGGTTTTGGGCTGGATCGCAAGGATGTCTTGGATCGAATGGAAGAGTCAGAAGAGTCGATCGAAGCATTGCAAGATTCTACTCAACAATCAGATGAGATTGGAATCGAAGAATCCGAATTCGACCCGGGTATTGAAGAGCGTTCGCTTGAGGACTTACCTGGTAATCTGGACGAAGTTGAAGCTCGCGTTGAACTTGAGAGTGAGATTGGAGACTTTGGAGGGTCGGCAACGAGACGGACGCCGGGCAAGCGTCCGAATTGGAATCGTTCGCGCAGGGGTGGTCGATAGTCTCAGGGTTGGTCGATAGTAGGTTGGTTTTTGCGGTGCTCTAGTACATGTCGACTTAGTACTTCAGCAGAGCTTCGACACGATGTGGAGCGAGTCGGCTACGGCCGTCGAGGAATTCGAGTTCGATACAGAACAGGGCTCCGACGACATCTGCTTTGAAGTTTTCTAGGAGTTTGACGCAGGCTTCGACGGTTCCGCCGGTGGCGAGCAGATCATCGACGATCCAGACTTTGGAGCCGGGTTTTAGTGCATCGGTGTGCATTTGAAGGGTATCGCTACCGTATTCGAGATCATAGGAGTAGGAGTGGGTTTCGTAGGGGAGTTTGCCTGGTTTTCGCACTGGGATGAAAGCGGCGCCGATGGCGAGTGCAAGAGGAGCGGCGAAGATAAAGCCGCGTGCTTCTGCGGCGACGAGAGCATCGATTTTTTCGCCACGGATCAAGTCAGCCATACGTTCGATAGTTTCAGCGAAGGCGGATGGGTTACCGAGTAGGGGGGTGATATCTCGGAATAGGATTCCTGGTTTTGGGAAATCGGGGATTGCTCGGACGTAGTCGGAGAGGTTGAGGTTAGGGTGTTTCGACATGATTAGTATTCCTTGTGTTAAGCGATCAAGCTCAGTGAGACGGATCACCGATGCTATGGATTCATGGTAGGAAAGGACCGTGAGGTTTTCGGTGGATATCTTAGCAAACGCGGTTAGGTTTTGGGGAGGGTTAAGCGCGGTCGGCGGGGAAAGGGATTACGTCACTGAGATTGGTTGCATTGCAAGCGAGCATAACTAATCGATCGAATCCCAGTGCGCACCCGCAGCAAGATGGGAAACCGATGCGCATTGCATCTAGGAGAGGGTTTTCAACGGGGAGGGGGAATTTACCATCTTCGATTCGCTGTTGATTTGCGATTTTTGAGCGGTGTTCGAGATCGTCTGCATTGAGCAGTTCGTGGTACCCGTTTGCCAATTCGACTCCTTGGTAGAAGACTTCGTAGCGTTCGGCTGTGCGCGGATCGAGGGAGTCGAGTTTAGCGAGGGCTGCTTGGGATGCAGGGAAATGGGTAATGAGGGTTGGGCGTTGGAAGCCGAGGGTTGGTTGGACGACGAAGGAGAAGATGAGATTGACCCAGTCATCCCAGTCGTTTGACCATTGGTTTGAGTCAACGAGATTGCGTTTGGTGGCCCAGTTCGCAAGATCGGCAGTTGATGCTTCGAATAGAGCGAGGCCCGTAGATTGTTCGAATGCAGTAGCGAAGCGGATTTGAATAGCGGGTTGGGTGTGGAGTAGGTTTTGGAGTAGTTCGTCGAGCAGTTGGAGTCCTTGGGCGAGATCAGCATGGATATCGTACCATTCTGCCATGGTGAATTCGGGGTTATGGACAGGTCCGAATTCTGCGGAACGGAATACGGGTCCTAGTTGGTAGCAGCTACCTAGGCCTGAGGCGAGCAAGCGTTTCATGGCTTGTTCGGGTGAGGTTTGCAGGTACCAGTATTCGTCGGAGGGCTTGGGAGTTTTTTGACCGTTATCCGTTGGGGCAATTGATGGGATAGCAACGTTGGAAGCTGGAATACGGATTGGATCTAGATGGCGATCGATGACGCAGTATCGAGAGAGTACAGGTGTCTGGACTTCGGTGAAACCACGCGAGTCGAAGAATGCTCGCAGTTGTTTAGCGAGAGAAGCGCGGCGTTGAAGATTGGCGACTGGCGCGGTGGACAGGCAGGTGTTGTTCATCCAAGGAAGGCTTTCGAAGGGAGTCTTTGGATGGCATTTTAATAACGACCGAGTGGATAGGGAGATTGATTTGGAAGATAGTTTTGGTTTGGGTTGTATCCGGAGCCGACAGGTGGGTAAGTGTTTTGTTGGTTGGGTAATTGTGTGTAGAGGGGGTTTAGAGTGGAGGGAGCGTAGCCTTCTGGCCAGACGACGGGTGGAGTGTTGCCTGCGGGAGGGCGATAGTTTGGGTTGGTCAGGTTTGAGGGGTAGTTCGCGGCTGGGTTTTGGTTGGTAGTAGTTGTCGGATAGGTGGTCGGAAGGTTAGCGATTCGAGATTGGGGTTGTTGATAGGTTGATGCTGTGTAGGTTTGTGGCGGATTGGGGAGAAGGGGAGCGGGTTGTGCGTAGAGAGGGGAGTGGGAATATTGGACTGGTTGTTGGTAGGTCTGCGGCTGATAGGCCGGTTGTTGATAAGCTAATTGCGGTTGGTAATAGCCAGCGACGGGTTGAAGTTGGCTGGGTTGTTGGGGTTGGTAGTTATAGTTTCGTGTGGGGAGTAGTTCGGTGATGATTTCGGGGCGTAGGCCGATGAGTCCGAGCAGGAGGAATCCCAGTTCGGCCCAGTAGAATCTTGGTTTTTTGCTTCTGCGCCGGGTGGTTGACATTGAGATCTCGCGCTGGATGGATGGAAGTCGGCCAGTGGGAGGTGTAGCGAAATCGATAGGCGGGTGTCCAGAGCAGTTGGAGTGTCACTGGATCGCCCAATTTCTCCAATTTGAATTCAGCTTGATTTGGCAAAAGAGGATTTGGTACAACGGCAGATGCAGACGGTAAGGATACCGAAGCGAAGGTGAGTCGTGATCGCCAGAGACACATAAGTTCCAGGGATGGAGGTTGCTATGATTCGGAAGTTATTGACCAAGATAGTTCTTGCGAAGAATTTGCCATCGAATCCTTATCCTGGCGAGATGTTGCCGGTGGAGCGGTTACGGTTGTATCAGTGGATGACAGAGTATTCACCGAAGGTTGTCTTGGAGGTGGGTACTGGTGTGGGTGGATCGACGTTTTACATTTCGGAGGCTTTGAAGCGCAACGGTGGAGTGTTGCATACGTGCGATCCGTTGCGTCGTCCGCCGGAGGATTTTCTGAATCGTTTTCGGGAGACCTTGCATTATCATCCGTTGCGTTCGGAAGAGTTGATAGAGCGGTTGGAGCGTGATGGAGTTGTGCCGGACTTTTTGTTTTTTGATGGTCCGGAGATACCTGAATTGGCATTGCAAGACATTCAGAGGTTGGAGAGTTGGATCAAGCCTGGGTGTTTATTTGCGATGCATGATTGGGAGCAGGTTGGCGGTGCGAACAAGAAGATCGTATCGATTAAAGCGCAGCGTGTTAGGCCTTATTTTGAGCAGTCAGAGCGATGGAAGTTGGTATCGCGATTGGAGGGGCACCGCAAGAACGTGTGGTGGACGAAGGGTAGGTTTGACTCGGTGGGTTTGTGTTTGTATCGATTTGAATAGGTTGGGGGGGATATGGTAATGGAGGGAATCATGGCACTACCTATATCCATTATGTTTCCGATTTCATCGAGGGATCTAGAGCAGATCGATCTTGGGAGCGACTTGTACATTTATCATCATTTAGGGTTGGGGGATATGATTCACCTCAACGGAATGGTTCGGTATTTACTGAGCAAGATGGAGGCGGGTAGGCGGGTACATGTTTTCTGCAAGGAGCGGAACATGGATATGACTCGCTGGATGTATCGGGACGAGGAGCGAGTCCAGTTGGAGTCGATACCGACGGGGCAACGTGAGGGGCCGGAGGTGCAACGGGTGCTTAGGCAGAATCGCACGAGAAATTTTTTATCGGTTGGCCACAGAGCATTGCGAGCGTTGGAGCAGCGGCATCCTAAACGATTTTTCGACGAGTTGTTTTACATGCAGGTAGGGTTGCCGTATCGGATTCGATATTCGCATTGTTTTTGGGAGAGGGATTACGAGCAGGAAGAGCGAGTGTTTTCAAAGTTAGCGCCGAGTGGAGAATATGCCTTTGTGCACGATGATCCGCAGCGTGGGTATCACATTGAGTCCGAATCGATTGGCTTACCGATTGTGCGCAATGACATTACCGAGAGCATTTTTCATTTAGGGTTATTGTTGGAGCGTGCAAGTGAGGTTCATTGCATGGAGAGTTCCATACGCTGCATGATTGAATCTTTATCGATGTCGAATGTGAATTTGTACTATCACAACTTTCGGTATCCGGACAGACCGCTCGGTGAAGCGACGCAGTTGGCTTGGAAGCAGATCGACTATCCGAGGGGTAGATCGCAAGCGGCTTAGGGTAGAGGGTATATGGGTAAGCGGATCGTTTCTTTCTCATTGTATGGTTCGAATCCATTGTATCTTGAGGGGGCGGTGCGCAATGCGGCGATGGTACCGCGAGTGTATCCGGGCTGGATTCCTAGGTTTTATCTATCTGAGGAGATAGGTACTGAGTTGATCGGGCGGTTAGAGGGGTTGGGAGCGGAGGTTCGGTTTGGGAAGCGGTTGGGGCCGTTTGACGGTACGTTTTGGAGGTTTTTAGCGGCTTCGGATCCTGACGTGGAAGTTGCGGTGTTTCGGGATACCGATTCGAGGCCGAGTGAGCGGGAGTATGCGGCGGTATGTGAATGGCTTGAGAGTGGCAAGTCGTTGCATTTGATGCGTGATCATCCGGAGCATCGCGTTTTGATGATGGCGGGGATGTGGGGGTGTGTTGGTGGAGCGATACCGGACATGCGGGAGTTGATTTCGCGATGGGGGTTGTGGGGAAGAAAGGGGGTGGATCAGGTCTTTTTGAGAGAAGTGGTTTATCCGCGATTTATGGGGGATTTACTGGTACATAGCGATTTATACTGTTATGGCCGGGAGGAGTGCCGACCGTTTCCGATCGAGCGTTCCAAGGGTGAGTTTGTTGGGGCGGTGGTTGCACCGGATCGCGATACCCCTACAGAAGAAGAATTGGACGCTTATGCGAGAAAGTTTCAGGGTATGAGGATGCAGCGGTTATCGGCTCCGGCGCGGCGTATATGGATTAAGCCTTGGATGCGGCTCAAGCAGTGGTTTCGTGGAGTGGGTATTTCTTGTTGGATGTTGATATTGTTGGGCTTACTTGGAACGGAGTCGATTGTGCGATCGCAAGAGGTTGTGGAGAAGAGTGCGATGGTGGAATACGAATTGGATTTTCGGGAAGCGCAATCGCATTTGGTGCGTGTTCGTTTGACAGTTCCAACGCTTGGGCGCGATAGTGTACGGTTGATGATGCCGGTATGGACACCAGGGTCCTATATGGTTCGCGAGTATGCTCGGCAGGTTGAGACACTTCGAGCTTTTGATGCGCAGGGTTCTGAGCGAGTGGTTGAGAAAGCGGACAAGAATCACTGGGTGGTAGAGAGCAAGGGGGCAGAGCGTGTTGTAATTGAGTATCAACTATATGGCCGGGAGATGGGTGTTAGAACGAACTGGATTGAGGACGAATTTGCGTTTATCACGGGTGCTGCGACTTTTCTGACTGCTGAGGGCTTGTTGGATCATCCGCATGTCGTGCGATGCAAGCCGCGTGAGGGGTGGAAGCAGATTGCAACGTCGTTGCTCAGTCCCAAGGGCGCGGAGTCGTGGGTTCGTCGTGCGGAGAATTTCGATGAGTTGATCGATAGTCCTTTGGTATTGGGAACGATTGACATTCGAACGGAGACGATCGGTGGAGTGGAGCATTATTTGGCGACGGCCCCTTTTAACACGGGTGCGCCACAGGTTTCTGGTTTAGCGACGAATCGCAGTGAGGCTTGGTGGGATACAGAGAAGGCGATGGCTGATGTGGTGAAATTAGTTGAAGTCGAGCAGAAGTTTTGGGGTGAAGTTCCTTACAACCGGTATTGGTTTTTGAATTTGATAACCGAATCGGGGGGTGGGTTAGAGCATGATAATAGCACCGTGTTGATGACAAGTCGTTGGGCACCTCGGCAACGCGCGAAGTATGTCGATTGGTTGGGTTTAGTATCGCATGAGTTTTTTCATACTTGGAATGTTCGTCGGTTGAGACCCAAGACACTGCAGCGGTATGACTACAATCAGGAGCAGTACTTTAAAGAGTTATGGGTAGCGGAGGGATTGACGAGTTATTACGACGATTTGTTCGTGGTGCGTGCGGGGTTATGTACACCGAAGGAGTATTTGGAGCGGTTGAGCAAGAGCATTCAGGGTTATCAGAATGCGCCTGGGCGGTTGGTTCAGAATGTGTTGGACAGTAGTTTTGATTCATGGATCAAGTTTTATCGACCTGACGAGAATTCGGCGAATAGTCGGATCAGTTATTACGTGAAGGGGGCGTTGATCGGGATGTTGCTTGACGCCAGGATTCGGATGGAGCATGGCGGGGAGAAGTCCCTTGATGATTGCATGCGATTGCTTTGGCAGCGTCATCGGGAGGGTGGATATGAGAACGAGGACTTCTTGCGCATTGTTGCCGAGGTCGGATCGGAGCGGACTTCGGAGTGGCTCAAGCGAGAGTTGGAGTCGACACAAGAACTTGATTATGCGCCGTTGTTGGAGGCTTATGGATTGCAGTGGAAGCCGAAGGAGGGTGGAGAATCAAAGAATAGTGAGCAGGGCAAGAATAGTGAGCAGGGCAAGCTTGGAGCGAATGATGCGGTTGCGGGGTCACAAGTTACAGTTGCGCAGGTTGGTTTGGAGTTAAGCAGTGCCGCTGGAAGAGTGGTGGTTGACAAAGTCATGCGAGGGGGTGCCGCGAGTCGGGCGGGGGTGCAGGTTGGGGACGAGGTTTTAGGGTTGGGTGAGCAGCGGGTTGCCTTTGAGCAGTGGGGTGACTTGGTGGGTACTTTACGGCGTGGCGACGCGGTTCGTTTGCTGGTTGCACGGCGGGGAAGGTTGTTGGAGAAGGTTTTGGAGTTTACCGAAAGTGGCTTGGAGGCTGCTGAGGGGGTGGTGGTACCGAGTTGGAATTTGCAGCGAATTGAGTCTCCGGGAGCGGAGCAGGAGAAGTTGTGGCGGGGTTGGTTGTCGATAGGGGCTTCGGAGGAGTCGGCTGGGAATGTGGGGTCCTCTGGGAATGGTGATGCCGGCGAGAAGAAGTAATAATTACTTTAGGGCTTGCGATGTGAGCGAGGCGGAGAGGTGGGGGGGGTAAAATTCAGGTCAAAAGAGTCGAAATACCTATAAAACTGCTATCTCAGTGAACTTGGTGTTCCGGCTAGAATCCGGCAGTTAGCCCTGTTGGGGGCTGGTAAAATATTCCGGTTGCGGGTAAGAAATGGGCCCATAGGATGGGCGTAGACTGCCCGTGCTATTCCCCTTCAAGACCAGGGAACGCTAGTTCGTTTTTGATCGAGGAACGTCGAAATGTCAGTGAATGAAGAAGTATTTTCCAAAGTCCAATCTGCACTCGTCGATGCGCTTGGTGTTGACGAAGAGGATGTGACGGAGTCGGCGACAATGGTTGGCGACCTCGGAGCCGAGTCGATTGATTTCCTCGATATCGTCTTCAAATTGGAGAAGGCGTTTGGGATAAAGATTCAGACTGAGGACTTATTTCCTAAGGACATCCTCACTGAGGGTAGCTACGTCAATGACGGCAAAGTCAATGCGACTGGGCTGGCAGAGTTGAAGAAGCGGATGCCTTGGGCAGACTTGACCAAGTTCGAGTCGAATCCGCGAGTTCAGGACTTTGGCGACGTTTTGACTGTGAGTGATTTGTGCCGTTACGTTCAATCCAAGTTGTCGTAGTTGTTCGTCGGTTTTCGTAATCTGCAACTTGAGCTACAACCCGAGCAAGGAAAAGGCTTTTCGGTGCGTTGGTTTTGGATAGATCGCTTTGTCGAATTTGTACGGGACTCGCACGCGCGAACCATCAAAAACGTTTGTTTTGGTGAAGAGCCGCTCGATGAATACTCACATGGTTTGCCTCATTTCCCTCATTCACTGATGATTGAGGGGATGGCACAAACTGGGGGGTTGTTGGTTTCGGAACCGGAGGGCTTTGTTCGCAAGACGGTTTTAGCGAAAGTGTCCAAGGCGACTTTTCATCGGACGGTTGGTCCTGGGGATCGCATTGAGCTTTTGGCGGTATTGCAGGACAAGCAGCCTAGTGGGGCGATCGTGCACGGGACCATTACCGTGGATGGCGAGTCGGTAGCAGACTTGGAATTGTGGTTTGCATTTCTCGATGAGAGTTTTGGTGAATCCGCTTTGTTTCCCCCGGAGGATCTCATGCGAACCCTCCGAATCTTGCGGCTTTACGACGTTGCTACGGACAAGGATGGGAATAAAATAGATCCGCCGGCGCACATGCTCGAGGCTGAACGTACGGTAGCGGCGGCTTTAAAGCAGGCTGCTCGTTCGTAGTTGTTCATTGTTCGTTGGCAAGTACCTGATGGGGCTTGTTTATTTGGACGAATGGACATGACGGTGAGTTTTGCGGGATTGGGGTGCTGTAGGGGTGAGCAGCCCGAGGGTCGAATTCGAAGGACTTAACTCGAAGGGTTTGGATTCATGCGTCGACGTGTTGTCGTCTCCGGTTTAGGTGTGATCAATCCGCTCGGACACAACGTGGACACGATGTGGCAAGCACTTCAGGAGAGTCGAAGTGGTGTAGGTCCGATCACTGTGTTTGATGCTTCTGGGTATCCCACGACGATCGCTGCGGAGGTCAAGAATTGGGATGTGACAAAGGTTGGTGAGTCTTTGTCGGATTGGGAGCACTGCGGCAGGCACACGAAGTTTGCGGTTGGTGCAGCGAAGCAGGCTGTGGCTCAGTCGGGGATCTTTGATAGCAAGCTGGATCCGACTCGGATAGGGGTTTATTTGGGGGCGGGTGAAGGGAATCAGAACTTCGGGAACTTCACGCAGATGGTCGCAGCTGCGGTGGGTGAATCGGCATTCAACATGTCGAACTTCATGCGTCGTGGATTTGAATTGATGAATCCTCGTGAGGAGATGGAGCAAGAGCCGAATATGCCTGCGGCGCATCTTGCTGCTTTGTTTGACGCGCAGGGACCGAATTCGAATTGTTTGACTGCTTGTGCAGCAAGTAGTCAGGCGGTAGGAGAAGCGACGGAATTGATTCGATCGGGCGATGCCGATGCGATGATTGCTGGCGGTTGTCACTCTATGATACACCCGTTTGGATTAACAGGTTTCAGTTTATTAACGACTTTATCTGGGCGTAACGACGATCCTACTCGTGCATCGCGTCCGTTTGATCGCGATCGCGATGGATTTGTGTTGGGAGAGGGAGCGGCGATAGTAATTCTTGAGGAGTACGAGCACGCTCGTCGCCGCGGGGCACCTATATTCGGTGAGGTTCTCGGCTATGGATCGACGGCGGATGCGTACCGAATCACCGATATTCATCCTGAGGGTCGTGGAGCGATAGGTTGCATGAGGCAAGCGATTGCCGATGCGAGGTTGAATTTGGATGAAATTGGATATGTCAATGCGCACGGTACGAGTACAACAGTCAATGATCGTACGGAGACTTTGGCTTGTAAGGGTGTATTCGGCGAGAGGGCTAAGTTAACGCCGGTATCGAGTACGAAGAGTATGATGGGGCATTTGATCGCTGCTGCTGGCGCGACGGAGATGATTGTTTGCATGTTGGCGATTCGTGACGGGGTGTTGCCTCCTACGATCAATCAAGAGAATCCGGATCCCGATTGTGATTTGGACTATATTCCAAACGTTGCGAGGGCTTCGAAAATTCGAGTTGCGCTGAATAACAGCTTTGGTTTTGGTGGTCAGAATGTGACGTTAGCGGTCGGGGCGTTGCGCAATGGCGGCTAGAGTATGATTTCAGATCCGGTCTTATTAGCTTACCTTGATGAGTCGCTGGCCAGTGAGAAGATGGTCGAGGTGGAGCTTGCGATACGCAACCAGCCGGAGTTGCGAACAAGGTTAGTGCAATTGATCGCTCAGCGCGATGTTGGAGTGCATAGCATTGGAGACATTTGGCGGCGTCATCGGTTGAGTTGTCCGAGTCGCGAGTCGCTGGGTAGTTATTTGCTAGGTGCGATGCTCGACGAGACGTCGGATTACATTCAATTTCATATCGAGACTTTAGGGTGTCGTTATTGCCAGGCGAACCTTGAAGATTTACGAGCGAAAGCGAAGGCAGCGGAGGCTTCTGCACTAGCGGAGGAGCAGAAAGCGGAAGCTCTAGCTCGCCGTCGTCGTTTTTTTCAAAGTAGTGTTGGTCGCATTCAATCCAATCCTAGAAACTCGTAACGCATCTCGAACCGGTTTTTTTATGCGCATAGGTCAAATCGTCAAAGTGGTCACCGACCGAAAATTCGGTTTTATTCGCAGCGAGCATTTTCGAGAGGACGTGTTTTTCCATTTCTCATCGTTGAAGAACATCAATCCGAAATGGATACGGATCGGGCAAGACGTCGAGTTTGAAATCGACGAGCTGATGCGGATCAATCAGGAGCGTTTGGAAGCGACGTTAGTGCAAGAGCCACGGCGGCCGTTAAGTGTTCGGCTTGAGGAAGAGATGATCGATCAATTCAATCCAGCGCATCATCCGAAAGCGAGGCGTCGCAAGCCAATATGGAAAGAACGCAAGGGAGGGGATTCGACCGATGACGAAAATCCGAATTCTGGTCAGGGGGAGCTTTCTCCCGACGGGGCTCCTTGAGGGCTAATTTCACATGAAGTCCACGTTGAAACGGTTCTTTTCTAATGAATCCTCGCGACGATGTCCGGGTTGTGATACGCCGATAAGTTTTGAATCGATCAACGTTCAAGAGGGGGTTGCGGTTTGCACGAACTGTCGACGCCTCTATCGATTGAGCGAGTTGAGTTGGACTAACAAGTCACGTGAGGAAGTGCTGGCTGAGCCTCCGAGGGGTTGTTCGGTCGAGGTGGATGGGCGGGGTATTGAGGATCGTGCTCAGCGGATGGTCTTAACCGCTTCGATGCATTCATACCCGGGGTTTTTCGGTTTAGCGGGGATGATGCTCTTTTGGAATTCCATCGTATCGGTGTTTCTAAGTTTGGCATTGGCTGGGCTATGGGCTAACTTGATTGCACCGCTGCCTGCTGGGATGCCGCTTCCTGGAGGGATACGGCAGGGGCGACCGATTGTGAATGACAAACCGATGGAGTTAGGAGAGACTTTGTTTTTGTGTTTGTTCTTGGTTCCGTTCGTGCTCATTGGCACGGGTTTTTTGATCGCTACATTGATGGCTTTAGCAGGAAAAGTACAAGTCGTTATCGATGGAGCCGAGTCAAGTGTTTCCACTGGGGTTGGTCGACTCAGATGGACTGAGAAGTTCGATGCGGATAAAGTCGAATCGGTGCGTTACTCGGGTCCTAATTTTGGGGACGCCGAGCGAACACAATCGGCGATTGAGTTGTATGGAGTGAACCCTGTGAAATTCGGAGGGATGTTACCTGAGAATCGCAGGGAGTGGTTGTGCGCGATGTTGCAGCAGTACTTCAATGATCCCCAAGCACCAGTTACCGAAGGCAGTCCGCGGAGTTAGGCGTCTGGGGTTGGTTGGAGATTGGCACGTTTCTTGATGATGAATGCCAAGTGGTGATCGAGGTGTCCGATGAACTTATCGAGGAGTGTGGCAAGGCTCACAGCACCGACTTCGGTATGAATACCGATTCGTTGCCAAGCGTGCTCGGGAAGGGAATGTAGGATAGCGGCGGTCAGTTGTCGGTTGCGGTGCAGCAGATCTGCGGCGATGAAAGTATCGATGAGGTCGACGCCGGGAAGGTTAGCGAAGGCGGTTTCGTCGAAAGCGACCAGCAAGGGTTTGTCCATGCAGGCTACACGTTTCATGCGATCGGAGCCAATGAGATCGGATTCTAGGAGGTGCGTTACGATTTGGTGGATCGTCCAGGATCCATCGGCGGGGCGGCTGTGGAGTTCTTCGCGGGAGAGTCCCCAGATTGCTTGTGTGAGTTTGGGACCACCTGCGAGGTATTCATGGATTCGGTTGGCTTGGCTACTCATCTTTTTCGATTGGGTTGTGGGCAAGAGGGTTGGGGGGTTGGCTACACGATTTGCGGGAATCCGTTATCTTACACGGTGTTGTGGAGAGTACTTTTAGTTTTTTTGTCATCAGTTTCGACTATGGCGGAGAAATTTTCAGAGGGGAGTCAGGAACGAGTGGCGGAAATCCAGTGCCCGACGTGTTTGAAGTTTTTCGTCCCGGAGTTAAAAGCACCGGAGATGCCATTTTGTTCGATGCGATGCAAGATGGCCGATTTGAACCGTTGGTTTACCGAGGACGTCGGCCTACCGGTGCTTCCTAGTTTAGATGACGAAGAGCAAGAGCCTGAGCCCCCGCCGTCGGCACCGACGGAATGGCGATTTGAATAGTAGAACGGATTGGTGCATCTGACTTCACGGGAAGAAGCGTGGGGGATAGTGCACCAGAGATTGAATTCGACGCTTTGGTACTGAGACGGATTTTTAGCTATGAGTGATACAGTGCAAGAGACGGGCTCGTCTTCGACGGGAAGTACAAGGGGAGAAGTAATGGTCCCGCGTATTTCGATTGACTGGTATCGTTCAACCCCGTGGTGGCGACTGGTGTCTCAGTCGGTTTCGATCTCTTGGAGAACGTCTCATGTTTTGCTGTGTGCTGCTGCGCTGTTGATCACACAGATAGGATTTAACATCTCTCAGAAGGTTTTTATCGGGAGTGCATCTTCTTCTTCGGCACAAACCGAGTCTACCGCAACGCAGTGGTTGCATCCGAAGACATCGGATGTGCCCATTGTCCCTTGGGTGCCTGGAGTTGATGGGTTATCCGAAGTTATGTTGGGTAGTCAACAGAAGTCGGATTGGTATCGATTCAATAGCGATTCGTTTGTTGCAATTTGGCAGCGATATGCCTCGGTGGCATATGAGATGCTTGATGGGACTGCACTTCGAGGAGGTATAGCTTTTGGGAGTTTTGCCGCCGGCGTATGGAATATTTTTTGGGTAGTGGGTGTGTGGGGAATGGTAGGAGGCCTGTTAGCGAGGCGCAGTGTCCAAGAGTTGGGATTGAAGATCACAGCGCCTTGGGTTGAGACTGTGCGTTGGGTACAAGGTCGATGGTTGTCCATCGTTTGGTCCGTGCTGATGCCTTTGTCGCTTGTTGCTTCAATTGCTTTGCTTCCGTGGGGCATTGGTTGGATATCCAATGCCACATGGGTTGGTGGAGCCTTGGCCTCTATCTTGATGATCCCAATAGTGTTTTTGGGTCTTGGACTCGGTTGGGTATGTGCGATCTCGTTGTTTGGTTTTTCGTTTTCGACGGTAGCGATAGTTACCGAGAATAAGGCTGATGCTTTTGATGGGATGTCTAGAGCGACCGCATATACGTTTCAGAGGCCTGCAACGTTGTTTCTCGGAGTGTGCATAGCGGAAGCGCTAGGGTATTTTTCTAGCTCGATCGTATCGATTGTTTTGAATACTGGTTACAACTTGGTTGCCCAATCATTTCACGCATCCAGTGCATTTGCCTTGCAGTCAGAAGGGAATTGGCTGGCGTTTATTGTGCGTGGGATGGTTCCACTATTGATTACTGCGTACGGATTTAGTTTCT
Organism: uncultured Pirellula sp.; assembly: GCA_964483385.1. Classification (GTDB taxonomy): domain Bacteria; phylum Planctomycetota; class Planctomycetia; order Pirellulales; family Pirellulaceae; genus JBKCUI01. The sequence continues at coordinate 10,974 of CAZACJ010000025.1, read as the reverse complement.
TCTGGACGGCATCAAGCGCATTGTATTTGGTACTGCGTAAGGAGATTGATCACGCAGAGTTTGATGCGATTTCTATGAAGAACGATGATGAGCCAAAGGCCTTGCCGAAGCTTGCGCCTGTTCCAGGGAGCGAAGGGGCTTAGCCCAATACCATCAAATTGATAGCCGCCCTGCTCCCGATTTTTTGAGCCCGCTTCGCGCAAGCCGCGGGGTGTTTTTGAGCCCGCTTCGCGCAAGGTGAGCGTGTCTTTACTGTCCGAAACGGACCGTTACACCCTCGCCATTGTTTGCAGGGTTTGCAGTGGTTGGTGCTACCGGTGTTGGTGCGGCTTGTAAGGGGGTGACTGGTATTCCGAGCAAGTTGGTGCTGGAGGGGAGCGCAGGATTTGCTGATGCGTTAGGAAGAGTTGTCGTACCCTGCACAGAGTTCGTGATGCCGTTGACTACTGCTCCGGCTTGTTGATAGATACCCATGGCTTGCTGGCCGTATTGTTGGCCTTGTTGCAGGACTCCATTGATACCTTGGGCACCGCCGATGCTTGCGAGGAGATCGCGAGCTGGTTTCAGGTTGGGATCGATTTGAAGAGCTTCTGATAGATGTTGTTGAGTCGCTGGGATGTTTTTCCTTTGGAAGTGCATGTAGGCCATTTGATATTGGGCCATTGCGGGGGATTCGCATTGTGTCATTTGTGCTAGTGCCGCGTTTGGATCACCGGAGTCGAGTAGAGCTCCGGCGAGAGCGTGGCGATAGGACTTGTTTGAAGGTTGCAGAGTGGTCGCTTTGCTAAAGTTTTCTTGGGCTGCTTTTAGGTCACCTGCGTTTGCTTGGAGGTTGCCAAGTTCTAGGTAGGCGTCAGCGTTATTGGGGGCGACTTCGATGACACGTTGATAAAATTCTGTCGCTTTTACGGGGTCCTGTTGACGATCGTACAGTCGAGCCATGCTGATGAGGGCTGATGCATTTTTTGGTTCGGATTGCAAGGCGCGTGAGTAACTATCGGCGGCTTTGGTGTAATTGCCTTGCGATTCAAAATAGTTGCCTTGAGCGACGAAGATCTCAGGTTTGATGTTGAGCGGGTTATTGACTGGTGATTCCTCACCTTCCGCGGTTGCAGTTGTTGATGATACGGGTGTAAAAGGGGACGAGATAGCAGTTTTTGTTTTGGTTACAGCGGAGGAGACGGCAGAAGAAACGGAGGAGAATTGGTTTTTGACTGCTTTGCCGGTATTGGAGAGTGAGGTACCCATCGAAGCGCCGAATCCAGGGTTTGCGGATTCGGATGGAGGGGTGGGTTTTCCGAAGTTTGAGAGCGATTTGAAGGGGGATGTTGTGTTACATCCTGTAAAGCTAATGCTTGAGCAGCCAAGGCCAACGACGAGCAGGCGGGCAAGCCAAATTCTGCGGAATTGAAGCGAGTTGACTTTTGGGTATCTAGTTTTGCTTGCATTTCGCATATCGAACAACATCCTATCCTCGCGTACAATCGGTACAATCGAACTGTCTTTCCACTCGGCATTCCTTTGCTGGGTGCTTGAGGGAACTCGTGAAAGAGGCGGGAAGTGGTGCGGAATAATTGAAGAGAGAGAGTTTATGGGGTTCGATGCAACAGGAGTTTCGGAGCGGAAGGCCGGGGTGTTGGACTCGTTGGTAGGGGGGGCATCGGCGGGCCAGTTACATCAGTTTTGCAGTCGTATTGGAACGGGGATGCGAGCTGGTGTGGATTTATTGCGATTGCTTGATACTGAGGCAAAGTCGGGGAGTGCACGATACCGTCAGAGTGTGGGGGCTTTGTCGGGACAGGTACGTGGGGGGCATAGTTTATCGGAGGCTATGGGTATGCAGTCTCCGTTTTTTCCACCGCTATTGGTGAAGATGATTCATGCCGGTGAGGAGTCTGGAAAGATCGATAGTGTGCTACGGTACATGTCGGATTATTACTTGGACTTGAAGCGGACGAGGCAAGAGTTTCAGTCGCAGGTGACGAAGCCATTGATCGAGTTGTTTGTTGCGGTGCTGATCCTTTGTGGGATGATCTTCATCAATGGTTTTTTTCAGGGTGCTGGTCCTGGGGAGAAACCGTTTGACATCACGGGAGTTGGGTTGCGTGGGGTTTCGGGTGTTTTCATTTTTCTGAGTATCTTGGGGGTACTAGGATTGGTTTTGGGTACGGTGATATTCGGGGTATGGAAGAACTGGTTCGGTTGTCACGAGAAGTTATTGCCTTTGGTGCGCAACGTTCCGGTGATTGGTCCTGTGGTTACTTTGACAGCGCTTTCGCGTTTATCGATGACGCTATCGATGATGTTGGGAGCTGGGGTAGATGCAAAGCGAAGTGTGCGCGACGCGGTGTTGAGTACGGGTAACCATTATTACATCGCGGGATTGCCTCAGATGGAGTCAGCGATTGCGAGAGGGGATTCTTTTTCGGAGGCGTTTGATGCGCCGAAGAGATTGCCGGATGACTTCATCCAGACGCTGGAAGTTGGAGAGATGAGTGGGAGTGACAGTGAGTCACTGGAACGATTATCGATTGAGTATCGCGAGAAGTTGCAGTTGGCCCTTAAACAGTTGGCGGTGGCCTCTAGTTACCTGATTTGGATGCTGATTTCGGGGATGATTATCGCGGTAATCTTCATGGTGTTTATGCAGTATTTGAACATGATTACGAGCAATCTACCGAAGTGAGAATAGGAGGTAGATTTGGAGTGATTGAGAGACCTCGATCTTCACGGCTTGCAGAGATTGGTCCAGTACCGATTGCAGCATACATTCACGTCCCTTTCTGTCGGCAACGCTGCGGGTATTGCAACTTTAGTTTGTTGGCGAATCGGGTTGATTTGTTTGATCGTTATGTAGATGCGGTTTGTCGGGAGTTGTCGGAGCTTGAGTATCCTCGTCCGGTAGAGACCGTGTTTTTCGGTGGAGGGACGCCATCGATTTTACCTGAAGTCGTTGCAGAGAGGCTTTTTGAAGCTGTGCGTCAGTGGTTTCCGATTGTTGGTCGAGATTCCAATGGTGGGAAATTAGCGACTAGTGAGTCAGGGGAGTTTTCGATTGAAGCCAATCCGTTAGATGTGACGAGGGAGCGATTGCGATTTTGGAAATCACAGGGTGTAAATCGGATCAGTATAGGCGGTCAGTCGTTTCAAGCTGAGAAACTAAAAGTTTTGGAGCGGGATCACAATCCTTCGCAGTTGATGCAAGCGATCGAGTTGTCGCATGAAGTGATGGATCGCGTATCGTTGGATTTAATATTTGCCTCGCCGGGTGAGTCATTAAGCGGATGGGAGGCAGATTTGCGTCGTGCTTTGGAATTGGGAGTAGGGCATTTATCGACTTATGGATTAACGTATGAAAAGGGGTCGATGTTTTGGGGAAGGTTACAAAAGGAGCAATTGCATCGCCTGGACGAGGAGATTGAGCTTGCGATGTACACGATGGCGATGGAGATGTTGGTAGATGGTGGTTTAGAGCATTACGAAGTTTCCAATTTTGCTCGTAGCGGGCAAGCTTGCCAGCATAATCAAGCGTACTGGAATGGAGATCGGTGGTGGGGTGTTGGGCCGAGTGCCGCAAGTTTCTTGGGCAATCATCGCAGTGTAAATTACCGGGGGACGTTGGCTTATTTGAAGCATGTGGAGCAAGGTAGCAGTGCTATTGATGAGAGCGAAGAGTTGTCGATAGATCAGCAGTGGAGAGAGCGATTTGTGTTTGGGATGCGACAGTTGCGGGGAGTTCCTTGGTATCAGTGGCGGTCTGAAGTTCCAGCTTCAACCCGCGAAGAAATTGAAACAGCGTTGCGTACCCATACGGAGCGAGGTTGGCTCGAGGAGCATGGGGATTATGTACGGTTAACGCGTGCTGGATTAGTGATTAGCGATGGATTATGGAGTGATTATTTTGGGGCTTAGCAAGGGGCAATAGATTCGGTTTTTGCTAGTCCACATTTAGCCGACAGTTATTGGTACGGGGAATCATGATTGAAGTATGGTGTGATGTTGGCGGGACATTTACTGACTGCTATGTCGTGAAGCCTGACGGTATGCGGTTGCGGACGAAGGTTTTGTCCCATGGGCGAGTTTTAAGTTTCGTTCGTGATCGACAAGGAGAATTTCAATGGCGGGATTCTTCGCGTTCCAAGGACCCTGATCGTTTTTGGGTGGGGTGTATTGGTATAGCGATGGATCGGTCTTTGAAGCAACTGGGGAGGGTGCGTTGTGTTGAGTTTGAAGGGAAGTCTGGATGTTTTCGAATAGTAGGTGACGAGAATGAACTGAATTGGGGGGAAGTTGATTCAGTGGAGTGGGATCCGCAGGTAGAGGCACCAGTGTTGGCGGCCCGTTTACTGTTGGGAATCCCATTGCAGGATCGATTGCCGGCCGTACAGGTTCGCTTGGGCACCACCAAAGCGACGAATGCTTTGTTGACTCGTCGTGGGGAGTCGACGGCACTGGTAGTTACTGCGGGTTTTGAGGATTTGTTATCGATTGGCTATCAGGAGCGACCGGAGTTATTTGTAACGCGAATTGTTAAGCGACCGAGTTTGGTTGATGCGGTGGTGGGTGTTTGTGAGAGGCTGGATGCATCAGGTGGTGTATTGGTTGCGATGGATGACGAGCAAGTGCGTGGAGTATTGCAAGGTGTCTTAGAGCGCGGAATTCGTTCGATAGCGATTTGTCTATTGCATTCCACACGCAATCCCGAGCACGAATTGAGAGTGGAAGCGATCGCGAGGGAAATGGGGTTTGAATTTGTGCGTTGTAGTCACCAAGTGGCTCCGGTGATACAAGCGGTTGCGAGGGGGGAAACGACGGTTGTTGATGCGTATTTGACACCGGTGGTCCGTAATTATTTGGCGATGGTATCCGATCAGTTCTCTGAGGATAAAGAATCGAGATTGCGAGTGATGACCAGCAATGGGGGGTTGGTTAGTGCGAAGGAAGTTTGGGGAAGGCATATGGTGTTGTCAGGCCCTGCTGGTGGGGCAGTTGCATTACAAGCGATCTCTCATCGATTTGGGTTTAAGAAGTTGATTGGCCTTGATATGGGGGGGACGTCGACCGATGTATGTCGGATAGAGGGTCGTTTGCAGTTAGAACATGAGACGGTTAAAGCGGGAATTCGGATGATGGTTCCGACGCTGGCGATTCATACGGTCGCAGCGGGTGGTGGGAGTGTTTGTTACTACGACGGAGTGCAGTTGCGAGTTGGCCCTCAGAGTGCTGGTTCGTTTCCCGGTCCGGCTTGTTATGGTCAAGGAGGTCCTTTGACCGTCACAGATTTGAATTTATTGGAGGGGCGGATCGATCCGGTTGGTTTTCCTTTCCCGCTGGACTTGGAGGCTTCGCAGTGTCGACTGCGCGAGTTATGGGAGAGGGTATGTGAGACGACGCGGGGAAGTGAGGGGGTCACAGAAAAATTCTTGACGCAGGAACAGTTGGTAAGCGGATTGAGGTGTCTTGCGAATGAGCAGATGGCGTCGGCTGTTAGGTCGATCAGTATCGAGCAGGGGGCCGACCCAAGAGAGCATGTCTTAGCAGGTTTTGGAGGAGCGGCGGGACAGCACTTATGCGAGGTAGCAGAGTTATTAGGAATTGATACGGTTGTAGATCATCCCGAAGCGGGATTGCTGAGTGCATTAGGAATTGGTTTGGCTCAGATCAAGCGATCCGGCAGTGAATCTGTTTACAGTTTATTAAGGGATTTGAATTTAGCAGCCATAGAATCGATTCGTGATCGTCTTTTGAATCGATTGACGAAGGAGCTTGAATTGGAGGGTGTGGTTGAGGAGATGCAGGAGGTGTATTGCGAGGTAGAGTTGCGAGTGAAGGGGACTGAGGGTTCGATTCGTGTTGAATGGAAGGCAAGTGATTCAGTTTTAACTTCGCAGGTTGTGCATGGTTGGATCATCGATTTCGAGGGACGTTATCGAGATAAATTTGGGGTCTCTGGTGTAGTGAAAGGGCGCGAAGAGCGAAGTGTAGAGTTGGTCAGTGTATGGGTGGAAGTATCTTCTGCGATGCGAGCGTTAGGAAGCGAATTGAGCAGTGCTGAATTTCGGGATGATAAGGTATTGGATGGTGCGAGCATTGCAGAGAAGGAGGTTAGGCAAGTTTGGATGATAGACCAGGGGCGGCGGGTATTAGCGGAGAGCATTGACCGAAGTTTGCTAAAGATGGGGGATCGGTTTGCTGGACCAGTGTTGATTCGTTCGGTGGGTAGTACGACGATTGTGAATGGGGGGTGGGAGGGAGAAGTCATCGAAGATGGGGTACTGCTGATCCATCGATCGGGAGGAGAGGTGGAGGGTGAGAGGAAGGCTGAAGCGAATTCCGATGACTTGAATAGCGGGGCGATCGATCCTATCTTGCGGGATGTGCTTGCACAGAGGGTCGGCGCGATAGCGGAGCAGATGGGGATCGTGTTAGAGCAAACGGCTTTGAGTGTAAATGTAAAACAGCGCCGTGATTTTAGTTGTGCCGTATTTAATGCAAGGGGAGAGTTGATTGCCAATGCACCGCATGTGCCGGTCCATCTTGGTGCGATGGGTAGAACGGTGCAGGCAATGATCGAAGCGTTTCCTGACATGGAGCCGGGTGATTGTTTTGTAACGAACGACCCGTATCGTGGTGGATCGCATTTGCCAGACGTTACGGTGGTCACGCCAGGCTTTGTTGAGGGTGGAAATGAATCGCAGGGAGAGAGCCGCGGGGGTAAACCAGCGTTTTTTGTGGCTTCGCGAGCACATCATGCGGAGATTGGGGGAATAGCACCTGGTTCGATGGCTCCGACCTCGAAGCGATTGGGGGAAGAGGGAGTTATATTGCCTCCGATGCGATTGACATTTCGGGGTAAGGATTTGAGTGATCAAGTGGAAGCGAGATTGCGGGGAGGGGAGTATCCATCTAGGAATGTGCCTGAGAATATGGCCGACTTGTGGGCGCAGCGGGTCGCCAATCATTGGGGGATGATGGCGATGCAGGAGTTGGCTTTGACTGTTGGGAAGGGGAAGTTACACCGGTACTTTGATGCGATTTTGAGTGTAGCGGAGGTCAAGACACGTGCTTGGATAGGATCGTTAGCTAAGGATGAGTATGTTTTTCGAGATGCGATGGATGATGGTAGTAGGATCCAAGTGAGCATTCGGCGCAAGCGAGTGGAGAACGGTTGGACATTAGTTATTGATTTTGATGGGAGTGGTTCTGAGTCTTTGGGTAATTTAAATGCCAATCCGGGGATTGTGACGGCAGCAGTCATGTATACGATTCGATGTGCGATTGCAGATACGTTACCGTTGAATTACGGGGTGATGCGAGCGGTTGAATTGCGGATACCTCGAGGTATTTTGGATCCGCTTGGTAGAGGACCTTTGGAGCAATGGCCAGCGGTAGCGGGTGGCAACGTCGAGACGAGTCAGCGGGTTGTTGATGTGTTATGGGGTGCATTAGGTTTGGCAGCGGCTAGTCAAGGGACGATGAATAACTTTTTGTTTGGGAACGAGAGGTTTGGATATTACGAGACGATTGGAGGCGGCAGTGGTGCTAGTGAGGCTGGGGATGGAGCAGATGCGGTGCACAGCCATATGACGAACACACGGTTGACAGATGTCGAGATATTGGAGAGTCGGTATCCTGTCAGGTTAGTCGAGTTCGCGATTCGGCGCGGTAGTGGGGGAGTGGGAAGGCATAAGGGTGGTTGTGGAATGGTGCGTGAGATCGAGGCGTTGGAGCGGTTGGAGGTGTCATTGGTAACTAACCGTCGAGCGAGTATTGATGGTGGATTCGTTGGACCGTTTGGGTTGATGGGTGGGGGGAATGGTCAACCGGGTGAAAACTGGTGGATTGATCTTAATGGTGAGATGTTTCGTTTACCGAGTGCATGTCAACGAACGCTTGAGGTTGGCGAGAGAATACGCATTCTGACGCCTGGTGGTGGGGGATGGGGAAGGTATGAAGTAGGGCAAGAAGGGGCTAATTGAGTTAAGCAAGTGGAGGAAAGAGATGATTCGAATTATTAGGTACTTGGGTGTGTTGAGTTTGGTGATTTACATTGCGATCCATGGTGGGGTGATTGGGCAAGAGCGGGTGGTTGAGGGGAGGGTTGTTGCAGAGGTTGGTTTAGCGATTAAGCGGTATCCGGGGGAACTTGAGCTGTTGGACAGCGATAAAGTCTTCGCAAAATTTTCGTGGCAGGACGCGGATTGTAAGCGCCCATTTTTTCACAATTTTTCGGCGCCGGATGGGACCGCATTGACACGGAATTACCCGCCGAAGGATGGTGTGGATGCGACGGATCATTCCACGATGCATGGTGGAATTTGGTTGGGGTTTGGCGAAATCAATGGGGAGGACTTTTGGCGTAACCGAGGTAGTGTCGTGCAAGACGAGTTCACGCAGGAGCCGATCGTTAGGGATGGGAGGATAGAGTATCAGACGAAGAGTTTTTTCGTAGATAGAGAGGATCGGAAGATAGGCACGTCAGTGCAGACATTTCGAGTTGCGCGTATCGGCCAAGCGTATGGAGTGTATTGGAGTGCGCAGATGCGAGCGATGGAGCCTAATGGGGGTGGAGTCTTAGCGTTTGGAGATCAGGAGGAAATGGGTTTGGGAGTGCGGTTAGCGACACCGTTGATTGAAAAGAATGGGGGGGAGATACTCAACAGTGAAGGGCTGGAGCGAGCGCAGGGTACGTGGGGTAAATCGGCGCGTTGGGTGGATTATTCAAGAGTGGTGGATGGCAACAGAGTTGGAATGACATTGATACCGTTAGGTGGTAATCCAAGAGAGAGTTGGTTTCACAATCGCGATTATGGATTGATGGTCGCGAATCTGTTTGGTCGACAGAGTATGACAGGAGGAGAGAAGAGCGTGATCGAAGTGATTTCACCTCGATCGATTCAGATAGAGTATATCGTGTTAGGGTATTCGATGCCTTTGGGTGAGTTTGGAGAAGGTCAGCAGGGGAGGCGAAGTGTTCTAGACGGTATGGTCGAGAGATTTGTTGAACGATTAACGGATAGGTAATAGGGCAGTTGTCATGTGCGACGGCTTGATTATTTCTGAACACCGATACAGTACAAAATCTCTTGTCGTTTGCCGTCGATTTCTTCCGCGCATCGGTAGTAGATATGACCGTTGCAGATGACTGGTGTAGCGAGGAGTTCGTCACCGAGTTTGTTTTTTTCGATGAGTTCGAAGCGGTCGGGGGTAGCTAAATAGATGAAAGCTTCGCCGGATTCGTTGAAAGCGTAGATGTGGTTACCGACGAGGATAGGGGAAGCCGAGAAGGTACCACCAAGGCGATGTTTCCAAAGTTCTTTTCCGGTAGAAGCATCCCAGGCAGCAGCGATACCAGCGTCGAGAACACCGTAGAGTGTGTTATTAAGTATGAGCAGAGAAGGGACATAGACACGGTTCTCGTTTTCCCAAACAACTTTTCCGGAGCCATCTGCGAGGATTGCGGACATGTGGTTGCGAGGGTAGCCACCGCTGGAGTAGACGAGAGTTCCGTTAGTGAGGGTTGACGTAACACATTCGGTTGTGGCACCGGGAGATTCCCAGAGCAGTTCACCGTTGAGAGGATTGAGGCTAGTGATTTTGTCACAGCCTGTGAGTAGGACTTGGTCTTTGCCGAAGAGGTTTAGGAGGGTGGGTGAGGGGTAGTTAGGAAGTTTTGGTCGAGAGTGTTTCCATACGATGGTGCCTGTTTTGCGATCTAGACCAGCGATAGCGCCGCCACCTTTATTATCTGCTGAAACGATAACGAGGGATTGATAGAGAGCGGGGGATGCGCCGTATCCTTGGTGTTCGACGTAATCGCATATTTTTGTTTGCCAGAGGATTTTGCCTTGTAGATCCAAAGCGGAGGTTACGAGGCTATCGGAGTTGGGGAAGCAGACGAAGACGTTTTCACCATCGCATGCAGGGGTGGAGGAAGCGGCAGTAGATTTTTCATTTTTTCGCATTCCACCGGAGGGATGAACGGTGGTATTCCAGAGTAGGTTTCCGGTGTCTCGGTTCAAGCAGAGGAGTGATTGTGCGCCGGTGGATTCATCTGAGGTCACGAGGAAGATGTGGTTTCCGACGATGGACATAGAGCCATATCCACGGCCGGGTATGAGTGTTTTCCAAAGAGTGTTTTGATTTCGTTCCCATTGAGTGGGTGGGGATTGATTTGTGGATGCGGTTCCGTTTCGTTGGAGTCCTCGCCACCAAGGCCAATCGGAGTCGGGGAAGTGGAAGCCGTCATTGAGTTTTTCGGTAGGATGGTTGAGGGAGGATTGATTTTGGGCGAATAAGATATTCGCTGATGCGAGAAGAGAGCAGAGGATAATAAAGATGGAGGGCGTAAACAGTTTTTTGTGGGGTGGGAACATTGATTTGAATTGGCGATGCGTTACGGGGTTAAATGGGAAGGTAGTTGAGTTGTTGGGGAGTGGGAGTGGACGAGCCATCGGATGGATTTGACGCGTAATGAGTTGGTCAAAAGATGGGGAATTGGTAGTGGTAGACGTCGGGGCGGGAGGGGTTGATTATAGCGGTTTGATTGGGACAGATTGGAAAGTATGGAGGGCGGAAAGGCGGAAAGGTTGGAAGGCGACGTGGGTAGTAAATGGGCAGCAGAATCTCGAACTCCATCCTGTAACATTGCTAGCATTCCCCCAAAAAACCGCCCAAACCGGGGACAGTCCCCGCAACCCTCCAATCTATGCTAGCATTCCCCGAGCCGATTGGGGACAGTCCCCGAGCCAATCCGTCTTTAGCTAGCATTCAAACACCACTTCGATTGGATTTAGTCTGATAGAGTTTGCGGTAAGGAAAAAAAGCTCCGGTGTTCTGGTGCTCAACCCAGTGATCGTTGCAATCATTGCTAGCATTCCACATCTCAAACCGGGGACAGTCCCCGCACCTCCCTGGCGTTTGCTAGCATTCTAAAGTCAATTCCGAGCAGTTCCGGGGACAGTCCCCGCGCCG
>CAZACJ010000024.1:44135-60040 GCA_964483385.1 uncultured Pirellula sp. | reverse complement strand
GTGACGAGAGTACGAACGGATGGGTTGAATTTAACTGCGCTGTTCATGTCCCTTTCTAGGTCACCCAGACCAGGTACTAAGTCCGCTTGTGCGTATCCGATCAAGGAAGGGGTAAGTAGAGCGAACAGCAACAGAAAGTTGCTGGTTCGTAGCCACAGTTTGTCGCGCCATGCAAAGTTTGTGCACATAACCAACGGAATCGCGTTGAGCATTCCACCAGGTGTGCCCCGGTCGAAGCTCTTGTTTACCGCAATCATTCTTTGGGTTAGGGAAGCACAGCTAGATGGATGTATGAAATGTCGATGCGCAATTCAGAAGGTTCGTGCGCTGATGCTCCTCTTAGGTATGCTCTGCGATCAGACCACATGGATGAAGACGATACAAGTCGGGCTAGCAGAGGCCCGCTACTTAAGCTCAAAGGTGAGTAACTTGGCATTGAAAAGTACAGCTACGAGGAGTATTGCGTTCGGCCGGGTCGTTCGCACATCCCAATACGAGAAAATGCTCGTTGGAGAAGGCTACGGGTGCGACGCATTGAGTGGTGGATTGCATCCCGATTCGTGGTTTGCTTTGTCCACTCAAGTTGACGTCATGGATACGCCATTTCGTCGGTAGCTTCGGAATTGATGTTGATCCGATTAAGAAAAAATACTTGTGGAAGGATGTCGCGTCGAAAGAGCCGTGTGTCACAACCGGAATATTGGGAATTTCCTGAACTCTCTCGATCTCTATAGCTTTTCTGGGATTTAACCCCGATTGATCGCTAGCATTGCCTATGGGATTTGGCCGGTACAAAGGCCAAGTTGGCAACGATCATCATCGTGCCGAAGGTGATCATGCCCAGGAATATCGCGATGCCTGCGTGCACAAAGAATGCGACGGCCAACACAAACGGACGTGTGGCTTTTGGCCAGACCAATGCGATGTAGGTGATTTCCCAAAAGAGGGTTAGGTGTGTCAAAATCGAACCGAGGGTAGGTAGACGGCCAATCCAGGTCAGGTCTAGAGATTGGTATTCGTACGAGGCGGCGGAGAACCACATGGCTGAACCGTCCCACCACATCCATCCTCGCGCTTTTCCAAGCCCTCCGAAAAAATAGATGACACATAGGTGGAGTTGAATAAGACGCGTTGCAAGGGTGTTCCTCCAAGATTCGGTAGGGGCGAGAATCCAACCAAACTTGCGATCTAAACTCCATGCGTCACCGCTTCTTGATACGGACAAGGCAAAACTTAGCATCACCACGATCTGGTCTAAGCCGAAGAGCATTGGGGGTAAGCGGTGGACGGTCATTAGGGTAAGAAACCAAGCAAGTGGAGTTGAGAACCGTGTTTGGACCCCCAAAGCCATGGCGATACCCGCCCCAAAAGCGACGATTTCGTGAAGGGTAGCTAGTAGCAACGATTCGTTTCCCGACAGGTAGGTCCATTTCCAACGTCCGCGATGCAAGCTCTCTAGTACCTCTCCGTTGACCAGTGCTTCTGGTCCAAAGAAGGACTTTAAATCCATCAGCCATACCAAGTGGATGTAGGCGATCATCGCACCCGTTGCAATGCGGATCCATGCGAGAACTTCGGGGCTGCTCGGTGCAAAAAAGAACTGCTCTACCGATTGTGTGATACTTCGCACATTCTTATGAATTGTTGCGGGAATGGAATCGCTCATCGAGGAATCCTTCCGGCTTCGATAGGCTCAATTATTTCTCTTGCGCCGGATTGATCAACGGGCGCGATTGGCCCTAACTTTTGAAGGGCAGATTGGGGAGGGGTTATTGCAGGCTGTGCTCCTGATTGCTCGCTTGGGCTTAACTGGTTTGGCAACAGCGATTCTGGTGAATCACTGAGCTCAATGATGCGTCGAGAGTCGTCTAGTCGAACTCCCTGTTCAACAACTTCCTGCGCGCTGGGAAGAGGGCGTTCGAGTCGCACTAAGTCTCCGGAAACTCCTAAGGCATGTTGAATCGATTTCTGCAGCGATTCGTAGAATGCTCTATCTTGCTTCCAACGTTGCACAAACAATGGATCTGACTGATCTTCGGGTAGCAGTTCGGTTGGTGCAAAGGAATTGTTATAGAACTCCGAGAGCATGAAGTATCTGTGATACAAAAGCCTTGGCCACTGTTTTCGCCGGTCGGGGAATAGTACTTCCGGCATCTTGATTTGGGATGGATCAAGCTCCTGCAGGTTCGTGTTCAAAGATTTTAAGCCGACTAGATGGTTGGGGCCGGGGTTAGGGGCAAAGAAAAAATAGCCGTGATCAAGGTACATCCATTCGGCGTACGGCGCCACGAGCCGACGCATTTGATTGAATTCCGGTGCAGTTTGGAAATCGCTACGGGAGAAAAACGCGAGCGGTTCTGCAAGAACAGCCAGCAGATGAACCGCTAAAAAAACAAGTAGCACCCGACGTAGTATGAGGGGGCACGAACCAGGTGGAGAACTCTTCGACATGCAAATATTGCCGTTGCGGGGTTTTCTTTAGCGAGTCGAAGGGCGATCTGATTTCGCTGATCTGCTTATGACGGCCAGCACGAGAAACGTAGCCAAGGCTAGGCCACCGATAACTAGCGATCCGATCATCCAAGGAACTTGCCGTTTGTAGACTTCCGCCAAAACGAAGTACATGGGTGGATCATGTTTTGGCAAGCCTGTGTCGACGAGATATTGAAAGTGATCCCAGACTCGAACCGGGGGATCAGAGGCTGCGCGTTCACGCATTTCCGAGTAGAGTTCCTCCTCCGTATGACCGAATTCGATTGGAGCGTTCCATCGCAAGAAAGCCAAGTAGGAACCGTAACTCAACCCGATCGCGGCGACAGCAAGACTTAGCCCGGCCAGGAGATTCGTCCACCAAGATGCTGCAGTAGCACTGGCGGAACTCTTGTCGCGGGATGATTTGGAGTCCTCTATCAGCGACAAGTTCCTCAGGATTTTGGTTCCTGGAACTTCGATTTCGGTACCGCAAGATCCGCACCGTACGGTGCTACCGGCTTGGGCGATGCCCACCGGAATGTTTTCATTGCATTGTGTGCACGGTAGAGCAAAAGAAGGCATAGCGAAAAATGCTTGTGGGGGTCCAACGGTTACGGAATTTCGATAGTCCAGCTACCGTATGATTCTTCGGATTAGGAATAATCTTCGTGGCTTAAGATCCTACGCTGATCAGTTTAACTTGGTTTACTCTAATCGTCGATTGCCCACAGAAGCGGAGCTTGTGAGAGCTCAGGGGCGTAATTCTGGAGTTTAAGGTGGGATTATGTCGGGGGATTTGCTGGTGCGTCGTCCTGGAGGAGTTTATGGAGGTGGAAATGGTGTCTTCCGAGCTTTCCACCATAGTTTCCTCCGGTGATGGCTCGAACACCAAGGGACTGGCCAACTTCACAGACTGCGAGGATGCCTGCCCGCATCGCTTGGCCAACGACGGGAGCGGATAAGCCGTCGATAACAAGTTCGAGTACAGCACCGACATTGTCGGGAACTGATTTTTCGGCATGGATGAGTTTAGGGAGGTCACGAAGTGTTGGGCAGAAGGCATCGTTTGTCGATGCCTTCAATGAGGCGTACTTCGAACCGACTTTCGAGCCGCTTCTTGCTACGCCACCTGGAAAGGGAGCGATACATTCTGGGATTTTTCGTATTGCTTTTACCGCTGCATCGCAAGCGTGAAGTGCTCCGTGAATGGTTTCCGCGAGCACCAAGAAATTTCCGCCACCGACGGCGCTTGTCCTATACGCGGAATCTTCGCAGACAAACTCGCCATCCATCACTGGGATTCGCCAGTACTTGGTTTTACCGATCCTTTTAGAGATTTGGTTGCCATCCCCGAAGTATCGGATACGAGAACCTAGGGCGACCTTTTTTTCGGACTTTAGACCCGAGAAGACGGAAGTGCTGGGGCAAGTCAACACACATTGGCCGACGCGTCGTACAAGTTGTTCTTGAAGTTTATCGCCGCTGGTGCTGAACATAAGGACCGATACACCAGGTCTCCCGTCTGGGGTTTCGTCGGGAACAAGTTCTCTTTCGACCCCCGCTTCGACCACACATCCGATCACGCTTGTTGCGAATCCTGTCATGGCTTCTCCAGCGCGAGCGGCCCAAGCGGGTTCGGCAGCGGTGATAATGACACGTGTAGCGGTCATGTCGAAAGCTTCTGCGAAGGTATCTTCGATTGGTATACCGTTAATTTTCATGCAAACACTCCTCTGCAAATTCACTTTGGGATTCGGTGTTACTCTTCCCATTGCACTGAGATAGGATTGTCGGTTTGCAAGCGGACCATTTGTTGATAAATCCCAGGCTGATTTAGCAACTCGATGTGGGTTCCTTGTTGTACGATTTTTCCAGCATCAAGAACCAGGATGGAATCCGCTTTCTGAATGGTGCTAAGTCGGTGAGCGATGACAAACGAGGTACGCGATCCTAGTAGGTTTTCTAAGCTGCCTTGGATGGCAAGTTCGCTTTCGCTGTCGAGATTGCTAGTCGCTTCGTCGAGGATAAGTATCTTGGGATCGGCAAGGATTGCTCTAGCGATCGCAATACGTTGACGTTGACCACCACTGAGTTTGAAACCTCGTTCGCCGATCTTGGTTTGATAACCGTTTGGGGCTTCGAGGATAAAGTGATGCGCCGCTGCGCCTTTTGCCGCCCGTTCGATGTCTTCTTGATCGGCATCGCGATTTCCGTAAGCGATATTTTCGGCGATGGTTCCGTCGAAGAGAAATACATCCTGTTCGACCATTCCAAGCCATTGACGATAGCTACCTAAATCAATGTCATCAAGGGAGAAACCATCGATTCGAATGGTGCCTGACGAAGGGGAGAAAAACCTTGCGATTAGATTGCATAGAGTCGTTTTGCCTGCGCCGCTACGACCAACGATTGCGACTGTCTGGCCCGGTTCGGCGATAAATGACAGGGAGCTCAGAACATCGGTTTTTCCTTCAGGATATCTGTAAGAAACATTGTCAAACTCGATGCGTCCACGTATGTCGTGGCGTGCAAGCCGCCGGGGAGCCGCATCGGAGGCGGACCGCCTACGGGCAATTTCTTGCGATTCTGTTTCGGAGGCGAGAAGATCGAGGATACGATCAAGTCCAGCGAGATTGTTTTGGAATTGCACTGCGCTACCGGTCAAGGTTGCTATTGGGCCGAGTAGCATGGTCAGGTAAACCAAAAACATCATTAGGTCACCGAGCGTTAGCGCCCCCTGAAGAATCTGCCATCCACCGTAAACAAGCAGGAGGGTAGAAGCCAAGGGTATGAGGATCTCCCAAGTCACTTCAATGAGTCGAGTGCGCCACCATACGAGTAACGTCTGGCGAACGGCGTAGTGATTGCCACGCACGTACCGTTGAGATTCGGTCCGTTCTCTGCCGAATGTTCGAACGACGCGGATTCCAGAGAAGGTCTCAGTTGCATTGGCGTCCACCTTCTGACGCGTTGTACGAATATCGCGGTACAAAGGGCGAATTCGGTAAATCCAGGTACGGTGCGTAAAATAGACAATCGGTAGAACAAGTAAGCCGGCTACAAGCAGCCGCCAGTCAACGATTACAAGAACGAGCAAGCTACCGATTAACTGAACGATTGCTTGCCAGGGGTTGTATAGCATACTGAAGATCAAGTCGGCTATTCCGCCAGCATCCTCACGAAGCAGGCTAGCCGAGCCACCACTTTTGAGTTGCTGTACTCGATGCAATGGCATCTGAAGCATGTGATCGAATACTTTTTTGCGAAGAGCGGTTTGCACTTGATTGACTGCCTTCGTGCATTGCCATCGCCCCCATAGATGAATGGCGGTTCGAACCAATGTGATCGCGGCCACTAATCCCGCAATCCAACATAAGAGTTCTAAAGGCTCTTTACCTTTTAGCCAAACCGGAGCCCAGTCCGGCATTGGTTTTGGAGGAGTGCTCAATGCGCTGTCGATAGCGAACTTCGTTCCCAGTGGTGGAATAAGGCTGAGTAAGGTCGAGACGGTTAGGGTAGCAAGACCGACCAAGATTTGGTGACGGTGCCCGCGAATGAGTTTCCAGAATTCCTGGAACAATGTCCAGAATGTCCGATGCGTTCTTGCAACGAGCTTATCTTTCTCTTCACGGCTCATCGACGAATGAAACGATTCGAATTCGTTTCGCTTGGATTTTGGATCTTTGGTCCGAATTTCTTTGACGTAGGTTTCGAATTCGTGGCGGCTCGTCGGCATATATATTCTGTTAGGCAATTCGATTGCCGTTTTGCGGTTGCTGTCTTGGGATTTGGCAATCAGATCATTGTAACGATCAAGTGGAAAAACGCGCCCCGTGCAACTTCGCACTATGATAGAATTCCAGGTGAATTCACTGACCCCTTTCTCCCACATCTGATTACCCACCATGTTACGGATTTTTGAAGTATTGGAATCGAAGCCATCAGCAAGCCAATTTCGTAAGTGGTGCTTGGTGGAATCATTTGATGGTTTTGTCCCCATGGAAATCATGATTCAAGCGAAATTTTTCGGCTTCGCCAAAGTTATGACAGGTTTGTTCTGTTTGATTGCAATCGTGGGAGGTGGTTCCCTCGACTTCAGCGGTCAATCCCTAGGGCAAGAACGCAGTTCATCAGAAGGCTGGACTCGGCAGAAGTTAAGCAAGTTGTTCCATGGCGAAGGTGGCGCATTGGCTGACTTTGACGCTGATGGGCACTGCGATGTTGTCGCAGGTTATCAGATATTTTTTGGGCCAGATTTTCAAACTACGACCAAGTTATTTGATTCGAACCCCTACAACATTAATGGATACTCGGAGTATTTTTTTGATTTCGATTACGACATCGACGCCGATGGGGATTCCGATATTCTTGTCGTTGGTTTTCCCGGTGCGCCTTCTCATTGGTACCGAAACCCAGGTAAGGAATCGGCAAGAAAAGGAATGTGGGAACGATTTACTGTCCTTGAGGTAACCGACAACGAGTCTCCGATGTTCGAGGATCTCACCGGGGACGGAAAGCCGGAACTGTTATGCTGCAACAACGGACACTTTGGTTTCGCTGAGATTCCGAAAAATCCCACCGATGTTTGGTCATTTCGTCCGGTCAGTGAACCAGGCCCGTATCAACGATTCACTCACGGGATTGGATTCGGAGATGTCAATGATGATGGGTTTCGTGATGTCCTTTCCAAAGATGGCTGGTGGGAGAACCCAGGACAACCAACAGGAAGTACGTGGATCTTCCATCCTGCGGCCTTCTCGGGTCCTGGGGGCGCGCAAATGTACGCAATTGATTTGGATGGAGATAAAATTTCCGAAGTGGTTACTTCGCTAGCGGCACATGCTTATGGGCTCGCGGTCTACAAGAAGCGTCCGGGCGAGAAGGAATACCAATGGGACAGAATCGATATCATGACTGACAAGGCTGAGACATCGCCGACGGGACTTGCAATATCGCAATTGCATGCTGTTGCGATCGCAGATATGGATGGAGATGGAAAGCCCGACATACTCACCGGTAAACGGTTTTGGGCGCACAACGGAAATGACCCTGGTGAAAATGAGTTACCGATGCTTGTTTGGTTCAAACCGATCGCGGTCGCTGGGGGGCTGAAGTTTGAACCACACGTCATCGATGAGGATAGTGGCGTGGGTACTCAAGTGTCGGTTGAGGATATCGATGGTGACGGAAAGCTCGACGTTCTTTCATCGAGCAAGCGAGGAGTCCATATACTTTTGCAGTCGCCTAGGACGCTTGCTGGCGAGATCGTGAACAATGAAAGCGATCAAAGGAATGCAGGACTCGGTCGAGAGTCGATCCGCATTGAGGATTCTCTCGGGGGATTTCGACCAGCTTGGTCGAAAACAGTACCGATGAATTTCGATTTTGAGGCGGGCAGCTTGCAAGACTGGAAGGGGCTTGGTGGCGCCTTCTTTAACCAGCCAGTATTTGGAGATACGGTCGCTGCACGAGGCAAAGGAGAGAAATCGGGCCATCAAGGTGATTATTGGATAGGATCCTCCGAAATCGGAACGGATGTCGCGATGGGTACCCTAACTAGTTTACCGTTTCTCGTAAGTCATCCCTATGTTTCGTTTCTCATCGGTGGAGGTGAATCCACCAAGACTCGCGTTGAGTTGGTCGATGGGGAAACAAATACAGTCCTACATATCGAAAGAGGCCGCAACAGCGACACGATGGACCGACGCATCGTCGATGCGCAAGCCTGGGTTGGCAAAGCAATGTATGTCCGTATTATCGATGAAAGTCGAGAAGGCTGGGGGCATATCCAATTCGATGACCTTCGGCTACATCCTTCCAAACCCGAATAAGTCAACCTCGAAAACCTTTTTCGTGTTCGGGGCGTTCAATGAGAATTAATCACACTTTTTAAAGATACTTTCGATGATGTATTTTCGCTTAAAGCCGTTTTTATTTTGGTCGATCCTCTCAGGAGGACTGTTCGTAGGAAAGAACGAGTATGGATTGTTCTCTGAGCAAGCTCGAGGACAAGACCAGAAGCTGGCTGCATCAGATTCAGCCTCGATAAAGGTTGATGCGAAGCAGATCGAAGAGGCTCTCGTAGCCGCAGGGGAGAATCGTAGCGAGTTACAGAAAGTACTTGATCAGATATCAAACGAGCAGAGGTTATCAGCCGAGTTTCTGATTGCAAACATGCCGCCGAGAGATTTGAAGTCACTCAAATCGGATTTTCTACTCGATGAGATTCGCATAGCGCATGAATCGCTAGATACATCTCCATGGAAGGATAAGATTCCCCAGGAGATATTCCTCAACAATATTCTTCCGTACGTAAACATCAATGAACGCCGGGATGCTTGGCGCAAAGATTTCCGCGAACGATTTTTGCCGTTGATTGCGGAAGCCAAGACGCCGGCTCAGGCCGCGGCCTTGCTCAATCAACGCTTGTTCCCGTTGGTCAACGTCAAGTATTCGACGAAGCGGGCCAAGGCGGATCAGAGCCCCTATGAGTCGATGCAATCCGGGCTGGCTTCTTGTACAGGCCTTTCTGTTCTTCTGATCGACGCTTGCCGTGCCCTTGCAATTCCTGCTCGATTCGTAGGGACTCCTTTGTGGTCAGATAATAGTGGTAATCACTCGTGGATCGAAGTTTGGGATAACGGCTGGCACTTTACCGGTGCCGCAGAACCCTCTGGCGATCAGTTAGATCAAGCATGGTTTATCGGTAGGGCTTCCACAGCGAAACGAGATGATCGCAGGCACGCAATTTACGCTGTGAGTTTTCAGAGGACACCGTTGAAATTCCCGATGGTATGGGATCCTTCGATCGATTACATCCATGCGGTCAATGTTACAGACCGATACACCAACATCAATCAAAAGATCCCAGAGGGAACGCAGATGGTTTCCATGCGTGCCATCGACAAATCGAAAGGAGATCGAGTGATTGTGAAGGTGAAGGTCAGCGATGCTAGTGGCGATTTGGCTTCCGGATCGACAAAAGACGAGTCGTTCGATGCGAACGATCACCTTCATTACTATCTGAAGGAGGGTGGAAAATACAGAATCGAATTCGAGCACGGAAATGCTACTTATGCAGAAGAGATCGAGTTAGGGAATAAGCCCAGGCTAATTAGCTGGGAGTTTGATTCTCAAGAACAGCAAGGGCCCGCAGATTCGCAGGAACTACAAGAACTCAATGCGTACTTCAACAAGCCGGCTGAGAGTCGTGGTGCTTTAATGGATCAAGCATTTGCGAAGAAGCCTTTGACAAAGCAGGTTGCGGCAATTGTTGAGAGGCGATTGATCGAGGAATTTCGGAAGGTAAAGCAAGAAGAGCGAAAAGCAGAGGTTGAAGAACGCCTTCTGGAAATCAACGGACTGAAGATGCCTTTCTATTACAAAGTGTTCGGCGAAAAGCCGGAGGGAGGCCGAAGTTTGTTTATCAGTATGCATGGAGGGGGTGGCGCACCCGCTGCGGTAAATGACGGTCAGTATGAGAATCAAAAGCGATTGTATCGCCCAAAGGAAGGGGTGTATTTGGCTCCTCGCGCTCCTACAAATACTTGGAACCTTTGGCATGAAGGACACATCGATGGATTCTTTGATCGATTGATCACCGACATGGTTTTGTTTGAAGATGTCGATCCAGACCGCGTGTATTTGATGGGATATTCTGCAGGTGGTGATGGAGTATATCAGTTGGCACCCCGAATGGCGGATCGTTTTGCGGCTGCTGCGATGATGGCAGGGCATCCGAACGAAACTTCTCCTCTGGGATTGCGAAATCTGCCCTTCACCTTGCATATGGGGGCGAACGACTCTGCGTACAAGCGGAACGAGATCGCTGAATCTTGGAAGGGTTTACTCGGCGGGTTGCGCGAGAAGGATCCAAACGGTTACGAGCATTTTGTAAAGATCCATGAAGGGAAAGGCCACTGGATGGATCGAAAAGACGCGGAGGCTTTAGATTGGATGACGAAGTACTCTCGCAACCGATATCCAAACAAGATTGTTTGGAAGCAAGATGATGTGATTGGTAATCGCTTCTATTGGCTTGGAACTGATGGTCCTATTCCGGATCGGAGTTTGACACAAGTCGAGCGAGAGGGGCAAGTGATTCGAATCGTCGAAAGCGACCTCCCTTCGTTGACCTTGTTTCTCCATGATAGTTTTATCGATTGCGACAGCGAGATTCAGGTCTTCTGGGGTGACAAGAAGGTATTTCAGGGAGTTCCACAGCGGACGATCGCTAGTTTGTCGCAGACACTTGAGCAACGAGGGGATCCAAAGGGACTCTTCTCTTCAACGTTGCGAGTCGATCGTCCTGCAGTATCCCAGTGATGGCTTGCGAAGCAGGCTTGGTGGAGCTGTTTTAAGTATTGCGGCCGGAGAGGGCTACTCTACAAAGCGGTTATGCCAGTAAATGACCTTTTTGTTTGGGGGGGCGGAAACTCCCCCAAAAAGTTGGATATTTCCCATGCAGGTTTGACGCTTTACTTTCTTACGAGCACTTCGACTGGTTGGTTTTCGGCGAGCCCATTTGCTCGCGTCATGACGACCGATTCTTCCCCGTTTAGCCCGGTTAGGATTTGCACTTCGTCACCCACACGCAGACCAAGTGTAATGGGAGTATGGCGTATCTTTCCATCGACTACGGTACAGCAATACGTTGATTCACTGTTTTTGACAATGGCGGCGATAGGTAACGTGATTGCATCGGTTCGCTCTTCGAGAAGTATCTTCGCCGTGACGAAGGAACCGGGTAGGACTCGATGATCTGCGTTATCCAATTCGATCTCGACCGTCATTGTTCGACTTTGTCGATCCAGTTGAAAGCTTGAGCGTGTTACACGACCGTCAATGGTTTTGCCGGTTGGGCCACCTAGAGTTAATTGAACGGCATCGCCAGCATTTCGGTCTGCGAATCCCGCATCGAGCCAATGTGCGTCGGATTCAGGAATATTTACAAAAACTCTTACCTTTTCGATGTCGGCGATTGTCAGAAGCGCAGTCCCGTTCGGGCTTCCTGCAGGATGAACATAGTGGCCGGTATGTACATCTCGACTTGTTACTACTCCATTGAAAGGGCTTTTGATTTTTGTATATTCGTACATGCTTTCAGCGAGTTGAATGTCGGCCATCGCCACCCCCAGTTTTGCGTTAGCCACATCAATATCAGTCTTCGCAATTGCCTTCTTTGCGATCGCTTCCTGTTCTAGGGCAACTGCGGTATCGATGGCAGCAAGCGCTTCTTGTTTGGTCGCTTGGGCGGCTTGTAATTCGCTGAGCGTTTCGTCAGCAACTTTGCTCGTTACCGAGCCGCTTTGTACGAGTTGATTGATTCTGGTTGATTCCGAGGACCATCGAGTGACGTCTGCTACACATTTCGCAAGTTTCGCCTTCATTTCCGCCACGGTGGCTTGAGCGGATTTTGCAGCTGCTTCTGCTGCTGCGAAGGCTGATTCAGATTGAATTACCTGGGCTTTCAATTGGGTGTATATGGCCTGTTTCTGATTAATCTGCTCGAAATATTCCGGAGCCGAGATCGTCAACAAGAGTTGTCCCTTTTTCACAATATCTCCAAGGTCGACTTGGACTTCTGCGATATAGCCAGCGATCTTCGAGAGGATAGGGGTTTGTTCGTAGGGCTCCACATGTCCCGGTTGCTCGGTATAGAGCTTGAGCGTTTTTTTTACTGGGTTTCCAACGGTCACGCGATCGAGTTTGCTACGGCTTGATTCCTTGACAATTAATTCGGTTGTTTGATTTTCGGTGGGTGCGCAACCTTGTGCCATGAAAAGAATCATGGAGGTAATCAGCAGACGTTGATTGAAGCGTTGAGTACGCAACGAACTGCTTTGAATCGGGGAGTGTGAGTACATGATTTATGATTGCGGATTCTGTTGATTAGTTTTGTAAAAGCGGCTTTCAGGGTCTTCTGGATCCATCGAAGCAGAATTTAAGCTTGCTCTGGATCGGGTAAGCGCGAAAAACAGTGGTAATACAAACAAGGTTGTGATTGTCGCGGCGATCAATCCACCTAGCACCGCTCGACCTAAGGGGGCGTTTTGTTGCCCGGCTTCTCCGTACGCCAACGCCATTGGGAGCATTCCCGCGATCATAGCGAAGCTTGTCATGAGGATTGCTCGAAGGCGGCTCGCAGCACCCGATACTGCCCCTTTTACTGCTGCAAGCTCGGAATTCGTTGATTCTTTTCGATGCTTTTCCGCGAAGGTAACCAAGAGAATCGCATTTGCCATGGCGACACCTACCGCCATGATCGAACCGATAAACGATTGGATATTGATGGAGGTTTTGGTAACGAAGAGTATTGCGACTACGCCAGCGATGACACCCGGTAGGGTAGAAACTGCGGTCAATGCAAGAGATACGGATTGGAAATTTGCCGTCAAAAGCAAGAACACAGCAACCATCGCGAGGAGCAGACCGATACCTAAACCATCTTGCATTTCTTGCATTGGCGGAATTTGCCCGCGAATTTCTATGGTGCTGCCCTTCGGTGGTTCACCTGCTTTTTGAATTGCAGTTTGAACTTGTTTTGCGACCGAGCCTAGATCGGCATTGGATGTGTTCGCGGTTATGGTTACTAGCCGTTTCATGTTGTATCGATCAAATTGGCCAGGCATGCTACCTCGCTCGATCGCTGCAACATCTCGGATGAGGACTTGCCCAGACTCCGTTTTGCGAACTGGAATACTACCTAATTGATCTATCGAGCCGATTGTCGCAACATCATAAGGGTTTCTAACAACGGGTCTTGGTATCTCAACTTGTACCTGATAGGCAATGCCACTTTTTGGATCGGCCCAATAGTTGGGGACAATAAAACGACTAGAGGATGTTGCAGTTACTAACGCACGAGAAACATCAACCGGGGTTAGGCCAGCTAGTCCGGCTTTCTCTCGGTCAACATTGACTTGAACGGTTGGATAGTTCATGGATTGTCCGATTTGGACGTCGCGAAGGCTCGGGACAGTAGCCAGCTCTTTTCGGAGAGTCTCCGCAAATTCACGATTCTTGGCAAACTCCGTACCGTTGATGACAACTTCGATGGGAGTGGGTGCCCCAAAGCTCATCACTTCGTTGATGATATCGGATGGTTCGAATGAAAACCGGGTTTCGGGCATTTCCTCAGCAAGCTTTCGACGGATCCGTTCTTTGATTAATTCATCCGGAAGTCGAACTGACTTGGCGAGCTCGATTAAAAGGATTGCTTCTTCGGGACCTCTTGACCATTGGTAGACAGCATTGACAGGAAAATTGGAGTGTATCATCCCAACATAACCGAGACTCAGGGATACACTTTCCGGTCCAAGTTCATCGCTGATCAGTTGGAGAGCCTGTTTTGTAAGTGCTTCGGTTCGTTCGATGTGAGTTCCATCGGTCGCTCGCATACGCAAACGGAATTGGCCGGCATCGACGACTGGGAAGATATTTCTACCGAGCTGTGGCGTTAACCAGAAGATCAAGCAGATCGTTCCGATCAAGTACGCCGGGACGATTAGCCATCGAAGTTTTATCAAGACGGACAGTAGATTTGAATACAGACTACGAACTGTATCGAAGAGGGAGCGATGTTGTGTTTGAGTGGAGTGTTTGTCTTTGAGAAGCCATACTGCAAGAACTGGCACGAGCGTGCTTGAGAGGATGTACGATGCTATCATCGAAAATCCAACTGCGAGAGAAAGCGGGACGAATAGCGCTCGTGCTGCGCCTTGCATGAAAAAGGAGGATATAAAGACAGCCAGAATACAAAGCATCGCCAATAGACGTGGAGTGATAGTCTCCAATGATCCATCGCGTGATGCTTGTGCAACAGACTCTCCACGCTGTAGATGGGCATGGATGTTTTCCATCGATACGGTCGCTTCATCAACCAAGATACCGATTGCGAGTGCCAATCCACCGAGGGTCATCAAGTTGATTGTTTGACCAGTAATCCAAAGCGCGACGATCGCGGCAAAAAGGGAGATTGGAATGTTGACGATTACGATAAAAGCACTTCGCCAGTCGCGAAGAAACAAGAGAATCATGATGGCGACCAGGACGGAACCCAGCAACCCTTCACTGACGACACCTTGCACCGCTTGGGTTACGTAACGAGATTGGTCGAATTCGAAGCGCACATCGATTCCTTCGCCGTCCGCACCAAGGGCTTCTTTCATTTTTGGCAATGCGGATTTGATGTTGTTGATGACATTCAGCGTCGAAGCATCAGCGCGCTTTGTCGCCAAAATATAAACGGCGCGTCGCCCGTTAACGAGCGCGTATCCTGCGGGTGCATCTGCTGCGTCTGCTATGGTTCCAATGTCCCGCAAATAAACCGGAGATTCCCCCATCCTCACGGGGATGGATCCAAGCTGTTGTGGGTCTTTCACAACCGAATTGACAGGGACAATAGGGTAGCTATCTCCGATGGGTATGTTGCCAGAGGGACTCAGCGTATTCCCTTTGGTCAAAGCAACGATCACTTCATCTGGTGACATGCTATAGGATTGCAGTTTCTTTGGATCGGCCGTGATGACAATCGACCTAGCACTACCACCGAAGGGAGGAGGTGCAGAGACTCCCGGAAGGTTGGAGAACATCGGGCGAATCCGGAAGAGGGCCAGGTCTTGGATCTCTGAGATGCTTCGAGTGTCGCTGGATAAAACGAGGTAGCCCACAGGGACGGATCCAGTATCGAATCGCATGACAAACGGAGAGACCGTACCTGGAGGCATAAAGGCTTGGGATCGATTTACGTAATTAATCGTCTCCGCCATGGCTTGTGCCATATTCGTCTCTGGATGGAAGTACAGCTTCATCAAAGCCGTACCTTGGACGTTGCGGGATTCCACATGGTGGATGCCACTGATATAGAGGAAGTGGTATTCGTAGTAGTTCGTAAGGAAGCCTTCCATCTGCGCCGGATCCATGCCACCATACGGTTGGCAGACGTAAATCACAGGCAGATTTAATTTTGGGAAGACATCGACCTCCATCCCTTTGGGTAACCCACCGGGATACGGAAGCTTGAAATGTTGAAAGAGGGACGGCCCCACCGCAAGGAAACAGCCGAATGCCAAGCTAACGACGAGAACCAGTACGGTTGCCGGGCGACGCATCGCGGAAAGAATCAATTGCATCGTAATAGATCGGAATGAACCGAGCGGGGTGGGGGCTTGTGGTGAGGCTCCATTTGGAACAACTCAGGTCGCCAAACCTGGTAGGTTGCTCTAGTGTAACATTTCCCCCAGTTTGCCTAAGTGGACTCTAAGGATACTTTTGCTGTTGGTTTTGCAACTCCCTCCCTACAAACCCTGTGTTCGCGATTACCGTTTGCCGAAGAATCTTTAGAACAACCAGGAGAACCGGCAACCTAGGGCGTTAACTCGTTTCTCGTACCATTGCCGAAAGGAATTGGCATGGAGAGGTTGCAACGCATT
>CAZACJ010000024.1:0-44035 GCA_964483385.1 uncultured Pirellula sp. | reverse complement strand
GTTGGAGGAGATCATCCCGTGGTTGGGTATGCGCGTTGGAGAGTTCAGGAGGCGTATGCGCAATTAGATCGGGCGCGAGTGATGTGGTTACCAAGTATCCAATCGGGATTCAATTACCGTAGACGGGATGGGAATTACCAAGACGTCCAAGGGGCAATCGTCGATGTGAATCTAAATTCAATGAACTACGGATTAGGAGCAGGTGCAGTAGGGGCAGGCTCTCCGACTCAGCCGGGGGTGGTCGCTAGGTTTCATTTTGCGGATGCGATCTTCTTACCCAAAACAGCGAAGAACATTGCGACCGCGCGCGATCATGCTGCAACGGCGACCTTTAATCAACAACTTTTACTCGGGGCGCTAGCCTATGTCGATCTCTTGGAAGCTTCCCAAGATTTAGAGATATATCACGAATCTGCGAGTCGGACACGGGAGCTTGTGAAACTTACAAGTGATTATGCTCTAGCGGGGCAGGGATTGCGGTCTGACGCGGATCGCGCGGCGACCGAATTAGCGATGCTTCAGACTCGTGAAATCTCTGTGCGGGAGAGACAACGGGTTGCATCGACTCGATTGGCCAGGACGTTGAGCTTGCCGATGACTTCGAAGTTCGTACCTCAAGATTTGGTGGTCGTCCCGCTTGATCTTTGCCCGGATGCTTCCGAGGAAGGTTTTTTGATTTCGACGGCGCTGGGAATGCGTCCTGAGTTAAAGGAATCTAAGGCTTTAGTTTCGGCAGCGCGAGAAGCATACCAACGCGAGAAAACAGCACCATTTGTACCGAGCGTTTTGCTGGGTTTTAGCACCACAAGTTTTGGTGGCGGTTTGGGAAACAACGCGGATCAATTTGCCGGACGCTACGATATCGACACGATGATGGTCTGGGAGATGCGTAACTTCGGAGCTGGCGAAGGTGCGGCGCGTAGAGAACGCAATGCTCAGGTGCAACAAGCGATGTTCACCAAGTTGCGGTTGATGGATCAGATTGCTCAAGAGGTAGCAGAAGCCAATGTTCAAGTAGCCATGCGGCGAGCGCAATGGACGGTTGCTCAGTCCGCGATTGAATCGGCACGCGACTCCTATCGGCGAAATTTAGAGCGTATTCGGGAGGGAGAGGGATTACCGATCGAAGTGCTTCAAGCGATCCAAGCGTTAGAGGCTGCTCAGCGGGCTTACCTTCAGTCGGTCTCGAACTACAATCGTGCCCAATTGCAACTTCAATGGGCTTTGGGATGGCCGATCGATTTACGCGAGGTGGGTTCTTAGCAAGCGTCTCAAGTAGTCATTGAGAGTATTTGTTGGTCCGGCAGTTTTTTGAGTGCAGTTTCTTCACTGTGCCCTTTGCGTCTCGGTGTTTCCAAACGCTGCGGGTGTCAAACGGACCGTAGTCTTAAGGCTCATGGAATGTTGACGTAGATTTCTTCTCCGCGAACTTCTACTTCGAAATGGTCTGTTTTGATCTTTGGATTCTCCGTCCAAGATCCATCGGCGAGGGTGAATCGCCAAGCGTGCCACGGGCAAGCAACACATCCTTCATGAATCCAACCGGCGGCCAGGGAGGCTCCTTGATGGGGGCAAAAATCGTCTAGTGCAAAGTATTTGCCTTCGGAGCGGAACACAGCGATCATTCGGTCTCCGACCGGAAAGGCCCTTCCCTCGTTATCCGGAATATCAGTTGTCTTTGCAACAAAAGTCCATTCAGACATGCTTCCACTCCTTGAGAAACGTATAGAGAGCTGTTTTGGCAAGTCGCTGATAGAATAGTTCTGGATGGCCACTAATGGTCATGGTGTGTTCTTGTACTAATCCTGTCTTGCTTGCTATGACGATTTGGAGAGTTGTGGTAGGCAACCCATCTGCATCCGCAATGTTATGGCTTGGGGGGTAGACACCCACAACCAATGCATAATCGGTTCGGAAGTCTGCAATAGACTGTTTCGCTCGGTGAACCATTTGTTCGAGCGAAACAGGATCGGTATCTGGGACCCAACTTAGGTTCGCTACACCAGATCGAGTGGAATTGGGAATGTGTTTACGAATTCCATCTGTAAGAAGTCGACCAACCCAACATCCGGAGCCAAATTCAACGACGCTCAGGGTTGCAGGGAGAGTGGAGAGTTTTTCCAATACCACGTCTTGAATGTCTTGTTCTCCGCTGCCGAAGATAAACTCGTGAAATTCGTTTTGGATTTGTACAACGGTTGGTTGGATCAGCTTGTGAAATTCTGATTCATTTTGGCATTCCGCTGCGATGCGAAGGGTAATTGTCGCTTTCGAGACCGTGATGCCAACTCGTGGGATACGATCGCGTGCGATGAGATCGGGAATAACTTTTTCAACGTCGCTTTCGCCTAGCCCAAAAAGTTTGATGGAATGGTAAAACCATTTCGTGATACCTACGCCCATTTCGGAGGTAAGTCTTGGAACAACGGTCTCGGAGAGCATTTGAATCATCTCCGCCGGGACCCCGGGCAATGCGAAAAGACGTGATTGGTTGCCTTGGTAGTCAACGGTCAGGTCTATACCCGGTGCCGTGCCATGCGGATTCGGAATGATGCGAGAGGTCGTTGGGAAGAGGGCTTGGACGCGATTGCGTTCCGGCATAGGCCGACCGCGGGTGCGAAAGAGCTTCGTAATGTGCTCCATGGCTTCCTCTCTATGTTCTAGAGGTAAACCAAAGGCTTCGGCCATCGCTTCTCGCGTTAGATCGTCCGCGGTTGGCCCAAGGCCTCCACTGATGATCACGATTTGGGAGCGAGATGCTGCGAGTCGAAAGGCGGCAACATTATCTGCAAGAACATCTCCGACGGTTACGTGATGACGTATGGATACGCCGAGGTCCGCTAGCTGTTGGCTTAGGTATTGGCTGTTTGTATCCAATCGTTGACCGCTAGTTAGTTCGTCGCCAACCGAGATGATTTCACCGATCACAGAGATTTCCTTTTTCGAAAAATACGGGAGGCAGTCTGCCGGTTACCGAAACATAAGCTTCGCTGTTGTGAAGCATAGCGGTTGAGCAAGTCTTAGAGGTCAAAATGGGTTAACTCGCACAAGTGTGCATCGGCGATTCCTTGAGGACAACTCCAAACCAAGAAGAACATCGACTCTTTGGTCCATCTCGCGACCGGGTGGCTTGCAAGAAATCCCGCTCCTTTTCCGATCGCGATTGCAGCTTGGGTCGATCGCAGGACAAGTCGATTGGATTCTTCTCGTAGCGAAGTTGCATTCAGGTTTGCAGTTTGATTTCTCGCGAGTAGCAACAACTCGTCGACCAATTGGATCCAGCGATTGGACAAATTATCCGCGTGGATTTCAAGGCTTTTTCTCTTGTTCGCTTGGTCTTGAATCCAATCGATCGCGCGAGCTGCAAGTCCCAGAGCTAGGGCACTGGTTTGCAAGCCTCCAGCACCGCTTGTCTGGGATGCTGTCATAACATTCTCTATTGGACCATGAAGAAGGAATTCTTCGGATACTGAGACATCGCTTAGTACGACTTCATCGGTGCAACTGTCACTCAGAGCCAGTAGTTCCATACCAGGTCCTCGCACTATCGATGGGTTAGCGGTTTGGACCAAAAAGAGGTACTGTAGTTTTGGGTTTTGCGAATCACATGCACCGACGACGATTGCCTCGGAATGGCGAGTGGCAGTAACCCATGGAACGACTCCAGAAAGCTTCCAAGTCCTCGGTGGATTCGATGCAACGGGTGGGGAAAAAGTCGGCAGTTTTGGCTTCTCTTCGGTAGCTAGGATAACCGGAGTGGTCGCATGTTGACGACTGGTTGTTAGATGGCTGATCCCCACGGTGATCCAGTGATCTGGGTTTGCAAAGTGTTGCAACCAAGCTCCGGTATTCTGGTTTTTCGAGGTTTCGATCCGGCGAATTGCAGCGCTTCGTTGGGTAAGGATAAACGCAATTGACAATGAGCCATATGCCACTGCGGCATAGAAAAGCAGGAGGCTGTCGGATGACTTACTATAGCATTTTTCAAGGGCAACCAGCGATTTGAGATCAGAGCTTGGGAAATCCAGAACGGAGTGCCCCCGGGGTTGATAGGAATCGATCCATGACTTTAAGGACACCTCGGTGGAGGCGGCCAGGGGAGTACTCTTGTTGGATCCTAGAACGGGACTGGAAGTTAGTAACCCGTCTAATAGAAGGTCAATAAGTCGCACGGTTTCGGGCAATTCTTTTGGGGTAGGTTTGCACTGGCGAGAAGAAAGGAGTGTAACCTTGGATTGTCGGCGTGGAAAGCATTTAGGCGTGTAGCGGTAGGGTTGTTGTAGCAATCCTGTGAGGTTGTTTCGAGAGTGTTAATAGAAGGTAAACAATTCATGATGGGTGAAAATGGGGGGCATCGTTTCGCAGAGAAGGATCCTCGGCTGGATGGGTCTGCATTGGAATCGTCTTGTTTTGGAGGCGAGGAGGCTGGAGTGATCTATGAAAAGTGTCTTGCCATCGCAAACAATCTTTGGTGGAGTTGGCAACCGGATGTAGTTCGTTTATTTCGAGACATTGATCCGGTACGTTGGCGCGAGTTGGATCACAATCCGATTGCTTTGTTGCGGGAATACACGCCAGAGTCGCTGGCATTTCGTGTAAGTGAGTTTGTATTACACAGTCGTATCAACCATACCTACCGGCGATTGAAGGAGTATCTGGAGAGCAACGCGACTTGGGCGAAGACCCATACAGGGGTGCTCGGAAGCAAACCGGTCGCTTATTTTTCTGCGGAGTTTGGGATTCATGAGTCTTTACCGATTTATTCCGGTGGTTTAGGTGTTCTGTCTGGGGATCATGTGAAGAGTGCGAGCGGATTGGGGCTTCCATTGGTTGCTATCGGTCTATTTTACAGTCATGGTTATTTCAAGCAGCGATTGACCTCTGATGGTTATCAAACCGAGGAGTACATCGAATCGCGTGTCGAAAATTTGCCGTTAACGCTTGCACTAACTCCGTCCGGTGAGCCTTGTGTTGTTCGATTGCATACGCGGTCTGGAGACTTGGCGGCCCACGTATGGCGAGTCGCGGTGGGGCGGGTTACTTTGTTGTTGCTAGACAGCAATGTCGAGGGTAATCGTCCGGAGGATCGGGAGCTAACGAGTCGCTTGTACGGTGGCGATGAGCGGACACGGATACGCCAGGAGTTGTTGTTAGGAGTGGGTGGAGTTCGTGCGCTGAGCCAGCTTGGTATCACTCCGGGTGCTTATCATTTGAACGAAGGCCATAGTGCGTTTGCAACTTTGGAAGCGATTCGCTTGCGTCGTGAAGAGGACGGATTGAGCTTTGACGATGCATTTCATGACGTGAGGAGCGCTACGGTGTTCACGACGCATACGCCGGTTCCCGCTGGTCATGATCGATTTTCGAATGAGTTGATTGAAGAACATTTAGGTCCATTGCGCGATGCATTGCAGATTTCGCACGATCAATTGATGAGTTTCGGGAGGGTATATCCGGAGAATCATGGCGAGCCATTTTGCATGACGGTTTTAGGCTTGAAGCTATCTTCGCGGTCGAATGCCGTAAGTCATTTGCATGGACAGATATCGCGGAGGATGTGGCGCACTTTGTGGCCGAGTCGAGAGGAGGATGCGGTACCGATTGGGCACATCACCAATGGAGTGCATGTGGAAAGCTGGGTCGCTGAGCAGATGCAGCAATTGATCGAAAGGCATTTTCCGGCGAATTGGCGTACCAAGATGGGAGAGCCCGAAGTTTGGCAAGCGATCCACGATGTCGATCCAGGTGAGTTATGGGAGACACACAATGCGCTGAAAGCACTTTTATTGGAATTTGTGCGTCGGCGGGTTGCTCGTCAGATGGCCTATCGAAATGAACCCCCTGAGCACATTGAGATGGCTAGGTCGGTATGCAATCCTTCGGTCTTAACGATTGGTTTTGGACGAAGGTTTGCCACTTACAAGCGTGCGAATTTGCTGTTTCGCGATTTGGATCGAGTGGCAGCGATTGTCAATAATCCGCATCGGCCGGTGCAGTTTGTGTTTGCCGGCAAGGCGCATCCCAAGGATGATCCGGGCAAACGATTCATCCAAGAGATCGCTAATTTGCGGGGAGATTCCCGGTTTGCCGGCAAGGTAATCTATCTAGAAGACTATGACATCAACGTCTGTCGCCACATGGTACAGGGAGTAGACGTTTGGTTGAACAATCCCCGTCGACCTTTGGAGGCTTCTGGAACCAGTGGCCAGAAGGTGATCCTTAACGGTGGTTTGAATTTGAGCATCCTGGACGGATGGTGGGCAGAGGCCTTCGACGGAAAGAACGGATTTGCGATTGGTAAGGGAACGAGTCACGTCGACGATCGCATCACAGATGATCGGGATGCTAACGCATTGTATGAAGCGTTAGAGACGCAGGTGATCCCACTCTATTACGAACGCGACCGCGATGGCTTGCCGCGTGTTTGGATTCAAAGGATGTTCAACAGCATCAGTACGTTGGCTTGGCGATTTAGCAGTCATCGCATGGTAATGGACTATGCGACGAGAGCCTACATGCCGGCTAGCGGTGGCGTAAGTTGCGCTATGTAATCTGACTCGAACTTGGTCGAAACCGGGGTGCCAATAGTAACTACTTGGGCAAAAGAGCCAAGGCTGCCGAGGAAGGGCGAGCGATGACGTGTGCAGCGATCAGCTTGCCGAGTCCTTCGATCTTTGGTTTTGCGGCTTCGATGGCAGCATTCACGGCGGCGACGTCACCTCGAATCACGATAGTGACATACCCACCGCCAAGCTTTTCCTTGCCGACGACCTCTACGGACGCTGCTTTGCAAGCCGTATCGATTGCTTCGAAGACTGCCGTGAATCCTTGTGTTTCAATAAAACCTAGAGCTTGACCATTCGCTTGGGACATAACCGATTCATCCGAAAGGGGAAATTTAACAACAGCTTGTTCGATCAATACATTGTATTCCGGAGGGCTGATCATCGCCGAGAATGCATCGCGATCCGGACTATTGATAGTGTGACTTGCGACATACTGCTCCATTCTCTTGGCTGCTTGCGTTCCAGCTTCGATTGCAGATTGCACATCGCTAGAACTCCCCGCGATTTTAATAACTGCACCTAGCATATCGTTCCATTCGACTTGCAATACTTGCACGTTGGCAGATTTGCACATCGTATCGAGCGATACCATGCCGGCGGTCCAGCCTTTGGTTTCGAGGACTCCGAAGGATCGGACTCCGTTTTCGTTTCCGGCTCCCCACTGGGAGTTGTTGGTAAGCGATGAAGCCATAAGAGGGCTGGTTGTTGATCGGAAGACGGGAAGGGGGCAGGAGCAACGTTAAAGGAAAGCTAGTTCAAGTTCTTACGAAGTCAAAGAAGCAAGCGATTTTTTTAGCTTGGATAGCCAAATAGGGATCGATTCTAAGGGTGGCTCTGAGGCTTCGTACTCCAAGGCAACCCAGCCACTGTATTTGGCGTTCGAGAGAATTTTCAGGATGCGGTCCAGATCGGCCAGTTCCTTTTTGCCGTTGGGAAACATCTCGACTTTGATTTGAGCGTTCACAGCGTAGGGAGCGATTTGTGCGAGCTCTTGGTAAGGATCGCCGGTAGACCGGAAGTTACCTGAGTCGAGGTTGACACCAAAACTAGGCGCATTGACTTGTTTAACGATTTGTAAAAGCCCTTCGGCCTTTGCCGTTACGCCGCCGTGATTTTCGAGTCCAAGGTAGATTCCTTTCCTGTGGGCGTATTTTGCGACGGTTTCCAAGCACTCAACGCAACGGTCACGGGTGGCTTCCCAGGTGTCACCCTTTGGTTGGTTCCCTGCGAATACGCGGATCACGTTTGCACCGAGCAGGGCATAGCGATCGATCCACAACATCGCCGTATCGATATCTTTCTTGCGTTTGGCCTCGTCCGATTGGCAAAAGTCGTTAGCAATTGCTCCTCCGGAGACGGTAATTCCTCTTCGATGGCAATGTTCTTTCAGGTCGATGATGTAGCTATCAGAAAGTTCAGCGGGGAAATAGTAACTGGTGATCTCTGCGCCATCGATGGCTTGTTCATGGCAGTAGTCAACGAACTTGAACAAATCCCATCCGTCTTTGTTCCCTTTGAGGTAATCGCGCAGTGAGTATGCGGCGAGGCTAAGCCGCATGCGGCTAGGTGATAATCGGGAGAAGGGATCTATGCCAAAGGCTTGTTGCCACGAGTTGCACGTTATGAATGCTGTGGCGCCGGTTGTCAGGCTTCCGAGGAAACGTCGGCGTGATGATTGTGGTTCTATTGCGTCAAGCATGACAAAATTCAGTATTGGGAAACATGCGTTCAGAGGAGAGCTTATTTGACTTCTTCCGCAGTCATTTTATAGATCGCATAGTGTCCGCCATCTGGATATTGGAACGACTCAGAATCAATTTCTAGTTTTCCCTTGACCGATACGACGCGCGTAGAGAAGTTTGCAGTTTTACCGGCTTGCATTTCAATGATGACGCAATCGTAGAGGGCAGCACCTGGGCCGAAGCAACATTCTTGGTTATCGCGTACCAAGACGAATTGTTTGATCCCGGATTGTTGAAAGACGGAGGTCGGGAGGATGAACCCCCGAAGCTTCACTGTCTTTTTATTTAGCTCTTCAATTTCTTTTGTGATCATTTCCTTTTTGAATTCTCCACCTTTCTCGATGTCAAACTTCAGATCATCGAAGGTGATTTCCCCGCGTTTTCGTGCCGCGTCGCGCGCTTTGCGGTCTTCCGCTAGTTGTTTTTCAGATTTGGGTGCTTGTACATCGCTAGCGGGTTTTGAGCGATCAGGTGGGGCGAGTCGATCTTGAGCACACAGAATCGATGAGGAACTGGGGGCTCCTGACAAAACAACGATTAAAAACGCCAAAAGTGGAAATGCCACGGTCGTTCGATTCGTATTGATTCCAAATAAGCAAAAGCAATGATTCGCCATGGTTTTCCTGAGTTTCATAGGGCCTGTGGTACTTGTTTGGGGTGTTTCAAGTGGTTTGGGCAGTTGGTCACGGAAGAACGTCTCGTCAAGGCCCCTGGAGCATTCTAGCCCGAACGGGCGTCTCTGACATCACCGAAGAACACCAGAATTCGGGGTGCGGCTCCTGACAAGACTTTGGATAAAAGAGTGGAAACACTCAATGTTTTTCTTGGTCAGGCAGGGTTGTGCCGATTGCGACGGGATTGCGACTTTTTGGATTTGGAAAAATGTAACGATTTTTGAAGATGTTACTTCCACGGAAACTTTTTCTAGCTAAACTTCGACGCATGCCCGGAAGATTGCGGGGCTCTCCGTCTAAGGAAATGCTTAGCCACGGTTCGACCCTCCCGCACTAGAAAACCGTGGTCTGCATCGTGAGTTTAGGCTATTTTGAATGTCGAAATAAGCCGCCCTGTATTGTACCGGCCGAGTGGCCAATAAGATTCGTTTTACTGTGAGGATACTGCTATGAAGTTTCGCCGAGGGCTTTTCCTTGGGTTGGCCACAATTCTTGGGGCCAGTGTAGGTTTTGCTGGTGATTGCGGATGTGGAAACGCTGCTTCGAGCGCCCACGTTGCTGCTGGCTGTGGATCTGCAGTTGGTGGTGGTGTAGTTGGCGGCGGAATTGTTGGTGGAGATGCTGGTGCAGCAGGATGCGGCGCGCAGATCACTTATGTTGAGCGAACTGTTATGGTTCCAACCCAAGTGACCGAAAAGCGAACCGTTAACAAGACCGTTTACAGCACCGAAGAGCGTGAGCGTCGCTACAACGTGACCAAGCGCGTTCCACGTACTGAGACCAAGACTGAAACCTACACGGTTCAAGTGCCAAAGACAGAAGTCAAGAAAGTTGACTACACCGTTCAAGTTCCAACGACCAAGCAAGTGGAAGAAACCTACACGGTTCAAGTTCCACGTACGGTTACTGAAGAAGTTCCATACACAGTCAAGAAGACTGTTTACGATGACGTTACCAACACCGTCACAGTTCAAGTTCCAAAGACTGTAACTGAAGAAGTTTCCTACACGGTTCAAGTTCCTTCGACCGTTACCGAAGAAGTTTCCTATACGGTACAAGTTCCAAAGACTACCACCGAAGAAGTTTCTTACACGGTTCAAGTTCCAAAGACTGTCACTGAAGAAGTTTCCTACACAGTTCAAGTTCCAACAACTGTTGACGAAGTACAAACCTACACCGTCAAGGTTCCTGTAACCACTC
Source organism: uncultured Pirellula sp. (assembly GCA_964483385.1). Classification (GTDB taxonomy): domain Bacteria; phylum Planctomycetota; class Planctomycetia; order Pirellulales; family Pirellulaceae; genus JBKCUI01. Next base: position 33,853 of record CAZACJ010000024.1, on the reverse strand, counting down.
AAGAACAAGTACCTTACACGGTTCAAGTTCCTGTTTACACCGACGAACAAGTTCCTTACACGGTTCAAGTTCCTGTGTACACAGACGAAGTTGTCAACTACACCGTCAAGGTTCCTTACACCGAGCAACGCACTGGCACTCGCAACGTTTGCCGTCGTGTTCCTGTTACCACCATGCGTACGGTAACCAAGGACCTCGGATCGTATCAAACCGTTACGGAAGAAGTTCCTGTAAACAGCGGTTGCGGTTCGGCTGTTAGCTCCGGATGCGGTGGCGCTGCTGCTAGCAACGGTTGCGGCGGTGGATGCGGTGGTTGTGGTGGATGTGGCGGTTGCGGTGGTGCTTCCAGCGCTGCTGCTGCAGATCCTTGCGGATCGGCAGCTCCTGCAACTCGTACCGTTTGCCGCAAAGTTTGGGTTCCTAACGTCGTAACGGAAGAAGTTCCATGCACGACCTACCAAAACCAAAACAGCACCGAAGAGTACACCTACAACGTAACTCTTTACCGTGATGAAGTTCAGTCCAAGACGGTGAAGAAGGTTAGCTACACGACCGAAACACGTTACCGAACGGTTAAGAAGTGCTCGATGAGCACCGAAACCCGTACACGTACGGTGAACAAGGTTACCTACAACGACGAACAACGTACTCGTACTGTCAAGAAGACCGTTATGAACACTGAGACGAAGACTCGTCCAGTTTCCAAGACTGTCTACACGACTGAAACCCGTACACGTCCTGTAACCAAGACAACCTACGAAACCGAAACCCGTACACGGCCTGTAACCAAGACCGTTTACAACACCGAAACCAAGACCCGTCCAGTTTCCAAGACGGTCATGACCACCGAAGAACGCCAAGTAACCAGCAAGGTTGCACGCGTAGTTGAAGAACAAGCAACTCGCTCGGTTTCCAAGGTTGTTTATGACACCGAAACCAAGACCCGTACGAAGAACGTTACCGAGATGGTTACCGAAACCCGCTCGAAGGACGTTTCCACCACGGTTATGGTTCCAGAAACCAAGGAACGTACTTACAACGTTACCGTTTACGACAACGTAACCGAAGAGAAGGTTGAAAAGTACACCGTCCAAGTTCCATCGACCGTCACCGAAGAAATTGACGTAACGGTTTGCAAGATGGTTCCACAAACGGTTAGTGTTCCAGTTTGGTCCAACGGCGTTGCTGTTGGTGCAGGTGCTGGCGTTGGCGCAGGTTCCGCTGTAGGTGCTGGTTGCGGCGGTGCTGCAGCTGGTGCTGCTGCAGGTTCGGGATCCGGTTGCGGTGGTTGCGGTTCCGCAGCTCCTGCTGCCGCTGCTCCTTGCGGATGCAAGTAATTTCAACATAGCTATCCCGCATAAAACACTCCTTTGAAGTAAATGCGGTGAACGAACGATGCAAAACGGCCTGCGGATTTCCGCGGGCCGTTTTTCTTTGCGCCATTCACGATTCCACTGCCTACGTTACAATGACCCAATTCAGAGCGACGCAAGTCGCTGTCACCTACGATCAAAACCTCTGTTGCAACTCCAGGAAACATGGCTGCTCCTACTAAAGTTGTGGACCCGTTCGGCGCTCGAGACTATTTCAAAGCTCCCCAAGGGAATCTCGGCATCTACCGACTCGATCGCCTCGAAAAGGCCGGTATCGCCAACATAGCTACTCTCCCATTTTCGATCCGGGTTCTGCTAGAGGCTGTCTTGCGCAATTGCGACGGTTATCAGGTTACCCAAGATGACGTAGTAAATCTTGCAAAATGGAATGCCACGAAACCTGCTGAACTTGAAGTCCCATTCAAGCCCGCCCGTGTGGTGCTACAAGACTTTACCGGTGTGCCTTGCGTTGTCGATCTTGCAGCGATGCGCGACGGTATGAAGGCACTCGGTGGCGATCCTCAAAAGATCAATCCGTTAATCCCCGTTGACCTCGTTATCGATCACTCGGTCCAAGTAGATTACTTCGGGACAGAAGACGCACTTTCGAAAAACGTCACCGTTGAATTCGAACGTAACCGTGAACGCTACGAATTTTTACGCTGGGGACAGCAAGCTCTAGCGAACTTCCGTGTGGTTCCTCCAAATACCGGAATCGTACACCAAGTCAACTTGGAGTTTCTCGCTAAAGTCGTTTTTCAAGGTAAGGACCATGCAGGCCCTGTTGCCTTCCCAGATACGCTCGTCGGCACCGACTCGCACACCACGATGATCAACGGTTTGGGGGTGCTTGGTTGGGGTGTTGGCGGAATCGAAGCCGAAGCGAACATGCTCGGGCAACCGCTGTACATGTTGATGCCAGAAGTTGTTGGGATGAAGCTTACGGGGAAACTCGCTCCTGGGGCTACTGCAACAGACTTGGTCTTGCGGGTCACTGAAATCCTTCGGAAGGAAGGTGTGGTAAACAAGTTCGTCGAGTTCTTCGGCGAAGGTGTATCCAAGATGTCGCTTGCAGACCGTGCAACCATTGCCAACATGGCCCCTGAATATGGTGCGACGATGGGCTTCTTCCCCGTCGACGGCGAAACCTTGAATTACTTGCGCCGCACAGGGCGCACCAAAGATGAAATCGAATTGGTCGAGCGCTATTGCAAAGAGCAAGGGTTGTTCCGACTTGATAACGGCCCTGATTTGCAGTACACGAAAGTTCTCCATCTAGATCTATCTTCGGTCGAGCCAGCGGTGGCAGGCCCTAAAAGACCACAAGACCGCGTACCACTTTCGAACGTGCAAACTTCGTTTAAGAAGGCGCTTACTGCACCGATTGCGGAACGAGGGTTCGGCTTACCAACCGAGACGCTAAGTTCCACTGCGACGGTCAAGGACACGAAGGAAAGCACCATTGGCCACGGTGCCGTTGTCATTGCGGCAATTACCTCGTGCACGAATACCAGCAACCCATCTGTCATGATCGGAGCAGGATTGCTGGCCAAGAAGGCCGTTGCACGCGGATTGAAGGTGCATCCATTTGTGAAAACAAGCCTCGCGCCGGGATCTCGCGTGGTAACGGATTATTTGACGAAAGCTGGCGTGTTAGATGATCTTGAGAAGTTAGGTTTCAATGTTGTCGGTTACGGATGCACGACGTGCATTGGAAACAGTGGTCCATTACCGGAACCTGTTGCTAACGCTGTCACGGAGGGAAATCTTGTCGCCGCTGCAGTTCTAAGCGGTAACAGAAACTTCGAAGGACGAGTTAACCCACATACGAGAGCAAATTATCTCGCAAGCCCGCCTTTGGTGGTCGCTTATGCGTTAGCAGGTACTGTCGATATCGATTTTGAAACAACTCCGATTGGCCACGACGGCGCTGGCAAGCCAGTCTATTTCAAGGAGATCTGGCCGACGGCAGAAGAAGTTCATAACGCTGTCGAGGCTTCCGTGTTGCCAGAGATGTTTCTCAAGCAATATTCAGGTGCATTCACAGCGAACGAGGCCTGGAATGCAATTCCAATCACCCCAGGTGATCAATATGCTTGGAATGAAAAGAGCACGTACATCCAACGTCCTCCTTTCCTCGAAGGGATCACAAAGGCTGTTGGTACAATCCAGCCGATTGCGGGAGCAAAAGCTCTTGCTGTTTTAGGGGATTCTGTAACGACGGACCATATATCACCTGCAGGGTCGATTGCAAAGTCTGGGCCTGCCGGGAAATTCCTAGTTGAAAACGGTGTGCAACCCGCTGACTTCAATAGTTACGGGGCTCGACGCGGAAACGACCGAGTGATGGTTCGAGGTACTTTCGCGAACATCCGAATTCGCAACGCGATGGTGCCTGGGGTTGAAGGTGGGGTAACGAAATACCTTCCGACCGGCGAAACGATGAGTATCTACGATGCGTCGATGAAATACCAAGCGAACAAAACCCCATTGGTTGTACTTGCGGGAGCAGAGTACGGTACGGGGTCTTCGCGAGACTGGGCCGCTAAAGGCACTTTGTTACTAGGGGTCAAAGCGGTCATTGCGGTTTCCTACGAGCGGATCCACCGCAGTAACTTGGTCGGTATGGGAGTGCTGCCTTTGCAGTTCCTGAACGGTCAAAATGTTTCCAGCCTGGGGCTAACAGGCGATGAAACCTTCGATTTCCCTGGATTGAGTGATTCGCTAACTCCACGTAGTGAAATCGAAGTCGTTGCGACTAAGACGGATGGGACAAAGACAATGTTCAAGGCATTGGTGAGAATCGATACGCCCGTGGAAATCGATTACTACCGCAATGGCGGGATCTTGCCAACAGTGCTTCGAAAGCTTGCAGAATAAACCAAGCGAAGGATAGTCTATGGAAACCCGTCTTTTAGGGCGAACCGGGATCGAGCTGACAAAACTTGGTTTCGGTGCGTCCTCGATCGGTGCGGAATTCGGTCAGTTCGATCTAGATCAATCGCTTCGGTCCGTACGAACTGCGATTGATGCAGGTATTCGTTTCATAGATACTGCTGCATATTACGGCCGTGGTATGAGCGAAGTACTCCTTGGACAGGTTCTGCCCAAGTATCCACGAGACTCGCTAGTCGTAAGCACCAAACTAGGTCGCTACGCTCCTAAGCACTTTGACTTTTCCGCGAAACGAGTCGCTGAAAGCATCGATGTATCGCTTGAGCGAATGCGTTTGGAGATGATCGATTTGGTCTTTGTTCATGACATCGAGTACGGTGATGTACAACAAGTTATCGACGAAACGTTACCCGCATTAAAGAAGCAAGTCGAAAAAGGGAAGGTGCGGGCGATTGGGATAAGCGGGTATCCGATGAAGAACTTTCAACGGGTTATTCCAACCGATCTGTTGGATTGTGTGATCACATACAACCACTACACGCTGCAGAACGATATGGCATTACAGTGGCTACCCCTTGCTCAAAAGCATGGAGTTGGAGTGATCAACGCCGCTCCTTTTTCTGCACGATTGCTGACTGATCTTCCACTACCACCCTGGCATAAAGCGCCTAAGGAAGTTCGAGAAGTGGCAGCCAAGGCATCTCAATGGTGTAAGGACCGCGGAACTAGAATTGAGAAACTCGCTTTGCAGTTTTCCGTCAGTAACCAAGATTTCGCAAGCTGTTTGATCGGGAGTGCAATTCCGGAGGAAGTAACACAGTGGCTTGATTGGCTCCATGAACCGATCGATGAATCGCTGATCGCTGGTGTCAAAGAGGTGTTAGCACCGATTCATAACTGGTACTACATTGAGGGAAGACCAGAGAACAATGATTTGACTTGGCCTGATTCGGTTTACGCAGGATCGGCCCAACCATCATGAGTTCGAGTGAACCGAGGAGTGCGATGAATTCTTGTTCCAACGCTCACTCTGCGAATACAACTATTGCCGAGTTGCAAAGGTGGGTCGATCAGTTTGCCGACGAGAGAGATTGGGAAAAGTTTCATACTCCGAAGAATCTTGCCATGTCCGTGGCTATCGAGGCAGCGGAGATTATGGAGTTGTTTCAATGGTTGGATGGATCGATTCCTTCGGAAAAACAACCTGCAGACTCTCCAATAGCCGAAGAGCTAGCTGATGTCTTGTCTTATCTGTTGCGGCTTGCCAGTGTATTACAGATTGATCTAGTCCAAGCGATGGCATTAAAGACGAAAAAGAACGCCATAAAGTACCCGCCGTTATCGAAGCCTATCACGGGTAGTGTGGAGGCAGGAACTAACGAGTAAGCACTTAGTAATAGGTTCAGTCATGAAGCTTTCACTTGTTACGTGTCAGATCCTAGCCATTGCTTGGATGCTTCTAAGTTGGGACTTACAAGCAACCATTGGGCAGGAGGTTACCGTTGGGCAGGAGATCAACGAGCAAAGATCCAGTGACGCGGCAGGCAAGCCTCAGGGGCCTGATGGTAAAAGAACTTCGGCGGGTGTCAGTTCCGATATCGAAGTGTTAGTGGAGGTACGTCGAGGAGACTTGCCGGTGATTCTGTCGGCTCCTCATGGGGGAACGCTACAGATCGAAGGAGTTGCTCCTAGAGAGGGAAGGGGGATGAAAACAGGTCCCTCCGGATTCTTTACGGGCCGTGACGGAGGTACTACAGAGCTTGCGAGTGAGCTAGCGGACGCAATTGAGCAACGCATGGGTAAGCGACCTTACCTTGTGCTAAGCAAGGTGCACCGTAAATACTTGGATCCGAATCGCCCACCTGAGATCGCTTATGAAGATTCCGACGCAGCGCCTGTCTATCAGCTGTATCACGGATCGTTGGGAGCTTTTTGCAGAGAAATACAACAGAGGTATCGTTCCGGTTTACTGCTGGATATCCATGGTCAAGGTACGAGTAAGTCCACGGTTTATCGCGGGACAAATAACGGAAAGACGGTGACACGTCTTCGAGAGCGTTTTGGAGAGCAAGCTCATTCCGGGGAGGAGAGTTTCTTTGGAATGCTGCATGGCCTTGGCTGGAAAGTTTATCCCTACCCAGCGGATGGCAAGGAACAATCTGGATTTACGGGAGGCTACATCGTGCAGACGCACGGCAGTCATCGCCCAGAGGGTGTTGACGCTATTCAGCTAGAGTTCGGTGCGGACTACCGAGACAAGGCAAACCGAAAGAAAATTGCTGGAGAGTTGGCAAAGGCCGTCGAAGACTATCTCAAGGAATATGTTCTTATTGAGTCATCTTCAGAGAAAGTTTCACCGAGATAAGCGGGGACATGTTGGGGGTAATTGCTCGGTAAGATTTGCTTTTCCTACCGAGCATGCAACCAGACAATCGCAGGCAATTATTCAGTTATTGGCTTGATGGTTGTAATGGTCTCACCTTCAAGCTCTTGGTCAATCGTTTGCCCTGCGACTTTAATTTTCATCGTCATCTTCTGGCGAACGGTCGTGGATTCGACACAACCAGTTTGAGGATTAAAAAGGATTTCCCCTTCGTTACCATTATCTTCAATTGTCATTTGCATGCCCGGAGGTGCTTCTGCAAGTTGCACCTTTGCTTGCACGACAAACTTCTCTAATTTCTTTCCGTCAACTTCGGTAGGACCGTCGTAACGGTATGTCATCTTCGACTTCATCTTCATGCCGTTCATGTCGACATCACCAGAACGATCCCATGTACTTCCGATTTTCAGGGATTCAGGGAAGTCGATGGTGGCTTGTTCAAACAACTGTTTAAGCATGGCACCGGAGAGGGGTGAATTTGGAGTCGCTGATTTGTCGCTCAATTCCTCGGGGAGTGTCACCTCGATTACTTTGCCTTGCCGGGTCATTTTCGAACCGATTGGTTGACCTATCAGCATCTGAAACGACGATGCGATTTGTTTGGTGACTGGATCGTTGCTAGGCTCTTCATCGGAGTCATATTGAATATTTACAAACGCAGATTTCATCGACATCTTCATTCGCTTGATTGTCTGCTCGACGACAAAACTTTTATCGTCCGAATCTGTTACGTTCCATTCGATCTCTGAGCTCTGGCTCATGGGCATTTCTTGCGCCCCTGCGCCAGGTATGTTCATTTTTGTCACCATGGATTGATTCGAGGTGACCGCGTACCGTTGCCCCTTTTGAAGTTTCCACTCGAACGTTTGCGCAAAGAGGAACGAAGTTGAGAGACAGGCACACAGTACGAGAGCGAACCGCAAGTATTTCATTTCAGGCACCTATTAAGCCATGGACAGGAAATGGGAAAAGACTCGTTAGTTATAGGTATGTACCTTTCACAGGTCTACCTCGAAGGATCAATTGGATTTCATGGCCGATTCCAGTGCAAGCGTAGGCGCATTGGTATTCGGAATCTTGGTACATGTTTTTGTGGGGCAGCTTCAAGGAATGGATACCGGAGGGGCTGGGAAGAGAGATCGCTCTCCAAGACGGGTGGAGCCATCTTCGGCCCAACCCTCCGCTTCGGAGGTCAATTGATGCAGGGTCATTTCGACCCAATTTCGGAAAGCTTCGAGATTTGCGTCATCAAGTCCGCGTGGGATATAGACTTTCGGGCCAAGAACTAATCTTGCTCGAGAGCCAAGGCGTGGGATGGCAAAACGATCCCAGGAATTTGCACGGTAGGGACGGTGAAACCCCATTCCCACGGGGACAACTGGCATCCTCAAGAGAGATGCCAGTTGGATACAGCCAGCGCTCAGGACGCGGCGAGGACCTTTGGGGCCGTCTGGCGTGACCACTAGACTAGAATCTTGGTGCTCTTTTCGAAACTTCAAGATTGCCTTGATACCACCTTTTGTCGAGGAGCCGCGTACGGTGTGGAAGCCGAAGTCTTCTGCAACCCAGCCAAGCCAGTTTGCATCGCGATGTTCGCTGACCAGTAGAGTAATTCCCGACCCACGGCGCATGGCAGCCGGTAGGAGAATGTACTCGTGCCAATGAACGTAGATCACCGGTTCCCTGTAGGAAAGACTACATGCGTCTGCACTCGAATCGTATTCTGCTAATCGAGAGTCAAGAGTTCGCATCCAGCCCTGAAGGCCGCGCCCCAGCAAATACGCAGCACCGCGCATCGCACGTTGCGAAAGCTCACGTTTGGTCTGTCGTAGTCGATCTCGCATCCCGGGCTCCTGCCACTTACTAACGCTGGTGCGAATCAACTACTCAATCGCAACCGCGACTTTTCCTTGAAACACCTCAACCGCAGGTCCGGTCATAAAAACATGGTTTGTTGCGTCGTCCCAACGCAATGTTAAGTCACCTCCGGTGAGATGATTCAAGATCGTTCGGTCGGTTCTGCCTGTAAGGACACCCGCGACACAAACTGCACTAGCCCCCGTACCGCAGGCCCAAGTTTCGCCGGAGCCACGTTCCCATGTTCTCTGTCGAACTTCTCCGGATCCTAGTATTTCAACGAACTCCACATTGGTGCGCTTCGGAAATCGTTCGTCGTTCTCGATCAACGGACCGATTCCAAGCACCAATTCATCTGTTGCTTCGGGAACGAAGATTACGCAATGGGGATTTCCCATAGAGACACAAGTTGCAAAAAGGGTGTGTCCCTTGTAATCCAGTCGATGATTTACCACTGTCGAATCCTCGGCTACGAGCGTGGTTGGAATCTGTTTCGCTAATAAACGGGGTTCGCCCATGTCTACGGTAACACTTTGGACTTTGCCATTGTGAACAGTCAGGTCCAATGCAAGAACACCTGCTCCCGTTTCAATTCGCAGCGATGGCTTTTTTGCAATGCCGGAATCATGTACAAACTTTGCCACGCAACGAATCCCGTTTCCGCACATCTCGGATTCACTACCATCCGCGTTGAACATCCTCATGCGAGCATCACCTGAATCCGATGGAAGGATGAGGATCACACCATCCCCACCAATTCCAAAGCGGCGGTGTGAAAGCTCGATAGCCAGTCGCTCAAGGTCCTTGGGAAGCGACTGCGTAAAGCCATCGATGTACACGTAGTCATTGCCTGCTCCGTGCATTTTGGTGAACTTTAGCTCTTTCATGAGGCACTTTCGATTTGTGAGTGACATTGCGGTCCGTTGCAACGCATCCCCTATTTTTGATGGAGATCGATCGCAACGGGTGACTACGATTACGTGCGAGAGTTTCCGAAGACCCGCACTAGGATATTATGCCAGGAAGCCATAAAACAAGAAACGCCACCGGGAGTCCGATGGCGTTTCTTGATAGATTCAGATGTGTGGGTCTGTGGTATCTAGCCTACGACTTCCTTGATCTTTTGAAGAAAATGATCATTGCCGTCTTTGCTCAATTCCTTAGCGTGCTTTTCTGCCTTTTTCACATCGGTGTATTCGAACACAGCCACTCTTTTGAGATGTTGGTTGAATACGCCCCAATAGAGCTTTACGCGGGGTTCTGCGGCAGGCTTGCGAGTTCGCTTTGGCTTCGCTTCTACAACCGCCCCTTCTTCTGTGGCGACATCCGTTTCCGCCTTCTTCGTTGTTTTCTTTGCTTTTGTTCCGCTTGCCATGAGGTTGGCTCCATAAAAAATAATGAAGAAAGCTACGACGACACATGCTTCAATTCGCAATAGCTACGGTAATGCCGCTCCAGATTGGTGTTAAGGAGATTAACCCAAAGCTTTGCCGCGGACGCAGCGTCGTCAATAAACGTCGATTATAACCCAATCGTCCTGCATTCGACATAGTTTATTTGGAACTTGTTAAGGGATTAGCCCCCCCAAGTTGGTGGCGATAGCGTCTGGAACTCGATTTTGGGAGGTTTAAAGGCAATTTTCACACCCAGGTTCCACCTAAGGCGGTGATCACCGCTCGGAAATTGTGTTCCATCATGCCAAGATAGGTATCCGCCCCAGAACCGTTAGGGCCGAGAGCATCCGAGTAAAGTTCGTCACCGAGCATTAGCTCGTGGCCTCTGGCTTTTGCACCTGCGATTACCGCGTCGATTAATTTGCCGGCAACACTAGACTCTTTGAAAACCGCGGGGATCTTCCGTGTCACGATTTTATCGATCAGTTCAGGAATCCGACGCAGGCCAGCCTCAGAAGCGGTAGAAATGCCTTGCACCCCCTCAACTTCCAAGCCATAACGCCTACCGAAGTACTGAAAGGCATCGTGGGAGGAGATTAGTACCCTTTGGGGGACGGGAATCGTCTCGAAGGCGGTAATCGCACGGCGGTCAAGTTCAGTTAGTTTTCTATTTAATTCCTCGTGATGCAGAGCAATGATCGACTTTAACTCCGGACGAAGACTTGCGAGCGAATCAGCCAAGTGATCTACGGCTTTGCTCCACAGCACGATATCCATCCAAAGATGCGGATCGAATGCATCGGTTCCGGGTTCACCTAAAAATTCAATCGCCTCTAACCCATCTGCCATGGCAAGATGCAATCGAGTATTCAGTCGGCTAGGTTTTTTCGCGTTTTCAATAGGGACTTTGGAATGTGCAAGCACCTCACCCATGCGTCCCTCCAAGTGTAGGCCGTTGTGCACAACGACATCCGCTTGAACGATTGCAACAATGTCGTCGCGTATCGGTTTATACAGATGCGGGTCGACCCCGGCTTGGATCAACTGAACGATCTCGAAATGTTCTCTTCCTAACTCCCGAAGCATGTCGCCAATCATCCCTGTGGTTGCAACCACGCGAAGCGGCTTGCGGCCTTGAGCTTCAGATTTCGAATCATCAGATACTGCATCGCTACTGCTGCGCACACAGCCCACCAATGAGTTTGTGCAAGCAGCCCCAAGCATGATTCCAAAGTAGCGAAGCAAATGCCTTCGGCTTGGCGTCTCGGAAAATGGCTTATTGAGGTCTTTCATCACAGTAATGAATCCCAGTCTTTCAGACCTAGTGGCTCCTTTGCAGCAAACGGCTCGCCGTAACGTACACCAATTGCGCGTCCCCAAGTGGCGGCTTGTTCTCGAAGCATCTCGATCCAAGACGGATTCATATCCTCTTTGCCTTGAAGGAATTGGCTATAGTAAGCCTCAATGGACGCGGCTTTTTTGTCCCAGACAGTGGAGATGTCTTGGATCCAAGCGGGCTGCGGAATGTGTTTTAGATGAATGCAGTAGTAATAAAAAATTCTCTTAGGATGGTAGGGATCACCCGCTAAATCGCACTTGGTGAGTTTGCTCCAAAATCTGGCGGCTTCGACCAGTTCCGTAGCGGCCAAGTGATCTGGGTGGGCATCGAGCCAGTAGGGTGCGAAAATCCAACGTGGACGTGTCAAGCGAAATACTCCGGCGAGTTTCGCTCGGTTCTCCAAAGTGGCTTCCAAATAACGGTTTGGTAGACCAAGGTTATACCGCCAAGTCACACCGAGGATCTCGCTCGCTTTGGCCGTTTCCGCCGCCCGTATTTCGGGGGAACCAAAAGGGGTTGGCTCGCCATTGGTAAGGTCGAGAATTCCAACGCGATGTCCTTGATTGATCATCGCGGTAATGGTTCCTCCCATACCTAGTTCCGCATCATCGGGATGGGGGGCAACGACAAGGACATCCAATGGTTGCGAAGTTTGCGGCATGCCAGGATATTCGTGATGCAACGATTCGAGCATTTAGTAGTTTCCGAATGTTCGTGTTCAACCTAGCGGGGCGATCAAATGCTTGTCAATCAATCGCAGAATTCCTTGAGCCACCAACAACTTAGGACCGTGAAACTGGTCTAGAACGGTTCCACCACGCGAAATGACTTCAACGTTGTTTTCATCTGAATTCATCGCTTCGGCTCGATTCGACACGATCATGTCGCACGACTTTCTGCTCAATTTGACGATGGCTCGAAAGCGTACGTCCTGGGTCTCCAATGCGAAGGCCACCACCCACTGATTTGGTAACTTGTTTGCTGCGATCGTCGCCACAATATCGGGAGTTTCAAGAAGATTGAGAGTTAAACCATTGCCAGTTTTTTGAAGTTTGTTCGCCTCAACCTGCTTTGGCATGTAGTCGCAAGGCGCTGCCGCACCGATCAAACCATCGGCTTGTGCAAACTCTAGTTGTGTCGCTTCAAGCATTTCTTGGGTAGTGGTAACGTGAACTACCTTTGCTTCGTTAGGATAATCGATCGAAACTGGGCCGGTGATCACAGTGACTCGATGCCCAAGATCCAACGCGGCCTGAGCTAAGAACGCTCCCATCTTTCCACTGGAGGCATTGGTTAAATAGCGAACCGGATCTAGGTATTGTCGCGTAGGTCCAGAAGTGATAACGATATGGGCCAAAGTCGCATCACTCCAGAAAAGGCTTGCATGTTTCTAGTATCTGCTCGGGTTCCGCCATACGACCAGGTCCGATTCTTCGACAAGATAGCCAACCATTCTCCGGGCCGACGAAGACGATGCCGTCTTTTTTAAGCTGCTCGACGTTTCGAATCACTGCAGGCTTCTCCCACATCGGACCACTCATTGCAGGGGCCATGACGATAGGGCACTCCACGTTAAGGTAGAGCGTCGTAAGCAGATCGTTCGCAAGGCCTAGCGAGCATCCAGCTAAGACGCGAGCAGTTGCGGGAGCAATGATCAGAAGATCACATCCGATCGCCAATTCGATGTGAGGACCGAGAGGAAATCTAGGATCAAAGGGATCTACAACTGGTGATTTTCCCGTCAACGCAGCAAAGGTTGCTGGCCCTACGAATTTCGTCGCGCCTTGCGTTAAAACAACAGAGACATCCATCCCATCCTGTACTAGTCGACTTACCAGCATAGCAGACTTGTAAGCCGCTATACCACCCGACACGCCGACTAGCACCTTCTTCGCGAGTCCCTTGTTTAGGGAATTGCCTTGGTCGGCCATTTTCTGCTCGTTTGGAGACTGCCAATTAAAGTGGGGGACAATTCGAGACCAGTGGCAGATAACGACTACAGGTCACCAGCATCGAGGTCGAGCAAGTCGCCTTGTTCTGCCAATTCACCACTCATCTTCAACTCACCGTTGGTGGTCAAGTAAATTTTATCTTGGAGAATCTCTTGGATGACGATTTCCATTTTGTCGTCTGAGTTCAAGTCAACCAAAGGTCGTCCGCCACGATTTAGTTGAACAAGCCGCTTTTGAATCAATGTCGAGAGCTTGAAACGCCCACCAACCTTGTTAACAATTCCCTCTTCTTTAAGCTCTTCAAGCATGCGAACCTCTCTTATTCCAGCCAAGTAATTTTCGAACGAAATCCAAACACTTTAGTGCCGATCGAAGCCCGTTCGTGGATCACCACGAAAGATCGATGCGGCATTCAGGGTTTTTGGATTCGTACATCGTACCCACACAACAACTGACAAATCTCATGCACGGAACCTTCAATGGTTTCGTTTACAACCCGGTGCTTGTACCGATGCATGTAACTCATCTCTTCTCGGGCAACTTCCAGTCGCCGTCGGATCACTTCTTCAGTCTCGGTCCCACGGGACCGAAGCCTTTTTTCGAGGATTTCCATCGATCCTGGATCAATAAAAATCGTAATCGCTTGCGGATCGTAGTCGAGGATGCTCATCGCTCCCTGGACATCGATTTCTAAGATTACCCATTTTCCCGCCTGAAGACCAGTCGAAACGGTCTCCCGCAACGTCCCATACCAGTATCCGCGGCCAAAAACCTCTTTGCATTCCAGAAATTCAGCCGCTGCCCGCCGGTCCTTGAACTCTTCATCGCTCAAAAACCAGTATTCCCGGCCATGCTGTTCCCCCGGCCGCGGCGGGCGAGTGGTTGCCGATACGCTTAATTGCAGTGGCAATGGGCACTTAGCGAGCAAGTTCGCGAGGACAGTGGACTTTCCTGACCCAGAGGGTCCGGAAACCACAATTAGCTTTCCAGGTTGATCCACTGGCGCTAGGTGCGTTAAGTCTGTGGTGTGGTGAGTGGAGCGTGGCAACCCCTTACCATTTGAGTTACTCGACATTCTGCACCAGTTCTCGCATCTGTTCGACGGAAGTCTTGATGTTCACCACACTATGCGCGATCGTCGAATCGTTCGCCTTTGCGCCAATGGTATTGGTTTCGCGAAAGATTTCTTGAATTAGAAAATCCAGTCGCCTGCCTTGCGATTCTCCCCCGCTTAATGTCTCTTCGAAGCGGTCTAAGTGACTAGCAAGTCGCACTAGTTCTTCTCGGACATCACAACGATCGGAAAACTGCAAAACTTCCCGAAGCAGATCCAATTCGCTAGCAGAGTGCCCAAGTTCGCTCAATGCGGTTCGAACCCGTCCCTCAAGCCTTTTGCGATACTCTGTCAACACGTTCGGTGCTCGCAACTCAATGGAGTCCCGCAGCCCCCGGACTTGAGCAACCAAGACTCGCAATTGGTCGGACATCGCTTGTCCTTCTACTTGCCGCATACTATTCAAGTCACGAAGCGCTTCAGTTACTGCTGTTATGGTCAAAGCCAAAACGCTATTGTCGTCGCGTAAATTACCCGGAACGAGTACCCCGGGAAGGTTTAAAAGCGATCCTATCTCGGCGGAAACCCCGCCCGTCATCCAACCATTTTTTGTACTGCGCAAGACAACCTTCAATTGATCTAAGTACTGTTGGAGAACAGGTTCCGAAATCCTCGCAGCTTGGGCTTCTCCTGCACCGGAGATGCGAACGGCTACGTGCACCGATCCGCGTTTCACTTGTTCTCGTACAATACCCTCGATCGCCAGCTCAAAGGGCTGCAGTACCTCCGAAAGTTTGAAGGTGACTTTGAGAAAACGGTTGTTCACTGATCGAACTTCCGCTTCAATCTCCATACCATCCTTGGAGCTTGTCGCACGGCCTTGGCCTGTCATGCTGCAGATCATGAACGCTATCCTAGGCCTGAGTTTGCCACGCGTGAATAAAAGGGCGGAGACGCACAGGGGGCAAAACTACGAAGTTCTTCGTGGTGTTTTCAATCGTCGGCATTTCCAAGTAATTATGTGGCAAAATTACTACGGTTTATCCGAGCCCGGTGCTGGTTCTGTTGCAGGAGCCGGTGCTGGTTCTGCGGCAGGAGCCGGTGCTGGTTCTGTTGCAGGAGCCGGGGCTGGTTCTGTTGCAGGAGCCGGGGCTGGTTCTGCGGCGGGAGCCGGTGCTGGTTCTGCGGCGGGAGAAATGCTTGGAGTGGAGGGAGCAACTGGATTTACTACTGGAGGTTGAGCCCCAGCGGGAGCACCCAATCCTGCGCCATTACCAAGCCCATCGAGTCCATTAAGATCACTTGAGCCGCCTAAGCCGCCAGCAGGGGATGAACTTGTACCGGTTCCACTGACGGAACTCGCCGACGCATCCGCTTGAATGTCTAAACCTTTTTCCCGGTAGAATCTCGCAGCAGCCGCACAAGTAAAGATCCACAGCAGCACCAAGATTGCTGTGATTCTTGTAAACAAATCACCAGCCTTGACGCCAAAAGCACTCTGACCGCCAGCGCCACCAAAAGCACCGGTCAATCCGCCACCGCGACCTCGTTGCAACAAGATAATTGCAATGATGAAGAAGGAGAGCAAAAATAGCAGCGAACCAAAGATGTACTGCGACAAAACTGCGATCGGAAACAACACGGTTCAACTTCTCCAAACGAACATCTGGCAAAATAACTCCCTGCACCCAGGATTTTCTAGTCCGACAACACGCCGCAAATCGGCGAAATCTTGGAAAATCTGAGCCTGGAGGATTCTTTAGTCGGTCTGTCCTGTGACCAACACGCGGTGGAATATACTGGATTTCTAGTTTTTTGTTGAGTGCAACAGAGGCCGATACGCGGGATCTTCGGAAAATATTGCGTTCGTCACAAACAAGGCGGTGGTAGTGCTAAAGCTGAAGAGTCGAATGGTTCGTGGGATCTGAGCGACGAGCAAGGCTCGAGGAATCCAACGAAACATTAGATTTCCTACGGAGGGAAAAAACCCGGTTGGCGGCGCAGGGATGCAGGGTTGTTGACACGTCCTCTCTGTTTGCTACCCTTACAAGCCTTAAATTTTGTGCAAAGCGCCTAACCGGCAAACTTTGCCAGGCTCTGCGTTGTTTGACATCGGTGAAGCCATCCCTGGGATATCCGGACAATAGAGATTCGGATGGGGATCCACCGGAACTGGCAGAATCTGGAAGTTGGCGGCGAATCGAGATCCATGTCGTTTGGGTTATGCATCAGCGTTTTGCGTGGATCCCTGTTTTTCGTTCCTACGGGAGGATAGTTTTATGAGTCAGTTGCGTAAGGTTGTTTTGGCTGCGGTTGCGTTCGTGGCAGCCGGATTTGGTTCGGTTGCAATGGCTGGCTGCGGTGGCGATGCTGCTGCTTCGAATTGCGGCGGACGCGGTGGTTTGTTGTCCCGCTTGCACGCTCGCAAGGATACTTGCGGCGGCGCATCGGCAAAGAACTGCAGTGGTGGATTGTTGAGCAAGCTTCAATCGAAGCGTGCAACCAAGTGTTCCGGTGCCGCTGCTAGCTGCAGCACTCCTGCACCTGCCCCAGCTTGCGCACCAGCGCCATCGGGTGATTGCGGCGTTGTAACCACCACGACTGTCACCTCTGATTGCGGATGTGCAGGTTCTGCAACCGTCAATGAGGGAATCGTTTATGAGTCCACTTCTGCAGCTCCTTGTGTAAACTGTGCGACCACGGTTGACAGTGGTGCAGTGACAACTTCGTCTTCCGTCCCACCAGCTCCTGCTGCTGCTCCCGCTGCTGCTCCCGCCGCTGCTCCTGCTGCTGCTCCTGCTGCTGCACCCGCTGCTGCTCCTGCTGCTGCTCCTGCTGCTGCTCCTGCTGCTGCACCCGCTGCTCCTGCGGTTCCAGAAGCTCCTGCGGTTCCTGCTGCTCCTGCGGCTCCAGAAGTTCCAAAGGCCTAGTTCTTTTTCGTTCAGCAAACATGGCTTTCCGCAATGTTGCGGTAACGGCTTGTCAGTTGAATGAACCTAACGGAATTCGAGAGGCTGAGTGAAATCACTCAGCCTCTCGTTTTTATTGCGCGACCGCCCCCGCAGTCGCAAATCAAGTAGGGACGCAAGATCTGTACGAGGTCTGCATCAACATCTCGCATCCTTAAAGCGAATGCTCAACACACATTTTCATCTCGCCTACTCGTAGACAAAGCCCAACAGTGCGATACTAATGCCCAGTTTTCGAGAGTATCGAATGACGACGAGTGGAAGCCAGGCGTTGCGGTAATGAATAAAACCCCGAATTCTGAATCCGAGAGAGGCGCTGAACTCGGAACAAGTACAGTGATCATCTACACTGACGGCGCCGCGGAGCCAAATCCAGGCCCTGGGGGGTATGGAATCGTTTTGATTGCCGGGAAACATCGGCTTGAACTCTCCGGCGGTTTCCAACGCACGACCAACAATCGAATGGAGCTCTTGGGAGTTATCGTTGCCCTTGAATCGCTCAAACGTCCCTGCGTAGTCAATCTTTACAGCGATTCGAAATACGTGGTCGATTCGGTCACACGGGGGGCATTGCAACGCTGGTCCCGCGCAAATTGGCAGCGAGGTAAAAACGAACCTGTCAAAAACGTTGACCTTTGGAAACGCTATCTCAATGCTGCTTTACCTCACAGAGTGCAATTTCACTGGGTCAAAGGGCACGCAGGGATCAAAGAAAACGAACGCTGCGACGAATTAGCGGTAGCTGCTACGAAAGGGGGCAATTTGAAAGTGGATGAAGGATATTTGGAGTCACTCCAAGCCAACAAAAAATCCCCTTCGTTGATCAATTTGGAGCTGTTCAGTGATTCACTCGAACCGGCTAAGGCACTTAAGCAAGTCCACTCGAATACACAGCAAAGTGCGCCTCGCGCCGAATCGCCTTCTGGGGATATCGAAGAACCTCGAGAAGGTGGCGTGTGTCGTAAATGTTCGGACAGGCTAGTAAAAAAGCCAACCAAACGAAAACCGCTAAAACCTGGACAGTCGTACTATTACGATTGGTATCTTTTCTGTCCAGGATGCGGAACAATGTATATGGTTAATGAGGCGAAGCGAATGGTGAAATAGTGCTCGCTATCGTATTGCCCGCTCTACCTGATTCCATACTTTCGCCCGATCCAATCCCTCATGCAGCTCATCCCTAGTCCGACAAAACAAGTTGCCGATGGGTTTCCCCCGTTAAGAGCGCTGAGTGACGATCTACTTCGCGCGAACGTCCTGTATGGTCAAACGCTCGAAGCCTTAGAGAAAGCGGGCGGGCACTCTGAGTCTTGTATCAGTTGTGGAAACACCCCCCCCGACTTTGTCGTGCCAATCTTTTACCAAGGAACTCATTTTGCTTGGGCCGTCCCGTTGCCCGTCTGCAAACGTTGCTCAAAAAAGACGCCTATCGTACCGTTATCGCTCACTAGCCAGTTCTCGCAGCGGTTGGTTCAAGTTGGTTCGGTGTCCTTGATCCTGCTTCTACTTCCCCTGGTCTTGCAATACTTCCCCGACCTACCACGTAAGTTTGCATTTGGCGGAGTCTTCGGGGTTCTCGCGCTTGCTGTCGCGATGTTTCGTTTACTTCGACCGCTACCGATGCCAATGGAATCAAGGCTTGAAGCTTTGGAAGTGATGCTAAAGAAGTCACCTCACTTGAAGATTCTTCCAGAAGCGTATTCCGATGCCAGGGGTAGTTTAAGTCTGGATCAACGGGGTTACCTAAACGAGCTGATTCCTTTTGAGAAGAACACAGAGCTAGAGTTTTTACAGAATTCTTTTCTTCCATTCGATCGCGGATTCGTCATGGCGGATCTACACAACCTCGACAGGAAGGATGGATCGATGACGCTATGCACGGAAGTGTTTCGATTTTTGACGGCGGAGTGCCATCAGCTCGTCTCAAGTCAAAATGAGCGACCGTTTGCGTGCCAGGTGCTGATTACATTCCTTCCTGATAGAAAGCGAGTGGTTCAGATTTCCACTGCGCCGGTAGATTCGTTAGCTTTGCGGTCAAAGCTCAGCGCTGCGTTATCCAAAATGCCGGACTTCCCTGTCCGATTACCCGTTGTCGTTTTGTTTCGAACGTGCAACTTCCAAGGGTATGGCGCCGCCAGTGAGATGACCATCCCGGCACCGGCATCCGAGTTTCAGCGTTACATTCGCGCATTATCAAACTCCAATGATAGTGAGAAACCGTCGGAGCAATCGGAGATTACAACTAAGTCGCAATCCGAATCCGCATTGGATCAAGAGTATGTGCAAACACAAAGTAATCTTGAGACAAATGGGATCACACCTGAAGATTTCGAGCGTTGGACAACGCTCCATCCTGAGGTGTTGGATCTTCAAAGTGGCTATGCGGATTACTACGCGGAAAAAGGGGAAGTGCAAAAAGGGATCGAAGTTTGGGAGCGTTATATTTCTTCGAATAATGAAACCCGTTCTTGTCTAGGATTGTTCGCTTCTTTCCTCGAGCGTCATGAAAGGCTAGAGAAGGCCGCGAGCGTGTGCCAGTCGATCACAAGGCGTCCTGACGCGACCCCAGACGATTTCGCATATCTAGCACACCTGCAACTTGCACTTGGATATCCAGAGGAAGCTGCGAAGATCATCAAACAAGCTCCGGCTGGACCACTTACGGCGGATTATTATTTCTCATCTGCACGTATTGCAAATGCCTTGAACCAACATGAGGATTGTTTCGCCAATTTGGAAAAAGCGCTCCAAGTAGACTCGACGTATTCGAATGCTCTGTTGCTTCGCAGCAATTTGCACTTGGCAAATAAACGATTTGAAGAAGCGATAGAAGACGTCGATCGCTATTTATCGATTGAGGGCCCATCTTACCGAGCCTATCAGATCAAAACAGCAGCGTTGTCAAAAAGTCGAGGTAATGAAGCTGCAATTCAATTCTTGACCGAACGAATCGCAGAACTTGGCAATCATCCCTTGCTCAATGGATTAAGGTCCGAAGCCTATCGTGAATCCGGAAAATATGAACTTGCTATCGATGACTGCAATTGGATTCTTGAAAACTTCCCCGATTTTCATCCCGCACGATTGCAACGGGCAGAATTGAAAATCGACACGGATGATCCCGCTGGTGCCATCGATGATGCAAAATACATTGTCGATGCGGGAGGCGATGACTCGCTACTTTACGCTACCCTGGGTTTTGCTTACCACTTAGATCATCAAACAGACCAAGCCATCGAGTTTTTGCAACGAGCCGTGGGGAGTGATCCTCGTAATATTTCAGCAAGGTATCGGTTGTCTCAAGTGTACACCTCGGTTGGGCAGATCGAAGAGTCCATAGATCAACTAACAGCAATCCTAGATATAGATCCCTCCCAAATCATACCGCTCGTTGTTCGGGGATATCAGTTGCTAATGCAGTCTCGACGAGACGAGGCAGAAAAAGACTTCCAATCGGCTTTGGAAATTGAACCGAACGAAGTACAAGCACTTCGTGGAATGGCTATCGTTAACGAACTGCGAGGTGATCACAAAGATGCACTGCAGTTCCTTGACAAGGCGCTTGCAATAGATCCGGAAAACGAAGAGTGTTTGCTCGATCGTTCTCGACTTTCCATGTCCGATTACAATTTGAAAGCTGCAGAAAAGGACCTGGATCAAGTTATCGCAGCAAGTCCAAACCTATTGCCCGCGTTATTTTCTCGAGCACAGCTTCATATTCAATTGGGTCGTATGGATGAGGCGCTCAGCGACTTGGATACTATCCTCAAAGACAATCCAAATTTTGCACCCGCATTGATTGGGAGAAGTGCAATTCACGAGATCCAAGGTAACGACGAAAAATCACAAGAAGATTTCGATGCAGCTGTGGAATTAGAACCGGAATCCGCTGAGGAGACCGAGTTGCAGCGCGCACTAATTGCCTCACAGATCGCACTCGTACAGAACCGTTTTGACGAAGCGATCGAGGCAGCAACACAAGCTATCGCCTTGAACCCAACCAGCGAACAAGCCTATCTGCGTCGTGCGAGTGCATATTGGTATTCAGACCAATTTGCTGAAGCCTGGGAAGACTATAACTATGTACTCGAAACGCTTGATACTGACTCAATCCGCGCACGAAATGGACGCGGTGGATGCGCCGCCGAACTAGGAGAATGTGAAACGGCAATCCGAGACTTAGAAGGAGCGGTCCGTGATGCTCGAAACGGTGACAGCCAATTGCTGCCTTACTGCCTAAATAACCTTGCGAGAGCATTTATCGGAAACGAGCAACTGAGTGAAGCGGAGGACGCATTAGCCGAGTCACTCGAGTTGCAACCAAGAAATGCTTGGCTCTATTTCAATCGCGGATTATTGAGAATAGCTCAAAAGAACTCCCAATCTGCGCTGGAAGACTTCAAACGCGCCGTAGCCGCAACCGAACCGAGATTGCCCCCGAGAAAATTAGCGAAGGCGCAAGCGTTCATTGAACGGACTACAAAAGAATTAGATTCCTGATTTCGGTTGTCGGATAACCGCGCGACTCTTCTTGTCCTTTTTCGCATCTGAGGCGTTGGGATTCCAGCCAGCCGGAAGAGATTCGATCCGCTCGGCGCTCGTGAATTTAGCGCCTGGCTGCGATTTGCTCTCCACTGTCGGTGGCTCCTCGCTCGGGTGAATTTTGGGTGAGGCCGCGACGTTCGCTACACCAAAAACTCCCATCGTAGGATTCGCTGCTCGCGGGAAGGCAGGTAAGCCTTGGTTTGCTAATGCAGAGGAAACAAGCTTAGGATCACTACTTTCTCGACGATAGTTTTCGTCCGGCCAACCGGTTTCAGTCGGTTTTCCTCGAATTGCAAGTGAATCACCAAGTCCAGAAGTTCCGCTTTTAGGATTGGCAGAGCGTGGATCCAAAGCCAACTGTTCAAATGGATTGGTGGTATCCCAAGTATCAGCCTTCCCTGGAGTTGAAGTTGTCGCAGCCAAACCGCGAATAGACGTTCCAGGTGGCTGAAGTTGCTCTGCTGCTGGAATCGTTTGTTGAAGCTTGGATTCAGCTTCGTCGGTCCATACCGGGGGCCTTCCTAAAGCCATTCGGGTTTCGCCTCTTAACCCATTCGTGTTCGTATCGGAGGATCCACTTCTGGCAATCGGCACGACAGGTAGTGGTTCCCTCGCTACACGCTCCTCTAAAGTTCCGACAATCGGTGGACTGTACGGCCGAAGCTCCACGTGGTGGCTTCCGACCAAGTCCGCGGGTAATTTCCCATAACTTGGCGAAACGGCCGCGAGTTCCTCAGTACTCTGCATCCGGTCATTTGTGTTCGGCTCGATCAAAACAGTTGCCGAATTGGGTTGATCCCAACGAGGAGCGATTGCCTCCACGATCGATGATTTTGGTTGACTTTGGTTGTCCGACCAGTACCACGAGCCAACTGCTCCCGATACGATACAAATGATGACCAAGAGCTTCGGTTTGCCCGTAGCTTCCGATTGTGATGACGATCCGTTTTTCTTTTTCTTTGACATGGATAGTTTCCCTCAAGTTCTATCGAGAGTCTTACACATCAAGAGAGCACGGACTGAGCGCGTCTCGGACGCAGGGTGAATTCGATCAAAAAAAACTTGCGAAATTCAGATTGTGCGGATTACAGAAAATGATCGGCATGCAGAGAATTCAAACAACTAAGCAGCGGATACCGCCACAGGCGGAAACGAAGGACGAGTTTAATTTCTGTGGCGATTGCATCGATTGCCGTTGTGCGGCTAAGACTTTTTTTTCTGGAAATACCGGATGATGTTCAATGATGTGGAATAATTAACCGACGGCACTCGCACTTTGACTTTCCATCGTGCACAACTGATTTCCTTCCGTGAATGTAACCATCCTCTGGAGCCTTCGATGAAACTCTACGCGATTGCTACCCTCTGCTTCATCGCGCTTGCCTCAAACAGCTTTGCGCAACAATTCGCTAACCTTTTTGAGAACCCCAATCACGACTTTGGAACGGTTGCGAAAGCGGCTACCACAGAACATCGATTCTACTTCACGAACACACTTGATGTTCCGATCCATGTTAAAGGAGTAAGAACTTCGTGCGGTTGCACAACACCAAGTGTTGTAACGGACACGGTCCAACCTGGGGATACAGGTTGCATCCTCGCAGTTTTCAATACGAAAACACATTCTGGTTCGCGAGCCGCTACGGTTACGGTAACCTTTGACAAACCTAGTTTTGCTGAGGTGCAATTGCACGTAAAAGGGTACATCCGAACCGACGTTGTCTTCAAGCCAGGTGAAGCTATGTTAGGCAAGATACGTCAAGGCACCGTAGGCTCGCAAGAGATTTCGCTCGAATATGCAGGCAAGCCCGATTGGCAGATCACTCACACTCAATGCAACGAACCGTTCGTGAATGTGGCATTCCGAGAAAAGTCCCGAAACGGTGGGCGTATTGAATACTTGCTAAATGTGTCGATCGATGAAACCGCCCCCGCTGGCCCCCTTCAATCGGAAATCCTACTCCACACAAATGACCGGAATCTAAAAACAGTATCTTTGCGTCTGACTGCCGACATCGAATCAACTTTGAGCGTATCTCCAAACCTACTTTCTCTCGGAAAGATTTCTACCGAAGATATTCCCAAACAAGTGTTGGTGCTCAAGGGAAAGACCCCATTCAAAATCCTGGGGATTGAAAGCGCACTCTTTGACCTTTCCAAAACCAAGTGGTCGGAAGAGTCCAAAGCACTGCACACGTTGCCTCTCTCCATCAAACTCAAAGATGGTAATCTTCCTGATGGAGAACTACGTGACACCATCCGACTACTGACAGACCTGCCGTCGAATCCATCTGTGGAATTACCTGTTATCTTCCGTGTTCAGGATGCAAAAGCGAACGGACAACCAGTTGTGAATGTTGATCCTGCTAAAGCCGCCGATACGGCTGATGCTGGATCGAACAAAAAGTAAACGGCAGACGGGCCTATTTGGATCGCCACCATTGCTCCCGAGTCACCCCGAGCTTTACAAGCCACGGGGTGATTTCGTTTTCAAATCGCTTGGCATCAACTGCGTAGCCTGCAGTTGGCCGGATCACGCCGCCTGTGATTTCCTTCCAATATCGATTCAATCGCCCCATCAACTCCTCACGCGACCACTTTGCCGCCATCGAAGCCAATGCGGACGGGAATAACGAGTCTCCTTCCACTTGAAATCGAATCGTAACCGGTGTCCCTGCGACATTGGTCGAATACCGGCTTATCCTCGGTGTCTCCTCTAGCACTTCGATCCATGGTACGGCCTGTGATTCTATCAAGCTGTATCCGTGGCCTAGCAATCCGGCATAATGTTTGCGTCCTCCTTGACGATCGAAGTAGATTTCGACATGACTCCATTTCCCGGGATAGGTGTTGAGACACTCGCGAAGCATCTTCCAAGCGAGAACCACCGTTGCCTCGCCTAACAAATTCGCTTTATTGTCGCACCTTGTACATTCTTGGTTGAAGAACCACTCGTCAAAGATACGCATCTTAAATCCATGGAATTGCACTCCTAATTTGCTTAGTTTTTTTGTCGCTCGCTGATCCCTTTTTGCACGGAGTGTTTGATTCTCGTTGCTCTTGGGCGACATCGGCGACAGCAAATTCTCTCGTGCAAACCGGCTTTCGTACCAAGGGCGAGATTCCACTCTTGCTCGATCCTCGGCGCCCCAACTTTCCCAGCAGCAGTCTTGAGAACTAAGAGCACAAAAAAATTGAAGGGTCTCCCTTAATGCCGAATCCCCAGCACTGGCATGATAGATTTTTTTGGAATCCCCAAATGGCAGGTAGTTCGCGTTTTGATTCCAAGGTCGCGTTTGAAATTCTGGACCGAAAACCTCTAGGCCTTGCAATACATCCAATTTGGAATCCAAAGACCAGCAAGTCAGACCTATGACCAAAGGGCCAAGATTCGGACCATATCCAGCTTCATCCAAACCCAATACCAAACGCATCAGAATTTACGCCTCGTTGGATTCTCTGATCGTTCCTTTGGTGTTTCCTCTTCCGGATTCTTCGAATCCCGAGCATTCACTTCCCGAGGTTTCGTGTCCTTCTCCGACGAACCTCTTCCCTTGGCAGGCTTGTCGGAATTGAACATCTTGAATGGAAGGTTGTAGAGGTCAAAATCAAGTTTCGGCAACCCTCCAGGCTGTTCTTCCTTCAATTCTTCGCCATTCTTCTTGATGGCCATCGGTTCCATATCGAGTTGGCCAACAACCACTAAACGTTCAGGGAGTTGAGTGAGATGTAAGTTCGCACCGCGGAACCACTCCAACCAGCTTGCCTTGTAGTTGTCCGGTGCCACAGTATGCAATGTATCGAACCCTAGACTCGATGCATGCGCACCCGGAGCTAGCTTCAAGTTTTCTGGCCAACCCGTCGTCTGCCAGATGCCTTCGGAAAGTGTGTAGTTGCCGCCAAGAGTACACTGGAGCTTTGCATCCAGTAACCGTTGAGCGACATGGAGCGAGTCTTTGGGTGGTATCCCTAACTGCTCTTCGATTGCATCAAGCAAAAACAGATTCCCCCGGGTGGCTTGCGCCGCCTGTCGAAATCCTAGGGTGTGAAACCAACCCGCAACACGACTCGAAGAAATATCACGAATGGTCAAACGACCTTGGGCAACATCCTCGGCCTCGATTACCCGAACAACCGACGCACAAGCTTCCAAGATCTCTCGATGAAACGAGAGAATGCTGAATCCGCCCATCTGCCAACGCCACAGTCCAATCAATGCACGTGAATAGCCGATCACGTCAGGTGGGCCCCCTCCAAGCCCAAGTGGCAAGCGATCGAGAACCGCGGGTTTTGGCCAAGCTCCCAAATACATAGGCAAGGTTCTTAGCAATCGCAATGTTGCAATCAGCCCTTTGGTCTCTTCCGGAAAAGGAAGCTCTAAGTCTTTCAGTCCGGCAAAAAGAAAATGGTTCGGGATCGAATCACCCGTAAGTTCATTTCCTCGAAGATGCAACTGGACGCTCACTACGTCATCCTTCGGTAGTTGGATCTGTCTGGCATCGGGCGGTGCTAGCAACAAACCTACCCAGCCATATTTATCACTTCCTAGGGGAGCAATCGAGGCCTCGATTGCTATTCGCTCTGCCTTCGGGATTGTGGGATGTTCGAACCGTCTCAGACCGACCATCAATGGGTCGGTTTGTTGCCACTCCTTAGTGTAGTACTCTGCAGCAACTCGATACTCCGCGGCTTCCTCGGGAGTACAGTCCACCAAAGGAACATCAGCTATCGGCAGGAAACTACCTCGCTTGCCACGAACCGAATCATGCCACTCTTCAGCAAACCTTATCGTTTCGGACCCATCGACACGGCGTTGAAACCAATGTGGTAAATACCCCTCTTGAATCAGATAATCGAGTTGATCGCCAGGTAACCAATTCGGTGGCAAGAGCGAATTGCTAGTTCGCTCTGACGTGGCACTTGCATCACCAGATCGTGTTTTGCTTGGCTGTGCTGTATTGACCGTTGACGCCAAGTTTCGGCGTAGCGATTGCATTCCCCGACTCTTCTCATGATTTGCGACCCTGTTCGCTAGTTCCGCATGCTCTATTGCTGCGATCGCTCGCATTCGGCGTTTGAGTTCAATCTGTACTTGCGGCGAAAGTAAATTCTGGAAGAACTCCGAGGATAGATACCCAAAGACGTCGTAGTCATTTGCCAAGGGCATCAGAAAGCGGGTGTAACGAAACTCCGGTTGCGCACCAAGAGATTGTTTTGATTTTTGAACCTCTAAAAATCGTTTTGCGAGCGTTCGGCTTGTGGTTACAAATAAATAAGGTTCAGCTTCGACCATGAAGGAACGCACGGATTGATCCGGCATGCTCAAGAACGAGACAGCCACTCCATCGATATCCTCTTCTCGTAACTTAGCTCCTTGGGCTTCCAATCGCTTAACGGTCGCCAATCGCTCTTGCTCGAATGATCCTTTTAGTAACCCAAAATTTCGCGCTTCAAATACCACCCCCATTGTCGGTCCGTCCTGCAAGTAAAGATCATGGCCGATGATCGCCATATCCGAGATGACCGCATCGCCAAACAACTTGCTCAATGTCGTCATTTTCGTGTTGAGCAGTCGCTCCGCTCGTTCAGCCGTTTCGTAATTGAAACCTCGCAGTTTGATCAATTGAGCAATGTCCCCACCCCGCGAAGCGCTCAGTTGCTGAAACCAAAGATAGTTTTGAAACGAATCAAAACGAATGTATAAGCACTCTGGTGGAACTACATTTGCGATAGATTCCACGGGCACACTCTCCAAGGAACTTCCTTCTGGAAGTTCAGGAACACGGTTCTTACTCCATCTCGGAGGATTGGGTACTGCTACTCGCTGCGGCTTGTCCGCGACACTCTTCGTCAATTGCTCCTGGCGGATTGTGTCATGCATTTCTTCCAATCCAGAGACAAGCGCAATAGCCGGAAGTGGTTCATCAATACCTTGGGATTCCTTGCGCTTTACGAATAAGCCATCTTTGGATTCTTCGATCAATGGGATCGGGAATCCAAACCGGTTGGCCAATGAATAAACTAAATATCGCTCGATCAGGTTCGGATAGTCGCTGCGTATCACTTGCCTTCTGGCTTGTTGTACGTAACCCTCCCACCAACTTGCGTGCAACCCTTCCCA
This sequence comes from uncultured Pirellula sp., assembly GCA_964483385.1. Lineage (GTDB taxonomy): Bacteria > Planctomycetota > Planctomycetia > Pirellulales > Pirellulaceae > JBKCUI01. The sequence goes on along the minus strand of CAZACJ010000024.1, from coordinate 5,971 downwards.
TCGCCTCGTATTTGAGGGGTCTTCGGTGGATACTGGGACGAGCTTCACAGTACTCTCTACATCGCCTTGCAGTCGAACTTCTAGGGGCTCTGTCCCGGTAAACAGGAACCTTACACGTACATGTTCCAACGGATCGATATGTTCTCGAACTCGTTGGATTGCACCCTTTAACCGCTTGAGAATTGCTCCCTCCCCGACTCGTCTTGCTGGCTTCTCCGCAAGCCCGGGTGGTGGAAGTGGAGGCGGTTCAATTGAGACGATCTCAATTGCTGGATACAAAATGCGATTTTGTTTCTCTCGAACCACCAAGCGGATGGTTGCGTCCGATGCAATCTGCCCCGCCGCAACGCGAATTTCGCCGACCCCTAGCCCCGGAAACTGACCCTGCTCCCCAAGGTACAGTGCGATGCCCTGAGCCGATTCAAAGCTCTGCGGCGATTCGGCTCTCTGCGGCTGCTCCAAGGGAGCTTGCGCTTGAACCTGCAAAGCACAAAACACCACCATGAGAAGTGTTAGTCCAACCAAGTTCACACGTTCCGCATTCATGTAGGTCGTCCGTGTTTGAACAGCAAAACTGCAAAAGTCCGAGTTGCCCTGATTACCACTCCCCTCGGATGAACTTGGGCATCAACTCCCAACCCTTGGCGAGTTGCAACCCTGTAGAGGCTGCCGCAATCTCATCGTAAGAAGTTGCGTTATCGCGTTGTACTCCCGTCCCTGCAATCGTAAAGGGAACCCAACCATGTGAATGCTTTTTCGTGCTCACTGGCGTTGGATGATCCGGTGTCACCAAAATACGGTATTCACCATGCTTCTTCAATGCTTCTAGAATCGGTCCTACAATCTCTCGGTCGATAGCCTCAAGTGCTTTGACCTTCTCCTCAACGCGTCCTTCGTGGCTCGCCTCATCCGGAGCTTCAATATGTACACAAACCAAATCATACTTTGTCAATGCTTCAATGGCTGTACGCCCTTTAGAAGCATAGTCGGTATCCAAATATCCAGTTGCACCCGGTGCCTCAATCCGATCCCAACCGACAAGTGCAGCTAACCCTCGCAAAAGATCTACAGCAGTGATCATCGCACCAGTCTTTGCGAATCGACTTGCGAATGATTCAAGCTTGGGGGTCTTCCCCAAGCCCCATAACCATAAATGACTGATCGGAATCCTACCTTGCTCCCGTCTTTTGACGTTCACTGGATGATCTGCCAACACGTTTGCACTCTGCTGCATCCATTCGCTTAACAAGTCGCATCCTGGACCACGCGGAAAGTCATCTATCACGGGCCCGTCGGTCAAATCATGAGGTGCTCGTGTTTTTGTATCAGAAGAAAAAGGAGTAACCTCGTTCGGGCGTCCACGGTAGATCAATAGATTCCGGTAGCTGACCCCTGGAGTAAATTCTAACGAAGGGTTGCCAATCGCTTCTTGAACACTAGTGAGTACCTGTCGAGCTTCGTCATTGCTTGCGTGGTCCGCAGTAAAGTCGATCATGATCTGATCGCGAATGTTGACTGTATTGCAACGTATTGCCCAGTCGTTTGGTCCTAACACAATCCCTTGTGCTGCGGCTTCGATCGGTGCACGTCCCGTGAAGTAATGATTTGGGTCGTAACCAAACAACGTCATGTTGGCCACTTCGCTACCAGCAGGTAAATGGCTCGGGACGTTATCCGATTGACCAACGATACCTTGCGCTGCAATTGCATCCATGTTAGGCGTGTGCGCTGCCTGCAAGGGGGTCTTGCCTCCCAAGCTATCCACGGGATAGTCGGCACAACCGTCTGGAATAATGATGACGTACTTCATCGCTTGTTTTGACCTGATCTGACTTCGAACAAAACCAACATCTTGTCATATTACAACACAAATTCCCCCTCACGAATACGCCAAGTCGTCTCGAGGAATCGAAGAAATCAGTGCAGGGAAGAAGTTCGCAAGATTGACTAGGGCATTGGGCATATTCTTGCGCTGCAATGGCTTGCGCAGTGCTAGCAAAGCCGGGTTGGCTCTCCACAAAAAACGGGAGTACCAAATGCAAAGGACCTCCAACTGGAGGCCCTTTAACATTTTTGCGGTTACAAATCAGTACAGAACTGAAAACTTTATAGAACTGCGTCAGGTTAATTCACTACTAGAGCTTCAAACCGAACAGGTCTCCTCCGTTGTTTGTTCCGGTACCCCCACGCAATTGCCCTTGGAATTTCTTAACAGCAACTTCGCGACGTTGTTCTTCTTGTGGCGCTTCAGTCTTTGCATCTGATTTTGCACCTTCCGGTTTCGCCTGCATAGCCTTCAGCGACAATGCGATTCGTTGTGCCGAAGGATCAATTGACAAGATCTTCACCTCAACTTCTTGTCCCTCGTTCAAAATCTGAGCGACGTTCGCAACGCGACGGTGAGCCAACTCCGAGATGTGGATCAGACCTTCAACACCTGTCCCAAGTTTGACGAATGCCCCGAAATTTGCCAGTCGAGACACTGTCCCGGTAATAGTCGAACCGACCGGAAAACGGGCTTCTGCATCGTTCCAAGGATTGTCTTGGAGCGAACGGTAGGAGAGCCCAATTTTTGCGGTCTTTGGATCAAAGCTTTCGATGCGAACTTGGATCTTGTCACCTTCTTTGACCACTTCGGAAGGATGTTTGATTTTCTCCCAAGACAATTGACTGACGTGGATCAATCCATCGAGACCGCCGATATCGACGAATGCTCCAAAGTCCATGACTTTTCGCACAATACCATCGCAAAGCTGTCCGATTTCCAAGCTGGCCAATCGCTCGGCTTTCTTTTCTTGCTTTTCTCGCTCGAGGACAGCTCTGTGGGAGAGAACCAAATTCCCTCGACGTGGATTCGCTTCGGTCACCACGCACAAGAGCTTTTGGCCGATGTAATCTGCCGCGGACTCAATTCGAAATTCTGAAAGTTGGCTCATCGGAATAAACCCACGAATGTTTCCAACTTTGCATTCCACGCCACCGGTGTTTGCGCTTTCAATCTTGGCTTCAACAACGGCCCCCTCTTCCAAGTCCGACCAATCGTTTGCCGAGATCGCTTCGCCGGGAATAGCCAACTCATAGAGCCCTTCGTCAGCGTTGTAGGATCGAATCACTACATCGAGTTGGGCTCCCTCTACCGGCATGTCTGTGAATTGAAGCAAAGGAATGACTCCTTCGTTCGGACCACCGAGACTGACGAATACGTTGGGCTGGTGGACTTTCAGAATTCGAGCTTGATAGCGATTCCCAAGTTCCAAACTTACCCCGACTCGCCCAGCGTTTTTATCGCCGATCATCAGATTATCTAAATCGGCGCCTTCCAAGGCAGCTTCAAGTTCAGAATCTTCTTGCTGATCACGCCGGCGAACGCTCGGCACAGGAACCTTAGGTGCAACCGCCGGAGTGGCGTCCCGGTTTGACCGGTGGCGAGCTGGCATCGCTTCTGCATCAATCTTCTCCGGTGCCCTGTCAGCCCCAGATACACCTTTTGAATTCTCACCGGAAGCATCAGCACCTTCCGTAGAATTTCCTTGTTGTGAGCCAGACCGCTTTAGTCGTTTGATGGGTTGTTGAACCGCAACCCCTTGCTCCTGCGCTAATCTCGCTTGTCGGATTGCCTCTAGATTTAGGGGGCCAGAAGAAGAAGGGCGTGCTTGTGAATCGTTGGGTTGCTGTGCGTCGGACATTCGAAATTATTCCGTTGAATCGGTATCTGGGAAAAGTTCCCGGTCTTTGAACTTGGCTAGTTTACCAATGAAAGCCGAAGTTTCTAGCGATTCTAAGAAGGTTTTAGCTCGAGTTTTCCCAAACTGAGAGTACGAATCAACCCGAAAGCACAGTAATTCCGACCAGGTTGTTGCGATTTTTCCCAAACAGACGACGATGCAATTTTGTCGCTACCCTTGCATGGTGGGTAGCCCAATGACGCTGATGGGGTATCTTTGATTTAGATAAATGCTTACAGTTGCTAACTTCAACTCTCTCGGGCATAAGTCCTACAGTTCCTTACCTCTGACTACAAACCGATGCTTGATCTTTGCCACTTCCTGACCAATAGCCTGCCCTTTGCGGTCAATATACTCGGGCAAAGCGTTGAAACATCGGACCTCATAGTGGTTGGACTGCTGATCCTTCTTGAAGGCTTGCTCTCTATCGATAACGCCTTGGTTTTGGGAATGCTGGTCAAACGGTTGCCAAAGCACCAGCGTGCCAAAGCACTATCTTACGGGTTAATTGGGGCTTTTGTCTTCCGCGTCGTTGCAATTTTGCTGTCGGCTTATCTGTTGCAGTGGACCATCGTAAAACTAATCGGTGGCGGATACCTCGTCTACATCGCAGTCAAGCACCTCTTCTGGGAAGATGAAGAAACAGAAGAGTTGGTCCAGCTCGACGAAGAGGGACAACCAGAGCTCGTCGACGCAGTGACTGGGAAGGAACTTGACGAAGAACGCATTAAGGTAGAAATCGAACAGCGAGTTCCTATCGCTGCTAGCTTGATTACCGACGAGACCGTAGTTCAACCTACTAAAAATACTAAACCGGAAGACGCGGTTTGCGATGTTCCTTCCCACAACTCTTGGAAGTTTTGGAAAACAGTAGCTGTTATCGAGTTAACGGACATTGCATTTGCAGTGGACTCGATCTTGGCTGCGATGGCACTGGCCGGGTCTTCGAACGACAAACTTTGGGTGGTCGTTACAGGTGGTATCCTCGGCGTGATCCTGATGCGGTTTGCTGCCTCGGTGTTTGTTCGTCTTCTTGAAAAATACCCTCGCTTTGAGACGTCTGCCTACCTACTGGTCGTGGTCATCGGACTGAAGCTACTGTTTGATTGGGCTTTCAATAGCAACTGGTCTTTCAATGGATGGACTAGCTTGGGAGCCTGGCAGGACTGGTTCGCGAACGTTGAAACTGCTCGTAGGGGCTGGGTGGATAACTACCACCATTGGCTTGACACATCCTGGATTCTTGGGCGTGCCAAAGAAACACATGTCGAAGGTATCGAGCACGTGCCACATCTCTTGGACTTTCACGATCTTCGACGCCCAGAATGCATGGGATTTTGGATGATAATGCTGTTGTGCTTCCTCTATGGATTCATGCCGCGAAAACACGGTGCATATGGGACTGTTGCAAAAGGAGCCTAAGCCTCCCAACCTAAGCTCCGATGACCGTAAAATGTTCTGAGCACTGGTTGTTCTATGAACGATGATCCTTCTGATCCCGATAGGTGCCGCTGATGAAAGATGTTGCTGTTATTTTAGCTGCCGCAGGTCGCTCTTCTCGATTTAACGACCCGTATCAGAAGAAAGTCTACGCCAGTGTTCATGGAAAACCTGTTTGGCAGTACAGCGCGCAACTGTTCTCCGACCATCTACGCATTGCACAGATCATCATGACCATCTCCCCCGAAGATAAGGAGATGGTCCAAGAAAAGTTCGCTGGAAACCTGACGATGCTAGGTGTCGAAGTTGTCCTCGGTGGGGAGGAACGCTGCGACAGCGTTCGCAATGCACTTGAACGCATTCGCCCGGAGATTCGCTGGGTTGCAATCCACGATGCCGCCCGTCCTTGCCTGTCGAGGCAATCGCTCAATCAGGTAATCGAAGAAGCGACCAAGCATGGCGCAGCAATTCTGGCCACGCCGATTCGATCCACCGTAAAAAAGGTTGATTCAAACACAAAACAAATCGTGGAAACCGTTTCACGCGATGGATTATGGCAAGCTCAAACCCCGCAGGTATTTCGATTTGAAGACCTAAAACGTGGATACGGTGCGATCCAAGGGAAACCGACCGACGACGCAGCTGTCATTGAAAAACTCGGTATCCCCATTCGAGTCGTGGAAGGATCCGAAACCAACATGAAAATCACCACAAAAGACGACCTTCGGACGGTGGAAGGATTGCTAAAAGCCCCAGCGAAGTCTCGCGATAATCCGTTCTTTTAGGATTGTAGGGACTCCATCGCT
>CAZACJ010000023.1:40008-60804 GCA_964483385.1 uncultured Pirellula sp. | reverse complement strand
CCGGAATGCGCGAGCACCGGGTGATCTTTGAGCCGGAATGCGCGAGCACCGGGTGGTTTGGCGGTACCCGGTTCAATACATCAAAACGCCTAACCAATCAGTCCCTACAACGTTTTGGTGTTCGGTTGACTGGACCGTGCGATGAGGTGAGCGTGGCCGATGCAAACACCCCGCAGCTTGCGCGAAACGGGCTCATGTTTTTCTGAGACGGTGCCGGGCGAGTCATTTCGATGAGAACGGAGAGGCGGGCAAGCCATCGCGATTGTATAGGTTGGCTCCATCGGGATTCATGCTCATGGCATAACGTACCGCGACTGGTTGAAGCACGGATGGGTGAGTGCAGATCACGTTATTGCCCTGAATTTTCGCGTCAGCCCAATACCATTTTCCATCCTCACCGGAGATCGCGAATCGGTCTAGTTTCCCTCCAGAGACTTCTTCGACAATCGCCCGGCCGTTCTTGCGACCTACCATCAATCCTTGTCCTACGTGATCGAAAGCAACAACGATCCTTGCGCCATCCTTTTCCATTGACCGAAACAAGGGCCCCGAACACTCTAGTTCTTGGCCATACTGATGTTTCAGAGCCCATCGGGCTAGTCGTTCCCCTACATCGAATTTATTCTTCGGGTGGATATCCATCGCATCCCCGATGTCAATCGCTACGGCCATTCCCGTGTGTGGTATCTCTAAACACCTCCGCTGAGCATCCCGGAAATACGCCCAACCATCGGCTTGATTCGGATCAGTTGTCGCGGCTTGCCAAGCCGCCAATTGGACAAAGTAAAAAGGCAGTTCAGGATCTGAGAACCACGTTCTCCAATCCGCGACCATGGCTCGTTTCTTTTCGATGTATTGCAACCCATCTGCGGGATTCCCCGCGTTGTTCTCCCCTTGGTACCACAACACTCCTCGCATTGCGAATCCCTTCAGTGGATGAATCATCCCGTTGTGCAAAGTAATACATCGCGGTCGGAACATCTTTTCACCAAACGGAAACTCGGGGATCGCCGGTGGCATCGAGATGGGCTCTCCCGCCCGCTGCTGCACCTTCGCTCGTACCGTCCACTCTTCGATACGCGGAATCGAACTCGCTAAGTCCTTTTGGTACTCCGCAAGTGACTCACGCATTATCTTTGCATAAGGCTCTAACGCCGGCGTCTGCATCAATGTCTCTTGGGACATCCAGCACTCTATGTTCGTCCCGCCTACACTTGAACGAACCAGCCCAATCGGCACACCGGTTACCTCATGCACTCGGCGGGCAAAATAATATCCCACGGCCGTGAACCCCGGAGTCGTTTCGGGTTTTGCAACGGACCAACGACCGCGAACATCGGGTTGAGGCGAATGCGCAAAATGCATTTCGACTCCAAAATGCCGTATCATAGGATAGTTCGATGTACGAATGTCCTCCGGAGCATCGCATCCACCTAACCCCCATTCCATATTTGATTGCCCGCTGCAAAGCCAAACATCACCAAGCAAGATGTCTTGCACTCGCAACTCATTCCCTCCATGGACAATCAACTCCAAAGCCTCGCGCGACATTGGCTGTGGGCCAAGCGTGCACGACCAAGTCCCATCGGGGGCGACGATACCCTGTGCACGCTCTGCTCCCAGTTGCACCTCCACGCGTTGCCCGGCCTGACCCCAACCCCAAATTCTCAAAGGACGATCGCGTTGAAGTACCATATGATCGGAAAAAATGGTCGCCAACCGCACTTCTCCTCGCACCTCCAAGCCACCCCAGCCTGCCGATAGCAAGAAGCAAACAACAAACAACAGCTGGAATCCTAAACGCTTCGTGTGCATCCACTTATTCATCATCCACCAACCCCTTGTTCCTGACTGACCTCGAACCGATTCACTCTGGACACTACCTTCCGCCGTCGTTGAAGTATACTATCCCGCATTCAAACGCTTGCGAGCTCCCTTCCTCATTCCCCATCTACGGGGTAAGCACTATGTCGGACCCTGATTCGCAACGCAACGTCCCAAAACGCCAAATCGCGAGACTGATCGGTACTTCGGAGTTCCCCATTTGGGTCCTTTCAGAATCCGATCAACTGGTCTACGGAAATGATGCCTTCATCGCCCTGTTGGATTCGCTTGACTCCACCCATCAAATCACCACCCATCAAACTACCTCGAAAGAAAGCAAATCCCCGTCCGGCGACCTGCCCGCCACATCACTCTTCGATCAGATGCTTGGAACGGAATGCAAACTGGATTCGGTCTGCGAATCCAGTTTGCATACCATTCTTGCACGGTGGCTGGCGGTCCCAGCGAACACCCCTCGAAATCAGTCCCGCACAGTTCTAGACAGACTGCCCGATGCCTTCACGACGATTGCCCCAACGTCGATGAATGAATCGAGCAATATACGAACGCTCGTTCCACTCGGTACAGGTGCCGAAGCTTGTTTTATGTGCATCCTAAAACCCGACTCCGGTGAAGTCACAAAACGGTTTGACCCAACATTTCGAACCCGTATCGAACTCCCTGCGTTCTCCATTCTCAGTTCCGAACCCAATCTCGACACATGGTGGTATCTGCACGGTAATACCCCAAAAACCGCTACACTTCGTGCTCAATTCCAACTTGCCGCTTCAGGAATCCACCCCATCCATCTCGTCGCACCGGCCGGCGCACCGGCCACCGAACTTGCCAATTGGATCTTGCACCAACGCTTCCTGAAACATCAGTCCTCTTCAAACTCCTCTTCAAAGAGGCGAGAAACACCGATCATCATCGAGTGCCAATGGCTTGATAAAGATCTGCTGACCAGTGTATTCGAATGGATCGATGACCTGCGACGGCAAGATCGTCAACCCGAAGTCATCATCCATCGTATCGAAACACTAGCTCTGGAGTTGCGCGAACCCCTCGCGACCATTGCAAAGAAACAGCAATGGAACTCCATCATCACGTCTACAGCCCCTCCCAAATCATCCAACACACATCAACCAAACCCTCTATCAACGAACTCTCTAAACAACATTTGGAACACCTGGGTCGCACAGTTTGAGGTTCAAAAAATCGAATTAACTCCCCTATCGAAGCGAACTGAGGAAATCGAAAGTCTTCTTCTCGCGTGGATGCGCCAACATCCTGAATTCCAATGGGACCAGTCTTACCTCGACGCCCTACTCGCATACGCTTGGCCCTCCGATGCAAGTGAGTTCGAACAAGCTCTTTCGGAGTCAGTCATCAATTGCCGTCAAGATCAAGATTCCCAACCACGAAACAGTACCGATTCCACGCAATCGAATTCCCTTGTGCTCCAAGAAAAACACTTGCCTATTTCACTGCGCACCTTTCCTTCCCATATCGAACGACCAACGATCGACGAACCGATCGATCTGGATCAAGCGTTAGAGGCCTTTGAACGAGAGTGGATCGAACACGCCCTTGCTCAATACCCTCGCAATAACTCGGCTGCTGCAAAAGCTCTCGGAATCTCCCGCGCCCGTTTATTGCGCCGAATGCAGCAATGGGGCCTCAGCAGCCCACAATCCCCAACCTCTAACGACGATCAAGTGATCTTCGAAGAACTGCCGTGATCTAGCTTTAGCACCAGTGATTCTCAGCCCGTCCTTTCCTCCCATCACTATTTGCATTTCGCAAGCTTGCCTGCCTTTCCTAGCTTGCCTCTTTTCTGCTGTCTTGCCTTTTTTCACTTGCGTTGAAGCTAGGTTACCTCGTATCGATTCCTTTTCGATTCTATGTCGGTTGTACAAGCCCTGCCACAAACTCTCTTCGAATAGCAATTATGCCAAATTCCATTCCGCCGTCCGAGTCGTTCTCGCAAGACCGTTCTGCGAAAACGGCACCCTTGGCTTTTGATGTCGCATGGCTCCTCGGTGAAAAAGAGCAACCGGACCCGCTACCGGATCGTGAAGAACTGCAGTCTGTAAGAAAGAGTGTTCGTACTCCGCGTCGCAGACGCTTAACAGTGAATGTGCTTGCTTCTTTATTCGTGCTCGGCTCAGTCGCTACCGTCGCCAGCGTGATGGCACCTAAAACGCTGCAGAACCTCCTGTCCTCTTTCTCCAATCCACCGTCCTCAACGAACCAAGACAACGCTACGCAGACTTCTGAAATCGATCCGCGGGAAGCGCACGAAACTATCGAAGCGATCCTCGCCTTGCAAGAACTCGCGGCCCAGGCGGACGGCAAACCGAACCCGACGCAAAAACGCTAAAACGCAAAAACGCGATCGACGATTTAAGCTTCTCGCTTTTTCGAACCCGCAATCAAAACATACAAACTGGGAACGACAAACAACGTGAAGAGCGTTCCGATCGCCATTCCAGCGACCAACACAATTCCAATGCTGTTTCTGGCTTGCGCACCAGGCCCTGTGACAAAGACCAACGGCAAGTGCCCGAATACAGTCGCTGCACTTGTCATCAATACGGGTCTTAACCTCGTCTTGGATGCGTCGATTGCCGCATTCCATTTCGAAACCCCTTGCTCTTGCAAGTGATTCGCAAATTCAACGATCAAGATCCCATTCTTTGCAACTAGTCCTACCAACGTTATCAATCCAACTTGCGAGTAAATATTGACCGTTGTCAAACCGAGAAATGTCAATAGTAAAGCCCCTGAAATCGCAAGTGGAACGGAGCCTAGCAATACGATCAGAGGATCGCGGAACGATTGAAACTGAGCAGCCAACACCAGATAGATTAGCGCTAAGGCAATTCCGAGCGTCACCGTCAACGACGATCCCTCTTTGCGAATCTGACGCGATTCCCCAGCGTAATCGACTGTCGCCAGTGGACCGACTACCTTCTGAACGATCTCTTCAATCTTTCGTAACCCAGATTCCTTGGTCAGCCCAGCTACTCCTGGTATCACCGCCGCTTGAATCTGTATCGAACTCTGTTGTTGAAACCGAGCCAACACCCGAGGTGCCGTCTTCGGTAGAATCGACGCGAATGTTGATACAGGAACCAGTTGTCCGTCAGGTGTTCGGATTTTCAAATCCATCAATGAACTTGCGGACTGCCGATCCTCCTCCGCTAATTGCGGAATCACTTGATACGATCGATTGAAGTAATTGAAACGATTGACATAGCCCCCCCCGAGCAACACACCTAGCTCACTCGCGATGCTTGCAAGATCTAACTTCAAATCCGCAACTCGCTCCCGATCGATGATCACTTGCGCCTGTGGCAAGTCCACTTTCAAGTCCGTATCGACGAACAGAAACAAGTTGCTGGCAGTCGCCTCCGCGATCACTTGCTCCGATAACGCAGTTAGTTGTGCAACTGGTAACTCTGATTTAATGATCAGTTCAACATCAAAGTTACCTGCGCCTGGCAACGGCGGGACGAGAACCGGAAATGGTTGTAACCCTGGAATCGCAGAAGCGATTCCGAAGGCTTGTGGAACCATCGCAGAGGTACTGCGCAAGTGGGATTGCTCGCGCTCGTGCCAATCTTTGGTGATAATCCCTCCGAAGCCAGAATTCGAACCGACCAGCGCCCACATGTAATTTGTTTCCGGCATGACAGCAAACTGATCCGCAAGTTGCTTGGTCCAGGCTACCGTACTCTTCAGTGTCGAATCTGGAGAAGCCTTGAGCATCACAGCGATCGCGCCTTGGTCTTCTACCGGTGCAAGCTCCTTAGAGCTCATCACATAAAACGGAAATGCAGCAGCACCGATCAGCAACGTAGCCAAAGCGATCGCCCATCGCAAACTTAAGGCAGCTTCAAGAACTTTTCCATAGATCGATTGAAATCCGTCAAAAACCTTGTTGACCAAGCGAGTGAGCCAACTTTCTTTTCCGCTTGCAGAGAGCATCTGACTGCTCATGACGGGGGAAAGCGTCACAGCAACTACGCCGGAGAGCAATACCGCTGCAGCTAAGGTAAAGGCGAACTCGCGAAAGAGCATTCCAGTCAATCCTCCCTGAAAACCAATCGGCGCATAGACAACCGCTAAAGTAATGGTCATCGCGACAATAGGACCGAACAATTCGCGAGCACTCAATAACGCTGCATCGACTTTCGACATCCCCTCCCGAATATGTCTCTGAACATTTTCCACCACCACAATTGCATCGTCGACGACCAGTCCGACAGAGAGCACAATGGCTAAGAGCGTAAGGAGGTTCAGCGAGAAACCTAATAGATACATCAAGATCGTCGCCCCGATCAATGAGACCGGCATCGCGATCAATGGAACGATTGCAGTGCGAATCGACCCCATGAACAAGAAGACCACCAGTCCGACAATCGCCACGGTTTCCATCAACGTTTTCGAAATCTCCGAAAGAGCATCTCGCATGAATTTTGTCGCATCGTACGCAAGATTCATTTCGATATGATCCGGTAGATTTGGCTCAAGCGCCTGCATCGCCGCGTTGAGGCGATTCGCAACATCGATCTCATTGCTACCCGGCAAAGGCCATACCGATACATAGACCGCTTCGCGACCCCGATACATCGCGACCATCGAAGCCTCTTCGGAACCGAATTCGACCTTGGCAACATCCCCTAAACGGATCACTGCACCGTCTTTCTGAGAGACGATCAAATCCCTGAACTCCTCTTCTGTTTTTAAGTCTGTATCGGTCAAGAGATCAACTTGGACCGCGTCGTTTTTCACTCGTCCAATGGCAGCCAAATAGTTGTTGCGACGCAGCGCACCATACACATCTCCCGGCGTCAAATTCAACTCCGAGAGCTGATTCGGCGAGATCCAAATCCGCATCGCCGGCGTTCGCCCTCCTTCTACACCGACTCTTTGTACTCCAGCGATTGTTGAGAGTTGAGGTTGTATGGTTCGCGTGAGATAGTCGGTCAATTGCGGCACATCCCATCGCGTCGAGGTAAAAGACAAATAGAACGACGCATACGGGCGGTCGGCTCGCTGGATTTCCACCACACTCGGCTCGGCCTCTGCCGGCAACTCACGCCGCACTTGTTGCAATCGCGTATTGACCTCAGCCAAAGCCTGTGTCGCATTGTGATTGAGCTTAAGCCGTATCGTGATCTGACTCGAGCCAGCGACACTTTGCGATTCGACGTAGTCCACACCACCTATCGATGAAACCGCTTTCTCAATCGGTGTGGTCAAAAATCCACGAATCGTTTCGGCACTCGCACCGATGTACACCGTCGTGATGACGATCGACGTACTTTCCAACTTGGGGAACTGTTGCACCGGTAGCGTTTGTGCCGACCGGATCCCCAAGAGAACAATCATCAAGTTCACCACGATGGCGATCACCGGATGCTTGATAAAGACGTCTGTAATCGATTTCATAAATTTGGATTCATTCGAGTTTCAACTGCGGACTTCTTTAAGGCACCACCGAAACGGGCTTGGTTACCTCCGATGCAACGACCCAAGTCCCATCAAAGATCTTGAAGGAACCATCTGAGATGATCTGCTCACCTGCTTGCAACCCCTGCAAGATAGAAACTGCATTGCCCAAAGACGATCCGACAACAACATCTCTGCGTCGCGCAACTAACTTAGCCGTGTCCTTAATGTCTGGCGCTGCAACAAAACAAAAGGCCCCCGTAGGATCGGTTCGCAATGCAGATGATGGAATCACAAAAGTTTCGATTGGATCCCCATACTCAGCCACAATCCTTACCGAGTCATTCACATGCAACGACTCCGGCGGAGATTGTACCTTAGCTCGCGCAAGCAACGATCGGGTCGTGCGATCCGCTTGCGAATCCAAAGCGATTATCTCTGCAGCGGATTTACTCGATGCATGCTCTAACGAAATCGTTTCGCCGACCTTCAACGAACCCGCCACATGTTGCGGCATCATGAAATCGACGAAGACAAAATCGTCGATCCCCTGCAACATGGTGATCAACGCCCCCTCGGGAAGATATTGACCGGGATGAATGTCAAACACCCCCGCCTTCGCCCGAAAAGGTGCAACCAATACCTTGCGGCGTATCACCGCCTCCATCCGAGCAACCTCCGCGCGAGCTTGCGCTAATTGTGCTTGGGTTTGATCCAAGTCCAATTCGCTCAGCGCCTGAACCTCCATCGCCTTCTTGATCCGTTGATACGTCGAATTCGCGATCTTCTCCGCCGCCTTGGCGCTCTCAAGCATCGCTTCTTCAACCTCGGTGTCGAGCTCGATCAACACATCTCCCGGCTCGACGATCTGACCCGAAGTAAAGTGCACCGCCTTGACCGTTCCAACCGTCTCCGTCTTTAGCTGCAGAGTCCTCGGAGCAACCACCGTGCCAACCGCTGTCGTACTTCGACGCAACCGCACCGTCTGCGGCTCGCTAAATACCACCGGAGTTGGATGCGCCTCAGGAACAGGAGCAGGCGCTGTCATCGCTCGGTACTTCGTATAAGCAATGACCGCACCTAGGATCGCCAAACCCAAGAGGAGCGCCAAAGAACCTAAAAATGTTTTCATCTCAAAAGCATCGTATCGAGGAAATACCGCAGTTCGTCGCTAGCAAGCTATCGCAGCGTCAAACGGAATTGGTGTGTTCACTTCTAAGCTTGGCGGTCGAGCAAGCTTAGCGCAGGAGTCTAAAGCTCGTTCAATCTCAACGGAGACTTACGCCGAATCCAGCGACCCGCAGGATAACCCATCGCAAGCGAAACGAGCAACCCAAGACTCGAAGGTTCAGGTACTCCTGTGGCCGATTGAATGAAATCGCGGAAGCTCGAAACACGCGTGAATCCACTGACAGCCCCGTAGCCGAACGGCAATGTACTTCCACTTCCCAAAAAACTTCGCTGCGATATCGCAAAGGAATTCACACCAGCGAGATACCATGTTCCGTTTTCCTGAAGAAATACTCCACCTCCGCTATCACCAATGGCGACATGGTACTCCAACTCCGTCGCATCGCGACTGCCAAGCGTATTGAAGCTTCCCGACGGATCGCGCGAAGCGAGGGGGTCGAAATCGCTCACAATCACGCTGTCCTGCGCCCCGAGTTGTCCTCCAGGTCCATTCTCAAAACTCAAAATCGCATCCGCTATATTCGTCCCACCACGCAAGGTTCCTGGATTCGAGGATTGACCAGTGGACCCCACGCCAGTTTCACCGTAACCCGTGATAGACAACAACGCACCCAACTCAGAATTGCCTATGTAGATCGGCATCGGAGCTATACCCAACACCGGTGTGCTCAATCGTATCACCGCGATGTCATAGCCATAACCGACATTGCTGCCGTTTGCCAAGAACTGCGGGTGTTTAATCATCTCCGCAGCCGCATACGTTGTCCCACCAATCGTGAAATTCGAAATGCCAACGTGGCCAGCGGTAAGCACCCAATTCGGTGCAATCAATGTCCCGGATGCTGTACCGACCCTGCCAACCGCTGCGAATCTTTTTCCGTAATTCGTGTACAGCTCATCGCTGACTTCATCGAGTATCATCCCACCGCTAACCAACGGCGAACTCAATACCATAATCGCAATCAATGTAACGAAGCGTACCATTGGAGCCACCTACGGGAAGCCTATCTACCTAAGCAGAAAAACTGAAGATTTGAGCGATGCACGAACCAAAACGGTGTTCGGTGCATTGGACACTTTGACTCATTCGAATTCGCCTCGAACAAGCCCTCGCAACCGTGTTTTCCATTGTACTTAACATACCTGCGCGTCTATAATAAATTCACGGGCGATTCACGCCACCGTCCAACTTCTCCCCATTCCCTCCCCTGAACTCGTTTCGCTCGTGCATCGGTCCATCCGACTGCTCGGTCTTGCGTTCCCGAATTGACCCCCGTCCCTCAAGTCTCTTCGTTCGCCTGCCGATTGATGCAGAACGCTCCATAATCCCATGACAGATCAAGGCAACGGCAACGCACGGCCCAAGTGGAAAACCAACGAGATCCTCTCGATTGCAGAGGAAATCGCTCGCAGTCCTTCAGGACCTCAACCTGCACCGTCTGATCGACGCCCCGTCCTCGATTTCGCAACCCTTCAACGTATGTCGCGCGAAGAACTCGCAGACGTTGCAAATGTCGAAGGAATCGACTCGCCAAGCTTACTCTCCCATCAAGAACTGATCTTCCAAGTTCTTCGCGCCCGAATGGCTTCGTCGGGAATCATGATGGGTGAAGGAACCCTCGAAGTCCTCGCCGACGGTTTCGGATTTCTTCGCTCCACCGCTCATCACTACGTGGCTTGCCCCGACGATATCTACGTCTCCCCATCGCAAATCCGACGATTCGGACTAACCACCGGAATGGTCATCTCCGGACAAATCCGGCCACCTAAAGAAAACGAACGCTACTTCGCTCTCCTGCGAGTCGAAGCCATCAACCACCGTAGTCCTGGCGAAGTCCGAAGCCGTAAACCCTTCGATTCCCTCACGCCTTTACATCCAAAACAACGGATCGTGATGGAAACGACTGCCGACGAGACCTGCACCCGCGTGATCGATCTCGTGACTCCACTAGGATTCGGACAACGCGCACTGATCGTCTCCCCTCCCCGCGCCGGCAAAACGTTGCTCATGCAGAAAATGGCCCGCGCCGTACTCGCAAATTATCCAAACGCATACGTCTTCATGCTCCTGGTCGATGAACGGCCTGAGGAAGTCACCGATATGCAGCGGGAAGTCCGAGGTCCGAAATGCGAAGTGATCTCCAGCACCTTCGATGAGCCTGCCGCTCGACATATCCAAGTCAGCCAAATGGTCCTCGAGAAATCCAAACGGCTCGTCGAAGACGGAGTCGATGTTGTTGTCTTTCTGGACTCCATCACCCGACTCGCTCGCGCTTGGAATGGCGAATGTGTCCATTCGGGGAAAACACTTTCCGGAGGACTCGATGCAAATGCGATGCAAAAGCCAAAATCCCTTTTCGGTGCCGCCCGTAAAGTCGAAGAAGGGGGCTCGCTGACCATCATAGCCACCGCGCTCATCGGTACCGGGAGCCGTATGGACGAAGTCATCTTCGAAGAATTCAAAGGGACCGGAAACATGGAAATCGTCCTGGATCGATCCCTCGTCGATCGAAGAATTTGGCCTGCAGTCGACATTTTCCAATCAGGTACCCGTCGAGAAGAGGTTCTCCTCGATCCCGCCGAATATCAGAAAATAGTCCTCATGCGAAAAGCTCTCGCCGGACTAAGTTCCGCCGATGCGATGGAAATGCTCGTCGCAAAACTCCAAAAAACGAGAAACAACGCCGAGTTTCTCCTAAGCCTTCGCGCGTAACTCCAATACCGTCGAATCGGCCACAAAATCTGATTTCTCTTTAGTCCGCATTTCGGTATCTTAATGAGTCTCCGACAGCGCGTTTCGGTGTCGACATTTTTAAATTCCTTTGGTATTCCCGACACTGATCTCGCCTACACTGTCAGCTTCCTAGGCTTTTCCTCATCTTTTCCTTCCCGGGACCTCTTTCATGACTCGTTTTTTCGCTTCTCTTTATGCCCTCCGTTCCCAACTTCTCAAGAAAACCGCAAAAACCATCTCCTCAACCAGGAAATCGTCCCGATCCGCTCGCCGGAAACTGATCTTGGAAAGTTTAGAGGCCCGCAAAGTCTTCGCCGGAATGCTTATCAGCGAAATTCAAGAAGATCCACTCTTCGGAAATCGCGATACCGATCAGTACATCGAACTGCGAGGAACCCCCAACGCGACCATCCCCGATGGAACCTACTTTGCAACTCTCGAGAGCTGGGGAGCCGTGCCCGGCGGTCCTGGTTACCTTCACAGTATCATCGACGTCTCCAACCTCTCCTTCGGCTCAAATGGTTTCTTAACGATCACGCAAGCCGCATCACCTTATCAAGTTAACGCACAGTCCTCACGCTTGAGCAGCACATCCAACGCCTTTGCGGGACTACCCGATAATCGCTGGAGCGACGCGTCAACCATCTCGGATCGCTTGGCCCATGTCGGCGGCTCCCTGAGCTTCTTACTCATTACCTCGCCAACCAAACCAACCCCGGCGACCGACTATGACCTCAACGACGACGGTACTTTAGACAATGGAGCTGCAAGCTGGATAATCCACGACTCCGTAGCCATGCTCGGGTTCACCCCATCTCCTTGCTGGTCCTACGGCAGAATCTCCTTCTCGCACTTCAATGCCGACCAACGCGTGGCACCAGGAACTGTACTGGTCGTCCAAGAAAACGTGGGTTATGTCGCACGTATCGGTAACTCCACTGGCTATACCACAGAGGATTGGGTCGCAGGAACAACCATCGAAGATGAACTGAATCCCAACTCCAAATACCGATTCACCTACGGGACCTTCGGCGACCCAAGACCCCTGGTGTACTCGGGCCGTGCAACGAATCACGTCGGAACCTTTAACTTCGGGGGCGGCTTCTCAGGGAGTACCTCCCTTGATGTCGATCGCAATGGAATTATCAATGGGGCCGATACGCCACTGGCCGGCGTTTCTCTCTTTGCCGATCGCAATGACAACGGTGTTCGCGATTTGACCACCATCGATGTAATCGCCGCACAGCAACCACTCAACGTCGAGATTGCAAACGCGTTTCCAAACGCCACACTGACCGTAGCAAATGACACAAACAAGAACATCGGTTTCGCCGTAAAAACCGTCAACACCTTTGACAATAACTTCAACACAATTCGCGTCTTCTCCAGCGAAGGTATTCCGTGGTACGACTCGTCGGACCGATTGAAAGTGATGTTCTATCGCGAAGCCCAATCGATCTCGATCGAATCCATAGCAGCCAGCAACACGACTCCATCTTACGGAAGACTTTCGATCTACGATAAAAATGACAACTTGATCGCTACAAAAACTACCCGACCTCTGATTGGGATGGACCGCGAAGTCATCGGATTCAATCGACCGACAGCAGACATCAAATATGCCATCATCTACACCGATGAGACCATCCCGGGCTCGAGCCCTTTCGGCCCGTTCGATAAACTCCGATACTCTTATCCGGAATTCCAAACCACGTCGGCAGCGGATGGATCGTTCTACATTTCTGAACTCCCTCCCTCTATCCCCGTACCCCCGCCAGCACCAGGTACCCCACCCGAAGTCTATCGCTTAACCGTCGGTAACTTCCCCGGAAATCTCATTCCACTGACTTCTAACTCAGGCCGAACACTTGCAGTCACAGCGTTCGAACATCTCTCTGACGTCTCCTTCGGGTTCCAATTGAACCTTCCCCCGGAAATCCAGTCTTCCCAGTTCAATATTCCCGAAAACCCACCCGTTAACTCCGTCGTCGCTACGGTTTTGGCTACCGATCCAGATGCCGGACAAACACTCACCTACCGATTCTCCAGTAACCCTGGGCCATTCAGCATCGATGTACTCACAGGTGAAATCAAATACACCGGCAACGGCGCTTGGGACTACGAAACCACTCGCGAATTGAACGTCGAAGTTGAAGTAAGAGACTCACAATCCATCCCAGGAGTCACCAAGAAGTTCATCAAGCTAGTGAATTTAGATCGCAATGAAGCCCCATCGATCCAAGCCTCAACGTATACGATCGATGAGAACTCTCCACCCGGAACACTCGTTGGAACCATCATCGCTACCGACCCCGATGCCGGAGTAAATGGACAACTTACCTACGCACTCGGAGCCACCGCGCCCGCAGGTGTCTTTACCATCGATGAGAACAACGGACAACTCCGCGTCCTCGCCTCAGCGATGCTCGATTACGAAGCCCGCTTCTTCTTGAGCGTTCCTGTCGTGGTCAGAGATAAGGCTAGCCCAGCGCTATCCGCCAACGGTACCGTCACCGTCCAATTGCGCGACATCAACGAAGCTCCAACCAATATCGTGTTCAACAACGTACCAACCGTCACCGAAACCACTCCTGTGTTTCAACCCTTGACCGTTGCGACAATCCAAGTCATCGATGATGCACTCGGAACAAACCAACTATCAATCTCCGGAGCAGACGCTAGTTTCTTTAACCTCGTCGGAAACGAACTGAGATTCCAAAGCGCACTTCCCCTGGATTTCGAAACCAAATCTAGCTACAGCGTACTCGTCTCATCCGAAGATACTACCGTTGGCTCGAACCCAGATCTGAGCGTTCTGTTCACCCTGCAAATCAACGATGTCAACGAGAAACCCACCGGCATCTTGTTCACCAATGTCGTTAACCCACTCCTGGAATCAACTGATGTCTCAACACCAGTTCGTGTCGCAAACATCGCAGCCCAAGACGACGCGATCGGTAACAACACTTTCTCCCTCGCTAACGGCCTCGATGCGAGCTTCTTCCAAATCGTCGGCAACGAACTGAGATTTCAATCAGCCACACCCCTAGACTTCGAAACAAAAACCAACTACCGAGTCGTAGTCCAAGTCGATGACCCGGCATTTCCTGGAATCCCAGATGCATCATCCTCCTTCACCCTGACCATCGGCGATGTCAACGAACCACCCATCGATCTGAGACTCCTCAATCCAGTGACTCTGATCAATGAAACCAACGGACCATCCCCTGGCCAAAATATCGCTACGATCGCTGTGACCGATGACTCCGTAAACGGCTCAAATGTATTGTCGCTCGAAGGCTCAGATGCAAACGCTTTTGAAATCGTCGGTAGCATCCTGCGACTGCGACAAGGCACCCTTCTGGATTTCGAAGTCAAACCGTTCTATGACGTCATCGTGCGCGTAACCGACGTGGAATTCCCCGGGCAACCTACCCTAACACGCTCGCTTCGAGTGAATGTACGCAATCGGCCAGAAATCGTTGCTATCACCGATTCCGCCGGTAACCCGCTCAGTGAACGAATTCAAAACGTTCGACTCCACTGGGACGCTGAACTCAATACCGTCGGCTTAGATGCCGTGAGTGTTGTAAAGAAAGATGTAGACCTCCTACCGGTTACTACCACCGTCAACCGTAGCGTCGTCGATGGCAAGACCGTCATGGATCTAACCTTCAGCGGCTCTCTTACCGATTCCCAAGGCTACCTG
This sequence comes from uncultured Pirellula sp., assembly GCA_964483385.1. GTDB lineage: Bacteria > Planctomycetota > Planctomycetia > Pirellulales > Pirellulaceae > JBKCUI01. Next base: position 45,886 of record CAZACJ010000023.1, on the reverse strand, counting down.
ATCGATGGAGTCTACGAAGTCTTCGTCAACGGCGCTCGAGTAACCGCCGTCTCAACAGGAGCAAGCGGACTGTCTTACAACTCCGGACTACTGCCAGTCCTCAATCCCCTCCCACCAGCCAATCTGTCCATCTCGGGCAAGTCACTTCTGCGGACCGGTGAATCGGCAAACTACAATATCGTACTCACAGGTCTGCAGTCGCCACCGAATGTGATCAATTACGAAGTCGATCTCGATGGAAACGGAACAATCGACCGATTCCTCTCGGGTGGCACTAACCTGACAATCACCAACGTCAGCTTTGCAGAAGCAGGTAGCAATACACTCAAAGTCACTGCAAAATCACAAGGAGCTTTACTGGCTCAAGCAAGCTACGTTATCGACGTTACCCCTGCCCGCAGCGCTAGCGAAAACTGGGTGTCCGCAATGGATACCGATCGCGATACCTCGATCTCTCCACTGGATGTTCTGGGTGTGATCAATCAAATCAACACAGGATCAGGTACCTATCGGATCGACTTCGACGTCGATCGCGATGGTAACATCTCCCCCTTGGACGTTCTGGCGGTCATCAACTACTTGAACACCCCGCCCGCCGGGCAAACACTTCCTCTGACCAACTTGGTCATGGCAGAGTCCGGAGGCATCCAATCCATCACCGCAGATCGCAGCATCTCAGGACGCATTGTCAACAACTCCAGATCCCTCTTCGCATCTCTCAATGGTGGAGATCGACTCGATGTTTCCCAGTATGTTGCCAACGATGGATCCTTCTCCCTCAATGATCAAGCGATCACCGAGCTCTTCGGTATCCTCCCCGATGGACCACAGTTGCTCTCCCTCTCTGTCAGATCCGCAAACGCGTTCCTGCCTAGCTTGGATAAGCATTTCCTGAACCTAAACCAATATCTAAACCCATTCTCCATCCTCTCACTCGTCGGACGAGAAGGTACCCTGCGAGCATCCTGGAACGCTTCAGCCCCAAGCGCTCGCTACAACCTGCTCGCCGGTCCAGTGGGTGGAACCTTGACCCCCATTAAGACCGCCATTTCAGGAACCTCGATCCAACTTGCACTCGAACCTGGACTTTACGAAGTCCAAATCGAGGCTGTGGATCCCGCCGGAAACTCGGTCCGATCGGAGAAGCGATCCGTCAACGTCTAGCCCTTTTACCCCAGTTTTTTCCTATCGGGTGTAATGCGTTTTTTTTGTATCGAATCACTCAAAGGTTAGGAGTTGCAGATGAAGGTCGGAATTGTTGGCGCCGGAATCGTCGGCCTCGCCCAAGCTTGGGCTGCGGCTGAACGAGGAGCTAAAGTTACGGTCTTCGAACGAACCCCAAAAGCCAGCGGTGCTTCGATACGGAATTTTGGTATGGTCTGGGTCATCGGCCAACCCGATGCAGCTCAGCCCACCGCTATGCGGTCGAGAAAACGCTGGCTACGTCTTCGCGATGAAGCTGAAGTTTGGGTCGAACCCTGTGGATCGTTACACCTCGCCCACCACGAAGATGAATGGCAAGTCCTCCAAGAATACATGGAGTTGCATCAAAATGGCTCGCGCAGCGAACATTTGCGATTACTGAACTCCCGCGAAACGATGGATCTGAGTTCCGCAGCAAACCCAAAGAACTTGCTCGGTAGCCTCTGGAGCCAAACCGAATGTTGCGTTGATCCAACCTCTGCAGTGCGATCCCTACCCGCTTGGTTGCACAAGACTTACGGAGTGGAATTCCATTTCTCAACCTGTGTGACCCACGCGGTACAAGGTGAATTGCGGACAGGGAATCGTGAAAACCACCGGTTCGACCACATCGTCATCTGCTCCGGCGACGACTTCGCCACCTTGTTTCCCGAAGTCTTTCAACAACAACCGATTCGCCCATGTAAACTCCATATGATGCGCACCGTGTCACAACCGAATTCCTGGAGACTCGGGCCTCATATCGCTGGAGGACTAACGCTAAGACACTACCCGAATTTCAAGTCTTGCCCAACCCTAGATCAACTCGCCGCAAGAATCGAAAACGAAGCCCCAGAACTCAATCGTTATGGAATCCACGTTATGGCTTCGCAAAACCATCTGGGACAAGTCGTCCTCGGAGATTCTCACCAATACGGCGACGAAGTTGAACCTTTCGACGAATGCCGTATCGATGATTGGATCCTCAGAGAATTGCATAAAATAATCCAATTGCCAACCTGGCAACTCCAGGCACGCTGGCAAGGTGTCTACGCTAAATACGCAAACGGGCTGTTCTTTGAACACTCCATTGCTCCGGGGCTAGATGTCTTCACCGGCCTCGGTGGCAATGGTATGACACTCTCTTTCGGACTCGCTGAAGAGGCTTGGGATTACAAGTTACCGAAGTAACCCTTTGCTGCTACGATAAAGCTACGCTAAGAATCGATTATGAATCAATTAAATCACAAGGGACTATGGTGGACTGGTCAAGAAATCGGAACACCACCTCCTTTCCGAATCTCATCTTTAAAAGCGATCCTCTTTGATTGGGCGGGTACCACGATCGATTATGGTAGCGTAGCACCCGTTGAAGTATTCCGCGCTGTCTTCCAAGATGTCGGGGTACAAGTCACCGAGGCCGAAGCCCGTGGACCAATGGGGCAAGCAAAAATCGACCACATTCGCGCAATGATTGAGTTGCCGAGAATTGCACAAGCTTGGGCGGATCACTTCCATCGCCCACCCAATGAGAACGATGTTCGAGAACTTTACAGCAAGTTTCTGCCTCTGCAACAAACCGTCCTCGCTGAACACTGCGACGTGATACCAGGGATTCCTGAAACTATCCTAGCTCTCCGCAATCAAGGTCTAAAGATAGGTTCGACCACAGGCTATACACGCGCTCTGATGGATTGCGTAGAACCTCTCGCGAAACAAAATGGCTACGCTCCCGATACGACCGTTTGTAGCGATGAAGTTTCCGCTGGTCGCCCCGCTCCTTGGCAGAATTTTCGAGCAGCCGAACAGTTGGGTGTGTATCCGATGTCCCAAATCGCGGTGGCTGATGATTCTCTCGCCGGTATCGCTGCCGGACGCAATGCCGGATGCTTGACCATCGCTGTCGCCCAAACCGGAAATGCACTCGGTCTGACTCTCTCGCAATGCCGAGCAATGCAACCAACTGAACTGCAACAACAACTAAACTCAATCGCTCGTAACTTCCTGGCCAATGGAGCGGATATCGTAGTTCGCTCCATCGAAGACCTTCAACAACTTATCGCGATGGACCAATAGTATCAGGTACATCGATGTCCCAACAACTGATCTCATTTTCCAACGCAATGATCAACTGCAAGTCGTTTCCTTTCGGTAGCAAAGCCGCCCCCAAGATCCTTCCTCGAAACGATACTTGATCCAACATTGTCAAATCACCTGTGAACAAATGCAGGATTCGGTTCGTTCCCGTGGCGATCCCAATCAACTGCCCATCTGCAAGGCGAACCGTTCCAAGCAACTTTGCTTGCTCCGGCCGTACGCACAACGGTCGTTGCTGGATCACTTGATGCAATCGATTGCTTACAAAAAGACCCGTTTCGCCACTGGCAAGACGCCCGAGATGGTACTCCAGCAATACCGCATCCGATCCTTCTATCCCCAATGCCTTGCCCGCGTGCAGCCCCCATAACCAGGTCGAAGCATCTACACGCATCGGTAATCGCTCGAGCCTCGCTTCTAACGCCTTATCCCCATTCGTGCTAGCGACGCTCCCTCCAAGATTCGAGATGTGATGCAAAGTTGCATCTGAGTACAGTACATCCCATTGGTCTACACGCCCCATCGCATCCAGACTTGGTACAAACGCGACCGGGGTTTCACGAAACGTAGCATCCAATCGCTGTTCCGACTTCGGATCGATCACCATAAGCCTCGATGAAGTCGTGCCGACCGCCAACCTGGACAACTCTACCGGCTTGCCCTCCATCAACGAGTCCATCGCATTGCCTGTGGGAATCCAAGCATGACAGATCGGAGATTCAGCCATCTGCGTGTCATACAGCGTTGCCAACGGAATCGATGATTTCGAACCTATCACCGGATTCTCAGCCGATGTTGCAATCGGAGTCAATGGCACTGTTGGACTTAGCCAAATTCGGGGTAACCCCTCCGGTAAGATTGCAATCATCGCATGAGTCCAAGGATCAAAACTCATCGAGATCCGTTTCGCACCATCTGCTTGCTCTGGCTCGATCCGAGAGACCACATTCGTCGTTCCATCAAGCCGAACACTGTAGACCAGGCCGTCTTCATCCAACGCCGACATCACCAAATTCTCCGGTGCCAACGCGGCTAGATCCGAATTCTTTTGAAGCGCCCATCGCGGAGACCAAGCACCCGCAGCACTGATCAAAGGTGATTGAAAATCGACTTTCCAAACCCGACGCATCCCATGGAGCGAAAATTGAAATTCCGGTACCTCGGGTAACTTAGCAGCTTGCTCTTTATCGATCGCAAAACGATGCAACGCGCCAATAAAACGAGCTTGATTGTCCGCGTCCTTCTGCAGTTGCCGACTTGCCAAATCCTGCTTGTCCCTCAACTTGCTGACCAAATTCGGTATCCCTGCAATTACCTCTGGAGTCAATATCCACTCAGCAACTTGCACCCTTCGGTCTCGATCCAAAATCACTAACGCCGGCGCTCCCGGTACGGAAAAAGCCCTCCCCAACTCTCCGTCACGATCGATCGCTAAGGGCAACTCGCTATTCCAACTCTTGAGCTTGTCCGAAACACCTGCTGCATCCGATGAGCTCGCCACCAAAAACAACTCGCTCGATGCGGAAAGCTCGTTTTCCAGAAGTGTCTTCTTCACTCGATTCAGATCGTCGATCAGCGGACGCAAAGCCGCACGATCATCAACCCAGCACAAGATACTCAGCGGACGACGCGGCTCCGCCGTGTCCAGCAACACTTCCCCTGTCATTGATTTAAAGTCCAACGGAGGAATAACCTTCCCGAGAATCGGTGTCGATGCGATCGGTGGAACCGCTACCCATCGCCTGACCAACAACTCTCCAGGAACTTCCGCCAAATTCCATCGCTCCCATACGATCGGTTGATCTACTTTGACATCAAGAAATTCAACCGCACATCGCAACCCATCCAACGTCTCTTCGGGATACGTTGGATAATAAAAACGTGCAGGCAACTCAATCTTGCGCAACAACGATGTCTGTGGGTCAATCCACAAAACCCAAACCAGCTCAATTCCATCGACCTGCTTGGCTACCTGAATGCGAACACAAGAGACCCCTTGAATCGTTCCAGCTTCCAAATAAATCAGCTTGCTCTCCTGCCCCGAAAACGCTTGCGAAGCATCCATTGAGAGTAAGAACTCTAATTGAATCGGTTTGGACATCGGCTCATTCAAAAGTCCAGCAAGCGTGTCGTCTGCAAGCCACAGCGAATCGATCCGCTCCGGCAACGGACGGACCAACCTCTGATTCGGAAACGGAACAGGGGATGCAATGACGCGATCCTGGAGTTCGGTACCTGATGCGGTTGGGTCCGTCCCAAGCATCAATGCCTTTGATCTCGCTTCCCAACCTGTTTCCTTCCAGCATGCATCGACGAGCCCAGTACGAATCGCTAGTCGATTGGGACGCTCCCAAGCCACTTGCAAAGGCAAGGTCAACGTCGTCTCTCCTTGTATCACCAACTGGCCAGCATCTTCATACCTTTGAACCTGCTGGTACTTCTTCAAACACCCCTCCAGTACAACACGGGGTTCCACCAATGTTTTACCCGGCGGATTCGTCGAAGCACCTTGAACTCCATCCCCCGGAGTTACCGAATCCCCCTGAGTTACCGCTTGCAATGCCGAACTCGGCCCTCTGCTCTCTTGGTTGCCGGTCCC
>CAZACJ010000023.1:33068-39908 GCA_964483385.1 uncultured Pirellula sp. | reverse complement strand
GAGTTACCGCTTGCAATGCCGAACTCGGCCCTCTGCTCTCTTGGTTGCCGGTCCCTCGGCTGTCACTTTCTTGGCGACCAGCCCCAACCCCACTCTCCCCCTGACTCGGAATTCCCAATTCCTGTTTACTCACAGAATCAGCATTGGGTTGGCAACCTACCAACAAGACCAACCCGAAAACCATTGAAAAAACGGGCCACGCAAGTGCCATTAGGCGCTGATAGATAGTCACCATAATCAAAATCGCGTTGGCTGGAACTAGTTACAAATTCTCAGGAGCAGCGGCAAGCAAACTGCCGGAACCTTCTCTCGGCAATTCAGTACAATCTGACCGAGCATTATCTCGCGATTATAGACAGATCAAAGGATCGAGGGAAACGATACACTGACGGCCGACCCAAGTGCATAAAGAACACTCGCCGGCTTCTCGTCCCGTAAGAACGCGAATTCGTCACCGTAACTTTCTCGAAAATCAACCTGTATTTCCACATCCTCGACCGAACAACTCACCCATGGAGGATGCTCAACGCGATACTCAAGGGTCTTCTTCGACCCCTTGGCATACCCCCAGTAATGCTCCGTAATGAACTCTCCAAGTGACCCAGCAGGGGGCAGATGAAGCGGTTTGTCGATACAAGCCGAAATCCTATTCTGTTGCCGAATTCCCCAAGTATACGTCACCTGCTGAGGTGCCGTTTTCGGGTTTGCTCGATCCGATGATGCCCCCCAAAGGAACTCGTGCCCCATCGGCATCGCTACGTAATTCTCATAAAACAAATTGTTTGCAATAAGAGGAATCGTTGCCCGCGGAACGATCTCTTTCAGGAATGTGACCGCTCTTAGGCTTCGGTCTCGATCCGGTGTTACATAGAACCTTAAATTCACTTCCTCAAAGCAACGATGCCCAGGAACAGGGATTCCCAACACCCGAGTTTGATCAAACAGAAAGGCCACCAAACTGATGTAACAGTCACCCTGAAAGAAATCGAGTGTTGTTTTCAATGGTACATATCGCTCCAGAAACTCCGGTGAAATGCGATAATTTGCCAGAATCAAATGCTTCCAATGCGCCTTCAAAAACTTCATCAGCTTCGTGCCATCCTAATACAGATAACAATACTTGAACACAGTTTCAATCACTCGAAACCCGACCGATTCATACAATCGAATCGCAGCCAAATTATGGGTTGTCACTTCCAGACTTACGCTTCGACATCCGTTATCCCGATAACCGGATAAACAGCGACGCAACAACTCCTTCCCCAATCCACGTCCTCGCCAAGATGGTATCACACCAATGTTCTGAATCGAACCATAACCATGATTGGCAAGCAGACCTTGAATGGTAGCAAGCGGTTGCTCATTTCCTTGTTCATCGCGCAGTATCGCTAGCCAAGTCGCTTCTGGTACAAAATCGGTTCTTCCCGCCAAGTCTCGCATCAACTGCCTGCAACCTTCTCGATCCGCCAAACAAGCAAAAACGCTACCATCCATCTCATGCCGAAAGCTCTCCCATTTCGCTTGCGCATGCGCACCGATCAACTTGCTGTGCCAAGGCAACCAAACGACTTGACCTTGTTCCCTGGAAGAATTTGATTGAGCGGCGATTTCAGGTCGAAACGAATCCAGCCACTGAGCGATACCACTAAGATCCACTTGCATGCGCAATCGTTTGATAAAAACGGAATGCGATGTATTCATCTTCAACGCCCCTGCCCGGGCTTCTTGACGACTTGAGTTCGTTCCGAAGCCATCGCTGGATTTTTGTCTACCCGAATACACCGAGCAGGGGATCCGACCCAAGTCGAGTGATCGGGTATTTCTCGAATCACAGTGGAGTTCGCACCTAGCGTAGCCCAAGCTCCAACGCGAATCCCGGGAATCACACACGTACCGATCCCAAGTAATGCTCCTTCGCCAACATCGACCGTCCCCGCAAGATGGCAACCAGGTGCGACGTGTGCGTAGTCATCGATACGTGTATCATGATCAACCGAGCAAGCAGTGTTTAGGATTACGCCACTTCCAATTCTGGCCATTGCACCCACAACAGCTTTGGGCATCACTACGGTTCCTTCACCCAGAATCGCAGACGGGGATACATACGCAGATTCAGCAATGATCGTTGCGAAATACCCCCCCAGATCAGCGATACGTTGCATTACGCGTTGTCGTAAACGATTCTCACCAATTCCGACGAAAAAATGCACCCCCTCGCGACAGTAAGCACGAATTTGCTCCGGAGTCTCTTCTACCACCGGCACCCCTAAAAGTTCAGCAACCGATGGACGAACGTCCAAGCAGCACACAACGCGAGCTTCGTTTCCCGAGCGTGCCGCCTCGATCACCATCTTGGCATGCCCGCCACCGCCGACCACAACAATCTGATCCATGCGTAGCCTTCTGTAAAAATTTACTTCAAGGAAGAAAGGTATTCGATCAAGTCCAAGAACTCAGTTGGTGCAACGGTAACTGCCAAGCTTTCCGGCATGCTGCTCTGCAACGATCGTTTGCGTTCGGCAATGTCTTCCTTTTTATTCAACTTCCGGGACTTACCTTCCGGCAGCGATAGCGTGATCGTCTCCTCCGTCTCTTCAGAAATGAAACCGATGAGTACTTCGTCATCCTCGGTTCGAATTTGCTCGGTGACGTACTTCGGATCCATTTTGGCACTCGGATCGACAATCGATTCGATTAAATCATGACGATTCAATCGTACCGCCACGTTGGTCAACTCTGGTCCGAATTGGTACCCTTTCTCACCGACTCGGTGGCAGTTCGCGCAAACACGTGCGAAGACTTGCTGACCATTCTTTGCATTACCCTTGAGATTGATCAACGCCGCATAAGCATTCTCGCGAGCAACTTCCTTTTTGATATCGGCTGGTTCAGCAAGCAACTTGATATGCTTCTCAGCAGCTATCCCGGGCCCGTTTGCAGCCAGAAAGCGATCGATGGCACCGATTCCGTTCGGATTTGCTTTGGCCAATTCTCCACTGCGATACATCGGCTCCCAAGTTCCTTGAGTCGCAGCGATCGAGTGTTCCATAATGTAGGTGAGCCAAGGGTCCATAGGACGACTTGCAATATCCAATAGTGCATCGACAGATTCCCTGTTTTGGAAGTAACTCAATCCACGCGCGACCTCCGCTAAAACCCGAGGATGCGGATCCTTCGACGCCGCAATCAGATCATTGAACGCATCGGGAATCAAACGACGCAAGTCGGTAATCCCATGCACCACGGCCGCTCGTACCCTCGGTTCAGGCGACTTGAGCAATCGCTCAATCAACCCACGATCCACATGATGATGATTCTGATGGACCCAGAAAGCCTCGCAGAGCAATCGCTCGTTTTCACTGACCTCGGCTGGCAATGGCTCACCTTCTGCCCGAGCCAGATTCGAATCGTCCAGCGAAGATTTCAAACCAGCCGTCCACTGCGCCAGGGCTTCAAGCACCAAATCCTTCGGTCGATCGGCAAGCTCGCGCCGAGCTTTAGCACGGGTGCGAGGCTCATAAACTCGCAATTGATCGAGCAACTCGAGTTCCGACTTCCCCTTCTGCGTCAAAGGAGTAAGCAGCGGTCTGTCCTTAGCGACCAACCGGTAGATTCTTCCACGCACATGGTCTCGATTCGGGTCCCGCTGCGAGTATTGCATGTGCCCGATCAACGCGTTGGCCCAATCGCCAAACCATAAGGCTCCATCCGGCCCAATCTGCGGATCTGCAGGTCGAAAATTCTTGTCCTTCGAACGAATCAAATCCGCAGGCTGCTTCGGCTCAAACATCACGCGCTCTCCCGTAAATCCTGCTCCATCGTCCCGGATGCGAAATCGTGGCATACCATTCATGTTGATCACGCACGCATAGGTCAACTCACCTTGCAACTCGTCAGGCAAATGCCGTGAGTAAAGCAGTTCGTTCCCCAGAGCAGGACGCATCCCTTGGTTGTCGAAAATGGCATTCAATCCCCGACGCGGGCCAACCTGGTTCCCCGATAATGCAGTTGCCCAATGCTGCTGCGCATTCGTTCCGTCCCCGACGATCCCTTGCCCCCAAGGATCAAACATCATGCACCAAGGATTGCCATAACCGGGGGTCGTAAACCTTGAAATCTCATAGGTGCGAGGATCAAACACGTAACTGCCCGCCGCTCCCTTCCAACGCTTGGGCCCCCAAGGGGTCTCCAAAGTTGTACTCATCGCTACCCCCTCAAGCATATGCAACAGTCCTCCATGCGAGAACTCAAAGGCTCCGATCGTATGGTGAGTGTCATCCGTTCCCCAACCATCCAGAATCTCAACAACCTCGTCCGCTACGTCGTCTCCGTCGGTGTCCTTTAGCCAGATCAGTCGAGGCTGATCGACAACAAGTACACCTCCCCTGTAAAATTCAAAGCCCGTGGGGCAATGGAGCTTGTCGTAGAAAACCTTGCTCTTGTCGGCACGTCCGTCCCCATCGGTGTCCTCCAGGATGAGCAATCGATCACTGGGTCTCGCATCACCCGGCCTCCATTGCGGATAGGTGGGCATGCAAGCCACCCACAGGCGGCCTTGATTGTCAAAATTCAATTGCACCGGCTTAGCTAACTCCGGCACCATCGTCTCATCTGCGAATAACCGAATCTCGAGACCATCCGCAACCTCGGTATTCGCAATAAACTCGTCCGGGCTCAAGTACCTCAATTCCGGCGACTCAGAGTATTTCTGAGTTGGTGTGCCGAAACGCGTTGGCGGAACAATCAACTCTTGTGTCGCTGAATCATCAATCATCCCGATCTCTTTGCCCGAAACAGAATCCCATATCGCGCGATCTCGCACCTGCGCCATCTGCCGAATCTTGTTGTACTCGCGAGGGAACGTCTCGTGGTCCCAAGTCCTTCGGCCACCGTAGACGTACCAGCCATTGATCATTCGATAATCTTGCAAGTGAATCCAAGACTTGTCATTGACCAAGTCCCGAATTGCCTTCACCCGCTCTGCATCCTTGGCAATTGATGATTTGCTCAAACGATCCGCGAACAACGTCTTTGCCATGATTTCAGCTACCAACGCATCCCCTCGCTGGTTGACTTGAAAACCTGCAGTCGTGTACTGACACCCAGGCTCCTCCTGAAAAGCCGTTTGAGTTTGCGAGAACAAGTCGATCATTGGCCACTGCGTTCGCCGAGAAACTTCTCGGATCGCTTCGTTGTAAAGTGTCAACTGCGCGTTGATCCCATCAGCCGAAGGCAATAGCGAATCTGCCGTATCCTCAAAAGCGATCGGGCCGACGAGCACAAATCGAACTCTTGCACCGGTGGAATCCCGAGTGTAACGCTGCGAGAATTGTTCCAGGTATTCAATATAGTTGCTTATAAAAGCTTCAACGCCCAAAGCCCCAGCAAATGACTCGTTGTAACCATAGAAACAAAACACCGTATCCGGCGAGAAATGATACAACGGATCATCGAGCAAATCGTAATTCGCCGGACGCTGGCGAACCGTCAGTTCATCAGCCGGCCTCGCAAAATTCCGCACCACCAATTGCTTGTCAGGATTCGCCAAGTGTAGGTAGGTCTCAAAGTGTCCATAGAGGTTCATTTTTTCTGCGAGCGAATTCCCCACGAAAGCGACCCGTTCCCCGGACAAGAAATCCAGAGGGAGACGTGCAGGGAATAACGCCGGACGAGGACTGCGGTCCGGTGCAACCAACAAATCCCGACCGGGGACCTCTGGAGGTTGCCCCTCGACTCGTCGGCCCGAAAAGAAAGACATGGCCAGCAAAAGCAAAAGGAAAGCTACTCCACCTGAAATCGGCCACAACCGATCACGATGGTATCCGCGAACCTTACCGAGCATATTGGAGTCTTGCATACCAACCCTTTGGATCGTTTTCGTGTTTTTTTTAAGAAGATTTTCAACCAAACACTCTTCATCGTAATCCGAAACACCGCCGATCACCAATCCCCTTGACCTTTGAATATCCACTTAGATGACACAGCACTCCCATCCGCGACCCAAAAATCGGCTAGACTATTACGTCCAGTCCAATCCCCACCCCAAAGCCGTTAATTGGCAAGGGGAAATATCAGGCCTTAGTTCTAGAATGGCGTTGTTGTCGAAGCATCCCGTGTAACTCAAAAGAATTAGCCCCCAATGGGCCCGCAGGAGGAAGCCGAATGAGTGATAGCTCTTCACTCGATTGTAGCGTATTAGTGCTGAATCGGTTCTACATGGCAATCCGCGTCGTCGACGTTCGTCGCGCCATGACTCTGCTCTATCGCGGCTGCGCGGAGGTCATCACCATCGAAGATGACCAGTATACCAACTACGACTTCGAAAACTGGTGCGAACTCTCGGAACTGCATTGCCTCGAAAAGCAACCCGGGGAAGACTACATCAAGACCCCTTCGCGCGAACTGCAAGTCCCAAGGATTATCCGTTTGGTACTCTACGATCGAGTACCGAAATCGACCGTGCGTTTCAATCGAAAAACCCTTTTCGCCCGAGACTCGCACCGATGCCAGTATTGCGGTCAATCGAAACCGATGAGCCAATTAAGCCTCGACCACATTGTCCCGAGATCACAAGGTGGAAAAACGACCTGGGAAAACGTCGTCTGCTCGTGCATCACTTGCAACAGCAAAAAAGGTGGACGCACTCCCCTTCAAGCTGGCATGAAACTCCTCAGTGAGCCGATTCGACCAGCAGCCAACCCAGGAATCTCTGTGACCCTGAAAGATCCACGCTACCGCTCGTGGAAAACTTTCTTGGCACCCACGGCGACCACCGGCTAAAGGTATCTTCGTCAACCTAGATGCATGGGCTCCCACGTCCCATTCCAGGTTACTAGTTCC
>CAZACJ010000023.1:22760-32968 GCA_964483385.1 uncultured Pirellula sp. | reverse complement strand
TTCCAGGTTACTAGTTCCAGGTTACTAGTTCCAGGTTACTCAGAGCAGCCCGCCTCGAGGTAACCGAGAATGGAGCGGTTGACCGTTTCTAGACTAGCTGAAAACCCTTCCCTCGACGAAAATACGCAACCCCGGCAGTTGAGTCGCTCCGCAATTTGTTGCACGCGACGTCCGCCCCATGCGATGTTCTGACGATTCAAAAATGTCTATGAACCAATCTCACTTCAACGATGGGCTCCGGTTTCAATCCATCGCACTCGTCCTCTGCTGGCTGTTCTGTATCCTGCTCCACTGGAATAACGATGGACTGTGGTTTCAAGGTGATGCTCCTCGCCACGCAGTGAACGGGTTGTTTTTACGAGACCTGATCCACGAAGGACTGAGCAATCCAGTGGAATATGCTAGAAGCTACTACGCTAGATATCCCGTAGTCACCGCCTCGAGATACCCCCCGTTGTTCTACTTCATTGAGGCCATCGCATTCGAAGTGTTCGGGACGTCGACCACCGTTGCAAAAGGTGTCGTTCAACTATTCGGCTTGATTACCGGATTCTATTTGCTCACCAGTATCCGGCGATGGATCTCCCCGACCGCCGGTATCGCCGCCGGCTTGCTGTTCCTAATGCCAGGAATGATCTCCTGGAACAATGCCGTCATGCTCAACGTCCCCGCCCTCTGCCTGGCCGTCGCATCCTTATATCATTTCCGAGTCGGACTCGATGACTCCGATGAGAAACAATCCCCAAAACATATCGGACTAGCAACTATCCTCGCCGTTCTGAGCATCCTCTTCCATCCAACCATCGGATATGTTGTCATCATCGGTATCGCTTGGGTCGTCGCATCGAGAAAGTTTCACCTGCTCAAAGATTGGCGCGTTCGTATCGTCGGAGCATGTATCCTCGTCGGACTGCTCGGCGTCTTCGTCGTAATCACTATCATCACCCCAGAGCAGTTAGCTCAAGTCGACTGGAACATGGAGCGATTCTTGCGCGTCAACTCATTGACCTTTTACCCAATCGCATTGCTCAAGCTAATCGATCTTTGGGGAATCCTCTTCAGCATCCTCGGACTACTCTGGGCGTTTTCTCAGCCCCAATTCAGAACCGACTGCTTAAGGATTTTGCTCGGTATCCTTGTCGTCGCAACAATCCTCATCCCAATCTGGGCGAAAGATCCACGTTACATCCTTTTAGCCTGCCCCACGGCAACCTGGCTCTGCGCGTACTACGTCCAAGCGATCGCAGTCTACCTGCATTCCAACTACTCCGCGAAGTGGGCGCAATCCGCAATTCTCACTAGCCTGCTCTGCCTCGCACTCTATGCCGGTTACTCTGCCTCAACAAAGCCAATGCAAGAAGTCAACTTCATGCAACAAGTCGTCGAATACGTCGAGCAAGTCGCACCCGAAGAACCCGTCATCTACGAGGGCCGGTTCGATGGCACCTACGGCTACTACCTTCGCGTTCGAGACCCAAGTTTCCAACGCCAAATGATACTCTCGAAACACCTGCTAGAACCAATTCAAAAACTAGGCCCAAAAGACCGTGTTGCCGCTGCCACAGAACTACTCTTCGAATCCTCCTGCCGCTGGCTCATCCTTGAGAAAAACAAAAAACTAAAACCAAACACTCTTGAAAAGGTTTTGCAACAAGTTGTAAAGCAACCTGAATTCCAACTCGCAAAAACCATTCGCATGTCACATTCACATATCGAAGAAATCAACATCTATCACATTAAAGTCAATGATCAGGCTTCACCTGATTTCCCCCGATCAATGCCGGTCACCGTCAAACGTCAAACTTGGCAACCCATCAACCGTCCCAATCCCCATCGTGGCAACTCTCCCCCGAAAAAACCTCAATCTAGCGAAATCGACAACCCTTCTGTTGACTCCCACGAATAAGCAACAGGCGATTCTATCGCTCCAAACTAGGTGTTTCGGTAAAAAGCCTTGAGTTGCATGCGACGAATTCGTAACCGAACTTCGTTACCGAATTAACGCAAAATCACTCGCCACCCCCTTAGCCACATCAAACGATTCAATTGCCAAACCACTCGATCCACTCGCTGTGACACCTTCGACTCGCTTACCACTCTTGTCCCCGTTTGTTCCGCCAACCAACAGAGTGATTCCTCACTGAAAACCTCCCAGTCACTATCGTTCAACAACCCGTCCAGACCTCGTTTTTGCGAAAGCGTAACTGGAATCTCTTTCCCTTGGGAATCACGCAGTTGACGAAACTCCTCTGACACCCCATCTTGAACACGGTCCACAAAATCCGGATGGAACCGCAAGCCTCCTCCAGGCAATCCTGCAAGTGATTCTAACACAAGCCTACGTCGAATCCTCGTCAAGAATCCGAAGCGATGCCGCAGGTACACTCGATTCCATGCATAAAGGAACTTGGTGATATTAATATTTACGGCTTCGTTTTCTCGTAGCACTTGTGTATCCGCCAAAGATAACCCAATCTCTTTACAGAAGTGCTTTACTACACATCCTTCAGGAAATACCTTTGGATCAAACACATAAAAATGAACGTGATCCGTTCCGAAAACCTCTCGATGCAAGCTAAGGAATTCTGCATACCGAGATTCTAAATAACTGAACCTATCAACGATTGGCACCCCCCCGTCTTTACCACCTGCTGAGCGTGCTTTGATAGAATTCAACTAAAGGGCGAATATACCCCACCACATGAACGTGAAATCCCTCTTGCTCCAAGAACGATTTTAAACTGCTGAGAGAATCTTTCGAGAACGCCCAGACTTCTTCCGCTGAGAGAACCGGTGTTATTTGTCTGCGTTTGCAAACCTGCAACGCCCTGCGCAGATAAGCAGTTGATTCTCTTCGAAATCTAGGCAAATACCAATTCGGTAACGTTGCGGAAAAGAAACGAGACGTCCTGTCCCCTCCTTCCGAAAATGAAGCCCACAGAGTCCGATTCCCGAAAAATGTATCCAGCGTGATCAAGCGAAACTTTGGATCAGGTTCCTTCCAGAACAAAGTCGATTGCAAGGATGTCGTTCCCGTCTTCGGCATCCCTACATGCAATATCACTCGTTCCACGATTTAATTCACTCGCTAATTGTCTTTCTTCGCCCGAGGTACCTGACGGCCAGTCTTGTCTTCGATTTCTCGCGACTCCTCGTGATACTCCGCGTCCTGATTGACGCACCAAACGTCATATTGTTTCGTGCCACTTAAAATGTTACGAGATACAAGCAGAGCCGTCATCATCGAATGGTCCTGATTGTTGTATTTGTGCATTCCATTGCGACCTACCAAATGAAGATTCGGATACTCTTGATCCAACGCACCTCGAATCACATCGACATGCTTCGAGTAATCGTCGTCATAAACCGGATAAGCCTTCGGCTGGCGAACCACATTCCCATCCAACACGTCACCTGGTTTGACCAACCCCAACTGCTGCAATTCCTTCTTCGCTAACGCGATCAAATCGGCATCCGAAGTATTCCACAACCCATCGCCTTCAAAACAAAAATACTCTAGGCCGTAACAAGCCAGCGCAGGATCCGGAATCATCTCCGGTGACCAACTTCCGAAATTCTGAATCCGCCCCACCTTTACCTTGGGATCATGAATATAGATCCAGTTGTCATCAAAAGGATTCGAAGGTCGCACTACGAGCGCGACAGTTAAGAAGTCCCGGTAACGCAACCCATCCGCTGCAGCGAGGACCGGCGGCTGCGGCTTGGGTGTCACCGCATGGATCAACTCGCGAAGCGGCGCCGAAGAGATCACGTGATCAAAATCCTCGTGCCCCTTATTCCCGTCCGCAGATACAAAGTGAATGCGCCACGCTAGGCCCGACGAGAGTTTCTCTATCCCCGTTACCCGCACCCCCATGTGCACTTTTCCACCGGCAGCTCGCGTCCGCTCCGCAGCAGCATCCCACATCATGCCAGGTCCAAGTCGAGGATAGCGGAAACTATTGATCAATGTCTTGATCGTCTGCGCAGAATTCTCAGATCCACGCTGTGGGAAAATCGAAGACCAGACTGCCTTCGCTAACGATAGACCCTTGATCCGCTGGGCTGCCCAGTCGGCCGAAATCTCCTTGCAACTCATCCCCCATACCTTCTCGGTATACGTCTTGAAAAAAATCTCAAAAAGCCGCTGCCCAAACTGATTCGAAACCCAATCCTCAAACGACTTCGCCGGACGCCTGGGGAATACTTGAGCCCAAGCATACGAGAGAACACATCGCGCTGTCTCAATGACCCCCAAATTGAAAAACGCTTCCTGCGCTTTCAATGGATAAGCATAAAACTTACCCCCATAAAGAATCCGCGATGATCGAGGCCGTGTCAGCAAGTCCTTCCCAAGCAAATCTTCCCAAAGAGCTTCAACCTCTTGGGACTTCGAAAAAAATCGGTGACCTCCGATGTCAAATCGAAACCCCTTGTACTCAACCGTCCTAGCTATCCCACCTACATACTGTGTATCCGCCTCGTAAACTGTTACGTCCGCGCCCCCCTCGCTGAGTTTCCAGGACGCAGTCAATCCCGCAGGCCCCGCACCAATCACCCCAACTTTGATCTGTTTCATAATCGAAGAACATTCACCGATGTTTGTGTTTTAAAATGAAGCACAAGTCAAAGTGCACAACAACCTTCCAACAGCAACGGCCCCAATACTGCGCCCCGGAGAGACTATACGCTTAACCGGAAACCTAAAGCCGATTTTCAATCGACCTTTAATTCGCAGATGCAACAGGCACTTCCACTTCCCTAGAATCCACTCGTCCACCATCTAAACTGTGCTGCACCATCGCAACCACTAAGCCACATCCAGAATAGAAATGACTGAACCAATGCCACGGAATCACAGCAGCGGCAAATGCAACACCACGCTTCTGCGCAAACCACTTCAATACCGTCCAGTCGCAAACAAATAAAGCCACCGCCATTGCAGCGACCAACCACATCATCCAAGGAAAAACCACCGTCAGAACAGCACTCAGTGCCAGCGCACCAGAAAGTGCTACGCGAATACGCGCCACCCGACTGATGTTCAACGAATTCTCAACCTTGCCAGTTCGCAAAATCAAACGGCTCCAAGGAATCGCGCGCAAGAAAAAGTCTGCATGAAACAAATTCCTCGGTCGCCAACACTTGTGATGCTTGACCTGAACCTCAGGACAAACACGAATACGCTTGCCTGCTCCCCGCAATCGATACCCAAACTCAATGTCCTCGATCGAAGCCGTGTTGTATGAAGTGTCAAACCCACCCACTTCCTCAAAATCTTTTCGCAAAATCACCCCGCAAGCACCCCAAAATGTAAAACCATCCGGTCCGCTTCTGTGATGAACGAAATGATGCAACAAGTTCTTGTACTGAGAAAGCAAATTTCTCGCGGACGGCTCATCGTCATAAGACCCAATCAACGCGGAAACCTCTGGATCCTCCGAAAAAATCCGCTGAACTTTCCCCAACGCATCGGGAGCCAAGCTACAGTCCGCATCGACGAAAAATAGAATCTCACCCGTGGCATGCTTCGCCCCAATGTTCCTAGCCGTCGCAGGACCAGAACGACTCTGCTGCGTACTCAATACCGTTACGCCAGCCTGCCTCGCGAGCTCCGCCGATCCATCCGTGCTCCCATCATCCACAACAATGATCTCGGACGCAGCCGGTGAGGCAGATAACAAACTCTCCAAACAAGCAGCAAACGCCAATCCCCCGTTATACACCGGGACGATGACGCTCACCGGTCTCGCGTCAATGTCCAAAGAGAGTGAAGTATCAGTCGACATTGAATAGCTTTCTATTTCATTACCTTGTCGGTTCACAAGGCGATTTCTGGACATAACGAAAGGTTAAGAAATCGCCTGAGTGCGTACCTTAGGCGATCGTAGCACCTGCTTTCGCCCGACCCAAAATCCACAGTTACCCGGTGAAAACTGGCTTGGATCTCTAAGGGCTAATTACAACAAGCTCACAGTATGCAGAATCGACACTAAGCCTACAATCGCTACCGTAGTAGATTTATCGGAATTTTCACCTATAGCGATTTTTCCACCCTGCAAAATCACTAACACCCCCCGCCACACACTCAATCCCGCAAACCACCCATCCCCTCAATTCTGCCAAATTTGCCGGCGAATTACCAAGTCCATTCAACTTCATCTTGCCCCCAATCGCAGATTTCTGAAGAATCAAACCCGCCAACGGCAATACCAAATGACTCTTGGATTTCATGTGGCCAGTTCAGTTTTGCTAATGCAGTCTGGCCGATTCGAAACTTCATGCTGGGAAAGGAATCCCGATGCAACCTAACCAAAACTCAAGCCAAGATCGCTCAGCTCCCAAGCCCCCCCCGGTCTCCCGCCGCCGTTGGCTGCAAACTACCCTCGCTTGCCTTGCCCTGCCCGCAACCGGTTGCCGTGGCTACCAATACGGCCATGTCGTCAAAAAGGACGCCCCTGATCTCGTCGGTAGCCATGAAGCAGGCTCCGAAGTCTTCCACCCACTCGTCGACGAATCAGTCGCAAAACTGCTCGGTAAACAACAAGAACAATGTAGCTTGAGCCCTGATGGTTCCCCGATCAAGAAAACGATCTGCTTTATCTGCGTCGAAAACAAAATGTCGGAAGACATCGGGGACTTTAAAGATCAACTCTACGAACAAATCGACAGCAAGATCCTCGAGTCCGATATCTTTCGACCCGTCAGTCGTCGGATGGTAGAAGCCGCCCTGCAAGAAACTCGGTTGCGGCCTGACTCCTTGATGATCCCCGAGAATATGCGTCTGTTTACTGCGGTACTCGAGCGGCAAGGTGCTCCGATCGACTACCTCCTCTACGCTAAACTCACAAGTGGCACCACAGAGCGAAACAAGTCGAAACAGCGCGACTACGTTCTTACCCTTGAACTGACCAATGTTCATTCCGGGGTCTACAGCAAAGAATCAGCAGAAATTCGAAAAGGCTACCACAAAACCGCTCTCGGCAGCGTGTGGAATTATAACCCGCTGAAATGAAATCGCGGCTGTTCGCATATCCCATTACGAATTCTATCCAAATCGCCCTGAGCTTGTGCTTGTGCCTCAACTCAGGGCTCGGTTGCTCCACGCACGCTACGCGCATCTCGCAACCTCGAAACCTCTTTTACGAAGGGCAGCTTGAAGCCTGTCGCAATCGCCTCGAGAAACTTCACAAAAGCCACCGACAAGATCGAGATGTCACCAACCTTGACTTGGCTGTCGTCGACTTGCTCGAAGGTCGGTGCAAAGAATCCGAAGCCAGACTCAAAGAAGTACGCGACCGATTTGATCACCTCGAACAAGAATCGTTGAGCGAAAAAACGCTTTCGATGTGGACCGATGATACCGCACGCTCCTACGCAGGCGAAGACTATGAGAAGATCCTTATCCGTGTCTACCTTGCACTCGCCAACCTAATGCGAGATGGTGCAGATGCCGAAAGCTATACCCTGCAAATTCAAGACAAACACGACTCAGTAATGCAACGTCTTTGGGGGGACAAAACCGTCGACCCTGCATCAAAGAAGTTCTCAGGAATACCTATCGGTTTCTATCTGCGTGGCATGCTCAGGGAGCAAACTCACGTCGATTACGATGACGCCCTTCGCAGTTATACTCAAGCCGCCGCGCTACTTCCCCATTGCGAACCGTTGCAATGGGATATCGAACGAACCACCCGAGGGGTCCACTCCCAAAGCGGTTGTGGAGTGCTTTACATCTTTGCACTCGTAGGAAGGGGCCCAAACAAAGTCGAATCCATCGAACAACCCACCAGCGACGCACTTCTTATCGCCGACCGAATTATCTCCGCTCTTGGCCCCTACCAACTGCCCCCAACCATCGCTCCAATCAAAGTTCCAAAAGTCGTTGTGCCCCACTGTGACATCGATGCGGTGCAAGTCCTAGTCAACGGCCAGAATATCGGTGCAACTGTCTCTATCGCAGATATCGACCAGCTCGCTTTAGAAACATCTCAAGCTTCCCGAAATCAACTCATCGCAAGAGCAGTCGCTCGGCGCGTTCTGAAAAAAGCTACTGTCGCTGCCGTCAAACAACAAACATCATCAAACAGTCTCACTTCACTCGGCTTCGACGCCGCCGGTGTCGCTTGGGAAGCCCTTGAATCCGCCGATACTCGCTGCTGGGGGTTGCTGCCCAAGAACATCCAAGTCCTGCGGGTCGAAGTTCCAGCAGGAACCCACTCCGTCTCACTCGCACCACGATTCGCAAGCAACATTGGAAAGCCAACCGCCCGCCAACAAGTCTCCGTCATCAACGGCAAAAACACCTACATGATCGGTTGGTTTCCCGATACCTTCACGCCACCTCGTGTCCTTTCCGAACCATCAGCCTTGCCTCGATAAAACACCGCTGAAATGCAGGTCCTCCCCTAAGCTCTTCCAAACGCCCGAACTCATTTCAATCGATTCAGCAATCCGGTGCCGAACTCGCTGTCCATGTACCGGCCGCTTTCCTCCCCCCTCACCTAAGACCTTCGGGGCGATGTAACATTCGACTTGATCCACCAAACCCGCCTCAAACAAACTTCCCAAAACCTTCGGGCCTCCTTCCACCATGACGTTGCTACCCCCTTCGTTAGAAATTACCCGTAGCACTTCACGCAAGAAAGAACCAGAGTCTCCAGCAACCTCTTTCGGAAACAACTCCACTCGCACTCCTGAATCTCTAAGCT
Source organism: uncultured Pirellula sp. (assembly GCA_964483385.1). Classification (GTDB taxonomy): domain Bacteria; phylum Planctomycetota; class Planctomycetia; order Pirellulales; family Pirellulaceae; genus JBKCUI01. The sequence continues at coordinate 24,257 of CAZACJ010000023.1, read as the reverse complement.
TAGCAAGCTTCTCCCACCCAGTCGCTTGATCCGTTACCTCCTGGCTTGTCATCACCCAAACCGGAACTTCGCGCGCCGTAGAAACCAAATGGCTTGTCGTTGGGATTCGCAATCGTCGATCGACGACTACTCGAATCGCTCGCCTCGCAAGAGCACCTTCGTCCTTACCAAGCCTTGCTGTTAGCATCGGATCGTCAGCCAAAACTGTCGAGCTTCCAACCAGTATCGCATCCATCCGAGCTCGCATCCGATGGACTTCTCTTCGTGACTCCTCTCCGGATATCCACTTCGAATCACCCGTCGATGTGGCGATCGCCCCGTCGAGAGTCATCGCCCATTTCGCGATCGTCCAAGGCAAACCAGTGCCAATTCGCTTGAGATACGGTGCATTCAATGCCCGCGCCTCCATCTCCAATACCCCTACCTCCACTGCGATACCCGCATCTCGCAATCTCCGGATCCCCGCTCCAGAGACTTGTTCGTAAGGATCCTGCATCGCAACGACCACCCGACTCGGGCGATACTTGATCAATAAATCTGCGCAAGGCGGAGTTTTGCCATGGTGACTGCATGGCTCTAAAGTCACATACAGCGTCGCGCCGCGAAAAGCTTCCTCTCCACAGTTTTGAAACGCTCGGACTTCTGCATGAGGACCACCAAACAGCTCATGGTAACCCATCCCTACACAACGACCTTCACGGACCACCACACACCCGACCATCGGGTTCGGCTCGACGCGCCCAAGCCCCTCTCGAGCTAGACGCAATGCCATTCGCATCCAATGCGCATCGCTCGACTCCGCCCCCGAAAATTCAACCGCTGTTGTAGATGGTCCTAGTCCCATGCAATTGCATCCTGGGCGTTAAGAAACACCCGGCTCCTTTGCAGCCACCCCTGCATGGTACGTGGTGTAGAGATAAATCGGGATGCCCAAATCACCAAGCGATTCCTCGATCAACGGCCGTACATCCGACCACTGCAAACCTCCAACCCCAGTCGCTAACTTCGGCAACGCAAGACTCTTGATCTGCTCTTTCTCCACCAAATGTCGCAATCGCTTCAAGCTGTGATGAACGTTCGGAACACTAGCCTTTCCAGGACGTGTACCATGGCCATGCTCTCCTTCTTGCGTCAATAGATTGATGATGTGCACATCGCCAACTCCACTCCACATCCATAACTCACCAGGTTTCGGATGCGTTTGGTGAGCATAATGACGAAAGTCCTTCGCCATCGAAGGCCAACGCTCTCGCAATGCTAAGGCCAATCCAGAGTCAAAGTGGTCGTTGGGTGCAACCCCGTGTGCAATCGCATGCGCCTTCGTCAACAAAATGTCGCCCGAGACTTCATGAATCATCGTATACCTGCCAATCGTGTGAGGGTAACCCTCCCTATCTTGAACCAAAGTCAATTCGCTTAATCAACCGATCTGTGTGGGCCATCGATCTGTGTGGGCCATCGATCTGTGTGGGCCATCGATCTGTGTGGGCCATCGAT
>CAZACJ010000023.1:17940-22660 GCA_964483385.1 uncultured Pirellula sp. | reverse complement strand
CGATCTGTGTGGGCCATCGATCTGTGTGGGCCATCGATCTGTGTGGGCCATCGATCTGTGCGGGAGGGTGCACAGTCGACCCGTTTGCGAATCTTCTATTTCAATAGTATACATCTATTGCCCAAGAATCTTCTCTGGACATTTGGCAAGACCCACAAAACACAACGTTTTCGCAAGACCTGCGCCATTTTGCCTAGCCATATTTATTTCACTTCAGCCACTTCAAAGCCTTTGCGATATTCTTTCGTCAACCATCGATTCGCGTCAGGCTCATTGGTGAACTTCATGCTCGTCGCGTCCCAATCAAGCTTTTTCCCCGGCATCCTCGCTGCGATGTTTCCTAATTGCACACACTCCGTCAACGGGCCAGCTAACTCAAATCCATCGGTCGTCTTCTTGCCTCCAATCACTGCATCGACCCAGTCATGCCAATGATTGGTCCCCGGTACTTCACGCACCGATAGCGACTTGACTTTGTTCGCTTCGTAAAGCGATGGCATACCGACGTGCGGCAATACCATCGTCCCCCCCTCTCCAATAAACAACGAACCTCCACTAGGAAGCTCAACACCTTCGGGCAACTGCGCTAACTCCTTCGGTGGCTTGAGACCTCCATCGCGCCAAATCACTCGCAACTCTTTACCCGCCGTGTACTCGGTACCCGGAAAAACATAGGTAATCGTCTCCGGCCCTGGCCAAACCTCGTCTGTCGTTCCGTCATTCTGCCCCTCAATGCTCAACGGGGCTGTTAACGCCAACGCACAAAAAACTGGATCGAGAATGTGACACCCAAAATCACCCAAAGCCCCAGAGCCAAAGGCTTGCCAATCCCGCCACTTGAACGGATGGTACACCTCAGCTGCAAACGGCCGCTGTGGTGCAGCTCCCAACCATAAATCCCAATTCACATGCGATGGAACTGGAACCGAAGCTGGACGATCTGTCCTGTTGCAGTACTGCCTCCCCTGTACCCCAACCCATGAATGCACTTCCCGAACCTTCCCAATCGCACCATCTTTGATCAATCGCACACCCGTCCGATACTCCTTCGCCGAATGGATCTGATTGCCCATCATCGTCGTAAGATTCTTCTTCTCGGCCAGCCTGCGCATCTGCCTCGCTTCCCAAACCGTATGGGTCAACGGCTTCTGACAATACACGTGCTTGCCCATCCCCATCGCCATCATCGCTGCCGGAGCGTGCATGTGATCCGGTGTCGAAACAATCACCGCATCACAGCGATCACCTAACTCGCTGAGCATCTCTCGATAATCGACATAGTGTTTCACCCCCGGAAAACCTTTATCCGCCTGATCAAACCGCTTGGAATCAATGTCGCAGAATCCCACAAACGTGACTCCCTTGTGGGAACCGACCGACGAAAGATCCGACCAACCCATGCCGTTCACACCCACCACCGCCACACGCAACGATTCTAACGCCGATGCCGTACGCGCCCCGGCCGAAAAACCACTCTTAGGAATCATCCATGCCGAAGCCGTCGCTGCACTCGCACCCGCTAGAAATTCTCGTCGCTTCATCATTCACTCCTCTGAATAGCATTCTCAATCGCAACGCGATGAACCAGTCCACTTGAAACCAAATGTGTATTTGTTCACCAAAACACTCATGCCGATAAGTACTCGCGCCGGTAAATCTGAGCAATACACACCCCGCCCATAATATAGCCGAAAAGAACTCTCGTACCGAAAACTTTCCTACCACGAATTTTCGCTCAGTCCCTGGTATACTAACACCGAGTACTTCAACTCCTGGCCCCCATTCCGACTCTCCCAGTTGCGTTCACACACAAGCTTATGACACCTGCGAATGACGACCAAGTCGTTCTATCTCCGGAGATGATGGCCAAGCTAGAGCGGATGGAATTGATCTCGCGCAAGATCTTCCGCGGTCGCATGAAAGGTGAACGTCGCAGCAAACGGAAAGGGCAAAGTGTCGAATTCGCGGATTTCCGCAATTACGTTGCCGGTGATGATCTGCGTTTCATCGACTGGAATCTCTTCGCTCGCCTCGATCGACTCTATCTGAAAATCTTTCTCGAAGAAGAAGACCTGCACTTCTACACACTCATCGATGACTCACTCTCGATGAACTACGGGACTCCGACCAAATTCTTCACTGCAAAACGAATCGCTGCCGCACTGAGCTATATCGGTCTGTGCCGTGGGGATCGCGTTTCTCTCAGTACTTTCAGTCGCGCCGGACAACCCCTCGTCCTGCGCGGTCGAGCGAATACCCATCGATTGATCAACTCCCTGCAATCGGCCCAATGCGAATTGCCCCAAGCCACTCTCGAAGAATCTGTACGACGCTTCTGCCTGAAAAATACCGGCAAAGGAATTGTTGTGCTGCTAACCGATTTGATGAACAAATCCGGATACGAATCCGCCTTAAAAATGCTCGTCGCTCGCGAAATGGATATCTACCTAATCCATGTCCTTAGCCCCGAAGAACTCAACCCAACACTCCAAGGGGATTTGAAACTCCTCGACTGCGAAGACTCCGACATGCGTGAAGTCTCCATCTCTGCCGCACTTTTGAAAAAGTACCAACAAGCTCTCGATAGCTTCATCGACTCCGCAAGGTCCTTTTGCAACCGCCGCGCAATCGCTTATGTCTCCGTACGTAGCGACGCTCAAATCGAACCCCTCCTGAATGAATACCTCCGCTCAAGAGGACTCGTGCGATGAACTGGATCAATACTCTTGGCCCTTGGCAATGGATTCTCCTCGCCGCAATCCCTCCAGCTATCCTCAGCCTCTACTTCTTAAAACTCAAACGGCGTGAATCGGTCGTCCCGAGCACCCTTTTGTGGAAACGGGCTATCGAAGACCTCCACGTCAATAGTATCTGGCAACGACTCCGTCAAAATCTTCTGCTCTACCTGCAACTCCTCTTCGTCGCCCTGCTCATGCTCGCTTGTTTGCGTCCAGGTTGGAGCGGCATGAACCGCGCCGGTGAACGCCGTATCTACATCATCGATCAGTCCGCAAGTATGCAAGCTAACGATGAATCCCCAAATCGCTTGAACCGGGCAAAAGACCAAGCGAAGAAATTGATCGAAGATGCCTCAAGCGATGATGTCGCCATGGTCATCGCCACCTCCGACCGAGCCAGTGTCGAACAAGGATTTACCAACAACAAAAACCTACTGCTCAAGGGAATCGATCGCATCGAGCCCACGGCACGCACCACCGATATTCGCGAAGCACTTCGCGTCGCCGCAGGACTTGCAAACCCCGGACGCGTAAGCTTCGAAGATGCCGTTGATATCCAAGTCGCCGATGCTATTCCAGCAACCGTGTATCTCCTGAGCGATGGTGCCGTCGGCCCCCTCGATGACACAGAACTCGGACAACTAAAAATCGAATATGTTCCCATCGGCAAACCAGACACCTCCAATGCCGCAATCCTGGGATTCGCACTACAACGTATCGACGAAGCTACCGATCGCTACGAAGCCTTCGCTAGAGCCGTATTCCACGGAACACAACCTATCAATACCACCGCATCCCTCTACTGGAACGAGTCCCTGCTCGATGCTCAATCCATTACCCTCGAACCAGGTCGCGAAATCGGAATGCAATTCGAAGTCCAACAAATCGAAACCGGAAGCTTAAAACTACAACTTGATTATGATGACGCGCTGCCACTCGATAACGTTGCCTACGCGGCAATTCGGCCAAATCGCCAAGTCCAAGTCCTTCTGGTCACCAGCGGTAACACCGCCCTAGAACGGGCTCTGCAAACGCAACGCATCACACAGATGGCCCAAGTCCAAATTGAACCCAAGACGTTTCTCACCACTCCAGAGTATCAATCCGCAGCTGCCGATGCCAAGTACGATCTGGTGATCTACGATAGCTGCGCACCTGCGAACATGCCCGCCGCAAACACCCTCTTCTTCGGCTCCATTCCACCGATCAATACACCAGATGAACCAGATAACAACTGGGAATTCTCCGAGCCAACCGGACCGGCCATCATCCTCGATGTCAATCGAACACACCCCATCAGCCAATACCTCGAAATGGCCTCTGTCGGTATCGTCGAATCCCGTACTATCAAACCGCCAGGATCAGGCTCAGTGCTTATGATCGCAGATATCGGCCCCGTCTTCGCAATCGCACCACGCAGCGCATACCAAGACGCCGTGCTCGGGTTCGATTTGCTGCGACCCAGTGAAGACGGATACGAAATCAACAGCGATTGGGGTATCAAACGCTCCTTCCCTGTTTTTATCTATGCAGCCGTCGAACATCTCGCCGGCGGGGTGACCCAAGCCAGTGCGCCAACCGTTCAACCAGGCGCACCTATGCACCTGACCCTATCGAATCGCTTTACCAACTACTCCATCAAAAACCCAACCGGAAACTCCTTGCAGTTGGACCGAAGCCCCGACGGAAGATTTCTCTATACCCAAACCGATCAAATCGGAGTCTACGAAGTCTACGCGCAAGGAGTCGAAGAGCCCGTGGAACGATTCTGCGTAAACCACTTCTCCAGTCGCGAAAGCAATCTGCAGGTCGGCCTAGAACTCAAAACGAATTCAGAAGCCATCCAAGCCAGCGATAAAATGATCCGCGCGCGACAAGAAACCTGGCGCTGGTGGTTATTCCTCGCACTAGGACTCCTCGTCCTCGAATGGATCGTCTTCAACCGCCGCGTCCTGGTGTAACCTGCGTCCTGGTGTAACCTG
>CAZACJ010000023.1:12730-17840 GCA_964483385.1 uncultured Pirellula sp. | reverse complement strand
GTCCTGGTGTAACCTGTGTCCTGGTGTAAGAACCCACTATGCATCCCACCGAACCTCGAAGCGTCGAACCACAAAAAAAACTTCCTGAGTTGTTTCTCGTAGAAGGTGAATCTGCCGGATTGGCCGTACAACGCGTATGCAATCCCGACTTTCAGCAATTCATCACCATGCAAGGTAAACCTATGAATGCATGGAAAGCAACGGCCGAGAAAGTCTCCGCAAACCCGTTGTATCGTGAAGTCATCGATGCCTTGGGGACCGGAGTAGGAAATACATTCCGACTCTCCGATTGCAAGTTCTCCAAAGTGATTCTCTTGTTCGACCCTGATGCCGACGGCATTCACTGCAGCGCGCTGATGCTCTGGTTCTTTCATCGCTGGATGCCGGAACTGCTCTCAACCGGTCGCATCCTCGTCGCGATGCCACCACTGTGCGAACTTCGTAACTTAGACACAAATCAAACCGCTTATCCAAAACATCCCAAGGAGATTAACCAAATCCTTGAGGCTTGGACTGATGCGCGAGTTATACCTAGCGAAAATATAATACCGCACGATAAAACAAAACCGAGTGACAAAACTCCGCTAAGTAAAGCTTGGACAACGAAAAAAATGTTTCGGGGATTGGCAAGCATGGGATCCGAAATACTTTTTTACACATGCATCGACCCCTCAACTCGAACGCTCCGGCGCGCGAGGCCCGAAGATGCAGTAGCCAGTTTAGAAGCCTTTGCCGGAAGAGAGTTCAGAGCGTGAAGAAAGTTTGGGATGAACCTAAAGCACAGAGCGACGATGGAACTACAGCAGAACCAGCGTTCTATAAAAACTATTTGTTAAATGACATTTTGCCCTTCTGGATGCAGCACGGTTGGGATCGCGATAAAGGTGGAATGTGGACGGCTTTGGATCGCGATGGAAAACTGCTCGACACCGATAAATCCGTGTGGTTCCAAGGGCGATCGTGTTGGATGTTTGCCACGATGCACAACAGTTGGGTGGCTCAAGGAGACAAACCCGATCCACGCTGGCTGACTATCGCGCAAAGCTGCGCAGACTTTTTGGATCGCTGCGCAACAAACCAACCTGTCGTAGCGAAAACAGAAAATGCAATTGGACTAAGCCACCGCTTGCATCAGTGTCGTGGTTCTCGTGTTCCCAAACTTTACTTCACCGTGACGCGAGACGCAGCGCCTTTGCGAATGCGAAGATACTACTACAGCGAGTCGTTTGCTGCGATCGCTTACGCTGCCATGGCTAAAGCAACCGGAGAAGCACGTTATAAAAATGCGGCAATTGCGATGTTGGAAGTCTTCTTACAAGCTTGCTTGGGCTCCGGGCGATATCCTTGGGCGACGCGTAAGTTCTCTGAACTGGAAGTTGAGGGAATTCCATCGAAAACAGATCCCCATACCCGCCCGATGCAAGGCATCGGCCCATGGATGATCGCTATGGCAAGCGCCCAAGAATTGCGAGCCAATCTAGGCGACGTTGAAATTCTTGGAGATTCCTGTTCGACTTGGATCGATCGATGCATCGCAACGATAGACCAAGTTTTCTACAAGCGAGATTTAGGCGTCTTGATGGAAGTAGTAGGTGCAGAAGGAGAGGTGTTAGATCATTTCGACACAAGGCAATTGAATCCGGGACACGCAATTGAGTGCGCTTGGTTCATTCTGCATGAGAGCCTGTTGCGTTCGAGCGAGCAGTTGCGAGACTTAGGGCTGCGTATTCTCGACTGCATGTGGCAACGGGGTTGGGATCAAGAATACGGAGGGCTCTTCTACTTTCGAGACGTGTACGACAAACCTGTACAAGAGTATTGGCACGATATGAAATTTTGGTGGCCGCATTGCGAAGCCATCATTGCAGCAGCTCTAGCATTTAGGTTAACCGGTCTAGAACGGTATCGTCGGATGCACGAGCAGGTACATCATTGGAGTTTCGAGCATTTCGCTGATCTCGAACATGGAGAGTGGTTTGGGTATTTGCATCGCGACGGCAGCCGTGCAAATACACTCAAGGGAAGCATGTGGAAAGGCCCATTCCACCTACCCAGGATGTTATGGTATTGCTCGCAATTGGGTCGATAACTCTGTATAAGAACGGTTCGATGCTAGCGACAACGTTGTAGGAACAAATCGATTCGTCGTACTGATGAATTGAAATGAGTACTGCGAAACCACCCGGAGCTCGCCCTGTCCGGCTCAATTCTTTGCGGTCTTCTTCGCGTCTTGGCTTCTTTGGTGTCAGACCGTTTGGCTATCGCCGAGGTTGCGAGAACAACTACCCAAACTATGCGGTGGGAAAAGAAAAAAAGAGCGTCGCAGGCTAGGTTGTCTACAACCTGCCTGCGTCCGCTCATCATGCTTTTAAGCTAAACTCTTCTACTTAGGAACCAGCGATTAGACGCCGTCACCACCTGGACGCTGTCCACCGCGACCACCACGTCCGCCACCAGGACCTCCCGGTCCGCCAGGTCCACCACCAGGTCCACCTCGTCCGAACTGAGGCTCTGGGAACTTGAACTCAGGTCCCTTCAAAGCTTCCATGTCCGATTTCTGCTTATCGGTCAACAACTCCTTGATCTTCGTGTCACCTGCTTCTCGCATTTCACGCATCTTGTCTCGCATGTCGGCATTGAATCCACCTTGGAAGAGCTCGCGCATCTTTTCGCCTTGCTCTTTCTCAATAGCAGCCATCTTGGTCTTCTGCTCTTCGGTAACTCCAAGCCGATCAGCGACGAGCTTGCTGTTCAAAGCTCGCAAATTATCTCGCTGGATCACCAATCCGATCAAACGATCCACTTGCTTCGGATCCAACATTTCTTCAACCTTGGATTCCGACTCCGCCATCGCCTTACGCATCTTCTCGGCAGCTTCTTGCATCGCCTTCATGTCAGGCTGCTGACCTTGAGCCGGACGCATGCTCCGCATCGACTCCATCATCGCCTTACCCATCTCTTCCAACTCCTGAACTTGGTCCTCGTCAAGCTTCAGCTCTTCGCGAACCTCTTTCATCATGAGCAAACCGGTGACACCACCGCCCATGCCCATGCCACCACCCATACCCATCATCATCCGTCCACCACCCGGACCACCCTGACCACGCCCCTGGCCTCCAGGACCTTGAGCCATTACTCCTAACGACAATGAAGCGACAAGACCTGTCGTCATCAATACACGCGCGAACAACTTCTTCATTGGCATGACCGTGAGCCCTAGTTGAGAAGACTTGAAATGGAAGCGACTTTCCCTCACACTACTTGCTGCGAGAAATCGCTCGGTATTGTAACCCACCCCATTCAGCGACGTTTCGCAACTTCTTGGAAATTTTTTCATGGAAAACTCGATTCATCTTCCCCCCCTCTCGGAAATCGAGTCCATGCGCAATGCCGGCTTGGGACAAATGGAATTCGCCCGAACCTACACCCTTCAGCTTCTCGACAATGTCTCAGAGGATATCTGGCAACAATCTCCCCAAGGAATCCCCACACATTTCGCTTGGCAAGTCGGCCATTTAGCTGTTGCCCAGTACGGATTGATGCTCTTCCGCCAACGCGGCAGAGCCGAAGGTGACCTCGACCTAATGCCCGGATGGTTCCGCAAACGCTACGGGCGCGGAAGCTCTCCGTCCAACGAACCCGGCGAAGATCCTTGCAAAACGGAAATGCTGGCGATCCTGGAAAAAATCCACCTCGCCTCAATGAGCTTCATGCGCACTGCACCCGCAGAGCTGCTCGCCGAACCTACCGATATGCCTTTCGCAGCCTACCCCATCAAACTCGGGGCCTTCCTTTTCTGCCCTCTGCATGAATCAATCCATTCCGGTCAAATCGGCCTGCTACGCCGCGCTCATGGACTCAATCCCGTCCGCTGACGCACTCCCCCACCGCGATCATTGCAACGGATGATTCTGGAAAAACTCCCACATCCGCTCATTCGCAGAAAATTCCCGCGATGTCGTTCCAACTAACCACTCGCGGTTCTTGCCACCCGGCCAAGTATGCCCGCCACCTTCGACCCGAACCAACTCAATCGCTACCTCGTCCTGCGCGTCCTCGCTAACCCGGCGAAAAACTTGCGAATCAATCCGCGTACCATCCGCACATCGATCAAGAAACGGAACGGACTCGCAACCAATCTGCAATCCGGAAACCTTGGAATGATGCCGCACCCAAGCCTGAACCGTTTGTGGAACACTGCAAAAATCCAAGTTCTTCGGCGTCCGAGCATTCGGACCCGTCCAAGGCACAAACTTGTCTTCCGTGCCGTGAATATGCAAACTCGGTACCGCTCGCTTCAACCCAATCGCTGTTTCAGGACAACCATCACTACACAATGGGACCGCCAAAGTCCCCGCAACCGGCGCAATCGATGCAATCACTTCAGGCATCTCTACCGCTAACCGGTAACACATCATCCCACCATTCGAAAAACCTGTTGCGTGGATTCGATTCGTATCGATCGGATACTCCGCCTCAAGCCTCCTCAACACCAACCGAACAAACCCAACGTCATCCTCCGCAATGCGTTCCAATCGACCAGAACGCCCACCGGAATTCCAAGTCCGCAAGCGACCATGCCCATCCCCATCCAGATACACGACAATGAAGCCGCTACGAAAACCCAGAAGATGCAAATCAGTCATCTCCGCCATTGTCTCCGCGTTCATCATCACCCCATGAAATGCGAGCACCACAGGGAATCGCTTCGCAATTGAGTCTTCGCCAACTAATTGATTCCCCTGAACACACCGGGAATGCTCCCAAGGCAAATAGACTGAATACGATCGAACTTGGCCTTGAAACACCACTGCATGGTGAACGACCTGCTGCCTTGACCCAGCCATCACACCACAAGACGTCGAGACCGACCGATCTCTCCGAGTCTCCGCACTCGCAAATGAACTTACCAGAATTGAAACAATCGCAATAAAACCACTCAGAAAATTGCGAGGGCCTAGAGATGCGTAAACATTCAAACATCCTCGCACTACCAGAAGCCGGCGGTTACTGAGAATACAAAGAATTCTAGACAAAAGATGAATGCAAGAAAGACGGAGCATGCTAACGCAGTGCTTGCCGAGTAAGCAGTACTTGCCGAGTAAGCAGT
>CAZACJ010000023.1:0-12630 GCA_964483385.1 uncultured Pirellula sp. | reverse complement strand
CTTGCCGAGTAAGCAGTACTTGCCGAGTAAGCAGTGGTGGCCTACGCTCGATGAATTTCGCTCGATGGGTGCGTCCATTGCACATTCGGGGCCTTCGGGGACGAAGGTCCACCCCAACGGCCGAAGTATTCGATAGCCATGAAAATACAAGCCAGCAACATAAAGATATTGGCCAGGATGATCATCATCGTGTAGATCGAGATCGGTTGCTTGGACATATTCGATACTGTTGCAGGGATGCAGAAGGTGTTCTTAGGAGAGTTCAGGAAAGGTGACGCTGACTAGTAGACTTTAGAAGCTACCTTGTCGCCGGCTTGGATAAACCCTTTCCGGAAACTCGGGAGGATCTTGCCAACAGCTTTGTCGTCGGCAATCGTTCGAATCTCTATACGGCCCAAATAAGATCCGTTACGGAATACATCCAATTGATGGCCTTGGCGAAGCCCATCGTCGCGTCCAACAGAGATCTCGACCGAAGAATCAGATCCAACCGCCAAGACCACACCCTTCAGGTCACTCGGTGGAACATCGTCTGGGTCCCTAATCCCGGCGGCCGCCAAAGCTGCACCGCGTGTGTCTGCCATCGCTTGATATAACGTCGCTTGGTCTCGCAAATTCTTGATCTCTGCTTCCAAATCGATCTTCTTGCTCTTGAGCCCATTGAGTTCATCGGTCAAGTTGATCACGGTACGACGCTGGCCGTTGCGGTCGGTAATGATCTTGTCAATCTCTTGCTTGAGCAAATCATTCTCGCTGGTGATCCGCTTTAGCTCAGCGAGCGTCTGCGCCAAACTTTGCGTAGCTTGCGTATTCTTCGAATTCAAATCGTTCAGCTGCGTGTTCGCCTGCTGATTCTTGTCACGCTCGGTATCCAATTGCGTTTGCAAAGCAGCCAACGAAACGCGACGGGCAACTTGCTCTTGCGCCAATTGCGTCTTGTTCACCTCTCCAGCCTTCTTCAACTCGTCAATCGTGGCTTCCAAAGATCGCTGCCGACCCTGAAACTCCGTTACTTGGTCTCGAAGATTCTTGTGAGAAGCGTTCACGGCAACCGAGGCGACGAAAAACGCAACGCTGAGAATTAGTAGCAACAGCGTGAAAATCTGGCCGAGTCGTGTCATGAGTCAACCGAAGTCCAAATATGCAGGGAATGAGAAGGACAAGGAATGTTACGGCCGGGTAACCCGGAGGTCAAAACCGGGTTCGAGTATAGTTCGTTATCGGCGGTAATGTCAACGAAATCACAAAAAACTGAATGTTTCCTCCTTGTGCCCCTCGAAACGAGGACCGATTAATCCTTTTGGGATAGCCAAACACACCGTAGTTCTGAGTTTGTAAGGGTTATAGCGGTCCGGAAGACTTGGTAATTCGTTAATTGTGGGCTATCCTCTACAGTAACCTAAGTATGGTATTTTTTCGTCGTCCACCGTTTCCGTTCGGTCGAAGTCGTAGCCGTAGAAAAGCCTAGAGAATGACCTCCACAGAATCGTCCCCCTCCAGCCCAACCGGCTCTGCCACATCCTTCCTCAAAAAGCATGACTTCTTAATCCGGCGATTGCACTCGCTAAGCGGATTGGTTCCCGTGGGAGCCTACATGTGTGTGCATTTGCTTACAAATGCTAGCCTTGTAGCTGGGTCGGATGTATTCCAAAACGCCGTCTTTGCTATCCACTCAATCCCATTTCTCCCCGTGGTCGAATGGGGCTTTATTTTCCTGCCCATCCTATTCCATGCCATCGTCGGTGTTTGGATCGCGATGAGCGGTCACTCAAACACCCGGAACTATACCTATACCAGCAATAAACGGTATTCCCTGCAACGCATCACGGGATATATCGCCTTCCTCTTCATCTTCACCCACGTCCTACATCTTCACGGTTGGTTCCATTGGGACTGGTGGCTCAAACTGGTCGAGCCAGTCGGAATGGCTCAATTCCGGCCTTACAACGCCGCCAGTTCGCTCGCAAAAGCTATGGGTAGCCTGAGCATCTTCTGGCCACTGTTTTATCTAGTTGGTGTTCTCGCTTGCACCTATCACTTAGCAAACGGAATCTGGACCGCTGGGATCACCTGGGGGATCTGGATCTCCCCAAAAGCCCAAAAGCGAGCCTCGGTAGCTTGTGCTGCATTCGGGGTCTTAATTGGTTTGGCCGGCCTTAGCTCCCTCGCTGCAGTGATCAAAACCGATCCAGTTGCGGCTAAAGATATTGAAGACCAAATGTACAAAGTGCGGGTCGAAGGCCGAATGGTCAAACCAGATCCCCACAAAACAACCGATGGACATCACGAATAACTGGCTGTGTCCCATCGCCCGACTTGATCTTCCGCCAGCCCATAGCCCCTCTGGGAAAATGGCTGGCTCCGAAAAAGCGGGATACATCAATACAAACCCAAGAACGAATTCACGTTTTAAGTACAAGTGAGAAGAGATCAAAATGGCTAACAATAGAGTGTTGGTCGTCGGTGGCGGACTAGCAGGGCTTGCAGCAACAATGAAGCTCGCTGAACTCGGTGTCCCGGTCGACCTGCTGAGCTTGACCCCCGTAAAGCGATCCCACAGCGTCTGCGCCCAAGGCGGAATCAATAGCGTCAACGACCAGACGCGGCAACAAGGGGACAACGAATGGAACCACTTCGATGATACTATCTACGGTGGTGACTTCCTCCAGAATCAGCCACCCGTCAAAGAAATGGCTTACTGGGCTCCCAAAGTCATCGACCTAATGGACCGACTCGGGGTAACTTTTAACCGCACCCCCGAAGGTTTTATCGACCGCCGTCGCTTCGGTGGCACTCTCTTCAAACGAACTGCATTCGCAGGGGCCACCACCGGTCAACAACTTCTCTACGCACTCGATGAACAAGTCCGCCGCCACGAAGTCGCTGGCTTAGTTAAAAAATACGAATTCTGGGACTTCCTCGGCCCCATCCTCGACGACAACGGGCGTTGTGTTGGTGCAGTTGCCCAAGACATGGTATCGATGGAAATCCGCTCGTTCGCTGCCGACGCTGTCGTCGTCGCAACCGGCGGCTGTGGTCTGATCTACGGCCGATCTACCATGTCCGTCTTCTGCACCGGTAGCGCCGCGAGCCGCTGCTTCCAAGCCGGCGCGAAGTACGGTAACGGTGAGTTCATCCAAGTCCACCCGACAGCAATCCCAGGGGCGGATAAACTTCGCCTCATGAGCGAGTCCGCTCGCGGCGAAGGTGGCCGAGTCTGGGTGCCTCGACGTCCTAACGACACCCGACCTCCAAAACAAATCCCGCAAAACGAACGCTACTTCTTCCTCGAAGAACGATTCCCCAAATACGGTAATTTGGTCCCCCGAGATATCGCTACCCGCGAAATCTTCAACATCTGCGTCAACGAAGGACTCTCCGTTGACCCGAACCGTATGTGCGTCTACTTGGACCTCACCCACATCCCTCGCCACGAACTCGACCGAAAACTCGGCGGTATTCTCGAAATCTACGAGAAGTTCCAAGGTGTCGATCCACGCGATGAACCAATGAAAATCTTCCCTGCTGTCCATTACAGCATGGGTGGTCTGTGGGTCGACTACGAAGCCAACGCAGATGGTGGCCTGCTACCAGGCTCTCCTCGCAACCAATCGACCAACATCCCAGGTCTCTACGCCATCGGCGAATGCGACTACCAATACCACGGTGCAAACCGACTCGGTGCAAACTCTCTGCTCAGTTGCATCTTCTCAGGTCTCTTCGTCGGCCCAGGTATCGTCAACTGGATGAAGAACAATAAAGCAGTCGCAGATCTTCCGAAAAGCATTTTCGAAGGCGCACAAAGCAAGCACCAAGAACGCCACAAACGGGTTCTTTCGCAAGCCGCTGGAACTGGGGAAAACCCGTACCTGCTCCACCAAGAACTCGGCGATACCATGACCCGAGCCGCAACCGTTGTCCGCTATAACAATCAACTCACGGAAGCTTACGATCGCGTTACGCAAATGCTCGATCGAGCGCAACGCTGCTCCTTAGCAGACACCGGAAATTGGACCAATCAAAACGTCCTATTTACCAAGTCTCTTCAAGACATGATTCCAGTCGCTCAATGCATCCTAAAAGGTGCATTGATGCGCGATGAAAGCCGCGGTGCTCACTACAAACCAGACTTCTGCATGCCAAGCCTCAGCGCAACCGACCCCGTCGAACGCCGTCGCGAAGCCGAAAAGTGGTGCGATGCCTTTGATGAAAACACCCGAAAATTCCTAAAATCCTCCATCTGTTCCTGGAACGGAAACGAACCAGACTTGACCTATGAAGACATCGATACCCGTTTGCTCAAACCGCGCCCACGGCTATACGGTTTGGTAGGCGCTGAAGTCATCGAAGAAGTTTGGAAAGAACGCAACAAAGAAACAAATCAATCCAACGAAACAAACGCAGGTAACAAAAAGCTCGTAGGGGCTTCCTAAATAACCTCGACTCACCCATTCCAACAACCGACAATAACCGACCAAAAATCATTCCATAGAAGTCCCTGAAAGGTTTTCCGATGATTGCCCCAGGTCCTGAAGCTAATCAATCCGCTGTATCCAGCGATCGCAAACCATCCAAAATAAACGTCCGTGTTCTACGCCAAGATGGACCCGGTACCCCACCGTATTGGGAACGCCATCAAGTCGAGTACGAACCCGATATGAATGTTATCAGCGTACTGCAGAAAATCGCTGCCCAAGCAACGACGACCGACGGAAAAAAGGTTAGCCCCGTCGCTTGGGATTGCGGTTGCCTCGAAGAAGTCTGCGGCTCTTGCACCATGGTCATCAACGGACGCGTGCGTCAAAGCTGCTCCGCACTTGTCGACCGCTTACTCGAAGACAACCCCGCGGAAATCGAACTACAACCCATGACCAAGTTCCCCGTCGTCAGGGACTTGATGGTCGACCGATCCCGCTTGTTCCACTCCCTCAAGCGTGTGCAAGCATGGGTGCCCGTTGATGGGTACTATGATATGGGAGCCGGCCCTCGTATCTCCCGAGACGAGCAAGAACAGAACTACCCACTTAGCCAATGCATGAGCTGCGGTTGCTGCCTGGAAGCTTGCCCGCAATTCAACAAAGTCGAAGTCCAACGCCAAGCCGGAGAGAGTGATGAAGCTTTCGAAGCTCGCAAGAAAGCTGCTTATGAATCCGAGTTCTTAGGCGCTCATGCAATATCCCAAGCGATGCTCTTCAATGCACACCCTGTCGCAAAAAGCCTGGAGCAAGAACGACTGGAAGTCCTCACCTCAACCGGTGGCGTACAGGCTTGCGGCAATGCACAAAACTGCGTTGCGGTCTGCCCGAAAGAAATTCCACTGACCACCTCGATCGCTCGCGCCGGACGCGCAGCGACGTTTTATGCATTCAAGAAAATTTTCGACCGCTAGTAGTATCTCTCCATGAACGTCGAGCGACCGTGTGCGGACATCCTCACCGAAGTTTGGCAACGGTACGCGTTTGCCAATGATGCTGGCCCTTATCTGCTGATCCCTCAGGCGGTCATGCAGCCTCGGAGCGAGGAAGAGGTCCAGTCGATTTTTGCAGCATCGCGAATTCAACGAATTCCGATCTGCTTTCGAGCCGGTGGCACGAGCTTATCAGGACAATCGGTTACTGATGGTTGGCTCGTCGATATCGGACGACATTGGCGTAGTATTGAACCTCTCGATGGTGGCGCAAAGGTGCGGGTTCAACCCGGCGCAATCGGCGGTCTTGTTAACGCAAACCTGAGAAACTTCGGCCGCAAAATTGGCCCGGATCCATCGAGCATTAACTCCGCAATGATCGGCGGCATGCTGTCGAACAACTCAAGCGGCATGTGCTGCGGAGTTGTCAACAATGCGTATCACACGCTCGAATCGATCCGGTTCATACTTCCCGATGGATCGCTATGGGATACCTCCCGTCCAGACGAAGCACAGAGGTTTCAAGCTGAAAAACCACAACTCTGTGCCGAGTTGCTCAGCATTCGAAAAAGCATCCTCGAGAATTCGACTCTGCTTGAGAAGATCCGTAGAAAGTACCAACAGAAAAATACGGTCGGATATTCGCTCAATGCCTTTGTCGACTACAGCGATCCACTGGCTATCTTCAGCCATGTTCTCATCGGCGCAGAAGGCACTCTGGCTTTTATCAGCCAAGCTGTCCTCAAGACGTTGCCCGACCTTCCGCAAAAAGCAACAGCGCTCGGGTTCTTCGCTGATGCTCACGCAGCATGCGATA
The DNA here is from genome assembly GCA_964483385.1 of uncultured Pirellula sp. Taxonomy (GTDB): domain Bacteria; phylum Planctomycetota; class Planctomycetia; order Pirellulales; family Pirellulaceae; genus JBKCUI01. Next base: position 6,406 of record CAZACJ010000023.1, on the reverse strand, counting down.
TCATCCCCGAATTGATCGCAATCGAAGCCGATGCGGTCGAGTTCATGGATCGAGCAAGCTTGGAGTCGATCCGAAACCTTGATGGGGCTCCCGCAGAACTCCCCCAACGTCTGACCGAACATCAAAAACTCATGGGGCTCTTGTTTGAGTTCCAAGCCGCAGACAAGGATGCGCTTGAGGCCAAGCTTGAAGCATTCCGAACCAAGTGCGCTCCAAACATGCGACCCTTGAGCCCCATCGGCTTCACTCAAGATAAAAAGCAACAAGCCAACCTCTGGAAGCTACGCAAAGGGATGTACCCCGCAGTCGCAGCCATGCGAGGGCGAGGAGAAGCCGCAATCCTGGAAGATATCAACTTCCCATTGCCTCGTCTGGCAGATGCTATCCTAGAGCTCCAAGAGATGTTCCGAAAACATTCTTATGCGAACGGCATCATCTTCGGACACGCCAAAGATGGCAACCTCCACTTCGTCATATCACAACCGATGGCGAGCCAGAAAGACAACGATAAATACGCGCGGCTTATCGACGACATGGTCGATTTGGTGGTCCATCGCTTTGACGGGGCGCTGAAATCCGAACATGGTACTGGTCGAAACATGGCCCCATTCGTCGAAACCGAATGGGGTACAGAGGCCGTCGAGTTGATGCGACGCCTCAAGCGAGCTGTTGACCCAGATACGCTCCTCAATCCCGATGTGATCTTAACGAGCAAGCCAAAGTTGCACTTGGAAAACATCAAAGATCTTCCCGTTGTAGAAGACATCGTCGACAAGTGCGTCGAGTGTGGTGCTTGCGAACCACGCTGCCCCAGCCGAGATTTCACCCTCTCGCCGAGACAACGCATCGTTCTGCGTCGAGCTCGCCAGCGACTTTTGGCCCAAGGCAGAACAGAATTGGCCAAACAACTCGATATTGAATACGAGTACGCCGGAAAACAGTCTTGTGCGACCGATGGACTCTGCGCGATGGATTGCCCAGTGGCGATCAATACCGGAGATCTTATCAAGCAACTACGTCGTGAAAGCACGACACCGATGGCGAAAAAACTCGCCGCTCAACTCGGCTCCCAGTTCGGCATCGCTGAGCGTGCTGTTTCAGCTAGTCTCTCTCTCGGAAGAACCGCTGCGGGTTTCTTTGGATCCGATGCACTCAAAGGAATCACACGCACGATGGGAAACCTATTCTCCGGTTTTCCCCAATGGCATCATGGCCTATCCGGGCAAAATGAACGCGTCGATAAATCGTTGCTCGTAGCGATCGATGACTGCGATTACGTCTATTGGCCAACTTGTATGTCTCGAATGATGCACGGCACCTCCGCTGCACTCGTGCGTGTCGCAGATAGAGCCCAAGTGCGTTTGCACATCCCTCGCAACTCCGTAGGCTTGTGCTGCGGACAAGCCTTCTCATCGAAGGGATTTCTCGATACAGCGATCACGAAACAAGCGGAATTGATCGATGCTATGTGGATCTGGAGTGATCGCGGTCGAAGACCAATCATCATGGATCTAGGGTCTTGCACTGCGTTCCTAAAACAAGGACTTCAAGACCTCGATGCCGTTCGGTTAGAACATTTACAAAGAATCCAGATCCTTGATTCTTCCGTGTTTGCAGAGACCCTACTTCCCAAACTCAAGCTCCACAAAAAGAAGGGCATCATCGCTATACATAGCGTATGTTCCAACCAAAAGTTCGGTTGGGGAGACTCGATGATCAAAGTCGCTGATGCTTGTGCTCAACAAGTCCTCCAGCCACATGAAGGAAAGTGCTGCGGAATGGGTGGTGATCGTGGATTTGAACTTCCCGGCCTCGTTAAAAGTGCAACAAAAGAAGTCGGTCCTGCAATGCGAGCCGCAGATTGCCACGAAGGATACACCAACGCACGTTCGTGCGCGATCTCCCTGAGCACAGGAACCGACGAATCCTGGAAAAGCCTCTTCCATCTGCTCGACGATTGCACGGATGAATCGCACTAAGTCTCGTAGGGAGTAGGAAATCCGTCTCACCCAAGCTATTATTGCATATGGAATAAGGTGCCGGAAAATAATCGCGGCCTGCGGCAAACTTGGGTAGGCACAGGGGTGGTAGGATGTCTCGAATCGTCGAACTGAACGTAGACCCAAAGTGTTCTGGACACATTGCACACCATGTTGCCCAAGCTCTAGCGAAAGTACCCGAGGTCGCGGGTGAAGGGGAAGATAGCGGGATTTACGTCATCTTGATGGGCGCCCAGAGCGCAGATTTCGTTGGCGCTGGCTTGAAAGATCTCCACAAAGTCGAAACGCTCGGTAGCGTAGGATCCTACGGTTTTGCGAATACCGACAACTGCGAATGTGTTGTCCAAGGAAATGCCGGCGATTACTTCGGGCATTCCCAAGTTTCGGGAACACTTACCGTCATGGGTTCAGCAGCCCATTGCTTGGCTGCAATGTCCCGAGGCGGCTTAAATGTCGTCCTCGGTGACTGTGCAGATCGGGCGGGCGTATCACTCCGAGGAGCTGACGTGCTCGTTCGCGGTGATGCAGGAGCACAAGCTGGGTATCGAATGCAATCAGGCACCCTGGTAATCGGTGGGAACGCAGGTGAGAATCTTGGCCATCAATTGCGTGGAGGCAGCATCTACATTCGCGGCGAAGCCAAAAGCATTAGTCCCGATATTGAAGAAACACGACTCCGAGAACCCGATCGCCTCAAGCTTAGCTTGTTATTGATGAAGGCAGGTATCAAGGCATCAGCCTTGAAAGAGTTTCGCGTTTATCGAACACCGGGTTGATGCATGAGTATCAAAAAGCCCATGAGCACGAAAAAGCAAAGTGATCCCACTATACAATCGAACCGTGTCCTCGATGAGCGACTCGTTCCCAAAGCATTGGCTGAAAGACTCGATAGTCCCCCAGATCACAATGTCGGAGGCGAATCAGGCTGTAAGCTCCAAAGTGTTAGAAAGGGTACGAAACTCTACTGGCCTTCGCCAGTATTCACTCGCTTAGCAATCGATACTCCATCCGACGAGGCACTTTGCGCATGCCTGGAACGCATGCGCAGGCAATGCGGCATCTCTGTCGTGCAACCGGAAAACCGAGAAGACGAAGAGTCGACAATGCGAGCGGATGGGATGCAGCAAGCCATGGAGCGATCCCTTGATGATGGAATCAGCATAGTTCCAATCCTCGTAGATGAACCTTGCGCACTGAACGCATTGATGCATGCCGAACAGATGGAACTGCAGTTCTTCCGCTCAAGGTTGCATTCGAAAACGCTTTCCTCCGCTAACGTGCGCACAGATCGTTTTTTGCCAGAAGCTTGGATCCCAACACTTCCATCGGATTTGATGCAAGTCGATGATCTTGTCAAACGGGTCGAACTCTTTAGGTCCGTAAGCGATCAACCCAGCGTGATCGTCGGTGGATGCATCGCTGCAGGGAGTGTCTATCACGACGTGCGTTATTTGATCGACTCAGGACTCGATTACATCTGTTTATTGACCGATGTCATCGGTGGTCTGACGCCCGCACGACATTGGCACTTCCATTCTACGCAACACGCTATTGAAGAAGCGAATCGAGCGATTGCGGATTCAGGAGTCGCCGATTTCTCGTTGCTGATCAGCGGAGTAATTGATCGAATGGAACAACCGCTGGAATGGCTCGCCGAAGGCGTGCGCGCTTTCTCCATCGACCACTATCTTGCACAGCAAATCCCAATCGGTTCTGCCTCGGCAACGCATGGTTCAGCGGATGCATTCGGGTCGTTTCTCGGCGGTTACCCATCCACTGCAACGCAATCTTACGATTGGCTTCTTTCCTCCGCACTGCAGTGGTTGACCGAATGGTCAAGCCTTCGAAGATTCTTCACCTGCAATTAACGCGAGCTTAACAAAGCGCATCTCTGCTTTGAGTATCGTTGATTCGAAAAATTGGTTTGTGCCAAGTTGGCTGGTTTGAACGAAGCCGATGCATCAGGCCCGATGTGCATAAGCTATTCAAGTACGGGCGTTTATAACAAGAAGCATTATCATCATGAAGACTCTACTCACATTGGCGTTGACTTGGATCTTGATGGCACAGTTCTCGAAAGCGGACTTGATTATTAGCGAGGTGTACTCAGCAGGAAGCGGAAATTTGACATATGGAGTGGACTGGTTCGAGTTAACCAACCGAGGGGCTAGTTCGATCAACATAACAGGCTGGAGAATGGACGATAACTCCGCCAGCTTTGCTGCGTCAGCTCCATTTGGCTCCGAGTTGACAACCATTGATGCTGGACAGTCTGTAGTGTTTCTTGAGACCTCCGCAGCCAATTTTGCGAACCGCGTCGCTCTCTTCAATCAAGCTTGGTTTGGTTCAGATACCAGCTCCGTCGTATTTGGGAGCTACAACGGTAGTGGCGTCGGACTGGGAACTGGCGGCGATGCCGTGAATATCTTCGACAGCGCCGGAAACATCCAAGCGAGCGTGTCGTTTGGTGCGGCTACAACTGGCTTCACGTTTGATAACGCAGAAGGATTAACGGGAGCAATTTCTAGATTAAGCCAAATTGGCGTAAATGGCGCTTTCCAAAGTTTCAACAACGCTGAAATTGGTTCTCCAGGCCGTGTTGCTGTTCCCGAACCAACTTCGATTGCATTGACGATCGTGGGACTAACCAGTTTTGCTGCACTGCGCCGTAAAAACAAAAAAGTCTAAGAATAGCCCCCACCTTAAGCAATCGATCTTTGCTATAGTTCCCATTCGATCTGTACAAGCGTAGAGTACTTTCGAAAAGGGACGACTTACATGGCAACCATTACGCGCGCCACATGGGTGCTAGCCGTAGAAGATCTTTCGGCAAGCAAAGCTTTTTACATCGATAAACTTGGATTTCACGAGGAAATGAATGCTCCGGGGTGGGCGTTCCTCAGACTTGGTGAATGCAGACTGCGCATCGGAGACTGCCCAGGAATTCTTCCTATGCATCAATCCAGCGATCATAGCTGGATTGGATATCTTCACGTAGATTCCGCTAGTGAACTCTACGAACAATTTCTCTCAAAAAATGTCTCAATCTGGGGACATCTTGAAGATAAGCCCTGGGGGCTTCGCGAATTCGGTATCGTTACTCCCGACGGGCACCGATGGGTCTTCGGAGAAATCCTCTGAACTAAGCGCCTGCATACAACTCCACCATCTAAAAGTCGGCTCTTCAGGAATCATTATGGGTACGAGCACCGTTACACTGAGCACGACAATGAAACAACTCATCTTTCACATAGGGTTTCCGAAGACCGGAACCACATCGATCCAATCGACCTTGTTTTGGAATCCACCCCAAAGCCCATTTCGATTTGTCTCACTTGATTCGACTTTCGGCAATCAACTAGTTTTGGCCGCTTTCTCAAGCCGATTCGTCCAAAAAGAAAACTACTTCTCAGGCGTGATGTCCGATCGACAAAAACGAACCATGAAGGAGTTTTCGCTGCGATATCTTCAGAAATGTTTTCAAGACTGCGCAAGCCAAGGTATCACTCCGATCGTGTCTGCGGAAACCGCAAGCGGTTTGCCTATCGAAGACCTAACTGGGTTCCGGGAATTCGCAGAGCAATTCGGTTTTAAAGTGCGCGTCATCGGCTACTTTCGTCCTCTTCTTGATCTCGCTGAGAGCGCTTATCAGCAGTTTGTAAAAATTGGTCATACGAACCACATGCAACGTATTCTCAACTCTGCATTGAACGCCGTAGCTGTCATCCCTCACCTTGATGCGGTTTTCGGTCGCGAAAATGTAGATTTCTATGTCTTTGACCGGAACCGTTTTCCAGATCGCTGCGTCGTAAAACACTTTCTAAAAACAATCGGACTCGATAGCCAAAATCTCTCAATCGTGCGAGAAAACGAATCCACCAATCTTAACGCACTGCGATTCTTGTATGCTTGGAACACAGGCCAAGAGGCCAACAAGTTTTCTTTCTACAATCGACTCCGTCGACGCCTAATTATGGAATCTATGAAAGACTTGCAAGGCCCATCACTACGCTTCGGTAAATCTATCGCAGAGCAAATCGAAAAATTATCGATAGCGCACGCACCAGTATTCCTGGAACGACTTGGGGAACCTATCCCCATGACATCATCGACGAGGCACGGAGAAAACGTTCTAAACACCGAAAGCGACATGCTCGACTTCTCCCCTGAATCACTTGATTGGTTGGCGCGTGCTTCATGGTCCAGAAACCCATCGAGTAATCGTAATGCTCGAAGCACCAATGGAAAGATTACCGAAGGCAATGTCACCAACAACAATATCGCATGGGTCAAGAAGTCACTCAATCGACTTTGCTTACAACATCGCCTCCTCGCAATCCCCCTCCTAACTCTAGATGAGTTGAAACTGCGTCGCCAGCGCCAGAAGTTGCTCAGGCAATGGATGA
>CAZACJ010000022.1:18422-61533 GCA_964483385.1 uncultured Pirellula sp. | reverse complement strand
GGAAAGCGCGAGCTCCGGGTGGTTCGTTTGAGCCGGAAAGCGCGAGCTCCGGGTGAGCTTGACGCAGATTCCCCAGTTTTGCTATTCATCCCAACTCGCGGATACTCCTGTATTTTTCTTTCGGTGGACCGGATGGAATCGCAGGCGGCTTGGCGTCGGTATCAGATGGAAGTTTTGCCGATGCGTTAGCCTATTGAAAGGAACAGTCGTGAAATTATCGGTCATCACTCCCGTTTTCAATGAGCGGGAGGCTCTACCACACCTTTTTCGTGTACTGCCCGAAGTCTTGCAGGAGATAGCGGACGAGTATGAAATCGTGGTGGTGAACGATGGAAGTACCGATGGAACCGCCGAATATTTGCGATTATGTGCGTTGGAAGACGCTCGGATCAAGGTGGTGAGTTTCACCCGAAATTTTGGGCAGCAAGCGGCGATGACGGCGGGGTTGGATTGCGCGGACGGGGATGTAGTGGTCGTGATGGACTGCGATCTGCAAGATCCTCCTGAGATGCTTGCGAAGATGCTTGCAAAACTTCATGAAGGCTTTGATGTTGTTTCTGGCAAGCGGGAGACACGGGCGGGTGAGTCATTTTTCAAGCGTTGGAGTGCGACTGCTTTTTATCAATTGATGCAGCGGTTTATTGATCCGAGGATTCCGGCGGAGGTCGGAGATTTTCGGATGTATACGCGGCGTGCTGCAGATGCTTTGTGTGGACTGCGTGAACAGCACCGATTCATGCGTGGAATCGTGGCTTGGATGGGGATGAAAGAAGCGATCATAACGTTTCATCGTCCAGCCAGGGTTGCGGGAGAGACGAAGTATCCTGTGTCGAAGTTGATTCGATTGGCTTGGACTGCGATATCTTCTTCGTCTGCGATTCCGCTCAAGGTAACTTCGTACGTTGGAGCATCGATGCTCTGTTTAGGCGCGATAGGATTAGGCCTAGGTCTAGTCAGTGCACTCGTAGGTGCAGCTTTGACGAGTACAGCATTGTGGATGGGATTTCTCATGCTGCTCAGCGGTTTGCAATTATGTGGTATGGGATTGCTTGGCGATTACATTGGTAGAATATTCGAAGAATCTAAGCAGAGACCTTTGTATGTTGTCGGCGAGGTGTGCAACTTAGAGATTGTGCCGGCAGCAACTCGCGCAATCTGGCTTGATTCTGGATCGCCCTATGCTTCGAGTAACAGGGTACGAAGGGACGAGTATCCGCGAGAAACTCCTCGCATATATGGCCCTACTTTGATTCCGATCCCATCGCGGGATGCAGGATGATTCAGGGTCATGCAAAGTCAATGACTGCGTCGATCATCAGGATGATCAAGGGTACAGTGCAAGGATGTGGAAGAGATACCAAGACATCGCCTTCTTAGTGATACTGTGTTTGATCATCCTGTGGATTGGTTTAGGTGGATCACGGCTTTGGGATCAGGACGAGGGTTATTACGCGAGCGTAGCAGGGGAGATGAATACGCGAGGGGATTGGTTGGTTCCCACGTTCAATCAGGAATTGTTTGCGCACAAGCCTCCACTGATGTACTGGGGAATGCTTGCTGGATTTAAACTTTTTGGTGTCAACGAATTCTCCGCTCGATTTGTATCGGCGTTTTTTGGCACCGGAATGGTCTTGCTGACGTACTGGTTAGGTCGGATGCTCTTTGGCAGGATGACTGGCTGGATCGGTGCATTGGTATTGCTTTCGAGCGTGATGTTCACGGTAGTTGCCCGCTCAGCGACGGCCGATGCACACCTGGGGTTCTTTGTCTTGCTCGCTCTTTCCCTATGGGTGGAGCAAGCGAGGAAGAGTCAGAGTGAAAGATTGCCGGTGATGAGTGTTTGGCGTTGGTTTTGGATTTACGGTGCGATCGCCGGCGGAGTGCTTGCCAAAGGCCCAATTGGATTTGCATTTCCGATTGCGATTTTGGGTGTGATGACTTTGATGTGGGGACCAACGCAGCGCTTGAGCGGGGAGACTTCGGGGGCTTGGGTGAAGGTTTGTTGGCATCGTTTTTGGGATTCGTTTTGGGGTATGCAACCTGTCCTGGGTGGATTGGTTTTGTTGGGGGTAGCGGGTCCATGGTTTATTTGGATGCAGTGGACAACAGGTGGGGAATTCTTGAGTGAGTTTTTTGGTGTACATCACTTTGAACGGTTTTCGCAACCGATGGATAACCACAGTGGGCCGATCTATTACTATGTCGTTTCTTGCTTGATTGGTTTCTTTCCTTGGACATCGTTTGCGATTCCTATTGGATTGAATTACTTGGACCGACAGAAGTGGCATCAGGATCGTATGGCGATGCGTTTGCTGACGGTTTGGATATGTTTTTACTTTGGGGTATTTTCGATTGCGAGCACTAAGCTTCCCAATTACGTCCTGCCCGTTTACCCAGCGGTAGCGTTGGGGATTGCTTTGTACATATCGCGTTGGGGGCAGGAGATACTTGGGGGGCATGAGCGAGAGCCAAAGCTTCTATTGGGTTACACAACGCGAGCTTGGGCGATTGCTGGTTGGTTGTTCATGTTGGGTTCCGGTATTTTGTTATTGGTAGTCCCGATGTTTTTGCAACAAGCGGAGCAATTGCAGAATTGGTTAACAGAGCAGTTGTCCGTGGATCGAGCGTTGTTTCCCGCGATTGGGACTTTGTCGTTGATGGGTGGTGTGCTGGTCCTCGGGGCAATAGCCGGCGTGGTATTGGGCGTTCGCGAAGAATCCAGGCAAATGATTTGGTTGCTTAGCGGGATCAGTTGTTGTTTTGTGTTTATGTTATGGCAAATTGTGGTGCCTGCGATCGATCAATTTCAAACGCCGCAGCAGATCGCATTGGAATGTCTCGATAGTGGTGACGAGTCATTATTGGACCGGGAGCATGAACCGGTTGTACTCGGGATGTTTCGTCCCAGTATGGTCTTTTATTCCCGACGAACCTTAGAGTTTAGCTCGAGGGAGAATCTGATTGACGTGCTCAATGCGCGTCAGCCTGAAGTGGTTGTATTACAGGATCCGGATGAGGATCAAGAACATGCATTGGTAACGCATGGCTACCGTGAGAGTCGGCGGTATCGTTCATTTCCCAAAAAGGGATGGACATCTGTGTATCGCGCGGAAGGTATAGAGCAAGCGAATTCATCAGGGCAAAAAGACTCGGATGAAAGGATAGAGGCTCAGCGGGCATTTGAAGGAGTTGCGGCAGGCGAGGGGAATTCGTGATAGACTGGGAGTATTCGGTTTCGAAACTCCTTCGAAGCTGACCGTGGATCCTCTAGCCATGAACTAACCAACAATGAACCAAAAGAAATCGCAAGGTGCGACAGGCGCGGCCCGTCGTGAGTTTTTGAAGTACTCCGCTGGGACTGTAGCGACAGGTTTGGTAGGTGGGAATTCTTTGTTCGCGGCAGGCGCAGGGAACTTTGTATCCGCGAATGAGAAATTGAATTTAGCTTTTGTAGGGGTTGGTGGACGTGGGGGTGGAAATCTCCAAGAGATGGTTGCGGATCCAGGAGTTCACGTGGCAGCAATTTGCGATGTGAATGAAGGGACGCTTGAAGCAGTAGCAGCGAAGTATCCAACAGCGCGCAAGTACACCGATTTTCGAAAGTTGATGGATAGTTTGGATGGGATCGATGGGGTTGTGGTTTCATCGACGGAACACACACATGCGTTTGCGACTTTACCTGCGTTGCAGCAGAAGAAGCCTGTGTATTGTGAGAAGCCGCTGACGTACAACATCCAAGAAGCGCATCGGATCATGCAGGAGGCCGCGAAGGCGAAGGTCGCCACGCAGATGGGGACGCAGATTCATGCTGGAGCAAATTACAGGCGGGTCGTTGAGCTGATTCAGTCCGGTGCGATTGGACCTGTCAGCGAAGCGCACGTGTGGACATCGCGTGCGTGGGGTTTGCAGAGTGAAGCGGATGCGAAGGCCAATGGAGATATCGTTTGGGTCACGGATCGGCCGAAGGAAGCGATGACACCACCGAAGGGAATCGATTGGGAGTTGTGGATTGGACCAGCACCGATGCGTCCGTTCCATGATGTTTATCTACCAGGACCGAAATGGTATCGATGGTGGGATTTTGCGAACGGCACGATGTCGGATTTGGGAAGTCATTTCAACGATTTACCTTTTTGGGCTTTGAAATTGGATTCGCCCAAAACGATCGAGGCATTTGGGCCGCCGCCACATGCAGAGATTGCCCCAGCATCGATGCGTGCGGTTTATGAGTATGGGGCTCGTGGCGATCTGCCAGCTTGTAAGGTCGTCTGGTATCAAGGTTCAGAAAAACCTCAGCCATGGAAAGAAGGAGCGATTCCGAAGTGGGACAATGGGATTTTGTTTATTGGTCGAGACGGGATGTTGCTAAGCGATTATGGTCGACATGTGTTGCTACCCGAGGAGAAGTTCAAGGGGTTTGAGGGGCCCAAGCCGTTTTTGAGGGAATCGCCGGGGCATCAGCGAGAGTGGCTCGAGGCTGTACGCACAGGATTACCGACGGGAAGTCCGTTTGACTACGCGGGGTTGCTCACCATTGCGAATCACTTGGGCAACGTCGCTTATCGAGTCGGTAAAAAACTAGAGTGGGATGGTGTGGCGCTGCGGGCGACGAATTGTCCGGAAGCTACGCAGTACATCGAGCGTACGCCGCGAGCGGGTTGGTCGTTGACTTGATCCGTCTGGATAGGGATTGATCATGGAGATTCAAGGTAAGACGTTTTTGGTCAGTGGGGCCAGTTCAGGGTTAGGTGCGGCCAGCGCGCAGCGATTGCTCCGATCCGGTGCGCGTGTGATTGGATTGGACAAAGACGTTTGTAGTTGGAGCTCAGAGACTCCTTGGGATAGTCTTGCACGGGAAGGCTATTGGCATGGAGTCTGTGATGTATCGGACGAAGAGAAGCTCGAGGGGGTTGTAACGCAAGGGATTGAGCGGCTGGGAGAGGTCTCAGGGTTGATCAGTTGTGCGGGGATCCTTCATGGCGAGCGGTTGTTGGGCCGGGAGGGTGTTGCGAATTTGGATTCGTTCCGCAGGGTAATGGAAGTCAATGTTGTAGGGACGTTTTTGTTATCGAGGATTGCGACGGCATCGATCGTAAGGGGATTGGAAGCGACAACAAAGGAGGGGCAGGATCAAGGAGTATTGGTCCTGACATCATCGATTGCAGCAACAGAGGGACAGGTGGGGCAGATCGCTTATGCAGGGTCGAAGGGTGCGGTCGCTTCGATGACGTTGCCTATGGCCCGAGAGTTAGCCCGATTTGGGATACGGGTCGTTACGATTGCCCCCGGGGTGTTCGAGACACCGATGATGCAAGCGACTTCGTCGAAAGTTCGGGATCCGTTGATTGAAAGTTTGGTGTATCCCAAGCGGTTTGGAATGCCGGAGGAATATGCGAGCATGGTTGAGCATGTGATAGAGAATTCAATGCTCAATGGGACCGTTATTCGGCTCGATGGTGGATTGCGGATGTGATTGCTGCGCAAGCGATTCCGATGGTTTGGATTTGCGGCGATTCCAAGCGTAGCGCGCGAACGCAGTCAGACCTGCGAATCGGAACGTAGGATCGATATAGTGTTCGATCACATAGAACGCAAAGTAGTAAGCGCGAGCAAAACCCCAGATGGTGATTCCTAGAAGGATTGCGGTTTTCAGAGAGGGGGATTCGAAGAGGAGGAGAGTGGCTGCTAGCAATCCAGTGGCTAGCATTAAGGCTCCCTTGAAATAAAGAAGTTTTGGATTTTGGATATCAGTCATGGCGACGGATGTGAGATAGGAACAAGTTATTCGCCTCGGGATAAATCGGTGGTGGTAGGCTGGATAAACTTGGGGATTTCGATCGCTTCGTCGGGCAGAAGACAGGGGATGTTGTGTTCGATGGGGTAGAACCAGCGACCGTCTTGGGAAACTAGACCTTGCGTTGGAACGGCGGAAATAGTACGACCGAGTTTGTTCGTCAGTGGAGAGCGTCCGTGGCGATCGGAAAGTTCACGAAGGATCGTGGGGTTGGCCAGTGATAGAGTACCACCAGAATTGGGACAACGGATGAGGTCCAGGAACCAGTTGGGAAACACGTTTTCTTCCATAGTATTGCTTTCGTTCATTGGCTTGATTGTAGTCGGGCCGGAGGCTTCCGTCATTGGCAATCGGGTGGGAGCGAATCGAGCGATGGGGCAATTGCCTGGGTTACCCCCCAGCGGAGTGCAGCCAACCCCGAGCGGAGTGCAGCAAGGGACTGTATCTGCGGGTGGGATACCGCAGGTAGGGGCGAGTGGTACGGATTTTCAGTCTCAAGCGCCGGTGATGACATTTTTGGATATGTATTCCGGTCAGCCTTGGGGGCGATATGTGGTATCGGAAACGGTGACGGTACCGAAGTACGAGTATCGGCAAGTGAAGGACAAGGTATGGGTACCTGTTTGGGTTCAGGAGCCCAAGCAGATGACGATGACGCAATATGATCCAGTGGTGTCGTATCAACTGCGGCCGCGTTCGGTTCCGGGGATGAATCCATTTGCACCGCCGCAACAGATTGTCGAGTATGCGCCGATCGTTCAATATCAGCCGCGGAATGTGCAGGTCACGCAGATGGCTTCGTATCAGAAGTATGAGGAGCGAGAGGTATCGCGGATGGTACCGGTATTGGTCAATGCGAGTGAGCAGAGGGCGAGGTTTGTGGATCGGCCGTTGACGGCGGGTACTGCGAGCACGGGGACAGCGACAGCGGCATCGAGTAATTTGATTCAAGAGTCAGCGATGTTAGCGCAAGCGAATCGAACGACGGCGCGTTATCCGACGCGACCGATCGATTATCCATCGACGCCGACTTATGGGTCGCCCGTGTATGGCTATACGGCTTCGAATGCTACTTGGAATTCCCCGGTGACTTTAGTACCACCGCCGGCGGGTACTGCACCGGTGGTGAATGTAGCGAATTCGCCAACGCAATTGCCGCAGGCGAATGCAGGAGGTTATAGCACGACTAGTTATGCGGCACCGCAGTACGCACAAGCTCCGCAGTACGCACAAGCTCCGCAGTACTCACAGGCACCGATCGTACCGATCGTCAATCCTTATGCGACACCGGTGGGGGGGCAGAGTTACGCGGGGACGGGGGTACCGATTCCGCCGCCGTCGGGTCCGCCGACGATGCCACCGATTCCTGGAATGGTGCCGCAAGGGACTTATGCGCAAGGTGGGTATGGGAACGTCCCGTATGGAACGAATCCGAATCCTTATGGTTACGGATATCCAGTGGCGGGATATCCAACAGCGCCGTATCCGCAGGCGCCATATCCACAGGCGGGCTATCCAGCGCCTGGCTACGGATATCCGGGTCCTTACGGAGCGCCGCCGATGTATGGTCAGAATACTTGGGCGAACACGATGGCCGCGTACACGCCGAGTTGGCTCTATAGTCAGGGGAGTATGTTCCCGAGCAACATGTTTACCGCGCAGGGTGGTCAATCTTCGATGACTACTGGTGGATATCCTTACAAGGGCTATCCGCCGGGGGCTTATCCGACGCCTAGTGGGGCGTCGATGGGCTATGTACCACCACCTCGGATGGCATCAAATCCGGTCGGCGTTTCGTCGAATGCTCCGAATTTTATCGGCAGGAGCTGGTTACCTTACAACGCCAATGGTTATCCGACGGGTAGTTATTGATACCCGTCGAGCACGGCTTGTATCACTTTTGCTTGATGTGTGTTGTTTTTTTGTTCGGAACGTCTTGGGACTTGTCGGGTTTGCAAGTTCGTGCGGATCGCATTGGTTTGGGTGCGACGAATTGTACCCAAAGTGGTTGATGTATTTGACTTTGGGGGAAAAACGGGGTTAAATCAAGTAACGCGATGAGATTGTTCGACGAGAGCAGTGTTTGGCGCGTTTCCTCTAGTTGCCGAGTGGCAATGCTTCTGACTGGGTCTCAGGATTCGCAGGACTGGAGGAACCCACCCCCTCAACTTAGTGGAGAGCATGTATGAAGAGAGCATTGGTTACTTTGGTTGCCGCCATGAGTGTGGTTTCGTATGCGTCGAACGCGTTGGCCATCAAGGAGTTTGGCGAGACGTGGACGAAGGTTTATGCGGAAAAGAGCACGAACGAAGGCTTTAAGAAGCTTGCTGCGGAAGCCAAGTGCAACGTATGCCACATCGACGGCGAGAACAAGAAGAAGCACAATCCTTACGGCGACACGTTGGAGCATGAAGGGTTGACCAAGAAGAATTTTCCACCGGCGAAGTTCAAGGAGAATCCAGAGGGGGTTCGCAAGCAGGTTGAAGAATTGATGAAGAAGATTGAAGACAAGAAGGCTGAGGGTTCGGACAAGAGCTTCGGCGAGCGGATGAAAGAGGGGTTGTTGCCTGGCGGAGACGCGAAGGGCAAGTAGTTCGGGAGAAATCCTAAGCGAACCAAGAAGACACCCTCGGGGTAGACCTCGGGGGTGTTTTTTGTTGGTTGGTTCGTGGGTGGTGGATAACCCTGACGATGGGGGTTGATTTCAGTTATACTCAGGGGGTTACGCTCGTCGGTATTCCTCCCACAATGATTCGAGAAAGGTTGGCGAACATGGTTCGAAGTTTTCTAGGTTTTTTCGCCCTGGTACTGGGTGTAGTTGGTTTTAGTGGTGTTTCTAGCAAGTCGAATGCGCAAGATTCGTCTGCTGAGAAGGAGACCGGATTTGTCAGTTTGTTCGATGGCAAGTCGATGGATGGGTGGAAGGTCAACGAGAACCCAGAGAGCTGGAAGGTTCAGGATGGTTGTTTGGTATGCAAAGGTGAGCGTTCTCACATTTTTTATGTGGGTGATGACAAGCCTTACAAGAACTTTCACTTCAAAGCAGAGGTGAAGACCGAGCCGAACAGCAATGCTGGAATTTACTTTCATACGAAGTATCAAGATTCCGGCTGGCCGAAGTATGGTTTTGAGTGCCAAGTGAATTTGTCGTACAAGGCGGATCCACGCAAGACAAGCAGTCTTTATGCCGTCAAGGACGTCTTGGAACCGGCTGCGAAGGACAATGAGTGGTACACACAAGAGATCATTGTCCAAGGGAACAAAGTGACTTTGAAGGTCAATGGCAAGACGATGGTTGAGTACATTGAACCGGAAGGGCAGAAGGCAGGTAGTGATTTCACTCGCAAGATCGACGAGGGAACCTTTGCCTTGCAAGCGCACGATCCGGGCAGCAAGGTTTACTTCCGCAATTTGCGAGTCAAGCGATTGGATTAGTCTTCAGAGTTTGACATCTGTCTAACTTGAGTTGTGGATTTCAGTGAGCTGTCGCTTGGATTGAGCGACTGCTCTCGGGGAGTGATACTGTCCATGATAAGGCGAGCGAGGGTGAGCACATTGCATTCAGAGAGATGGGTTCGCGTATTGTTTCGCTCGGTTTGTCGTTTATTGATTCTCTTTATTGGATTTTGGGCCGTTGGATTAGTTGGGTTCGTCGATGGACGGATGGCGATTGGTCAAGATACTACGGGGGCTTATCGGGTTAGTGTAGAGACTGGGTTTGCGGACCGTTGGAAGATAGGTTTTTTGACTTGGCACCGTGTGCATGTTGGGATGCGAGAGACTGGGGGTAATTCGTTCAGTGGAATGATTGCGGTTGAGACCGTCGATGGTGATGGGAACACGGTTGTTTACAGCGATCCGGCTTGGACGTTCAACTTTGAGGGTTCCACGGATGGCGTAGTCGATGTGTATGCCAAGCATGGACGTGCGGATCGTCCGATCCGAATATTGGTTCAGACTTTGGAGGGCAAAACAGTACAGGCTCACAAATTGGAGGGGCAGGAGCGTGGCGAGGCGCTTCCACCCACGCAGCCTTGGGTGTTAGGGATTGGATCGCAACGAATGGGATTAGAGGAGGGAGCGTTGCGTTCGGCTCAGGGGGCATTAGCGGAGTATAGTGTCTCGGAGGTATCGCGGTGGGAGCGTATGCCTTTGGATGTACGAGCGTATGACGGGGTGGATTCGGTTGTTTTTTCATCGTCGAATTCCGAGCTCAATCGTGGACTTGGTGTTGCGGAGCGAAGCGCCTTGGTAGATTGGGTAGCTCGCGGAGGTCAATTGGTTTTGACTTGGGGCGCTGGAGGACCGGAATTGGCCGGATATGAGGAGTTTGCCAAGCTCTTACCGGGAAGATTTGCGGGAGCATCGAAGGAGTGCGAACCGAGTCCGATTGAATCTTTGTTAGGTTCGCAAGCGAGGCTTGAGCCTTTCGAATGTTCGGTATTGAAGATGACTTCTGGCAAGATCGACGTATTGGGTGTGACGCGATCGAGGATCAAGTTGCCGTTGATTGCTCGATGGGCTTTTGGAATGGGTGCGGTGACTTGGTTAGCAACGGAGTTGGATGGACCTCAGTTAGCAGGGTGGGAGACACGGCCGAGTTTGGTGAAGTACTTGCTGAAGGACCAGTGGGAGAAGTGGGAGTTGCGAGCGGGGCGTACGTCGTTTTTGGCTTACGATGATTTATCGGGTCAGTTGAACACGATGCTCGATACCTTTCCGGACTTGACGTTAGGTAGCTTAGGGCATTTGGTGCTGATTGTTGGATTGTTTGCGTTGTTGATTGGCCCAGTAGATTATTTTCTGGTCGCACGCTTATGGAAGCGACCGCGTTGGACATGGTGGACATTGCTGGCGACTTCCTTGTGCACGGCGGTGGGTAGTTCTGTGCTTGCGAGGGCTTGGAAGCCTTCGACACCGACGATTAATTCGATTGAAGTGATCGATGTGAACGACCAAACGGAGCAATTGTTGGGCAGGGGATTTGCGCACTGTTATGGTGGCCATCGAGGTTTGTTTGATTTTAATGTGTTCCATCGTTCGTTATCGGAGGTTGGTGGTAAAGGGAGTGCTATGCAAGCGAGTCGGCTGGATTGGTTTACACAGCCGGGGAAGGGGTTTGGAGGATTTGAATCGAATGTTACTTCGGTCTTAGGATTGCCGAATTATTGGATACGTGCAGTCGGACCAGGTAGTTTTATTGGTGGGTTGGGGATCCCGGAGGCTGGGACAAAGGGGTTGAGTTACACTTGGGCGGAGAAGTTGCCTATCGAACGGGAGCTTAATGGACTAGCGACGGTGGCGGGTAAAGACGATTTGTTGCAGGGTTCCTTTTCGAATCCATTGAATGTCGATTTGCTCGATGGGACCTTGTATTTTGCCGGTAGGGCTTATGCGATTCCCGACCGGATACGTCCTGGAGAAAGAGTACCTATTACTTCGATGATACCGAAGGACATCACACGGCGACTGCAGCGACGAACGTTTGTCGCTGGTCAAGAGCAAGGGGTGGAGTGGGATCCTTCGAACACTCAGGAGTGGGAGCGATTGATGGAGTTGATGACATTCCATCGCGCGGCTGGCGGAGCGGCTTATACGGGTTTGCATCATCGGTATCTTTCGGCGTTGGAGAATTCCGACATATTGAAATTGGATCGCGCAATTGTGTTTGCAAGGTTACCTGAGCCGATCAGCTCTTGGAATTTGCAGCGAGATGCAGTGCAGCGTAATGCGGTAGGTGGCAAGCAGCTAGCGGTAGTGCGTTTAGTGCTAACGGTGGACAACAAAGATCGGTCGTTGGTATTGCTCAAGGACCAGTCGGCGGGTTCTGAGTCGAACCCTTAGGCCAGAGAATCATTTATCAGATGCGAGAGCGACCGTGATCAAAACGATCAAGTTAACCAAGAAGTACGACGAGATGTACGCGATCCGCGACATCGACTTGGATTTGGGCCAGGGAGATTTGTTTGGGTTTATAGGCCCGAATGGTGCGGGAAAGACGACGACGATGCGGATTATCGCAACGTTGTTAGAGCCGACAGAGGGAGAAGCTTACGTCTGCGATTATTCCATTTATACCCATCCGAAAGAGATTCGTCGGTTGGTGGGTTACATGCCTGACTTCTTCGGTTTGTACGACGACATGACGGTCATCGAGTACTTGGAATTTTTTGCGGCGGCTTATCGGATCGGTCCGCAGATGCGACGCAAGCGTTGCAATGAGATGCTGGAAGTCGTCGACTTGGATTTCAAGCGGGATGCGTATGCGAATACCCTTTCGCGTGGTCAGACGCAGCGGTTGGGACTAGCCAGAACATTGTTGCATGATCCCGCGGTACTTTTGTTGGATGAACCACTCAGTGGATTAGATCCTCGGGCGCGGATCGAGATGCGTCGATTGATGCGACGTTTAGGCGAGATGGGCAAGACCATTATTGTCAGCAGTCACATTTTGCCTGAGTTGGCGGACGTATGTAATAAGGTCGGGATTATAGACTCAGGCAAGATGATTGCGAGCAACGACGTGGCTTCGATTATCAAGCAAGTCAGTCCTAATACGACACTGTTGATTACATTAATGCGTTCGCAGGACGTGGTCAGAGGGAGCGATTTGTTATCGGGACAGGACATCGTCGAGAACGTAGCGGTAGATGACTGCACGTTGCGGGTGACATTGCGACCGGAGGTCAGCGATTTTTCATCACTTGCGATGTTATTAGCCGGCCAAGGAATTGCATTTAGCAAATTTGCACAGGAGGAGATCAATCTCGAGTCGGCTTTTATGGCGTTTACGAAGGGTGCGGGAGCGAAGATCTAATGAGTGATTCGATGCGACGATGGTTTCCGCATGAGGATTGGTTGATCGTACTATTGGGAAGTGTCTTGTTGGCGCTTTGCACCCAATTTGTGCGGATCAAGCCAGCGGAGGAGGAGCCGGTGAAGGTTACCGCCGGGAAAGCGACCGCCGGGAAAGCAACCGTAGAGAATTTGGGAAAGGGCAAGATCGCCAAATTAGAGCAGTGGGTGAGCGATCCGACCGATGCGATTTATTCGAAGGCGGGTGCGAAGAAGTCGTACAACCAGGGTTGGCCTCTGGCATTTACGTTTTGCGTTGTTTCGGTATTGGTTGCCCCTTTGGCCATGTATAAGGGGATGGCACCGAGGCAGTATTTTACGGGAGTAGCTGTACTATTTTTGTTGGGGACATTCGCATTTGTTTTGGCCGGACAGGCGGTGATCAAACAGTACAACTTTGAGTACGTGTTGTGGGCTTTGATGTTAGGGTTATTGATCAGCAACACGGTAGGGGTGCCTGAGTTTCTTCGGCCGATGCTTATCGGTGATTCGTTGATCAAGTTAGGTTTGGTGCTTTTTGGTGCAGAAGTATTGTTTGGGAAGTTGATTGTGTTGGGGGTTCCCGGCATTTTTACTTCGTGGTTGGTAACACCTGTGGTATTGATTAGCACCTATTGGTTTGGTCAGAAGGTGTTGAAGATGGAGTCACCGAGTTTGAACATGGTGATTTCTGCTGACATGTCGGTATGTGGGGTTTCGGCGGCGATAGCGACGGGAGCGGCGTGTCGAGCGAAGCGGGAGGAAGTATCGTATGCGATTGGAGTTTCGCTGTTGTTTACGGCGATCATGATGGTCGTACAGCCTTGGTTTGTGCTCTGGAGTGGCATGGACAAGATTGTCGGTGCAGCTTGGATGGGGGGCACTATTGACTCGACTGGAGCGGTGGCAGCAGCGGGTGCGGTATTGGGGAAGGAAGCCGAAACAGTGGCTTCCACGGTCAAGATGATCCAGAACGTACTGATCGGGGTGATTGCGTTTGGGGTAGCTGCATATTGGTCTGCGCGGCACGGGGCTGAAGGTGCTGATGCGAAGATCGGAGTGGGTGAGATTTGGAAGCGGTTTCCCAAGTTTGTCTTTGGATTTATTGGGGCATCGTTAGTCTTTTCGTTTTTGCCGCAGTGGTTTGGATTGACGGCATCCGGGGTCGAGACATTGACGAAAGACTTGACGACACCGTTACGGATGTGGTTGTTTTGTCTGGCTTTTGTGGCTTTTGGGTTGGAGACGAACTTCCGTGAGTTGAGCAAGTACTTGCGAGAGGGCAAGCCACTGTTGTTGTATTTGCTCGGTCAGGCTTGGAGCATGTTGTTGTCTTTGGCGATGGCGAGTTTGATGTTTGGGTACTTGTACGCCGACCGCATTCAGGAGTTGATGAAGAAGTGAGTGCGGGCTGGATTCGCTTGATGGTTTTGGTGTTGGGGATTGTGTTGATTTGGAGTGTGTTTTTGCCTTGGGTGGGGCGATGGTTGGTGGTTCGGGAGCATTTGGAGTTGATGGAGCGATCGAACATTAACGCGGGGGCGATGTTCTACACGGAGGTGGAAAACGACCGTTAGAGGGTGGTTTTGGCGGCAGTTAGCAGGTTGATTTTGGGTGGTGGGATGGACAATCTCAACGAAATTGCAGGATTTTTTACTGCATTAATCTCCCTACTTCAGCTTGTTTTCTTTGTTTGGCGGGTTGGCTTGTAAGTCGCGAGGGATAGCGGACTTAGCGATTTTGACGCGTTTGCTAGCAAACCCGAGGCAAGTTCGGGAAACTGCGACACTTCGACGCAATCTTGGTGGTTTGCGGGGCGATGGAGGGTAGTTGAGGGGCGAGGGAGCGGTTGAAGCGTAGGTAGATCACCCTATACTGGCCCCACTTATCGGACGCCGTTCGATTTTACTTAGTCGGTAAATTCTTCGGAATTGTCAAAGTCACCGCAGGTTGGTTTTGGTGGTTCTGTTGTGTTTTCTGGCGCAAGATACGACTCCTCGAGGTAGGTAGGATCGGGCGGTACGCAGCGGATCTGCATCGCTTTGGCGACTGGTTTCTGGTGGGCTGGCGACAGCTTGTCGGAGCGGAGGTTTAGCTGGGGTGGGAGAAGGACCTCGCAGCCGTTGCGTTGGAAATTGCATTTGTCCCGAACATGGAAAGGGGTCCCGAAGATGTTGCGAACAGCGACTTTCTTTAGTCTTGTTTTGATTGGAATGGCAGGTTTGGTTCAGGGTGCGGATCCGGAGCGGCGGGTTCGTTCGGCGGCCGAATCGGAAGTTCTTCCGTATGAGGAGGCTTATCGTAAGGCGCAGCAGGAGCGAAAACCTCTTGTAATTCTTGTCGGTGCGCAATGGTGTGCGGCTTGTAAAACCATGAAGCACGATACAATGGAGCCGATGCAGGAGTCGGGGGCTTTGCGAGAGGTGGTCTACACACAGCTCGACAAGGACGATCAACCGGAGTTAGCTGGTCAGGTCATGCAGGGGAAGATGCTTCCACAGATTGTTGTTTTCTGTGAGAGTGACGCGGGTTGGAAGCGATTTTCCTTGACTGGGATTCAAACGGAGCGACGGGTCAAGGAGTTGATCCGGAAGGCTTCGGAGGTACTTCCAGCGCGGCGGTAGATGGTTCCCCGGCGGAGGTCTGCTGGTAGCTTGAGAAGATTGCGGGTGGCGTAGTCCTGTAATCTTCTGGCTATTGAGAGCGGGATTCTATTTAGCCACGGGCAGAACGTCGGAAAATGCTGTTTGAATCATTCCAGGGTGTGGTACGAGAAGATGTCCCGTTGGGGCCGTATACTTGGTTGCAACTCGGTGGTGTAGCGAAGTATTTCGCGGAGCCTAAGGATATCGAGCAATTGCAAGCCTTGGTTTGCTTGGCCCATGCCCAAGGGGTTGCGTTGCGAGTGCTTGGGGGTGGTTCCAACGTTTTGGTTCGGGACCGTGGATTTGATGGGTTGGTGTTGCATTTGAGCGCACCGGCGTTTGAAAAAATCACCGTAGACGGGCAGGAGGTCTGTTGTGGGGGGGGTACGCGTCTAGCTCATTTGATCACACAGTGTGTGGGAGCAGGTCTTGGTGGTCTGGAGCATTTGGTGGGGATCCCGGGTAGTGTGGGTGGTGCGTTGCGGAACAACAGCAGCACGGATGAGGGCGATATAGGGACTTGGTTGACCCGCGCCACGTTGCTGTCGCGTGAGGGGAATTTGGTACAAGTTGAGGGTAGTGAGGTAGCTTTTTCGCATCGTCGCAGCAGTTTGGATGAGTTGGTGATTCTCGATGCGACGTTTACGTTGCAACCGGGAGATGTGCGACAATTAACGAAACGCGAGCAGACTTTTTGGATTTTGAAGCGAAGCAAGCAGCCGAATTATCCTGCGCGTTCGGCTTTAGCTTTTATTGATCCAGACGGGATATCTGCGTCGGAGTTGATCCATCGAACGGGTGCGAGCGGGATGATAGAGGGGAGTGTTCAGATGAATTCGGCATTCCCAAATTACATCACTGCAAATACCGGTGCGACATCTGAGCAAGTTCTAACGTTATTAGATCGGGCACAGAAGTTGATTCAGCACAAGACTGGGTTTGTGTTGCAGCCTCACCTTGTTGTTTGGTGACCGGGGCGTCCCTTTTGGGCGTTCTGAGTATTTGGTTCCTTTTGATCTAGGATAGCGATCTGTATGAGCGCATCGATTCATTCGGGTTTGCAGAGATTGCAGCGAAACATCGAGTCGGTTGTGCTTGGCAAGCAGGAGGTGATACGCAAAACGCTAATCGCATTGTTGGCCGGTGAGCATTTATTGCTAGAGGATGTGCCTGGGGTTGGTAAGACTTTGGTAGCGAAAGCTTTGGCAAAGAGCATTGATGGTAAGTTTACTCGGGTGCAATTCACACCAGATTTGCTGCCGAGCGATATTGTTGGCAGTAGCATTTACCACAATGGAGACTTCAAGTTTTCACCGGGACCAATATTTGCGAATATTGTGTTGGGGGACGAGATCAACCGTGCTCCACCTAGGACTCAGTCGGCTTTGTTAGAAGCGATGAGTGAGCGGCAGGCGAGCATTGACGGTACGACGTATCCGATGCCGGATCCGTTTATGGTAATTGCGACCCAAAACCCATTTGAATTCGAGGGAACTTACGTGTTGCCGGAGAGTCAATTAGATCGTTTTCTGATGCGGATTGACTTGGGATATCCCGCTCGTGAAGCGGAGCGAAACGTTTTGCGGACTCACCGTGTAGGGGAGCCTGTCGATGGACTATCTTCGGTGGTAAGTTTATCGGAGATCAAGCAGTGGCAGGGAGCGGTTCGGGAGATTCGGTTTGATGACTCGTTGGTGGAGTACTTGCAAGACATTGTTGATAAGACTCGCAAGAGCAATGAGTTACAGGTGGGTGTCTCAACCCGTGGTGCGTTGGCTTTGTATCGTGCAGCGCAGTCGCAGGCCTTATTGAGTGGCAGGGACTATGTGGTACCTGACGACATCAAGGGTTTAGCGGTGGGGGTCTTAGCTCACCGGGTCATGCCGCGTGGGTTTGCGGCTGGATCCGAACGAAGTATTGTAGAGTCGATGATTCAGCGTTGTCTCGAGTCGGTGGCTGTCCCGGTTTAATAGTCTATACAGCGAGTGGCTTGGACTTTATGGATACGAAACGATAAACGCCATGCGTGCAGCGTTGTGGGGTCTGATGAAGCGAGTCCGAAGGTTTTGGGGTGCGTTAGGGCGTTCTTACCAAGGCTTTCGAACTGCGACGAATCCAGTACGTACGCGATTGACCCGTGCGGGCTTGCAGTTCTGGTTCATGATCGGCTTTATCTTGCTAGGTGCAGCTTTGCGCAGCGCGAACTTGCTCGTGATTCTTGCGGGTACATTGATCGGGATGATATTGATCCATTGGCGAGTCTGTTCTCGCTCCTTGATGCATTTGGAGGTTGAGCGTCGGCTTCCGCGTTCGATTCAATCGCGTCGGCCGTTTGAAATGGAACTAACTTTACGGAATCGCAAGAGCTGGATGGGGGCTTGGTTGGTGCTAGTGCAGGATCGGCTGGTGTATGCGCCAATTCACGCGACCATTCACTCAGCTTCGCAGTCTATCCAATTGCTCTATGAGACAGTGCCAGCGAATTCATCTCGGTCGCAGAGGTATCAAGTCACCGCGCAGCGGCGAGGTCGATATCGTTGGTTAGGGATCGAGATTACGACTCGGTTTCCCTTGGGATTGATGCGTGGAATTTTGCAACAAAAGGACTCCGACTATTTGATTGTCCAGCCGGCTCTAGGCAAATTGACTCCTGCTTGGAAGGAATTGTTTCACAAGCACCACTCGAGTTCGAGGCAGCGGCAGACAAGATCGGTTTCGGACGAGGGGGATTTTTTTGGTTTGCGGGCTTACCGTTCGGGTGATTCTCGGCGTTGGATTCATTGGAGAAGTTCAGCTCGGAGGGATGAGTTAGTGGTCAAGCAGTTTCAGCAACCGGACAATCGCGAGTTGGTGGTGCTTTTAGATTTGACGGATTCAGGGAATGTTGACGAGTCCCGAAGGTTGCAGGTAGAAGATCGAGCGGTGGAGTTTGTGGCGACATTGGTTCATCAGATCACTGCTAGTTCGACAGGTGCGGTCACGGTCGCGATATCAGATGCTGACCCTATGGTTGCTTGCCGAGTGGCTTCGAAAGCGCAAGCGACTTTTTTGCAGGAGCGTTTGGCAACGGCGAGTGGGGAGAAGCGAGTTAGTGGGCCGGAGTTATCGCGACTGGTCAAGACGCTGCATCTCTTGGAGCGCGAGGTACGAGTGATCGATCAGTTGTTAGTGATCAGTACTCGCGGGATGCCGGAGCAGTTAATGCAAGCCTTTGATGCGGAGCATGGGGCTAAGAATGTGGAGGGAGCGGGGCATGCGGTTTTTTGGAGATCGATGCGATGGGTCGATGTTCGCGAGAGTGAGGTTTCCAAGTATTTCATTGCTGCGGGGGAGTCGTGATTTTCCCTGACTGCATATCGAGTCTCAACTGCTCGGCGCGTTGTTGGTATTCTTTGGAAAGGTTGGTCTCTCCGAGATCCTCGTAGATCTTTGCGATGGTTTCGAGAGTTGGGATGGGGTTCTTCGAGTTCTTCAGTGAGATTTCGAATTCAGCTATTGCTTCTGCAGTGCGTTTCTGTTTGAGCAGCACGGTTCCGAGGGTATCATGAAAAGAGCTGGTGTTGGGTGCGGCTGCGACGGCACTTCGTGCGTGTTCTTCGGCTTGGCGCAAGCTCGGATGAGAGGGTTGATTTGCGAGGAGTGGGTCAGTAGCGAGGAGCCAAGCGAGGTTGTTGCGTGCTGGGGCTGAGTCTGCATTGATTTCGAGAGCTTGTTCGAGCCGTGCGATGGCTTGATTTCTATTTCCTTCTTGGGCATCGAGGTTGGAGAGGGCGAAGAGGGGCTCGATGGATTGAGGATTTTCGCGTTGGACTTGTTCTATGGCTGCTCGGATATACGAACGTATTGGTTCCGCGTTATCGGATGCTGCGAGCAGCACCATGGCTTCATAGACATTGCGGCTGGCTGGGTCCCATTGCAGGCTTTGTTTCAAGAAGTCCCAAAGGACATCGATGCGAAGGGCCGCGACGCGACCTTTTTGGAACTTGAGCAAGTACAGTTCGCTGATAGCTTGCGCGTAACGAATATCTTTCTCGAAACCCCAGCCAGCAGTAAGGATTTCGATTGCGGGATCGAGATCTCCGAGGCGTGCGAGTGCGGTAGCGACGCGGAGTCGATCGTCGATACTTTGTGGGTTTTCGGAGACCCGTTGAGAATAGTATTGAGATGCTCGGGTCAGCGCAGCTCTTGCCCCTTGGAGGTCACGGCGGGCTAGAAGAAGTTCAGCGAGCGGAAACCAGCGTTCGGGTTGTGACTGAGCGAGTTGAGCGAGAGAAGAGATAGCGAGGTCTAATTGGCCAAGGGACAGGAAGTAGTCGGTTCTTAATTCAAGAAGTTCGGCGTCGTTGAGTTCACTGGAGTTTCGCAGGTGCCACCCCAGCGATTTCATTTGATCGCTGGAAATGGGTAGTTCTTTCAGAGAGGAACCTAATTGCAAGGCGCGGGTTCGATGGGCTGGGGAGAAGCCCTTTGATTCTTCCGGTGCGAGTTGCTCGATGATTCCATTCGCTCTAAAAGCTAGGTTGATTTTGGGGAGTAGTTCCGCGACTTGAAAGCGAGTGGATTGTGGGAATTGGCAGACGGGATCGAGGATACGGTTTGAGAGGTTGAGCAGACGGTTTGGGGCCGAGTCGGGATCGAGTTCGTTGAGTTCGGTTGCATAGCGAGCGTGCAGGGAGGTCTCGGAGAGTCGGTGTATGAAACCAGCACAAAGAGTGATCAGGGTCAGGGAAGCGGCCGGGAGTCCTAGCCGAAGGCTGAAGCGTCTTTTCAGCAGTTCGGTGGAATCGGTTGGATTACTAAAAAGGAGGCTAATGGTTTGCAGTACAGAGGATACCGCGTAAAGGGGAGCCAGAAGAATGCGTTGCCAACGGGGGCGAATTGGTGCTCCGAATTCATCCACGGAATCTTGCCAGGCAGATTCGAAGAAAAATCGGAACGGTTCCGCCAGTTGCCTCGCGATGCGGATGGCTAGATCACCAGCTACAAAGAAAAGCAGAAGAACGAATTTCAAGAAGCGGTTGAACATTCGAAACGTATAGCGTGCGGTATGAAGAGATGGGCGCGATTGGTTTGATACAAGCAGGAGGCTGCAGTGT
The DNA here is from genome assembly GCA_964483385.1 of uncultured Pirellula sp. Classification (GTDB taxonomy): domain Bacteria; phylum Planctomycetota; class Planctomycetia; order Pirellulales; family Pirellulaceae; genus JBKCUI01. Next base: position 41,164 of record CAZACJ010000022.1, on the reverse strand, counting down.
GAACGGTACTTCGAGTATACTCTCAGTGGTACGTTGTTTCCTAACTCTCGAGAAGAGGAAACAGGCTTGATTCATGAAAAACTAATGCTTGGTAACATCCAGCAGGGGAGTCGGTCAGATGGGTCGTGACTTATTGTTCTTACTAAAAGAGGATTTTGTCGACGGGGCTGGAGCACCGTATTACTGTCCTGATTGTGCGCAGATTACTGGAGTTCTCAGTTATTTTCCAAAGCTGCGGCATCACTTGGATGTCCGTTACGTTGATTTTGCGAGACCTCGCAAGGAGATTGTTTCCTTGTTGTCCGAGCAGCATCAAGGTTGTCCAGTATTGATCCTGGATCAGCCGCCGGCAATGGATGCTTTGGCATACATCACTGGTCAGGTCAACGGCAAGAGTTTTATTTCCGGTGCCAAGGCGATCGCGAGTTATTGGTCGTACAAGTACGGTACGTCGCGTCCCCACTAAGACTTGCCCTTTTTATTCGCCGAAGCAGTACAGGCCACCTTTGTCGGATACGACTACGATTCTTCCGTTCGCAATAGCGGGGGAAGCGAGGAGTTGGCCGGAGAGCTGGTAGGACCAAGTGGTGTTACCGTCTTTGAGGTCGAAGGCATAAAAGTTTCCGTCGAGTCCTCCGACCCAGGCTCTGCCGTCACAGATGACGGCGGAAGCATCACATCGTTTCTTGACGATGGCTTCCCAAACCATCTTACCGGTGTTCAGGTCGAGAGCTAGCACGCGACGATTGCGTGTGGTGATGATTGCGAGTGGCTGGGATGGCAGGTTTGCGATTGCAGGACTGGATCGTACTTCTTGAGCGCGTTCTGAATCGGAAAAGCTCCAGCGTTTTTCTTGGGTGTTTAGATCGTAAGCGAGCACCATGCCAGCCTGAGTTGGAACCACAGCGAGTGCATTGAAAAGTGCTGGCGTCGATCCGCTAGGACCATCAAGTGGTAATCCGTCACCTTGAGCGGTTCCTTCTTTGAGATCGATTTTATGAAGTCGACCGTCACAACCTCCGAGAAGTGCAAAGCCATTCCATATAGTAGGAGCGGAACGGAGTTGGTCACCGGTAGCGTATTCCCAAACTTTCGTACCATCTTGTAGGTTGAAGGCAAATAGTTGTCCACCTTCGCTACTGATCAGCACAAGGGAGTTATTGGTAGACGAGTTCTCTTTGGCATTTAGGTTCTCAGTGAAGTTTGCCCCGCCAGCCATGGCTTGGCCAATCTCTGCTTGCCAGAGTATTTTTCCATCCAAAGCGTGGAGGCAGTAGACATTGCCATCGTAGTCTCCAAGGATGAGTTTTCCGCTACGGTAGGCGAGAGACGCGACGAAACCGTTTTTCAGGTCGAGCTTCCAAAGTTCCTTGCCGTCTTGGAGGGCGAAGGCGTAGACATGTCCTTCGACGTCTGCAGCGAAGCACACATCTTCGACGATGACGGGAGTACCTTCGAAGCCCGATTTTTCCAGCGACTTCTCCCACAGCAACTTTGGTGCGGCAGGGAGTTTTCCTGGTGCGAAACCGGTGGACGCTGCATCGCCACGACTAACGAGCCAGTCGTCGGCATAGGTGCTACAGGGGGAGAGCAACAGAGCGAAGCAGAGCGAGCGCAATGCGACGGGGACGAGAGGCTTCAAGAAGTTAACGAGCATGTTGTATTGTGGTTGAATGGTTGACTGATTGTTGTTGAGCAAGAGTGTTCAGGAGCTTTGTGGCATTATTTCCAGAGGACATCGACCCAAACAAGTCGGTGGTCGGAGGCTTGAACGAGTTCGTTTTCTTCTTTGGATTGAGCACTTGAGGGCCAGTAGACGCCTTGGTCTACGACGCGTAGGGTGGCGGATGGGAGCACGTAGTCGATGCGTAGGTTTCCAGGATTTTTGTCGTTGAAGTCACCGGTATCGTGTGCGGGGTTTCCCTTTTGTTTGGCGTTCGCCCCGCCGGAGGATTCGGCTGCTTGGACGGCCCCTGTGCTTGTTGGTGTTGGGTATTGTGCAATGCGGGGGTGAGCTAGTAGTTGTCGGATCGCGTCCGATTTTCCGTCGCCGTCGATTGGATCTGCGTTGAGATCACCGAGGATGGCGAAATGTGTATTTTCGGGTAGACCTCCGCGTTGGCCTTGGTCGTCGACGATGTAGTCCGAGTTGGTTGGGGTAGAGATGTAATCGAGAAAGAGTCGGACTTCGTCATGATTGCGTCGTCCATTGCGATCTTCGGGGCCGTCGAAGACAGGAGGTGTTGGGTGTGAGGCGAGGATGTGGATGGTTTGGTTCTCAACGCGGATGGGGACATCCCAGTGCGATTTGGAGCTGAGGCGAAGTTGTTTCCAGATGTTCTCTGGATAATAGTCCGGAGGTTGGAGTGCGTTGGGCATTTCGCTCCATCGGAATTTTTGGAATGTGCGAACTGCATCGAGGTCGATCGGATAGCGACTGTAGATAGCCATACCGTATTGACCTGGGAATGTACCGAATCCCCAAGCGTCGTTTGGTTCATGGAGTTTACCGTTACCGTCGAGATCGAGTTGTGAGTCTACACCGGTATTGACCGGCGCGGTGTAGAAGTACTTCCACGGTTTGGCATTTGAGGGTGTGTTGAGATATTTTTCGAGGAAGAGTTCCGGTCCGTTGGCATCGCAGTCAATTTCGTTGACCAAGAGAATGTCGGGTGAGATTTTATGAATAATCTGTGCGATTTTAAGAGCTTGTTCATCTCCTCGGTTTAGGCCTGCGACAAGGTCACCGGCTTGCTTGCGGTTGAGGGCAGCGTTAAAGGTAGCGATTCGAAGTGGCTTAGGTTCTTGAGCCACAAGGATTGGCGTCATGAGTACGGAGAGCAGGGCGGGGGCGAGTAGACGGACTGGATTCATTACGTTGGGAATCATTGTTTTTTGATGCAGGGTTTAGAGTTCGTCGGCGACACGCTTCTCGAAGTTGCGAACGATGTCGGCGGCTTCTTGGAGATGGATTAGGATTCGTTGAAGTCCCGATTCGACATCGGAGAAATGATCATTCATAAATTTCTCTGCAGTCGCGTCTTTCCAAGACTCTTGAACGGAGCCGGTTGCAGTTCTCCAGTCGTTAAGAGACTTTTGGATGCGTCCTTTGGTACCGACGAGATCATTTCGGGAACGAGGGTGCATCTTTGAATTACACTTATTTTCTCGGGGAGAGGTCGGCTGTAAGTTTTTTCAGTCCATCGAGATTTTCTTTTAATCGGAGGGCGGCATCGAGATCGGTGTGGTTGAGGATACCGACGGGGCCGTCGAATCCCATTTTCCCGATTCGCTCAAGGACTTCTTTATCTCGGCTACCTTGTCCGATTGGCAAGATTTTCTTACCGATGCGTTCACCGTCGTTTTCCATGCCGTTGAGATTGATCGCCAGGAGGTAGGGTTTGATTTTTGCGAGAATCTCATCGAGTCGATCGAGTTGATGGTGTGCGTGGTGTAGGTTATAGACGATACCGACGTTGGGCATGTTGATTGCTTGTAGTAACCGAATTTGGTTTTCAGGTTCGCCGTACCAACCTCCGTGGTTATAGAGAGCAACCTTGCAACCAGCTTGATCGGCAGCGGCGGCGATTTCGCGTATGCGACGCACTTCGGTCTCGATGAAGGCTTTGGTTTGTTCTTCGTTCATATTCGGATCACCACCGCCGGTGACCCAGAGTTGTGGGTGGATTTGGTGTTTCTGGATCAGTTGCAAAATGAGCTTTGCTTCGTCATTCAGGACGGTAGGGAACCACCAAGCCGTCATTTCGATACCGTGTTTCTTCATCGTAAGAATTTCTTCTTCGAAGGTTGGGATATGTTCGGCACGGTAGTCGTAAGCGAGTCGTTTGATTCCGAGTTGTTCGAGCATTTCCGCGCGTTGTTCCGGGGTTCGTTTCTGGGAATCGAAAGGAACGATACACCAGGCGACCAGATTTTTGTTTTGGAAGGTCTCTGGTTGGAACGATTGGGCGGGGGTTGGTGATGTTTTAGCTTGTGAGTCTTGGGCGAAGCCACGGTGGGGTGGGCAGAGGCAAGCCAGGTAGAGAATCGTCAGGAGGCAGAGAATTGGGGTTGGGCGGGAGAATGTCATAGGAAAGTGGTTGGGTTTATTGAGCGAGAGCATGGCGGATTGGTTTTTCGGGTTAGGAGGGATGGGATGATGTGGGAGGGACGATCTGGGTATTGTGAACACCGCATTGTAGATACCTTATTGTAGATACCGTATTGCGGGACCACGACCATCGGTACTGTCAGGTTTTTTGGGGTGTGGACTATTTTAGATTGTAAACCAAGGGGGATAAAAGCGGATGGTAGATGGGTGGGTAGGGTGGGGAATCCTGGGGTAGGAATTCGGGCAGAAAGAGCATTAGCCGTTGTAAACATTGGGTCTGGTGAATACATTTTCTAATTCGTCTCTCCCTTTTTTTCAGGACTTTAGAACCTTTCGAACTATGGCATCAGCAACCCCAATCACAGTCGCCTACGGCGATGGTATCGGCCCCGAGATCATGGAAGCGACCTTGCACATCATTGAGGAGGCAGGTGCGCGGCTTGAGAAGCACGTCATTGAGATTGGAGAGAAGCAGTATTTGAAGGGTAACATGGCTGGGATTGAGCCGGAGGCTTTTGCGAGCTTGCGTGCGACTCGGGTGTTCCTCAAGGCGCCGATCACGACTCCCCAGGGAGGTGGTTTCAAATCATTGAATGTCACGACGCGTAAGGCGTTTGGACTGTATGCAAACATTCGACCTTGTTTGAGCTACGACCCGTTCATTCGAACGAAGCATCCGAAGATGGACGTTGTGATTGTTCGAGAGAACGAAGAAGATTTGTATGCGGGCATTGAGCATCGTCAAACACTTGACGTGATGCAGTGCTTGAAGCTGATTTCTCGTCCCGGAACGGAGAAGATTTGCCGCTATGCGTTCGAGTACGCACGAGCTTATGGGCGCAAGAAGGTGACATGTTTTACCAAAGACAACATTATGAAGCTGACCGACGGTTTGTTTCATAAGGTTTTCGATGAGATCGCAGCACAGTACCCAGACATTGAGAATGAGCATTGGATTGTCGACATTGGTGCAGCGAAATTGGCGGACACACCGGAAGCATTTGATGTGGTGGTGATGCCGAATTTGTACGGTGACATTCTTTCTGACGTCGCGGCTCAAATTGCAGGTTCCGTTGGATTGGCAGGGAGCGCGAACATCGGTGATGCTTGCGCGATGTTCGAGGCGATTCACGGGTCAGCACCTCGTCGTGCGGGACAGAACTTAGCGAACCCTTCCGGCTTGTTCTTGGGTGCAGTACAGATGCTTGTACACATCGGACAAGCTGACGTTGCGGAGCGAGCGCACAATGCTTGGCTCAAAACGATTGAAGACGGGGTTCACACGTACGATATTTTCAAGGACGGGATTTCGAAAGAGAAGGTCGGGACGAAGGAGTTTGCGAAGGCGGTTGTTGCGAGATTGGGCAAGAAGCCAGAGGTGCTCAAGTGTGTTGACTACAGTCGAGCACCGAAGCGACCATTGACCGACCGGCCGGCCTATGTTCGATCGACGGAGAAGCGGGAGTTGGTTGGCGCAGACGTTTTCGTTGCTTGGACAGATCCGATCGATGCATTGGCAGCGAAGCTGCAACCGTTGGCTGCTGACGGTATGGTATTGGAGATGATTTCCAATCGTGGAATGAAGGTATGGCCAGGTGGTATGGAAGAGACATTTACGGTGGATGTTAGCCGATGCCGTTTTGCCTTGCCGGAGGGATCGGGCAAGTCGACGACCCATGCGGCGATTATTGCGTTGCTTGACCGCATTCATCGTGCTGGGCTTGAGTTTGTGAAGTTCGAAGGCTTGTACAACTTTGATGGCAAGCCAGGTTTTTCGCGGGGCCAAGGACAATAGTTTGTCCGACGAAACTTTCCCGCGTCGCGAGGATGAGAAGGATTCATGAGTCAGCGAATTTCGATCGACGGGGTAAGTTTAGCTTTAGCGAATCCTGTGACGACCACTGCGAAGTGGATTGGCCAGGAGGAATCGTTGCGTCAGTTGGCAGCATGCTGGCTGACGGTTGGACCTGGAGACTTACCGTTAACCCCGAGGCTTGTAGGAGTCCCTGGGGTGGGCAAGACAGCTTTGGCAATGGCTGCGGCGATGGCACGCGGCCAAGAGTTGTATATTTTTCAATGCACGGCGGACACTCGTCCTGAGGATTTATTGGTCACTCCTGTTTTGGCGAGTGACGGCAAGATTGCTTACCACGCCTCTGCTTTGGTCACAGCGATGATTCGCGGAGGTGTGTGCGTGTTGGATGAAGGGAATCGGATGAACGAGAAGTCGTGGGCTTCGTTAGCTCCGCTTTTCGATCAGCGACGTTATGTCGAGTCGATTGTTGCGGGTATTTCGATCAAGGCGCACGATGAGTTTCGGGCAGCTGTGACGATGAACCAGGACGATTCTACGTACGAGATTCCAGATTACATTTTGAGTCGATTACAACCTACCTTGCAAGTTGGTTTTCCGAATCGCAGGGATGAGTTGGCGATTCTGCAATATCATTTGCCGTTTGCTGAGGCGGATGTCCTAGCTTTGACAGTAGATTTTTTGCAGCAAGCACACGGGTTGAAATTGGATTTCTCTGCGAGGGATGGAATCAACGTTTTGCGGTACGCGATCAAGCGGCTTGCGTCCGCGGATTCCAAGCATCCCTTGTCGAAGGATCAAGCTTGGCGTGAGGCAGTGGTTGCATGTTTAGGAGAGGACGCATTGGATTTAGCTTCGCTGGCCGAACGTCGCAGGCAGGCGTTGGGTGGGGATGTGATGCCGATGGGCTTAGAGGATTTCTTTTTTGACCCGGATGATCCGATGCGTCCGGACGATGACGACGAGTGAAGATGAAGATTGGTTCAACCCATGACAGCAGAGCGTACTGGATCGATTGAGCATTTGGCGCTCGAGAAACCGTGGGGGCAGTGGGTTCCGAGATACTTGATTCCTGTGGAACCGAAGCGGATGGGGCATTACTTCACCGATGTCTTGATCATAGGTGGTGGTTTAGCGGGGTTGCGAGCTGCACATGAGATCGATCCGGGGTTGCGGACGATAGTGCTTACGAAGGACCAAGTTCAGGAGTCGAACAGTGCCTATGCACAGGGGGGGATCGCAAGTGTTTGGGATCCGGAGGATCGTTTTGACAATCACATTCAAGACACGTTGGTGGCAGGTTGCGATCTATGCGATTTGCCGACGGTGGAGATGGTGGTGCGTGAGGCGCCATTGCGTGTAGCGGAGTTGATGGAGTGGGGGACACAGTTTGATCGGTTAGATGGTCAGTTGGTCTTAGGGCGTGAGGGGGGCCATTCGCACCAACGGATCATTCATGCGTTGGGGGATGCGACGGGCAAGGAGATTATGCGTGCCATGATTGCCCATACACGGTCGCTGCCCAATATTGAGTTAGTCGAAGAGGCTTATACGATTGATTTGATCACCTACGAAGGGCGTTGCAGAGGAGCTTTGGTATCCATCAAGCAAGGTGCACCGGTGATGATATGGGCAAAAGAGACGATTTTATGTGCGGGTGGGTGTGGACAGGTCTTTCGCGAGTCAACGAATCCGAAGGTGGCCACTGGTGATGGTCATGCGATTGCGTTTCGCGCTGGGGCTCTGATGCGGGATATGGAGTTCATGCAGTTTCACCCCACGGTTTTGTACATTGCGGGGTCTTCTAGAACACTGATTACAGAAGCGATACGTGGCGAGGGGGCTTATTTGATCGATGCGAACGGATATCGGTTCATGAAAGATTACGATGCACGATTAGAGTTAGCTCCGCGTGATGTAGTCAGCAAATCGATTGTTTCGCAAATGGAGAAAACGCAATCTCCTTGTGTCTATTTGACCTTAGCGCATTTAGACGCAGAGCATGTACGAAAACGTTTCCCGGGGATAGCCAAAGTTTGCGAAGGGTTTGGATTGGATATTGCTAAAGACGCGATTCCGGTCCGTCCGGGAGCACATTATATGATCGGGGGTGCTTATGTGGATGAGCAAGCTCGCACGACATTGCCAGGATTGTGGGGAGCGGGGGAGGTAACCAGCAGTGGGTTGCATGGTGCGAATCGGTTAGCATCGAACAGTTTATTAGAGGGCTTGGTCTACGGCGCGATAGCTGGAAGGAATGCTTCGGCAGCGGCGTTAGCAGATGCATCACAGTCGTTGCGGGTTTTACCTGTGACTTATCATCAGCGGGATGGATCTGGGGGCTGGATTGACGTGTCAGACATTCGCAATTCCGTGCGGGCACTGATGTGGCGATCGGTTGGGGTGCAACGTCGTCAAGAGCGACTGGAGGAAGCTGTTCAAGACGTGCACCGGTATGCGAGCTATGTGTTGTCGCACGGCATGCGGGACGTTGAATCTTGGGAATTACAGAACATGTTGACGGTAGGTTTGATGATGACGCATGCAGCTTTAGCGCGTCAGGAATCCCGAGGAGTTCACCTTCGCATGGATTACCCTTCGACGGACAATCAAAGGTGGCGTAAGCATTTGACTTTGCAGCGGGAAATCGGCGAATAGACTTCAAAGTCACACAGGAACTATTCTGGGTGAACTATTCTGGGTGAAATCGTTTAGCAGTCAGCCGTAGGCGTACCAGTTTCAACTCCCATGTCTCAAGCAAAGACGTAAAGAGGACCGAGGAACCGTCTTTACGGAGACGAAAGTCACAAGGAAAGAGAAGCGGATGCTTTTCGCAAGTATTGCTATTCGCGTAAGGTGCAGGAGTTAGGTGCTGCACTTGGTGCATTGCGGGCAACGTTCGGAGCCGAAGATAAGGTAGGCGCGGTTGAGAGCTTGACTGGTGCTACCCCAGATTTCGGATTGCTCTAGAAAGACGTTTTCGCGTCCGATGCGGCGTACCATACCGACGTTGGTTAGTACGGCGAGCATTTCGGCGTCAACGCCGCTCAAGATGACGGTAATCCCTTTATCGATCATGTTCTGTGCAAACGAATCTAGAATCATCATGCATACAGAATCCGGATTTCTAGCTCGTTTGAGTCGAAGGATCACGACTCGAAGGGGTGCTGAAGCTCCTTCTTCGATGGATTCGAGGAGCCGTTCGAATTCCGGTGCGCTTCCGAAGAAGAGTTCTCCTTCGAAGTTATAGATCCTGATCCATTCGCAACGTTTTTCGTTGGGTTGGATTTCGCGAACGACTTTACCTTGGCTAATTGTCAATTCAGTACTGGTGATTTTTGCAGCTTTGGGGATGTACAAAGCGAAGGAGAGAACAACACCGATCAAGATACAGAATTCGACGGAGACCAGAATAGCGGAGAGTGCGGTGATGGCGAGGATCCAAGCATCGAACCGTGTTGCCTTTACGATATATTTTAGGGTTGCGATTTCGGTCATGCGAAAAGCGGTCAGGACGAGGATTCCCGAGAGAGCTGGTCTTGGGATATAAGCAGCGAAGGGGGCGAAGACCAGGACGGTAAGTGCGACGCCCAGAGCGCTGAATACTCCGGACCATTGCGTAGCGGCTCCGGAACTATGATTGATGTAAGTTCGAGTCAGAGAGCCGGATCCGGGGAAGCAATTGAAGAAGCTACCGGCGGCGTTGGCGAGTCCTTCGCTGAGGCACTGTTGATTCATATCCAATTTATCGCCGGTTTTCGCGGCGATCGATTTCGCCATCGCCATCGCTTCGAGCAATCCAAGAAATGCGATGGCTAAAGCACTACCGGAGAGTTCTCGAACGAGGTTCCAATCCCAAGTTGGAAGGGAGAAGGATGGAAGTTTTCTCGGGATGGATTCCGTAAGTTTGACCTTGAGTGCACCTTCTGGATCGATGAAGTACAAACCGAGGGAAACCGCCACGAGAGCTATAAGGAACTCCGGGAGCCATATAGCGAACCGTCGATTGATGAAACGGATAGCGATAGAGATAATGATGGTAGTAGCAGCGACAGCAAAGGTCGGCCAATGCATTCCAGACTCCTCGGTGATCGTTTTCCAAAATCGCACGAGGAAGTGATCGTGTGGATCAATAGCGACTGTAATCCCTAAGATATTCTTGAGCTGATCCATGAGCAGTAGGATCGAGGCACCGAGAGTGAAGCCGACGATAACTGCGTGAGAGATGAAACGAGAGAGGTCACCGAATCGGAATAAGGAGATTGCAGTTTGGATCACGCCTACGAGGAGCGCCATCAGAATTGCCGCTGCTCGGCGATTTTCGTCACCATCGATGGAGGCCAGTGCGCTGAGCATGGCGATCGAGATAGCGTTAGTCGGGCCGTTGATCAGTTGTTTGGAAGAATCTAGCAGCGCCCCGACGGTCGTCATAACGATCGCCGTGTAGAGCCCCATTTCGGCGGGCATACCAAAGATCTTTGCGTACGCGATTGCTTGTGGAACCGCAACGGCCGCGACAGTGATACCGGCGAAGACATCGCGACCGAACCACTTGCGGTTGTACTCTTTGAGGGAACCGAGCGCAGGGATCCAACGAAACAGCGTTTCTCGATTTCGCTCCGGCATAGTGGGGTTAATTCCGATCCGAAGTCGAGCACGGGCGCTGCATCGAATCCGTTTTTTGAACGATAAGGGGTAGCGAGGCCGTAGGGGTGGGCGACTTTACGATTTGCCCTAAGGAAATCTACGAGCAGCAAAAACCGTCGTCGCTACGATTAGCCTCATAGATTTTGGTTAAGATAGTACTCGGAATTCAGTATTTTTCCAGCAACGAATTGCAAACAACTTCGCCTTTAGCCTCTTTTTCCAACCCGCAGAATCCCCCTAGATTGCCGCATTATGCAAGAGATCTATTTGGATAGCCATGCAACTACCCGGGTAGACTCTCGGGTGGTGGATGCGATGATACCATGGATGACTCAAGAGTATGGCAACGCTGGTAGTCATACCCATGAACCTGGTAGGCGCGCGGCAGCAATGGTCGAGGAATCGACACAAAACATCCTACGGTTGCTAGGTACCGAAAACCATGACTTGATCTATACCAGTGGTGCGACGGAGAGCATTCATTTAGCCATGTTTGGGACGATGACCCATCCTCGGTCGTCTAGGCGCGGGGTATTGATTGGGCAAGCGGAGCATCGCGCTGTGCTCGATTGCGGTAAACGGCTTGCGTCGCAAGGTTATACAGTGAGCTATCTTCCAGTTGAGGCGGAGGTAGCGACGGAAATCGGAGCGGTTCGCTTACCGGTGCTTGAGCAATCACTCAATGAGCAGGTTGGATTGGTCTGCTTGATTTTGGGCAACAATGAGATAGGGACTTTGCAAGAAGTCACACCGCTTGCGAGAGCTTGTCATCGCGTAGGTGCTCTGTTGCATATCGACGCGACGCAGGCGGTGGGAAAGATTCCTTTGGATGTCGATGGTAGCGAAGCGGACTTGGTTAGTTTTTCTGCGCACAAGTTCTATGGGCCCAAGGGTGTGGGTGGCTTGTTGGTTCCTAGGAGAGGTTTGAGATTGGCACCGCAGATCGTAGGAGGGGGACAGCAGAATAATCTGCGTTCCGGCACACTCAATACCATGGGGATTCTCGGTATGGCGGTGGCATTGCAGATTGCAGTTGAGGAGATGCAGACCGAGAGTAAACGAGTCGAAGGGTTGCGGAATCTGTTATGGGAGCGATTGAGTAGTGAAATAGATGGATTGGAACTGAATGGACCATTGCTCGCCTCCTCGAACACAAGCGACGGAGGAGGTTTCGTGAAACCGGGCTCGCGGGGCGATCATCGGTTACCCGGGAACTTAAACGTGCGGTTTCCTGGGGTGGAGGGACAAGCGATCATGTTGCGGGTACCGGAGTTAGCCCTCAGCAGCGGGTCGGCTTGTTCCTCTGCGGATCCGAGACCTAGTCATGTGTTGCAGGCGATTGGGTTGTCGGAGGATGCAGCGAGGAGCAGTTTGCGGTTCGGTATCGGAAGATTTAATACTGCGGCGGAGATCGAGGTTGCTGCAGAGCGAATCGTTCAAGCATATCGCGAACTGCGGGCGTTCGTAGCTTGACCGGTTTCCTGTGGCATCGACAATACAAGAGTTCTAATTTATCCAACTAGGCGAAAGCTAAGGCGAACATGAGTACCATTGAGTCTCCCGAATCACGAACAGTGTCGAGTGCGAGTCCCGCAGTTCCGGACGCGAGTGGGCGTTTTGGGGTGTTTGGTGGTCGTTTCGTGCCAGAGACACTGACGCGAGCGTTGGAGGAATTGACGCAGGAGTACGCGAAGGCGAAGGCTGATCCTGATTTTCAAGCCGAACTTGATGAGCTGCTTCATCGATTTGTAGGTCGGCCTTCTCCTCTGTATCATGCGAAGCGATTTAGTCAGCAGTTAGGTGGAGCGCAGATTTGGCTCAAGCGAGAGGATTTGAATCACACGGGAGCGCACAAGATCAACAACACGCTTGGACAAGCGTTGTTGACATTGCGGATGAAGAAGACACGGGTAATTGCCGAGACGGGGGCAGGGCAGCATGGAGTGGCATCTGCAACAGCCTGTGCGCACTTCGGATTACCTTGTGTGGTTTACATGGGTGCGGAAGATGTGCGGAGGCAGAAGCCAAACGTATTTAGCATGCGGTTGATGGGTGCGGAAGTCCGGCCGGTAGAGAGTGGATCAAAGACGTTGCGGGACGCAGTCAATGAGGCGATGCGGGATTGGATGTCGAGCGTAGAGCATACGCACTACATCATTGGTTCAGTGATTGGCCCGCATCCTTTTCCGATGATGGTACGAGATTTTCAGAGTGTGATTGGTAAGGAGTGCCGCGAGCAGTGTTTAACGAGTATCGGTCGCCTTCCGGACACGATTGTTGCTTGTGTCGGTGGTGGTAGTAACGCGGCGGGGATGTTTTATCCGTTTGTTTCGGACACATCGGTAAGGTTGGTAGGAGTCGAGGCGGGCGGTCGAGGGGGTACACCTGGCGATCACGCTTCCCCTCTGACTTTCGGTGCACCTGGAGTTCTGCACGGTTCGTACAGTTACGTGATGCAGGATGAGGATGGCCAGACGAGCGACGTGCATTCGATTTCTGCGGGACTTGATTATCCAGGGGTGGGTCCTGAGCACTCGTATTGGAAGGATGCGCATCGAGTCGAGTACACTTCGTGTCGAGACGACGAAGCATTAGGAGCTTTTGACTTTCTAGCGAAGAACGAAGGGATCTTGACGGCGTTGGAGACGTGCCATGCGGTTGCCAAAGCAGCGGAGATTGCAAGATCGATGCGTCCTGATCAGCACTTAGTGATTTGTCTTTCAGGACGTGGAGACAAGGATGCTGCGGAGTTAGCGCGGCTAAGAGGACAAGAGTGGTAGGAATTTAAGCTGTCATCGGTTGTTCGATCCGAATTCGCTTGGCGGTTGTTTTCAGTCAGTTCTTATGTGGAAGATGCCTTTGTATGACAGCTATTGATCAACTTTTTCAGACGCTTAGGGCATCTGGCAAAAAAGCTTTAATGCCTTTCATCACGGCTGGGGATCCGAACATGGCGTTTACCGTACGTGTTCTGAAGCGACTGCAGGAGCTTGGGTGCTCCATGGCAGAAGTTGGGATTCCGTATAGCGATCCGATTGCGGATGGACCGGTAATTCAGGCATCGTATACGCGAGCTTTATCGCACAGGATCAAGTTACAGCAGATCTTTGATGGAATTCAAGCGAATAGGACGGGTTGGACGATGCCGATGGTATCGATGGTCAGTTACGCCATCATTCACCGGCATGGGCCGGAAGCTTATGTGGAAGCAGCGAAAGAGGCAGGGTTTTCTGGAGCGATTGTCCCAGATTTGCTGGTTGAGGAGAGTGCTGCTTTATCGAAAGTTTGCCGAGCAAGGGACTTCAATTTGATTCAGTTGGTAACGCCGACAACACCACCGGAGAGAGCTTTGCGCATCGCGGAGGAGTCCTCCGGTTTTCTGTATTTCGTCTCGGTCACTGGGATTACAGGTGAGCGGACGCAATTGCCAGAAGGATTAGTAGATCGAGTCGGTTGGTTAAAAGCGCGTACGGATTTACCCATTTGTATTGGCTTTGGGATTTCCAAGCCTGAACATGTAAAGTTGTTGGCACCGGTCTGTGATGGATTGATTGTTGGTTCGGCGATCGTACGTTGTTTAGAGAGCGCGAACCGATCGGAGGATGAAGCGATTGCATCGGCGAGCACCCTGGTTGAAAGTTTGTTGCAAGCGTTGAAGTGATTTGTTTGAAGGAATTGCGTACAGAGTTGTACAAGCCCAACAAGAAGGAGTTTTAAGGTGCGTTATCGGCAATTGGACAAGATCGTTGAATTGGTACCTGGTGAGTACATCGTCGCAACTCGCAAGTTGCATCACGGTGAGGATTATCTGCGAGATCACTTTCCGTTGTTTCCGGTAATGCCTGGCGTGATGATGCTAGAAGCCCTGTATCAGGCTTCGATGTGGCTGGTGAGTGCTACAGAGAACTTTGCTCATTCGGTTTTGACGTTGGACGAGGTTCGCAATGTCAAGTTCGCGGACTTTATGGAGCCTGGTCAAGAATTGACCGTTCGAGTTGAGTGGGTTAAGTCGGATGATCGCACGGTGACGGTCAAAGCGGTAGGAATGCGTGGCGATGTGACGGCGGTCTCCGGGAGACTGGTCGTCGGCAAACGTAACTTGGGTAAGTCAGAGGAAGATCAGTTATCGAGTGTTGATGAATTTTCGCGTGAGGCGATGAGAACACAGGTAGCGAAGTTGCGAGGCGCGGCAACCTAGAGCAGTTCACTAGCTAGAGCCTGGTTTCCATTCATTCTGAAGACGGCTTGAGAATGATTGCTGCGAGAGGTGGAAGTTTTAGAGATACGGAAGCGATTTGACCGTGGTAGGGGATGTTCGCGTCTGCTTGGATCGGTGAGAGGTTTTCGACTCCCGACCCACCGTAACATGTTCTGTCGCTATTGAAGACTTCGATGTATTTACCGCTGTTGGGCACCCCCATACGATAGTCTAGAACGACGGGGGTGAAGTTACAGCACACCAAGAGATGTTCGTCTTTTTCATTTTCTTCATTGATGGACTTGCGCAGATATCCAAGAACGCTTGCTGAAGCATTTTGACAGTCTACCCATTGGAATCCTGAGCCATGGAAGTCTCCTTGATAGAGAGATTTCTCTGACGTGAGCAAGTGATTCAGGTCGGCAACAAGTTGCTGTACTCCGCGGTGGGATTCCCATTTTAGGAGGTCCCATTGCAAGGCAGCGTCGTAATTCCATTCGTGCCATTGGGCGATTTCCCCCCCCATGAAAAGAAGTTTTTTACCTGGGTGGGTCCACATGTAGGAGAACAATAGTCTCAAGTTCGCAAATTTCTGCCAGAGGTCCCCGGGCATTTGCGCGATGAGTGAGCCTTTTTCATGAACCACTTCATCATGCGAGAAGGGGAGCATGAAGTTTTCGCTGAAGGCATAGATAAGGCTGAAGGTCAGATCATTGTGATGATGTTGGCGATGGATTGGTTCGCGACGCATATATCGCAGTGTGTCGTTCATCCAACCCATATTCCATTTGATGGAGAAACCTAGTCCACCGACATCTACTGGATGGCTGACACCTGGCCATGATGTAGATTCTTCTGCAATCGTTAGGACTCCGGGATATGCGCGATGAACTTCGCGGTTGAATTCTCGCAAGAAGTGGACGGCTTCCAAATTCTCTCGGCCTCCGGAAGCGTTGGGGATCCATTCACCTTGTTTCTTGGAGTAATCGAGGTAGAGCATGGAAGCGACTGCATCGACGCGGAGTCCGTCGATATGGTATTTGTCCATCCAAAACATCGCGTTGGCGATTAGGAAGTTTCGAACCTCATGCCTGCCGTAATTAAAGATCATGGTCCCCCAGTCCGGATGCTCAGCTTGGCGAGGATCTTCATGTTCATAGAGAGCGGAGCCATCGAAGCGGTAAAGGCCGTGGGAATCTCGAGGAAAGTGCGCTGGGACCCAATCGACAAGGACACCGATACCATGTTGATGGCAGTAATCGACAAATGCCATGAAGTCTTCTGGGGTTCCATAACGGCTGGTTATGGCATAGTAGCCCGTCGTCTGATAACCCCAGGAGCCGGTGAATGGGTGTTCTGAGATCGGGAGGAGTTCAAGGTGTGTAAACCCCATTTGTTTGCAGTAGTCAACGAGTTGAATTGCGAGTTCGCGATAGTTCATCCAACCATGGGGCGAGTCCTTTGTTTTTCTCCAAGATCCCAAGTGGACTTCGTAGATACTAATCGGTTGATTGAGCGTTTTATTTAGTGCTCGTTGCGCCATCCACTGAGAGTCGTTCCAAGTGTATTGATCGAGTGACGTAACTACGGAGGCGGTACGAGGTGGCACTTCGCAGAAAAAACCCAGGGGATCACATTTGTCGAGGACACGTCCATCTTGGGATTGAATTCGGAATTTGTATTTCATTCCACGTTGAGCGTGGGGAATAAAGAGCTCCCATATTCCCGAGGGAAATTGTTTGAGCATGCAATGAGCTCGGCCATCCCAATGATTGAAGTCACCGACGACTTGGACGCTCTGCGCGTTCGGTGCCCAGAGGGCGAAGTTTACGCCGGGTTGGTCTTGGACGATCCGAGGGTGGGCACCTAGCTTTTCATAGATTTTCCAATGATTTCCGCTGCCGAAGAGATAGCGATCGAAATCGGAGAGCAGAGGAGGTACTGAATTGGGGTCGAATTGTGCCATGGTTCCACTTGCTATTTCTGTCGTAATGAGATCTTGAAGCGGTAGACTTGCTTTAGGATACCGAAAGCAAGGTAACGATTAGCAAGGTAACGTAGGTCAATCGCGGAGAGCTTCTGAAGTTCGCCGAGAATGGTAGTGTTCGGGCTTGGGATCCAACAAGCAGAAGGATCGTAGGATATTGGACATCCACGAGTCGATTTTAAGGATAGTTTCCCAGGAGGAACGGACTGATTTTTTCAAATAGTTTTCGATTTGGGGTGGGTTCGGTTCGGAGGTTGCGGAGAGAGTTTCAGTGGGATTGGAGCTGGAAGTTTTAATAGAGGGAGTCGACGTGAGAGATTGTGGTTTCAGTGGTGTGGAGTAGTTTCGGATTGGTTGTTGGGTATCGACAGGGACTTCGCGTCGATCACCTTCGTAGCGTTCTTGCTGTGGGTCATAGGACATCCAACGACAGGTAACTTCGTGGTATCTCAATGCGATGTCTACGCGTCTCCAGAGATCCGCGTTTCGGATAGGCTGGATAGAACCGAAATGTTCCCAGCAGAAGTCGGATTCGCGCCATTCACTCAAGCCGTACTGCAAACCGCGAGCGACGTAGCGGTTATTGGTAATCATGGTGACTTTACTAGGCTGATCGAGCGCTTCGAGACCTCGGATCACTGAGATTAGAGCAATACGATCTGGGTGTAGAACTTCCTCGTAATCACAGGCTTCGACTTTATGCCCCGATTCCACGTTTTCGAGGATAAACCTCCAGCGGCAATTGATTTCGGAATCGAAACCGTGTCCGGATTCGGTATCACCTTCGCAGAAGAGTAGGAAGTGGGGTTTGTTTGTCGACATGGTACCAGTGAGCTGGGTGTCGTAGGGATGGAGCGGTGGTGGTGGAAGCCAATAGTTCCAAAAGGTCGTATGTGATAGCTTGCGCGATGAATTCTTTTGCGCAGCGATTAGGCGAGTCAAACTTTTAGGAAAAGAGGAAATAAAGAGTGGTGGCTCAATTTGTACGGGTCGTAACGTTTAGAACTCTTTGCGTTGTGTTTGCGAAGATTGGCGACGGAAGCGACCGGGTGGTTCGCCGAAGGATTTTCGAAAAGCGGCACTCATATATTCCGCATGTTGGAACCCACTACGTTTTGCAACTGCATCGATGGACAGATCGGTTTCGAGGAGGAGTTCTTTTGCACGGGTCAAACGGATCATGGCAATCATGGCGTGTGGAGTTTTACCCGTAGCCGCGAGGAATCGGGTTTCAAGCATTCTTCGGGAGAGTGCGACATGTTGTAGAACGTCGACTACTTGGATTCCATCGCAGGCATGATCGCGAATGAATTGGATTGCTTTTGCTACGGAGGGATCATCGACGGCAGTGATTTCGGTGGATTGCCGAGAGACGATTCCCAGAGGAGGCATCAGTCGAAAGGCATCGGTAACCTGATAGTTTTTTGGTTGTTTGCGTTTCGTCATGGCTTGGCTCAGCCATTGCGCGGCGAAATACCCTGCGCCAGCGGCATCTGGAACAACGCTACTGAGTGAGGGTCGAGAGAGTTCGCATAAGATAGGGTCGTTGTCGACACCGAGAACGGCGATTTGTTCTGGGACGGCGATGGATAGATTGCGGCAATGATCCAGAATAACTTGGGCTGTAATATCGTAAGCGCAAAACAGCCCGACCGGTTTGGGTAGTTTTTCAAGCCAGTTGGATAATTCCGTTGCTCGATCTCGATGGTGCGTTTTGCGTAATGGTGAGGGTGTTTGAAAGACTTGGCATTGCAAACCTGCTTCGCCGCAGCGGGCAACAAAGCGTTCTTGTCTCCAGCGCGACCAGTTCACCCCCATTGGGCCGCAGAAGGCGAAGTTTCTGAATCCTCGTTCAAAGAGGTGTTCGAAAGCCATTTTCGCGATCGCTTGGTCGTCGGTTTCGATCCAAGGGATATTCGGGACGCGCCGTGCAGAGCTTACATCTACCACTGGTACTTTCAGACTAGAGACCGCTTTTGCGATAGCTTCCGTTTCGATGCGGGCGATGACACCATCGATATCAGATTCTTTCAGCCAGCTCGGTGGAGCAGCACCTCGCTCTTGTTCGGGTAAGTAGATGGACCAAGCGTCGTGTTCGCGATGGTAGTGGATGATTCCTTCGAGAAGTCCCCGAGCGTAGGCATTGGAGGTTTCGATGAGAAGCGCGACACATTTTCTGCGTTTCACGGGAGCTGACAGAGGGTTAGACCCATTAGGACGAGGTTTTCGACGTATGCAACTGGAGGGGGTATGTGCTCTTGGACGAGTTTACCATCTCCACCTGAGATCAGGGCAGGAATTTTTGGGAGTGATTCACGGTATCGATCGATCAAATATTTTGCACCACCGACGAGTGAAGCGTGAACACCGGCGGCGATGGCTTGTTCGGTGTTCTTTCCGGGCAATGCTGGAAGAGAGTGTACAGATTCGGTCGGAAGCCAGGGGAGTTGGTCGGTTCCGGCGGCGAGATACTGGAGAGCTAGGCCGGCACCTGGAAGAATCGCACCACCTTGAAAAACATCATTATGGTCGACAAGATCTACAGTCAGAGCTGTTCCTGCTTGCACGACGATGATTGGTGAGTTTGGATAGCCATGGAGCTGTTTCCATGTGACCGCGGCGCGAGCTGCCAAGATACGGTCGATGCCAACACGTTCTGGGAACTGCACTTGAACCTCGATACCGCTGTGCTTGTAGTCAACGACCTCTATCTTTGCGGATGGATCGTTTCGATGGATAGCGAGTTGTAATGATTCGAGGGCGGTTCGATTGACGCTAGCGATTCTCCAGTGTGATTTGGAGCGGTGGGGTTGTTGGTTATGCAATTGTTGGACGAGCCAATCGAAGCCATCGCTTTGCTGTGGATTGATCCAGCGATTGTTTTCGAGAGAGAAACGTTGGGGGTGGTGTTTGAGGATTTCTTTTCCGATGGAGCTCCAAGAGAGTTTGTAGAGCCGAGAACGATCTACTCTCTTGTTCCAATCGAGTTGGTTTGCGTCAGCGGCACGTAAACCGCTGTTGCCAATATCCACGAGGATCATGATGCTGCAGTGCGGTACTCGGCTAGTTTTTCAGCGACTTTCTGAACGAACTGACGCATCCCCAATCCGGTTGCCGCACTTACGAGATGTATGTCTTGGCGTCCCAACGCTTCGCTTAGCTTATGGTGGATATCTTGGGAACCTGGCAATTCGGCTTTGGTTACAACGACGATCTCGGGGCGCTGCGCGAGTTCTTGGCTGTACTGTTCAAGTTCTTTTCGAATCGTCCAGTAGTTTGCTATGGGATCGGATTGATCCATGGGACATGGTTCCACGAGATGGACGAGCAAGCCAGCGCGTTGAATGTGACGCAGGAAATCGTGACCGAGTCCGTGGCCATCTGCTGCACCTTCGATCAGCCCTGGGATATCAGCAAGGACGAAGCTACGTTCGAGATCAACTTGTACCATCCCCAAGTTGGGGAACTTGGTCGTAAACGGATAGTCAGCTATTTCAGGCCGGGCTCGTGAGAGTCGTGAAAGCATGGTGCTTTTTCCGGCGTTGGGCAAGCCGATGAGTCCGACATCCGCGATCGATTTGAGTTCAAGGATAAGTCGTCTGGTTTCGCCGAGTCCGCCCGAAGTCGTTTCGCGGGGAGCTTGGTTGGTGGAGGATTTGAAGTGATGATTTCCCCATCCACCTTTGCCTCCGCGTGCTGCAACGATTTCATCGCCATCGTTGACGAGATCGCGGATTTCCAATCCGATTTCTTTGTCGATCAGAACTGTCCCTGGCGGAACGTCCAAGACAAGGTTTTTTCCACTGCGCCCATGGCAGTCCGATCCTTGCCCCGGGGAACCGTCATCCGCCCTCCAGTGTCTTTGATGCGCGAAGGATACTAGAGAATTCACACCGGACTTGGCGCGAATAATCACGCTACCTCCATTGCCACCGTCACCGCCGCTGGGGCCGCCGCGAGGGTAGTGTTTTTCTCGGCGGAATGCCATGCATCCGTCGCCGCCGCGACCAGCAATCACTTCGATTTCAACTCGGTCGACAAACATACAGGACAACTATGGGGTGGGTAGGGAAGGTGTTTTGGATATACAACGCAAAAGGGAGAGCGTATGCTCCCCCTGTGACTAGCCCAATGCGAATGCAGGGCAAAATACAACTTGCGACTTCGCGTCCATTTCAAGCCAAGTATGTTGGCTTGTTGCTTGGAACTAGCTCGCGAGAGGTTGCACGTTGATTCGGCGACCTTCTTGATCGAAGTACACATTTCCTTCGATAAGCGAGTAGATGGTGTAATCGTTGCCGATACCTACGTTTCGTCCAGGTCGCCACTTGGTACCAACTTGGCGAGCAAGAATATTACCTGGGATTACATGTTCGCCACCGAACTTCTTAATACCACGACGTTGTGCATTCGAGTCGCGACCGTTGCGTGTAGAGCCTTGTCCTTTTTTGTGTGCCATGGTTTGACCGTGAAGCTTTGTCTATAAAGAAGTGCTTGGAAAGCTCTGTCTGTACAGAATATCCGTGCAGAGGAGCAAAGAACCGTTTTTAGTTTGGAACTGTAAGTTTTCAGCGAAATCGCCGTCCCACTTGACCAAGCGGGCCTGGGATTTTAGCGATAAATCCACTGGTAATCAAGTCGTTCTTTGAGTCCGAATTGATTCAAGTAGTATTGTACGCGAGCGGGGTCTTCGAATGCCGGTGGTCCGAGGTAAACTCGATCTCGGCTGACATCGTAAGCATCCCCGGGACGCCAGAAGTAAATTCTCAGGGTACGTCGCAGGTATTTCTTCTCGTTGCCAGAATCGACCTGAATTTGGTAGGCATTGGTCAATCCGCGAACATCGATTGCAAAAAAGTCCAAACGGGGATCCACGTCGGTCCAAGTCGCCACTCCCCAGAGGCTGCCGTCATCGCCTCCTTTGCTGACCGGAATCTCGTTGCGGGCAATTTCGATATGGTCGAGAAGTTGTCCGCCGGGAACTCGTTCTTTTGCTGCAATCGCTTGGACAGCGGGCATCAGGACTTGGGAGTCCATCGCCAAACGTCGTTCTTTGGAAATCAGCGTAAAACGGGGTATGAACCGGACAGAATCGTACTGCACACGCTTTGGCTCCGAAGGGATCGCTTCAGAATCCGAGGGATTGCTGATAGCCGGTTGCAGGTCATTTCCGGCGTATCGAACACGGTACACGAGGTACCAAACCGTTTTCTTTTCCATCACGCCGGTAACGCTAGGGATATCGACTTCGATGATTCGCACCGGTTTGAATGAGAACTCTAAACCCCATACTGGATGCCGAAACGTGACATTCTTTGATTTCGCAATCAGCGTCTCTGCCGGAGAGGCAAAGTTTGGCTGGTTATTCGGAAAGTCGGGTGCGGTCCAGGCGAGTTCGGGATGCTGCGCCACGAAATCTAAGTCAAAGGGCCCGAGAGCAGTATCAGCCGCGTTTTGATCTGGTGGAACCACCGTTAAGACACCATCAGCCAGTTTGCGACTGGCAAGCCCCAGGCCGGGATCGACTACTCCCGACCCACTTGCGGGCTGCTGAGCAAGTACCGTGGTAGCGCTTAGGCAACAAGCTATAGCAACCAGCACGAATCCTCGTCCAACTTCCAAACAACTGAAAAAAGTTGCTTTGGCAGATGGCAAGCTTGATGGTTTCAGAATTTCAAATTGATGCACAATCAGGCCCCACGAGATAGTTCCAGACGAAATCGCAAGCGATCGAAGGGGAGGACACCGGGATGGTTCGTCGACGATAAGTTGGTCATCGGCACGGCAAGTTCCCAGTGTCGCTTAGTATAATTTCCGATTCGGACAAAACCTCAATAAAAATGGAGCAAAATTAACGATTTGATCGCTTGGGTAAATTGGGAACGGCAAATCGAGAACGGAAAATCGAGAACGGTAAATTGCGGCCACCGGTGTGGTTGACAGCAATACTCTTATAAGTTCCCGCCCAGCGCAGAAACTGGCCCAG
>CAZACJ010000022.1:0-18322 GCA_964483385.1 uncultured Pirellula sp. | reverse complement strand
GCAGAAACTGGCCCAGAGCAGAAACTACTAGAGTAAAAACCACAACAACAAAAACCGCCAGAGCAAAAAACTCCGGGAATGCGACGAGTCTCGGCATCACAGTGGGCGTGCACGTTCGGGCGTCTGCTACTTCAAAAGACCCGAGCGCATTCCCGAAGACCGGGAATCATTTTCGGTGATAGAGCAGACCGAAACAAGAGGTTTCACCCTAAAACCACAGAATAATATTAGCTTAATGTTAGGCGGACCTACCAAGCTCTCGCGTGGGTGAACATTCGTCGAACCGCTATTTGGCAATAGCGCCGAACGGAAGATTCGGCGAGTTATATTTGGGCGGACATCATAGAATTCAGTGGCCCGTAGACAACCAAAATCCACCCGCTTACTAAAGTCTTAGAAGTGCTTATTTCTTGCGGTGTCGGATCCGAGCTCGCATCCGTCGTTTCTTTCGACCGATCTTGCGTCGTCCACGCCCAGTTTTCTTTACGCCCACGGAAGACTACCTCAGGAAAAAAGCCATGAATTAGGTTGATCAAGGGGGGGTAGCTTAGCAATGAAACGGCACTTGGGCAAGCCCCTATTTCGTGAAACTGGTCTACCTAATGGATTGGGTGCCGTTATGATTAGGGCTCCAAAGCACCGGGGGCGCCAATCCGGGGCTTCTTTTCTATAAGCCAACGGAAATTCGCATGCTTGCTCGCCATCCAAACACAAATGGCTTGCGTTCGATGATCTCATCGGAGCATGCTCTCTACATGATTCTGTTCATCTCCAACGGTGGTGGTTGGTAGCGCTCTGGCATCCAGAGGTATTTCTTTTGACTGTTGGGTACGGCCTCGTTTCGAGTCGCTTTGTCTTTTCCCCTTTTGGTTCTTGAGAGCTGAGTTCATGATTGTTTTATTGATTGCCATTTTTGTCGTTGGCTATATCGGGATCGCTTTGGAGCATCAGGTACGGATCAACAAAGCAGCGACAGCTTTATTGATCGGCGTGGCGTGCTGGACGGTTTACATGCTGGACGTGGACCGGTTGATGCCGGAGAGTTCGGTACCAAGTTGGTTTTCGGCCAAGCTCGGGGGGGAACATGCGTCGCATGTCAATCGCGAGTACTTGCTGGAAGGGCAGCTATTACACACGCTAGCCGAGATCGCTCAGATCTTATTTTTCCTGATGGGAGCGATGACGATTGTCGAGTTAGTCGACGCTCACGAGGGATTTGCGTTGGTCACAGATCGGATTCGGGCAAAGAGCAAGACGAAGTTGTTATGGACAGTTAGTTGGTTGACTTTCTTTCTTTCTGCAATCCTGGATAACCTAACGACGACTATTGTGATGGTCTCGTTGCTACGAAAGCTTGTTTATGACAGAGAAACTCGCAAACTTTTTATTGGTATGGTGATCATCGCTGCGAATGCTGGGGGGGCTTGGTCGGTAATCGGTGACGTCACGACAACTATGTTATGGGTAAAGGACAAGATAGGTACCATCGAGACTGCGTCGAGTTTGTTTCTCGCAAGTGTGACATGCTTGTTGTTACCTTTGATTGTTCAGTCGCTCTGGTTACCTGGTGAGCTCGAACAAGCACCGTCTGGATCGCAGCGTCATTTGGATAAGAATCTCAAGCCTTGGCATCAATGGTTGTTCTTGGTTCTTGGTGTGGGAGGATTGCTGAGTGTTCCGGTGTTTAAAGCAGTAACCCATTTGCCACCGTTTATGGGGATGCTGATGGCCTTAAGCCTTCTTTGGCTCGCTTCGGAAATGATCAGTCACACGTTGGACGAGAAGACTCGATCGAGCACCGGGGTTTTATCCGTACTACAACGGATTGACATGTCGAGCATTCTGTTTTTCTTAGGGATTCTATTAGCTGTCGGATCGCTTGGAGCGACCGGCGTGCTTGGAGCATTTGCACAGTGGTTAGATCAAGCGATTCCTTCTCGAAGCATTGTTACGACCGTCATTGGGTTGGTCTCCGCGATTGTCGACAACGTTCCGCTGGTTGCAGCGGGAATCGAGATGTACTCGTTTCCAGAGAATCACCAGTTTTGGTTGATGCTTGCTTATTGCGCAGGCACAGGTGGCAGTTGCTTGATCATCGGATCAGCCGCTGGAGTTGCAGCAATGGGGCTCGAGCACATTGATTTCATGTGGTATTTCCGCAAGATATCTCCGTGGGCGCTATTGGGTTATCTTGCCGGGATGCTTGTGTATCAACTGCAAGTGCTACTGGTAGGATGAGAACAGGAGTTTACTCGCTATTTTTGACGAACGCAGAAGCTTTATCGCTGATATCTTTTCGGCACCAAGCACCTGGCCAACGGATCGCTTGGACCCCTTTGTAAGCATTGAGTTTTGCGTTCGCTAGGCTGGTACCGAGCGCCGTGACACCAAGAACACGGCCACCATTTGTGACAATTTTACCGTCTTTTCTTGTTGTCCCCGCATGGAATACTTTCACGTCGGGAACGTTCGCCGCTGCATCCAAGCCTGTAATTTCTTCACCTTTCGTGTAGTCACCTGGATAACCCGCGCTCGCCATGACGACGCATATAGAGGGCCGAGGATCCCATTGAGGTACATCTATTTCGTCGAGTCTTCCGTCAACTGTCGCTTCGAGGATATCGAGAAGATCGCTTTGAAGACGCATTAAGATTGGTTGGCATTCAGGATCACCGAAGCGAACGTTGTATTCGAGAACTTTGGGGCCTGTCTGTGTGAGCATAAGCCCGGCATATAGAACGCCACGAAAAGGTTTTCGATTGCGTTTCATGGTATGAATGGACGGGACGAGGATTTTGTCTTCAACGGTCGCTAAAAGCTCCTCGTCGATCACTGGAGTCGGTGAATAGGCACCCATTCCGCCAGTGTTTGGGCCTTGATCGCCATCGAATGCGGCTTTGTGGTCCTGGGCAGCAGGTAGCGGTAGGATGGTACGTCCATCGGTGATTGCCAAAACGCTCACTTCTTGGCCTTCAAGCCTCTCTTCGATGACCATTGGAAGACCGGCTTTTCCGAATTCATTTTTTCTCCCCATGCGGTCGATCGCATCGAGAACTTGTTCTCGGCGAGAGCAGACGATGACACCTTTACCACTTGCAAGTCCATCCGCTTTTACTACTAACGGGGTCTTGTCTCGTTCGCCAGGGAAGCGGGCTTTGACGTACCGCATGGCACTGTCGGCATCACGGAAGACTTGGTAGTCGGCGGTTGGGACGTCGGCTTGTCGCAAGAGAAGCTTGCAAGTCACCTTACTTGCTTCGAGTTGCGCTGCGGCGCGCGAGGGGCCAAATGCTCTAATTTTTTCAGTAGCTAAGGCGTCGACGAGGCCGAGAGACAAAGGCAATTCCGGGCCGACAACGACTAGGTCGACCGATTCTTTCTTGGCAAACCCAACGATGCCAGCGATGTCGTCGGCTGCGATATCGACATTTTCTCCTTCGAGAGCCGTTCCTGCATTTCCGGGGGCAATCCAGAGTCGCTTGAGCCGGGGGCTTTGGCTGATCTTCCAAGCCAGAGCATGCTCACGTCCACCGTTGCCGACCACCAATACTCGCATAGCACCCTCAAAAACCGATAAATTCTGCGGTTCTCCGGCTGGAACCAATCCGCCAAGGAAGTACCGAAACTTCGCTACATTCTATGGGATTCTGAAAACTTCCCAAGCCGAACCGAGTCGTTTGGAGTTAGATTCGAGATTGAGTTTCCGGTCCACTACAATGTCGAGTGAATAGAAATCGGGTTGGGACAAGTTCACACGGGGCTCACATACGGGGGCTCACATACGGGGGCTCACATACGGGGGCTCAACCGTGTCGAAGTTTGTATAAGTGTCATTTGTATCAGGCACGTAATTTGGTGGAGCTTTGGAACGATGGACTGGAACACGATGGAGGAGAGGATTCGAAGGTTCTTGCGACCGGGTGGGATGTTGTTTGCGCGTTGGGTGGCTGGATTAGGTCTTTTGGCGCCGATTCTACTTACGTACATCCAACGACTCCAGGCGGAGGATATCGATTCTACATTAGCCTCACGTCAGCAAGCCTTTGTGCTCGGTCGCACAGCGAATCGAGAAAAGATCCAAGCCAGTGTGCAACAGCAGTTCGATACGATGTTCCAAGGAATGTCTGCCTCTGCCAAAGCGGGTTACAGAAATTTGACTGGCAACGTCTACCTTCCCGCTGACTTTGACGAAGAAGTACTGAGCAAACTCGATGCATCCCAGTTTACATGGCCCTTCCTCGATTCAACGATTCCTTCAGAATCTAGAAGTGGCACTTGGATGGCACATGGTCTGTCGCCTAGACCCGACGATCCGAAGCTACCCCTGCAATATGTTCATCGAAACAGTAACTACGTCATGAATTGTTTCGCTTGTCACGGCGGGACCCTTTATGGATCGACCTATCCAGGAGCACCTAACACGACCTATGGCTTGGAATCTCTAACGGAATCGGTTCGCAAGGCAAAGTTACAGTTGGGGAAACAACTTACGCACATGGATGTCGGCTCCTTGGTGATGCCGTTAGGTACTACGAACGGGACGAGCAATGCAGTCATGTTCGGTGTCGCGCTGATGAATTTTCGCGATGCGGATTTGAATTTCCTGAAAGACAAGCTACCCGCTGCAATGACACATCACGATATGGACGCGCCGCCTTGGTGGCATTTCCATCGCAAGTCCCATCTGTACATCGATGGCTTTGCGGAGAAGGGGCATAAAGGGCTTATGCAGTTTATGTTGGTACGTGAGAACGGACCCGAAAAATTCAGGAAATGGGAGTCAGACTTCAAAGATGTTTATCAGTTCTTAGAAGAACTCCGCCCTCCGAAGTATCCGCTTCCCATTGATCTCGTCAAAGCAGAACAAGGACGTAAGGTGTACTTGCAGCACTGTGCGGAATGTCATGGTACCTATGAAGGGGATCACTTGGACTATCCAGAGCGGATGGTTCCTATCGAGGAGATTGGCACAGACCGAGTGCGATTTGATGCTTTGACGCCGCAGCATCGGCAAGCGTATGGCGATAGCTGGTTTGGGGATTACGGTAAACAAAATACACTTGCTGATGCGACTGGTTACGTCGCCCCTCCCCTCGATGGCATTTGGGCTTCTGCACCGTATCTACACAACGGAAGCGTTCCAACACTATGGCATATGCTACACCCCGAAGAACGACCTCAAGTTTGGAGGCGGATTGCTATGGGAGTCGATGAATCGTTCATCGGTTTGGTTGTCGAACAGCTTGATGCTGTTCCTAAGAAGTTGTCGAAGGCGGAGAGACGATGGTATTTCGACACCAAGGTCACGGGCAAGTCGGCTCAAGGACATGATTACCCTTCTGTTCTCAACGAATCTCAGAAAGAGGATTTGTTGGAGTATCTCAAGACGCTTTGATGTCCACCGCCTGGCGATCGGTGGCTACGGGCGGCGAGCGGTGGCTACGGGCTACTTCGGATCTGGTCGCCTACCCACTGCGCAAGTTTTTCGGGACTTACTGCCGCAACCGGCATCCCTGCATCTGCAACCATCTGGGCACATCCTTGATGAAATCTCGCTACGCCGGAATCGTCGAGTGCAGCTAAACCAATACATTTTGCTCCCGACTCGATCAGCGCTCGAACTTCTGAAATCATCTCGCCAGGAGATACACCTTCTTCAAAATCGGTTACCAACAGGATGATCGATCGGCTTGGGACTTTCAGCCCACCTCGCGCATGTCGAAGCCCTAAGCCGATGTGAGTACCACCACCGACCTGGACTTCTAACAATAGGGAAAGGGGGTCGTGAACTTGATCGCTCAAGTCGATGACGCGTGTGCAAAAGGCGAGAAATCGAACGGTCAACGCTGGTAGTTCTGAGAAGATTGCGGCGCATAATGCACTGTAGACGACCGAAGCGCTCATCGATCCTGAAACGTCAACGACGAAGGTTAAATGCCAGTCCATCTCTCGCTTCGATGCGCTGTGAAAGATCAGGTCCTTTGCGACGATCGATCGACTACCATCTGCTCTCTGTATCGTGTTGACGAGATTGCTTCGCAGCGTCCTCGAAAGGTTGAGTCTCTTTCCTCGCCGGCGGGTGGGACGAGGCGTCGATAATCCATGAACATGAGGTCGAGTTCGCACTGCAAGCTGCTGTGCGAGTTGTTCTGTAATACGTTTCGCAATCTGACGTAGGCGCTGGGTCTTAGCTTCCGAACTGGTTCCAGCGAGCGATAACACCTGCTGGAGTAATTCAATGCTTGGCATCACCGTCTCGGGATCGAGAGCTTGGATTGCATTAAGATTTCCACCCGCTGCAGAGTTTCCAAGGACTTCTTGGCAAATCTCTGACCCAAATAGATTTTCAAGATCTTCAGACCATTGTGCGATCGTTGGTGTTGGCTCCTCTGTACCTCCAATGCCACTTTTGTTGCGATTGGCAAGCCCTCTTCGGGAACCTTCTCCCTTACCACGTCCGTACAGTTGATCGAGTGCTCTTGCAGCTTGATACCCAACTGATGTTTCTGGAGGGAATCCCAAGATCATCCGCCAACGGTCAGCTAGACCGATATGCTGGTCTGTTTTAATTCGTAGTGATTGTGGCTTTGTTTCGGTATCTTTTGGGGTGAGTGACGCTGTTTCCTCCGTGCGGCTTGATAGTCCCAAACTCTGCGGTACAGGAAGTTGAAGGACCGAAAAGGTCTTGGCTACAGCAGACTGACCTGCAAGATCAGCTCGTCGCAAATTCGCCAGTAAGTTCGCAAGATCAGCGTTGTTGTCATCGTTTAGATTGCCAACCGAAAGCTGAGTACCTCGATCCAACAGTGGTTCTAGTTGAACATCAAGGATACGGTTGCGGTCGGCAGGGGAGAACTCTTGGAATGCACCACGAAGGGGTGGCAATCTTTTTAGAAACTGTGAATCATCGAGGTTTTGCAAAGCGGCACCCAAACCATTGAGCCAATGCGACTCCGTCTGCAGCTTGGGAAGCAGGATCTGTACGGTTCCAGCCAGAGATGACTTTAGTCGCTCTCGAGAAGATAGATCGATTGCATCTTCGACCCACCCCTGCAGTAATGATTCTAGTTGGCTTACTTCGTCGTAACCCAATGCACAGAGTAGTCCGATGCAAGCCCCTCTCATTCTTGGGCTTCCTTGCTCCATAGCGCGGCGGCACCACGATATAAGTTGTGGAAGACCTTGTTCAAGGAGTTGTTGGTCTGCGGGATTTAACTTGGATTGTATCAATGAAGACATACCATCGCGTAACCAGTTTCCGAGTTCTGCTAAACCGCGTACATCCTCTGGGTCGTTTGAACCAATGATTCCTGAGAGTCGATCTAAGGAAGCGCGAATCAAGACCGGAAGAGTTGCAGTCCCTTTGGCATCGTCAAATACTTTTAGAATCGGGGAATGAGATTGCTGCTCGGAAACCGGAAGTCCAGGAACTTGACCAGCCAGGAAACGCTGAATGTGTGAGGCTGCTTGAACGAGTTCAATCAGTTGTGCGGATTGAAGAAATGAACCGGTGAGTTGTAGAATGGCTCGATGGGTTAGGTTATGCAAACCGCATTCGGATGCTGTGGTGAGAACTTCTAGAAGCAGCTTTGGATTCCATGTGTCGGAATCGGACTTGGGTAATCGAAGTTGCAGTACTCCTTCGACGACTTGCGGAAGTGTAACACCGTATTTGGAAAGTGATTCGAGCGTTGCAGCGGTCCCTTGACGTAAGCCGGCTTCCCATACTTCGATCAAGTTTTCTCGATCACCTTGTTCAATCGAATCGAGTCGTTTTGCGTAAGGGATATTAGCAACGGCTAATTGTCGAAGTACCACTGCTCGAGCTCGATCACGATTATCTCGCAAGACATCGAGTCGCAGTTCTTTGACTTCTTTAGTGGGTAGTTTCAACAGAGCGAATTGCTCATCAATATTTTTTGCGAGGCCGCAGCGCGGAGTACTTGGGGTAACCGTTCCTACTCGATGACCGATAAGAACATGTTCCATAGCTCGCGCGATAGCGCGAGCTCGTCCGTGAAGCTCCCCTTGTACCAAGCAACTTTGGATAGATTCGATGAACTCTCCTCTGCCAGCGACAGGAAGACCACGGAGTTTTGCAAGCTCTCTCATCATGCGCACGATTTCAGTGGCATCTGGAGTTCCAGCTACATGGCCGCGCGATCTTAAAAAGCGGCATATGTCGACGACAAGTTCCGTGGCGACTTGATCAAGCTTACATGGTTCAGAGACTGCGATGACGCGATCGTGCCATATTGGGTCTCGAATTCCAGCGGGGTAACCACTGCGTTCATCGAGTTGTTCGAAGCTATAGGGGACCAGCGATACACCAACTTCTTGTTGGTCTGATCCGATGATTTCCAAAATTTGGCGATCGAGATCGCGAGTGGATTCAACGATCGTAGGCAAGAGAGCACTGGCATGGAATGACCCAATACAAGCAACGCTATTTGAAGGTGCTTTGCGCAAAGCTTCACGCATCGCACATTCGCGAAGAAGATCACGTTGCGTGAGAAGTGATCGGGGCTGGTTTGTTATTGTGGAATTTGCTTGGCTTTCGCGTACGGCCCAACCGAAAAGCAATGCCGCGCGCCGGACCGATTCTGGGTCGCCGAGAATACCGGGGGTTTCGACCAAACGTTCCCAGAGTTGTCCCGTGTCGGAAGAGTACGTCTTGGAGAGTAGTCGGTCGAGGAGTGATGTATTGGATGGTTTGTGAGGGGGCTGTTGCGATTGTTGCTCCGCGAACCAAGCATCGAGGTGATGATCGATAAGATGTTGTTTGCCGGGAAGAACTTGTGCTCCCGCGGAGAGGTCTATCGGGATCACCGGAATGTTGTGTTTGTAAGCCCAGCGTAAAACGATCAGTTCTGGTGAGAAGTCTGCAAGCGGGTAGAACGCTAAGTTTCCGAGAGGGTCTGCAGCTGAGATCGCGATGGGAGCAGTTGTTTGTTCATCCGTAAGTAAGTGAAGCCAATCTGCGAAGTCGATTGGCATCTCGAGGAGGACACACGAAGGCCTGACGTGACCAAGAAGCGGTTCGATGATGCGACTGATCGCTGCGGAATGGTGACGTACGCCGATCAGGTAGGGTGAGCGGCAATTTGTTAAATGCTCTAGTTGCTCTTTAACCTCATCCAATAAATCTGGCTTCATCCGTCAAGTTGGCTCCTAAGTTCTGCGAGGCGTTTCCATAACGGGTTTCCTTCTTCGCTACGTCGCCGAACCGGACCGTCCCAATAGTGGAGCAAACGTTCACGGTCTTTTGGATCATCTTTCATGACAACTCCGAGCAAATGTCCTGGCAATCGGGAGATTGGGTCGAAGCCCGAAGGAAAGAAAGCACCTTCGCGCAGAATAGCGGTTGTTACGGCAACTGCTTCCGCCGTACTCATGACGGTGCTTGGTTGTTGGACTTGCCATCCTTCGGTCGTACGCCCGCTTCGAAGATCGCGGAAGATTTGGACGAGTAGTTGTACTAGCGCGGTATCAACCTCGATGTTTTGAGTTGGTTTGCTGAGAATAGTTGTAGCTCGCCGAGATACCAATTCGACTTCACGGTAGGCGTCTTGGATGGGGGCAACGGTTTCGAAGTTGAAGCGACGTTTTAGAGCGGCAGACATCTCCGAGACGCCGCGATCTCGCAAGTTTGCTGTGGCGATGATATTAAACCCAGGCGCTGCGAAGAGGCTTGACGAATCTTCGGTTAACTCGGGGACCATCATACGACGCTCGCTTATGAGGGAGATCAAGCTGTCTTGGATTTCTGGCAGGCAGCGAGTAACTTCTTCAAATCGAACCACTCGGCCTGTTTTCATTCCGGTGTAGACGGGAGATGGAACGAGTGCTTCGGGACAAGGGCCGCGTTCGAGCAGCATCGCGTAGTTCCATCCGTATCGAATCTGATCTTCGGTGGTTCCGGCAGTACCCTGTATGGTCAAGCCACTCGTGCCGCTGATTGCCACGGCAAGGAGTTCTCCTAGCATAGATTTAGCGGTACCTGGTTCTCCGACGAGAAGCAGGCCCCGTTCGCCGGCGAGAGTAACCACGCAGCGCTGGATCAAGTCTCTTGGACCAACGAATTTTTCGCTGATGGGGATGGCTTTCGCTTTGCTCGATCCGATCTTTTGCCCGTCGGTGCCGCAAATGAAGTCGACGACCGCTTGTGGCGATAGGTTCCAGCCTTCGGGGCGTTCGTTGGCATCCGCAGATTTCAGTGCGGCCAATTCTTCGTCATAACGAACTTCGGCTGGTGGTAATTGAACAAAGCTGGATTTTTTGGACATGCTTATTTCTTTTTCGGTTTCGTCGGCTTGATAGGTGCTTCGGCGTACGCGGGACGTTCACCGTCGAGCCAGCGTTTCCAAGCTTGTTGGAATAAGGAAGCGACGGAGCCTAATGGGACAATTCTCTCAGCGGTTCCTCCTCTTAGCGGATCGGTATTTTCGTAACCGTAGAGAGTGAGCTTCCAAGTTTCGAGTGGAAGGTTGGGTGCTTTGAGGGCTTCCCAGCCTCCTGGGAGAAAATACTCGCGTCCAGCACGTTCCCGCTTTGCTTGGACAACTAGCTGTTGCTCCATCAACGGCGCAACTGCGCTTTGAAATTGTTTTGTAGTCCACTGATTCCATGTCTTGATGTTAGAAGTGGTTGGATCTGGGAGCGCTAGAAGTTGCAGATACAGCGTTGCCGCTAATTGGTCTACGCCGAGTTGTTGTGCGCATTGCTCGACCAACTGCGGAACGGAGTTCATGGGGTATTGTTCCCATCGCTCGTCTTGCTCACTGGCTTGGGTATGATTGCTTTCGATAAGCTCATTCATGGCTTCCGTTTGAATACCGAGGATGAAATCAACATTGATAAGATGTCCTTCGGTTTCTCCGGCGGCAAGGATTGGCTGCAATGCACCGGCGAGCAGTTGGAGATCTTTGTTTGTTTTAAGTTTCGCAGTATTGGCAAAGCAGTAGAGTTGCGGAGGAATCGTTGCGACTAAAAAGCGATCGGTGTCGCACCGATAGATGCTATTGGCATCCTTCTCAAAGGTCCCTACGGTGGAGAATTTGGAGATGGTCGCTTCGACGTTCATTGGTTTTCCGGAATACGACAGATATCCTTCATGGACCGGAAGCATCGTATCGGGGTGATCGAGAAACGCTCGGATTGCTTGGACTGCTTTCGGGATTCGACGTCGAATGGGGTGTCCCATTGGTAGCAAGTAATTCAGTAATCGTACAGCAGTAGCAATATCACTATAGGCTCGTGCGAGGGGGAAGGATGCATTAGGGGTAGTTGTGTAATCCAGAATTCTCCAAGTGTTTTGGCGAATTGGTAGGTGAACATTGATTTTGCGATGTTTCAAAAGATCGGCTTGATCTGGATCCATGATAAGTTCATGGAATTCCTTTAGTGGGAGCCGCTGGTACGGGAATGACTTCTCAAGTTCCTTGCTAATTTCCGGTGGGAATGGGGTCAACGCGCGGCGTTGTTCCGCAAGTGTGTTGACCATCGTTTCAAAGTTATGGCCTGCGTTGGTCAGCAAATAGCCGGGTTCATTCAGGCAGGCTGAATAAAGTGATTCAGATATGTTCAAGGATTTAAGTTCACTGATTGCAAGCTGGATGTCTTTGACTTTCCAGCCGTAAGTGTCACGGATTTCCTTCGTAAGTTTTTCTTGCCCGTAGGGAGTTGTCCTTACGTTCCCCATCCAAAGGATAGCCAAGCTGATGGGATGGATGCTTAGTCGATCGGCAGCTGCTTGTAGCTTTTCCGGGGCCGGCAGAGGTAGCTTCTCGAGTTTGTTCAGAGCTTTGATGAAGGCTGTGATATGATCCGAGTTCCAGTGATTAGTAAAGTTCTTCGCTTGATCGATCGTCAACGATTTGGGTGGCTTGCAATCCCCTTTCGAAGCGTATCCGAGCACATAAATGTCTTGAATGGCATACTGAGTGAAGTTGATCGCAACGTAGCGTTGTTCTCCATCAACGAGTGTGACTGGGTGCGCTGCTTCGAGTGCTTCGCGGGCGGACTCTTTGAGTTTGGAACTGTTTTGCGCGTAGTTGAAACGAAATAGACCGAAGGAACCTTTTAGGTCAAGGAGTCCTGATTGTGAGAGGGCAGTAAGTGCATGGATCCAAGGATCGCTTGCAAGTTGCTTTCCAAGAAGTTCCTTATCCGTAGTTGGTTGCGGGTCTGTAGGTTCGCGAAGAGCGTTTTTCCAAAAAGATCTCCAAACTACTGCTGGTAAGTCCTCCAAGAGAGAAAACCAGTATTCGTTCAGATCGGGTAACGAATCACATTCTTGCCCTCGAAAGAACTTTGCAAGAGCATTGATATGATCGCAAAGAGTTAGTTCTTTGGAGTAATAAATTGGCAAGTGTAACGGTGTGGTAAGTGCAAGCTGCCTAAAGCCCTGGTTAGCTAAATGGTTGTTTGCGACCATTGGGGTCGCAGTTTGAGTTTGGGGAGTGAGTCGTTGAATAAGCCCCTGAATGGCTGCGTTTTCTCCGACGGCAATTCTAAGGATGCTTCGTAAACCCGTGAGCAGCCTGGATGGTGCTTGCGAAAACTTTTCGGAGAGCGCCCGCTGGGAGGCTTCGCGGTTCGGATCCAAGTTCATGGGATCTTCTTTTTGCTTCTTCGCTTCTCGTTCCGTATCCGCCGCAACAAAGAGTGTGTCGGAATCTTGCCGCGTGAGATTGCGTAGAGACTGAGAAGTTACGGCGCAGCGAAGGCGCAGTGAATGCAGAAACTTGTACGGTAATTCGCTGGGCATACCTGCGAAGTAGTTGCTGCGTTTTTGATAAAATCCAAACGTGATGCCGGTTTGCGAATCAATCAACTGGCCATCGCTGGTTGCAATCCAATAAGTCTTTGCACACGGTTTATCCAAAATCGCGACCGCGGCAAGAGTTGAATTCGAAGGTTGTGATTCACTGCTGAAGATCCAATTCCTTCCATCGATCCCTTGGGATTCAATCGAACCATCGCGTCGTTGGATACAGCGTAGACCGATGAGTCCATCTCGTTCACCGAGCGGAGACGTTTCCGGCTGGGGAGGTTTGGGAAGTAGATGGGAATGGGTCCAGATGATGGATGCACCGGCCGGTAGTTTCTCTTCGAAAAAGGGTGGTACGCTTGCGCGGAGTACTTTTCCAGTGATAGGATCGATCTCAGAGACACTCCCCGGTGTTGTTTCTGGTCGATACGATGCTTGGGGTGAACTTGGGGCCCAACTCCAAAAGCGTTGGCCATCGTGGAACCATAGAAGCTTGGCTTCCGGTAGCGAAGTGTCTCCGATACGAAAGGCTCGGTTTCCTGCGAAGATCGCGTCGTTACCGACAGGAGTAAGTGAGTCCCATCCGTGAGTGAATCCCCAATATCCGCCCGATAGTTCGTGTTTTGTTTGCGGTGCTGAGGACCATCTGAGAAACGATTTCCAACCTTCGTCGCTGTCGTAGTAAACGCAAGCAAGTTGGGTTCCGACGGGAAATGCACGCAGCAGAATTTGATTCTTGGTGAGGGTTTGATCCCAGCATGAAACCTCTGTGGGGGAGACGCAGTAGAGTGTGCTTTGATCGATCCAAGCTACATAAGGATAGACAATACTCGACGAGCGATCGCCATATCGCTTTGATTTCGGTATCGGAGATTTTTCAGCGGCTTGGTCTAAGGCTTCCCAACCATATTCATCCAGAAGACCAGCTTGGAGCGTTCGATGTAAGCAGGCTTTTGCATCCACAAGTTTCAATCGTTCGACCAATTCAGGAAACTCAACAGCTGTTTTTGCGTGACAAGCGCTCGAGAGGTTTTCCTGTGCGATTTCAAAATCTGCAAGTCCTCCCTTTTCGAGTTTAAGGAGTTGCTGATCAAGGAAATCCCACCAGAACTTTCGTATTGAGGGATGATTTGCCGCCGCGTCTTCGAAAGAACGCTGCGCTGGAAGCGTACGTCCCCAGCTTTGGACAGGTCGATCGCCACGAAATTTAACTAGCTCCGGGAATTGCTCGATGAAGAGTTTGCGAAAATATTCATGCTCGCAAATTGTCGAGAGCTGAGAATTGCGACGGGGATGGTCGACTTGTTCGCGCAGCCAACCTTCAAAACTGAGTTTTGAACTTTGTCTGCTAATGGTTGAAGTTTGCTTTCTTGGTGCTACGGTAAGTCCTTTTTCAAGAACCATCTCGAGCACGTCTACATCCAAGTAATCGTGGTAGCCGATACCGAGTTGCAACGGTTGATTTTCGGTTTTCAGCACTTCTGTCATTTGCTCAAGCAAGTCGAACACACGTTTATTCGGTGAGGTTTCGACCGATGCGAGCCGAGAGAACCAACCGGATCTGCCGCCAGGAATTTCGACATCTGTGGGAAGTTCGCTGAGGGGTTTCGCGAGGTATGGGAGTACCTTCCACTCGTCGAGTAAATCGAGCCAATCCCAAACGGGGCTATCGCTGGAATAGGATGAAGTTGGGTTGGTATGAACAAGCAACCAGACTGCAAATGAAGGATTGCTCGCCACAATCGTTGCAACTTGTTTCTTGACGGATTTCCAGAACTGCAACGGAGCGCGAGCCATCGCAGGGGAAGGAATCATCGCCGTCAGCACAGACTTGATTTCTTCATCGACATCTTGTTTAGCGGCTTTTGCAAGTCGCGTTAGATCGGCTGCTGCTGTAGCGACAGGAGCCATGCCACCGAGCGTACGGCGAATGGTTAAGTCCTTATAAGTCTCGTAGGCTTCTAAGGGAGGGAATTGTTTTTCTAGATCTTTGGCGTATTCACTTAACGCTTTTCCAGAGAGGCAGCCGCTGAGGGCAAATTCGAGGATTGCATCGCGGCGGTGAGTCCGATCGACTTCGAGGCTGTGGACACGTTCCGCTTCTAAAGCTTTTGATAGCGCTCGACCAGCGTAGGTGGTATTTCCGAGTTCCTTGTATGCTCTTGCCGCTTGTTCCCAGAATGCGGGCAAGAAGTGCCGGACCGATTTGTTGAGTTCTTCCGCCATCTCAACATACATATCCCACGCGTGCCCAGGTTTTGAGTTTGCCTTTCTTTCTGCGGCTTTCATACGCTTGACCAAGTTCAAAGCGTATTTAGCGTTTTGAGGTTGGTGTATTAATGCCCAGTGTCCGAACTCCAAGGCAGTGCGATTCTGCTTCGCAAACGGTTTACTTGTTTCAAACCCTTGGAGCCCTAGATACTCCATGGAGAGGTCTTCGGCGGGCATCAGACGCTCGGAAGTAAGCCGAACGACGACACGTTCGCCGAGGACGGGGTTTCCATAGCTGCGTGCAACGATTGTTTCGGTTGCTTTTTCGTCGAATGGACCAAGATCTTTCGTGTCGAGCGAAATAATTCCGCCAGCATCCAATTGTGACTGAGCCCATTGCTTCTTCATGCGTCACCACCTTCTTGTTTTTCGACTTTTCGTTTTGCGTAGATCGCGGTTGCCATTCGTATTCCTTCGCTGAAGGTTACTGGGCCGACGTCTCGGATAGGGACTGCTTGTTGATTGGCATCTACGAAGATTAGATCGCCCGTGAATGTCTGACTCTCGGGATGTTCACTACCGATGTAAAACCGCGCTTCGAGAGGTAAGTTACCTTCCCATACTTTGCAAATTGCATAACCACCTCGGACAGGATAGCCAAGCCGTTTACAGTGGCCGAGGGCGTAATTGAGTTGTTCGAATTCTCCCCCTTGGTAGTCCAAAATCGCGTTAAGGGAGAGCTGGGCTGGAGTCGGAGAGAAGACGGGGCGGTAGAGTTGCTCGATGGGCTGTGTGATTCCTAAGTCAGTCACAAGCTCTCGGAGGTCCTCAAGTTCACCGATCAGGATAGGGTGAACAAATGCGACATTGGGGGACGAGAGCCATTTGGACTCTCCATCGACATCCACGATCCCGAGTCCTTTCTTCGAATCGGTATCTTTGAGCAAGCCGATGCTTTCGGTATTGATTTTTCCCGCACTGTTGGCAGGTGCGATTGCGAGATTGGTCATCGCGGATTTCCAATCTGGATCTCGCCAAACTTCCAAGAGCGTCTGGCTTGGGATAATCAACGACCTGAGCATCCACCGCTCGACGATGTGCAAGCACTCCAATTGATGTTCTTCCAGCCAACTTACGAGAGCTTGTAGTTGGTCAGTGATCGGATCTTCTTTTAGAGAGGCCGGTAGGGATGCGAGGAGTGTCCCCTTCGCATTTTTACAGACGACTTTTCCATTGAGGATACTAAGTTTGTAGCCGTTGGGGGCATCGATCCAAGCGCCTGCTTGAGCAGCTACAGATGGATCATCGTTGGGCGGAGCATTTTTTGATTTGGCCATTTTCGAGGGATCCGAAAGAAAAGAAGGGCATTGCGCCAACCATGCCTTGGTATGATCATACCTGAATTCGCTTGGTCCATGGGTGATCATTACTGCTTTCAAATCCAGATTCCATGTCTCGTCCTAAGATCACACCTTCGCTTTTCGCCCAGCTTGTAGAGCAAGCTCCTGGGCGAGTAAGAAAACGATTGGATAGCGATCCAAATGTTGCCAATGAATGGACTTGGACGTCGGAGAACCCGTTGTGGTTGATTCAATGCAACGAAGAGACCGTGCGGTTGCGGTCCAAAGACGGTACGGATGGAGTCGTATCGAGTCTAAGCGAGTTAGAGTGTACCTGTTTATTATCTCCTAAGTGCTTCCATATCCTGGCGTGTTGCAGCGTGCTGGAAATCCAGGGGACCGCGATCGAAGACGTCGGGGAGCATCCTAATGATTCTGCGGGACTCGAGAGCGAGAAATCGTTTGGTGGTCCGGAGGATAGCGGAGCTACTGAAACGGAGATCGATGAAACCAGGAGCGTAGAAGTTTCGGAAGAATCGCGTGCAGTGGCTCGCAAAGCGATCGACTCTCTTGAGCGGTTGCTGAGAGTGGGTGCGAGGAACGCGGGGCTTTTGTTGCAAACTGAATTGTTACAGGCATCCCATTTATGTCGCGCTACCGAGCTGGTGAACCTGGGGAATACGTTGATAAGCATCGTAGAAGGAGTTCGGCGTATCCGTTCGCAGTCTGACGAAGGGGACGCGACGACCCTGCGAGATGACTTGATAAAAGCGCTATGGATTGGGAATGGGGTTTGCGCATTGAATCCAACTCCCGCTTGGATGATTGGCCAAGCACGTCGAAGTTTTGCGCCTGTCGCGTTGAGAAAGATCGAGGGAGTGCTGGCCGAAGCCGTATTGACACGGAGCGGATACGCGGGTGTGAGCGTACTGTTACTGGATGTTCATCGAGGTGGGTACTACAGTATCAATGAAGTTCGTCCTGGAGACGCCGGGCTGATTCATCAAGCCTACTTAGGAGGAATTGAATTGGGGGGGATAGTCGTCGACGCAAGATCTTTGAGTCGGAGTACATTCTCCGTGCAGGGGATGACAGCATCTGTTGATGGTCGACTTGGGAAGGGTAAGGGTACCAAGTGGGGGCGGACCAAGTCCGAGACGGATGATAAGCAATCCTCAGGGCATTCTGCAGTGTCGCTTGGTGATCAGATTGCCGCATTGACTCGATGGTTCGAGGTATCGAGCGATGTGCGTCCGGCGGGTTGGGATGTGCTTGAGGTGACTGGCGTGATTGTTGGTGTCAGTGGCGATTGTTTAGTCGTCGACCTATTTGACGCCGGGGTGTGGAGGTTTTCAATGCCGATGGACTCACCACAGCTTGAGTATCGACATAACTTCCAATTGTTAGCTCGATGTGCGGGGTTGCGATTGCGTTGGTACTTGCGATTGAGATTTGATGCAGCGCATACCGCAGATGTGTTGGCGATTAGGAATAAGTCAGAACAAGATCGCTCGGAGGAAAAGAATGACTTGCGGCTTGATCTGCCGGCCGCTTGGAATGGTCTGTGCAACTTGGGACTGGATCGAATCGAGCGGCATTATGCGATCGGAATTCAATCCCATGCAAACGAATTGAGTGAAGAGGAAGTGGGCAAGGTCTGGGAGGAGACATTGAAGTTTGTGCAGAGTATCGAGAGACGATTGGTTGGTATTGCACTAGGAGGGGTAGAGTCGGTCCCGGGACTCGGGAGCAAGTCACTTCAGCGAGATTACTCTGCGTTAAAGAAGCTTGGGCTAGCCTATGGAGGAGTGCTCTTGGAGCAATTGTCGTTAGCGGCACATGCAAGACAAGAATTGTCATCGAGGAGGGAACAACTTCCCTTGGACGGCAACCGAGAAGTTGCAACCGGTTTTGCAGCGGCTTATTTGGCTTGTGCGAAGTACATCGAGGGATTTAAGACCTCGCTCATCGTTGATCCGTTGCTGGAATTAGCTACTCC
>CAZACJ010000021.1:31630-62119 GCA_964483385.1 uncultured Pirellula sp. | reverse complement strand
GGTTTCTACTCTCAACTTTCTCTCTTCAACTCTCTCGAGCCGTAGGCTCGCGGAAGATATCGCACCAATGTCGCACGCGGAGAGCAGCGATTAAGTTGTGTATTCGGAATTGAATCGAACGTATTCCGAATTCAGGTCGGTGGTCCAGTGAGTAGCCGTACCAGGGCCTAGACCGACTTGCAGTTCGATGAGTGTTAGCTTTTGCCCGCGAATTGATTGGCTTACTGTTTTCGCATCGAAAGGGAGTGGCTCCCCGGCATCGAAGAGTGGCAAGCCATTGATTTTCAGGGCTGTGCGCTTTGGTTGAATGGGCACTCCTGCGTACCCGGCTGCGGAGACGATGCGTCCCCAATTCGGGTCACCGCCAGTGATGGCGGTTTTGACAAGGTTGCTCAGGGCGATTGAGCGAGCGATTGCGTCAGCATCGGCATCGGTATTTGCTCCACGAATTTGGATTTCAATTAAGTGGGTAGCACCTTCGCCATCATCTGGAATTTTCTTGGCCAGTTCGATGCACAGTTCTGTCAGTTCCGCTTCGAAGATCGCTGCGTCGGCATCGCTCAATGCGGGGCGGTCTTCGGTTGGAGTAGAGGCAAGGAGGACCAGAGAGTCATTGGTGCTCATGTGTCCTTCGACGCTGATGCAATTAAAGGATCGATTTGCGGCGGCTTGAAGCATCCGTTGAGCTTGGAAGCAATCGAGCGGAGCATCGGTGACCACAATAGCGAGCATGGTCGCCATTTTTGGGCCGATCATTCCTGCACCTTTACACATGCCGACCAGGGCGTGAGTACCTTGGGAGGACCAAGCGGTTCGGTCAGCGATTTTGCGGAAGGCATCGGTTGTCATGATGCCGTCGCAAGCGTTGAGGAAGTGAGTTTCGGAGCTGCCGAGTTCTGTTGCTGCTTGGGTAATTCCGGTTCGGATCTTGTCCATTGGCAAATGGCGTCCGATGATCCCGGTGCTCATGACGAGGAAATCTTGTTCGGAGGATTGACCTTGGAGTTTTACTGACTTGGCAGCGAGGGCGGTCATTTCAGCCGCATCTTTATCCCCTTGGGTACCGGTGCAGGCATTTGCGTTGCCGCTGTTGACTACGATCCCTCGCAATCGATTGCTTGGTGTTCGAGAGCGGGAGAGAACAACGGGAGCGGCTACGATTTGATTGGTGGTGTAGACACCTGCAGCGGTGCAGGGAGTATCGGAAACGATCAGGGCCACATCCTTGGCACCTGCGCGGCTTTTGATTCCAGCGGACACTCCAGCAAAACGAAAACCCTTTGGCAGATGCATGATGAGCCTTTCTCGCAATCACGAGGATTAGTTATTGAAGCCTTCGACCAGATCGGCGATGTAGAAACTGCCGTATGTATGGACTCGATCAAGCTGATGGAGTTGGTTGGCTAGGTCTTGTTTGTAGGTAAGAAGTTCTGGCAGGAGGCAGGATTTGCCTCCGCACTTGACGGTCACATTGTTGAGGAAGTCGGTTCTCAACCCACCGGATCTCCAAAGAATACGCGTCTTTGGAGCGGCGCGATTGAGGATGGCTTGCCACTCGGATTCGAGGAGTGGGAAGTAGTGATCGCTGAGCCAATCTTGGTGGTCGAGCAATACGAATCTGGAGATTTGGCCGGTATGTTTTCGCAGGAAGCCTTCGACGGAGTCGGTTTGGATGGTCAAGCGATCGAGCAGGCCGTTGCGAAGTTTTTCGAAGTTCGCTTCTTTGAGGTATTCTGGGCAGCAGTTGGGGGTATAGGAACCGGTGATGTAAACGCGCCAGAAGTAATTGTCTTGGACTGGGAGTTTTGAGAAGACCGCATCGATGGAGTCTTCTACGAACTTGACGATTCCGCCAGGGTATTGTTCATCGATTTGTTTGCGTTGAGCTTTTGGGACTCCGAGTAAGCTCAGAGTCGTATCTCGGTTCATGGCGAACTGCAGAGTTTTTGACCAGATCTTTTCTTTGACCTTGGGGTAGAGTTCCCGTTGGATTTCCAGCGTAGGAGCATCGAGAAGTTCGACGATTTCACTGCGGCAGCGGGCTACTTTATTGACGTAGCTACTGATCATGTGGGCGAACGCACCGGAGGTTCCACGGAAGTAGAATGACTTGCGAGGATGGTCGAAGAACTTGATCCAGCGATCCCAGTATTTGCGGCTTAGCGATGAGATGGAGGTTCGCAGTTTTGCGGCGTAGACGGACTCTGCTCCAGGGAGATATCCGTGTCCGAACATTTGAAAGAACTGATCGTAGTCGAGGTTGCGAATTGCGGAGGCTTTGAGTTCGAGCAACGCATTTTGTCGGGGGTTCATATCTACGGCATAGACATGACCGACACCCGCGAGTAGGTAATCAAGGGCATTGCAACCTGCGGAAGTGATTACCAGCAAGCGATCTTGAGCGGTGAGCTCGAGAGCTTGTCTATCTAATCGAGGATCTTCCCAGCAAGTGTTGTAGACGAGGTTATTTCCGTGGACGAATTGAAATACGCGTCCAGAGACCCATTCACTAATCTGCATCGGCTTGAGCAATCTATGGTTGTCGGCGGTTTACGTTGTTGTTTTGCTGATTCGCGTTGTTTTGGTTTGCGTTTGCGTTTGGATTCGCATTGGCATTTGGGTTCGCGTTCGCATTTGGATTGGCGTTATTTGGATTTGCGTTCGCGTTATTTGGATTGTTCGGTGGGGCTTGGTTGGCCTTTTGGTTTGGGTCGACCGCAGGAGGTTTCCGTTGTCCGGGGCCGATCATTGGTCGGATTACGTCACCGCCGACGGGCATGAGGGTGTTCATTTGTTGCACGCCGGAGCTTTCCATGGACCGGTTCCATGGTATCGCAAAGGCGACGAAGGTACCGAGTTTAGCATCGACGACGTAGATCAGGGAGTTCGAGGCTCGGACGTTGCCACCCGACGGGGCGGAGTGAGTCGCACCGCTGACGAGGAGGTACTCAGGATTTTTGCCGGAGGGGCCGAGGTACTGAACGACATTGGTAGCAAACAGGCCACCGAAACCACCCATGCGGGGGTAGTAAACCCAGCCTTTGAGGTCACCGGTTTGAAAATCAAGTGTAAAGAAT
This sequence comes from uncultured Pirellula sp., assembly GCA_964483385.1. GTDB lineage: Bacteria > Planctomycetota > Planctomycetia > Pirellulales > Pirellulaceae > JBKCUI01. Next base: position 59,042 of record CAZACJ010000021.1, on the reverse strand, counting down.
CCTTCGGCTTCTTCGCCGGCACTGGCGGTGCAAACCGCAAGGTTGCTACCACCGTGGGTGGCGGATGCACGCAGCAATTCGGCTTTGAAGTCTGGGTGGATACGATCGCTGGGGATTTGGTTCAATCCAGCGGTATTCAGTTCGGTGAGTGAGGGTTCTTTGGTTGGATTCGCGCTCCAGCGTCCAGCCAGGAAGGTGCCTCCCAGAAGTGTCAACGCTCCTGCACCGGCGAGAACTCCGGTTCGGAAAGCTTTTCGCAACTCGGGGGACCGAAACGGGCTACGAGTTGCACCGGTGCGTTCGCGCGAATTCGTTTCAGAACGAGATTCAGAATGGTTAACGGAACCGTCCAACGAAGAATTGTGCTTAAGAGGATCCACGACAAGACTCCTTGACCATGAAAAGCCGACCGGCTGGGACTGCCGTAAGTGTATCGAATTTTCTCAATGCATTAAACGGACTGCACGGAAATTCGGCGACAAAAACCTCCGAACAATGCCAAGAAATCCAGGGTTAGGTCCTTTGGACTGTTTAGTCGGCGGTTGGCAGTCTTGGGACCTACAGAGAGGTTAAATACTCAGCGTTTTCCAGAAGGGGATCTTCGTAATACAGTCGTATGGTGCCATCTTGTTTGAGAGCATCGACTTTTTGGAGTTCTCTGGCATAGATTTCGTCGGCAATTGCATCGAGTCGTTTCGCCCGTTGGAACCATCCCATCACGAGCATTGCGATCAAAAGGACTGGTAAAATGGAAATTCCAAAGGCGGTGATCATCATGGTTGGGCTTGGACTGGGGAATTCACCTAGGTCTTTTGTACCATCGCTCCAAGCGTGAAGGGAGGCGAAGAAGTACTGGCGATAGACGGCGATGATGGGGCCGGCCATCAACCCCCAAAAGACGAGGGAAGCGAGCAGGCCCAAGCACTGCAGAACCCATCGTGAAATGCGGTGTTTTTCGAGGGTGGATTCGAAGACTTCTCTGGCCTCGGTTTGCAGGGCGTCTATTCCGCCCATCCGAATCCGCAGTCCGGTTTCGACTTGATGGGAATCTCTTAGGATGTTGCGGTTTCTTTCAGTAGTTCTTTCGGTCGAACGAATTCGTTCGATGGCTCGATAGAACTCTTGTTGTGCGGGTAATAACTGATCTTGGACTTGTCTCGTCAATTGGTCCTTTATTCCATCACGCAGTTCTTGGTGAGCTTGTTTGGCATTCGTCAAGTTCCTCGCTAGGGTAACGAAGGTTCCGAAGATGGAAGGAAGGCTACCGGTCATGGAAAGGACAAGTCGATCCCATGCACCGTGTGTAAAACCTAGGATTCCCAGAAGCGTGCGGTAGGGGAACCAGAACAAGCCTGTCCCGGAAATGATTTCGCCGCGAATTCGATCGCGAATTGCATTTCGGAGAGTTTGTTTGGAGCCTAGCACCGTTTCGATTGCTTGGCTTGGCAGGGCGTCGGCAGTGGCGGTTAGGCGATCGATGGCAGAAGCCAACTGGGGGACTTGGCCGCTGATAGCTTGAGCGACACGATGACGCAATCGATCCATGGCGGCTTGGAGTCGTACATTTTTTGTTGCAGATGCAACTTTGAGATCTTCGTTTGCTAGTCGCGATTGGAGTGCTTGCTGAAGTTGCAAGCCGATACCGATTTCATCTCCGGTGGCTTCAAAATCGGCGACGGTGATCGGTTCGAGAAAACGGGTGCCCGGGGCACTAACGGTCAAGGCCGCCGTGTACCACGCAAGGTCTTGTTTCAAACTATCTGTGTTGCTTGAATTCCCTCGCGTTGACGGTTGGACCTGTTCATCGGCGGTGGATGGAACTGGCACAGCGGTGATGATTGGTACACAGACGGAGCCTTCGGTGAGTGCCGCAAGTTGGACGTGGATGGCGCTGCGAAGCTGGTCCCGGCGTGCGACGAGGAGTTTTATAGGTGCGAGGCTTAATGCCTCTTTTGCGATCGCCGCCGCACCTGCGTCTTCATCGGTATACCCCGGAGTATCGAGAAGCATGTAGGGTTGTTTTAGGTCGAGCATGCGAGCGGTAGGGCAAGCCACATACACTTCGCGGTCGGCATGAATCACCTCAGGGGCGCTTGGGCCGATCCAATGCAGTTTCGTTGTCGCTTCTTTTGCCAGTACGCCGCTGGGTAGTAGTTGTGCGATAGCGTTGTCTAGAATCCACTGCCTTGCGACCCAAGTCTTTCCTTGCCCTTTTGCACCGATAATACCGATGCAGGGGAGCGAGAGACCTCGATCATTAACGATATCTTCTGCGGCCACTCGATATTCTTCGCACCATTGCTGAATTTGGATTCGCACGGGATGGTTGCCGAGCAAATCCTGTGTTGCTCTTTCAATCCGTTCGACAAACTGCACATGCTCATCGGTTCTCGAACCAATTATGGTATTCACTTTGCAATGCTCTCCGACGGAATCAATGTCGCGTTGTTTAATGTGATTTTCTCTGCCGTATTGTCGAGTAAATTCACTCGCGTGTTTACTTGGCTGTTCTCTAGTAGTCGCTTCATGGTCTTTTCAACGATTCAGGAATCATTGGTGGCTAGGAGGAGTTGCTATTCCTTTTCGCTGCTATTCCTTTTCGCTGCTATTCCTTTGCGTTGTCTTACCTTTGCGTTGTCTTACCATTTCGGTGCGAGTAGTTTTTCATCTGGGAAATCATTGATTTTGGATGAATGGTTTATCCGTTTTGTTTGTCTTGTTGCAAGGCTTCGATATTCGCAAGGAGTTGGTTGTAAGCGATTTCATCGAGCGTTCGATGTTGTTTCGGGAGCCCGGGAATATCTAGGCCGGACCGAGTTTTGACTGCTATCGTGCTTGATCCCACTTTGCGTTCACTACCTGCTAGTGGGACGCGAATTGCATCGGTAGTACTGCGTCGCTCGAGGCCTAACTCATCGGTTAGAACAGCGATCAAGTCGAAGAGTTGTTGCCAAGCCGATTCATTTTCAGCCATTTGGGGCATGGCATCGGAGCTTGCCAAGACCAATCCGAATCCGGCGGCACCGGCGAAGAGGAGTTCCTTGAGGGATGCAAAAACCAAGACGGAGGATCCACCAAAATCCAGGGGGATCATGATCACAGCGAGGAGCGGCGCGAAGAGAATTCCGGCTGGGGCAACACCGCTGAGTATTCGTTTGCTCATTGGCATTTCTTCCCAGAGTCTCTTTGTCAGCTGATCGACTTGTTCTGAATCGAGTTGAGTCGCGCTTTCGGCTTGAAAGCGATCAATCGCGTGTTGGCAGATGGTTTTGACTTGTTCTTTTCTGATGGAGTCACCGTCCAAGCCGAGTAGTCCGTCATGGTCTCTTTTTCGGAGGGCTTCGACCAACGCGTCCGAGGTAACAATTTTGCCTCCTTCGCCTCTCTGGAAACGAGTTCGTACCCACTGTCCGACGGAATTACCTCGTTCGATCATCCAAGTTGGCATTTTTACCCAAGAAGTTGCGTAACCGACCGACTCTTTGCTGGCTTGTGCGAGTCGTTGTACCCATCTGCCTGGTCGAGCCCACCAAGGGGCGGTACGTTCGAGGGATCCTGCGATTTGCTCGACGATTTGACGAGACGCTTGGAGTCGAATCTTTGGTTGTTGTGGTGAACTGGAGGGATCGATGGAGAAATCCAAGCAGGCTTCTGTCAGGAGTCGATGTGTTGCGTCTAATCTTGCGTTGCTTTCATCGATCCAATCGCGACCGTGTTGCAATCCTTGCCACATCGTTTGTTTGAGTGTAGTGAGCGAGGACTCGATGGCATCGGCTAGCAATACGTTTCCTTCAAGCTGTTCGCCGAGGTGTAACATCCAAGCGTCTTCTTGGACTTTATTGGGAGGTTGAGGAATTGGGGATTGGTCGATACGAAAGAAGGCTGGGAGTTCCGTACCTGAAGAAGAGACGAAGCGTTCTTGCAATTCCGTTGGGACTGCAGCTAATCGTTCTCTACGTTCAGGCCCGGAAAAGTGGTAAGCCATGTAGATACGGCTTGGTTGGTACGCGCCGTAGAGTCGTTGCATTTCTTCGGAGATCTCCAAGGCATCGTATTTCCTCGGGACTCGATTGACAGCGAGCATCCTCTGGACGTGAGGCATGCGGACTTCAAGCATCTTCAGAAGGCGACTGACCGTTTGATCGTGCATTGCATTAGCAGGTAGGACCAAAACAAATGCGCCACAAAGGGTCGAGGCTCGTTCGAGAACATCAAAGCGAACCCGCGCGGCGGCCATGGCAAGTTCATCGAGTCGAGTTCCTTTTTCCCAGCCTGACATCAGTCCGGTTTGCACGTCGGGGCAATCCATCAAGGCGATACCTAAGCGATCTAATTGAGGGTCGGTAGCTACCAGTGGAATCTCGATAGCTTGACGTTTGACGCGATTACCAAGCGGGTCAATCACTTCGCGAACAGCCAGATCGTTGTATTGACGAGAAGCTTCGGTCGGGTCGCTATCGAGCGTTTCCGGTGTGCAGTGGAAGATGTGAGATAGTCGTTGTGTGATGTATTGCCAGATGATCGGATTCGTTCGCCATGATTCTGGTAGCCAGAGGACGAAGCGGTGAGTTCCTTCGGTATTTGCCGATCCGATCAATACTCGATCATTGAGTCCTTTGTCTGAACTGAGGAAGGTGGCAACCAGAGAACTTTTGCCGGCGTTGAGCATTCCTACGACGGCTAGGATGGGGCAGACAGGCGAATTGACCATCGCCGACGCTTGTTCAATCGCCGACGAGATTTCGGCAGTTGAACCGGTGGACCCGAGTGGATTTGTCGAGTGTTCTGTTGCCTGAATGGGAGCTTGTACGGAGAGAATCACTTCGCGTTCGCACAGCAAAGCCCTCAGGCTCGCGACTTGGGTCAAGGGGCGAGTTTCGTAGTCCTTTTTGAGTTGGCTTAACTGTTCAAATAGTGGACTTGTCACAGGCTTCGGAGCTAACTTAGGTTTTCTGTAGGTTGTGAATTGAAATCGCAGGATTCGGTTGAGGATATACGCTATAAGATGTTCGCTTGAGGATCGTCAATCTAGGAATGGGTACAATGGGAATACCAGATTTTTCAAGTTGACAATTCACCTGTGGGGCCCATAGTACGGGGTCGTTCGTCTGTAGCCCATAGTACACCGAATCATTCCCGTTAGGAATCGACGGAATCTGCTTATCATGCAACCTGGCATTCGAATCAGCCGTACGACACTAACCCTAATCATTCTGGGGGCGGTTCTTATACCTGTAGGCTCGGCATTGGCATTGTTTTTTTCAGTTGCTCCAATTCCCGAACCCCGTTTGGACGCACGCGTTCGGCTGGATGCGATGTGGGTTGAAGATTCGAATGGTAAGCGATTGGTACCGGCGATTACGGTCTTGAATCCTACTTCGGAAACTTGGAAGCAGCTTTCGATTGGCTTGAATAAGGCGGGCAAGCACAATCAATTTTATGCATCGGAGCCCGCAGGTGTTCCAGCCGGTAAAACCGTTTCAATCCCATTGGCTGCTTTTGTTGCTAGAAACGGTAGTGTGAAATTTCCGGTCGGTAATCGCAGTGTCAAGGAAGTGACTGTATTTGCTCAGATTCCTACGCGAGCCCGAGCAGTTGCTGAGTTTCTCCTGCCTGAGAAACTGACGGTACCGAAATCCGATGAGGATCCCCAAGAAAGTTGGATTGAGCCGATTGTGAAAGTGGCTCAATAGATTCGCTGGTGCTGTGAACGTGGTTGATGGTGTCGTGTAGCGTGGCGTTACGAGGTGATGAACGCTTCTAGAACTCGCTGTCTTCGAACTTTTCGAACCATGATGCGAACGCCATGGTAGTTGAGAGTATCTCCGCCGTTTGGTAGATGCCCTAGCTGATCACATACCCATGAATTCAGATTCACGGCGTTGGCCTGGTGGAGTGTCACGAGTTCGTCCACTTCGGTAGTCAGCACAGCATCTTGTTTGGGTATTTCCAAATCGATCCCTGTCACTTCTTTGAGTCTGCGCAATGCTATTCCGCCCCCGACAAGCCACCCCGGGCCAGAGCGAACAACGTGGATGGGTAATAGATCGTATTCGTCTTGGATGTCTCCCAAAAGTTCTTCGACAATATCTTCGAGGGTGACCAAGCCGGTGATGGAGTTCTTAGCATCGACAACAAGTGCGATGTGCGTGTGTTCACGAAGGAGTTTTTCGAGGGCGTTTGATATTGGTATGGTTTCTTCGAGTCTGGGGATACTGCGCAAGATCCCTTTAATGGTCGGTTCGGTAGGATTGATGCGCATCACAGAGACAATGTCTTTGAAGGTGACATAGCCGCGGATGGTTTGAGGATCTTTTTTATCATCTGCAACCGGGAAGCGGGTATGCATATCCATATGTGCATCGATCAAACACTGACCGAGGGAGCTTTCGAGAGAAAGCATGTGGATTTGGGATGCTGGTAGAGCGATTTCTTTGAGTGTGCGACTTGCTAGCCTCGCCGCTCCGAGAATGATGTTTTCCTCGCGGGAACCTATCAAGCTGGAGGTTCGAGCAAGGGAGGCGATTGCGCGTAGTTCTTGTAGTTCTAGAGCTTCGGTCCGCGATTCGGAAGATGGATTTGGACTCCAGAGAGCTTCGGTTGCATTCATGATCAAGGAAGCGGATTTTTCCAAGAGCCAGACCAAGGGCCAAGTAGCGATGGAGAACCAGTACAAGGCGGGTGATAAAGTTAGGCAGACCCATTCTTTATTGCGTAATGCGAAGAGTTTGGGTACCAATTCACCTACCACAATCGTAGCGATAGTCAGTGGTACGACAAAAATAGTAATTGCGAGAACGTCCGCGAATTGTTCGCTTAAGCCGTAGGACTGTAGCAAAGGAGAGAGGTCTTCCGAAGCGGAGGCGCCACTGGTGGCACCGGCGACGAGTCCCACCACGGTAATTCCTAATTGAACGACAGCGAGACTTTTTTCGATACCGTCCTTCATTGCCAGGGCTGCAGATGCCCCCCATCGACCTTGGTCACGAAGTGCCTGAAGACGTGCGAGTGTAATGCTGGCGAGCGCGATTTCGTAAGCAGCAAATAGGGCGTTAACGATCACCATCAAGCAGACGATCACCCATTCGAATCCTACCAAGTCAACCTCTCCCGTTCTATTGATAACCTACACCCCGTGTCCTAATGAGGAGCATATCTAACTCGATTATAGACACGGATTCGATTATAGACACGGGTTCGATTACAAATATGTAGCGTGTTTTGCGGGTGGATCAACTTCTGCGACGACGACCAATCATGGTTGAGATAGCTAATACCGCAACGATCGTCATCGAATTCGGTTCAGGAATCGGCGCCAAGTGTACGACCCGAAATCCCAGCGTGTTCAATGAGTTACTTGCGACTCTAGATGTTCGGTACGATGAAGAAAGCTGAGATGCGGGGGACAACCATGATCCTCCACGCACAACGTGACTTGTAGAGCCCCAGTAGTCCTCTTGCCATTCCGCCACGTTGCCTCCCAATCCGACCATCCATAGGGAGTTCTCGGCACCTGCTTCTTCAACATCTGCGGGACCTTGTTCTGATGTCTGATCGTAGACAGCGGTATTCCATGTAGTGCCGCTGGCGACGCTAATGGGTGGTGTGTTACTTTCATTGGGGTAGTCGTAGTAGGGGCCGGAAATGAATGATAGATATGCTGATTGATACCATTCGTCTTCTGTGGGTAAAGCAAACACAGCGAGTCTATTTCGTAATGGATTCTCTGGATTGTATTGCTCTCCTTGGGATGGGCTCCACAGAACGGGGCTTGCGGTCATCTGAGTTGAAAGAAAGCGGTAAGCGGGTTCATAACCGCGTGATATGTTGAGCCAATTTACAAACCTAGCAGCTTCGTTCCAATTGATATTTGTTGCTGGTTTATTTGGACCACGTAGGTCTTTGGTAATCACTCGATTTTTGGGCGTTCCGAACTCGGCATTGTACGAGTCAATCATCTTTTCGCTGACTTCGAATCTTCCCATTGCATATTGGTAGGGAACACCTCCAGCAGGGTTTGGTGAGCCGGTCGTGTCTGCGCCGGCGGTAACCGCTCCCCACGAAAACTCCATGGTAAACTGATTTGCACCATGGCCGAAAGTTTGTTTGGTGATCCCCCAGCGTATCACTCCACAGAGTCCCACGTCCGCGCTCAACGCGAAGGCAATTAGGGAACAGACAAATAACTTATCTCTGAAACCTGACATGGCAGACCCACTTTCCACGAAGAAATTCGCTCGCGATACTGCTACCAATTCGTTCTCAATACATTGATTGTATCGGTTGACGAATGACGAGTCTTATGAAAGATTCGTCGGCGATATCGTAGAATTTCACAGAGCGAGTCTAATTATCGGCAATTCGTTCGCGATAGATTCTTAGTCCACCTAGGCCGTGATACAATCCGCCGCACTCCAATTCAACTTTGGAGGCGACTTGCAACAAAGAACAAAGTGTCCGAACGGAATGTTGGACCCATTCTTCTTTGAGTTCTTGTGGTTCAAGAGCATAGGCAAGAAATTCCAGGGTGTGTCCAGTGGTCCCAATTCTGGTGCTTAGATCGGAGCTTGTACCAGGACGTATCGTATAGTTCGTGGAGAAGGTTCCATCGCTGTTTTGGTACTTACGAATGGTTGCGATTGAACCTTGAACGGTCGCTTGAGCCTTGGCCCACCCACCTTGAAACGCTTTGCCCTGGTTCTTCCAGTACCGGACGCTGTGGGCTAAGCCCATCAATCGGTGCATTCCGCCACAGGGACTACTTCCGAGATCTTGTTTAGCTTCAAACTCAACGAGAGGTTCAAGGGTCCAAGTTTTTTCATCCGCGGCTTTCCAACTTTGTTCGTTAGGAAAGAAGTTGGTAAGTGCAATAAGCGTCCAGCTATACTCACGGTAGGGGTTATTAGGGATTTGGTATTGAGCCGTTCTCGCCCAGTCTTCGATACTCAATGTTTGATCTCCGACAAGGATCGGAGTGTCTAGAGGCAAACCAGTTTGAGAGAGGTAACCAAGGAATTGGTCGACATGGCCTTGTCCAACATAACTTCCTGCTTCGACGTATGCCTGGATGCTTGGTCTGCCAGTTGCCGGTAGGTTAGCGCCCGTACTGAGTTCCCAGCCACGCATTTCTCCGCCTTGGAACAAGTATTCGAGGGCTGGAACAGTTTGGCCGTCGACAACCAATTTCAGTTCATTGCCATAAGCGACGGCACCGTGGGCAACTTGCCAAGCGGCATTACGGTCGACGGAGAGCAGTCTCGCGTCTCGATTGAACTCGAGGGTTTGATCGATCAGTTTCAATAGTTCGGGGCCAGAGGGTGCGAGATCTTTGGTAGTGTCATGCACGACCTTTTCTCTCAGAGATGGTCTGCTTGGCGTGGTCGTTTCGGAGTCTGAAGAATTGCAACCGGTGAAGGAAAGAAAAAGTCCGACTGCGAAAATTACGAATGGGACACCGAATGATGTCGAACGACAAACCGAGACCAAGGTAACCAACAAAGCAAATCTCCTGCGATGGAAACAGATTCAGTGAGAGTTTAGATAACGAGCTACACGCTAGTTTGCACCGGGGTATTGGAATGCAAACATTAGGTAGGGCTTGCTCCTAGTTGTTTTGCATGCGAGTAGACTTGAATCGGCACAACCATGCCGTAGCGTTTGTAAATTTTGTTCAACCGGGGCGGGTCGATCGGATTTGCGTCGATTTGGCGGATGCAAATGCGGACGACTTGCTTCGGGAATTTCGCGGCAAGTTTCGCGTACATTTCGGGATCTTTTTCACCGCTATCTCCGACCAACACAAAATGACGTTGCGGCATCCGTTTTACCAAGGAGCTAATGACACCGAACTTGCTTTTTCGACGGATGATCTGCCAACGCTTGAACAGTTCATCTCTCAGGCGGAACCATTTCAAGTGCATACTCCCTACTGGAAACCCGGAGGCGTTGATGAACTGTTGCAACGAGTCATAGATTTGCCAGGGACTACTACTGACGTAGTGGAAAATCGCCCCTTGGTCTGCCCAGTCTTGGTACACGCCAGCCATTCCTTCGATCGCTTCGAAAGGTTCCGCGAAGGTTCGTCGAAGCATTTTCCGGCGACTGCAAACGTCGGTTAACTTGATGGTGTCATCGATATCGCTGATGACGCTCAGCCCATGATGTTCTGCAAGAAATACGGGGCTTGTAGCCGTTGTGATCGAATCGGTCCAACGGATGGTGCAATCGATACGGTTAGCAAGCGGATCTGTGGTGCGACCTATGCGGCGGAAGCGTTCGAGTTGTCTTCGCGGCACGTCGAGTTTGCACTGGAATAAGCCGCTGGATTTGGACTTTCTAGGCAAGACGTAGGTTTGTCCGCCGAGCGATATCTGCATTCGGCCACGTGGAATTGGGGTGACTAAGAAACCGTGGATTCGCTCATTGAAGATCTCGCTCTTGACGGTTGCATCGTCAAGTTTGAGCGCTCGAATGAGTCCTCTGAGCATCAATCGTTTGGTTAGAGAGGGAGGAGTGTTATGGCAGATCCTCCCTTGAATCTGTATGCGCCAGAATGCACCCTCTTCTATTGGGTAAGCCACGGTAGGGTACAACTGGACTTCCGCTTCTGATCGATCGTTCACGCCTTGTCCTTCCCCAATCTTTGAATTCACAGGAGGTGAATTCTCTGGGAATGGCAGTGAGGGTTCGTTGCTCATGAAAGCGGGTTCCAAGGGACGGTGCAACCGTTTTTGCTTGCGATTTGGATCGCTTCTAAAAGCCGTAGTTCTGTGATCGCTTCTTCTGCATTCAATACATTCGTGTGCCTTGAAGTGAGGTTCTCACTGCTGATGATGCGCTTCGCAAAAGCATCTAAAGCAGTCACCGTCGTCGCGACTTGGAGCGGAGCTTGATTTTGGTTCGCTTTGATCTGGTGCAGCAGTGATGCATCGATCGATTCACTATCGAGGCAACGCAGCTTCGATTGCAGACCAAGAGACGTTCTCTCGGCGGAATTTGGAACAGGATTGTAGGTCACTGCTCCGTGGGCAACCTTACCGGAAGCGTAAGACAGAGTCCAAGTGACCGATTCCTCTACTTCCTTGAAGAGATGTGGATTCCTTTTCGTTGTTTGTGCAGTGACGGTTGCTGGTGCGTTACCTGCGATAGATCCACAAATTCGAACCGCCTCTGCGCCAAGTCCGAGCAGAGCACCACCGCCGCTAGCGAAGCTTGTCCGCCAGTCTTGGGGGGAGCGAAGTGTATCTGCAAGTACCAACTCGATTTTACGGATCGAATCCGGTGCAACAGATTGTTGTAACGACGCCCAGCTTGAAAAACCGAAGCGAGCGGCGGTTCGGTCGATCATGGCAAGCTGGGTGCCGGCGCGTTGGCAAGCATCCAACATCGCGATCGCTTCTTGGGAATCGCAAGCCAAGGGGCTTTCAACGAGCACGTGCTTACCAGCTTGAGCCGCACGAATCGCGAAATCGCAGTGTTGTGCATTGGGATTGGCCAAGTAGACCACGTCGATCATTGGATCGGCTGCGATGCAGTCAAAGGCTTGATCGCTGTAAGCCACATTGTGTGAAAGGCCAAGTTGGTCAGCGACGGCTTTTGCTTTTTCGATCGATTGGCTAACCAGTGCGGTGAGTCGGCAGTGTTGCGTGTTTTCCAAAGCGGGGATCGCAAACCCAAGCCCTGCTTGCCCAAGTCCAACAACTGCGACCCCAAGCGGTTTGGTGTTGTTTGCAGCCGCTGAAAGTTCAGTAGTGCCACAGACAAGCCCGAGAGTTGCAAACGAAGAAGTCGTTCCTAAGAATTCTCGACGAGAGAAGTCGTGACGTGCGGTCTCCTTGCGTTGTTTCGCCATTGCGGATGACTTTCGATGTAGGAGGGGATTTCGAGGATGTGGTTGCGCTTGGGCGTGTAGTTACCGTATAAGAACTGACTAAGTGCCTACTTGCCCAGACCAATCACTATAGCATATTCGGCCCATTTTAGTTGCAATTACGGCGGGATTCACCTTTGATTGCAAGCTCCGAAGGCTGAATTTTTGGTACCAATCGCCAAAGCCTTCCAATCGACCATTCGAGTGGCTTAGGGGGGCTTAATTTTAAGCATGGCAACGCGAGTGGAAAGAAAATGGTCTTGTCACGCAGGTCGAGCGAAGAGGGTTCAAAAACTCGAGAGCAAGGTGACTATCGATTTGACGGTATTGGGCTCAGGGGATAGGCGAAACGAACGTCGCCGATCGGTCAGCGTTTTAGTTGCATACCTTCGCCTTGCTATTGAACCACCTTATTGGGGGTTACCTTCTTGAGTGATTTCTTCAAATCCTGAAGTGTTCTTGGATTGTGGATCGATCTTTTGTTGTTGCGATCCCGAGCCAAGGTTCGATTCGGTCGGATTGGATGATGTGCTGGGTTGCTTCGCAGAGCCCGGTGCATCGGCTGGTTTGCCGTGCGGGGCTGACTTGGGTGCGTTTAGCAAAACGGTGACAGCCCCAGCGATTCCAAGTGCCAACGATATCGCGAACATGCTGTTGAGGCTTTCGAACTTCCCTTTTTCAATAATGCTTGTGATCGTGTTGATCACTGGCGCGAAACCGAAAACCAGCGGCATCACAAAGATTGGTTTTCCGCCGAAGGTGAAGGCGAGGATGATTCCCAGAGCACCCATCGCACCTGCGGTTCCGGCGAGAATCGACCAAATCATGCCGTTGAAGGTATAGCCGCTACCCGAATGCATGGACTCCAGTGCAACGACAGGAATTACAACTGCGATAATGAAGTATGCGATCCCGACACAGCAAAAGGGGCGGAGTCGTGAGCCACCCATTTTGGATTGTCCAAGGTGCAGGAACGGGCCGTAAGACCCCCAACAAAGTACAGCCATCGCGATGGATAAGCCGACGGCAACCCAGTTAATCTCCTGAGCTGTTTGTGTGGCAGGCGGTTGTGGCTTGTTTAAGAATACACCGATCATCCCTAAAGCGACCATCGCCATCCCGATCAAAAACATCGGCTTGATCTGCTTGAAGGACTTGTTCAAGTAAGACGTCAGAAGTGTATTGACGACGGGTGCGCCACCAAACACCAGTGGCATGACGTAAATCGCTTGTGCTTTGAACGACAGGGCAAGCGTAACGCCTAAGGCACCCAGTGCACCGACAGCCCCGGCGAAAAGTGACATGACGGTACCGCTAACGGACCAGTAGCCGGTTTCCCGCTTTCGGTTCAGTAAAGCAACGGGAACGAGAACAGCAATTAGAAAGTAAGCAAGTCCGACCCCGACGAACGCGCGAAGAGAAACTCCGATCTCGCCTTGAAAGGTTTCTAGTTTTTTTTCCATGAAGCTTGTGCCGCGATGCAACACGATTCCATAGATACCCCAGAAGAACGCGGTCATTGCAGTGAAGGCGAGGACAAAGGGCAATTTCATCATCGAATCGAACTTTCAGTTAGCGACCAAGCGGATGCTTGGTGGTTTGTCGGAGGGTGGCGTGAGGGGTGGTGTGTGGGGCTACCGGTAGTATTGCGTGAGGGCAACTAACCCCACAGAGGATAAGGAGAGATGATCTAGCGAACGGAGAGCATGCGTTCCAGAGCAATTAAGCTCCACCTGGATACATCGTCCTTGACCTTGATCGTGTTGACAACAGTTCCCCTGAGAATGTTTTCCAAACTCCAGCATAGGTGTGCGAGGTCAATGCGATACATCGTCGCGCACATGCAGACCAGGGGCGAAAGAAAGTGAATTTCTTGTTCTGGATGTTGTTGTTTGAGCCGATTGACCAAATGCAATTCTGTTCCAATCGCCCACTTGGTACCTGCAGGAGCGCTTTTGACAGTTTCAATGATCTTGCTCGTTGAACCGGAGATGTCGGCGATATCGTTGACTTCTTGGGGGCATTCGGGGTGAACGAGGATTTTGATACCGGGAATTTTCTCGCGGAATTGGTGCACGTGGGCGGCTTGGAACATCTGGTGAACCGAGCAGTGTCCTTTCCAAAGGATGACTTTGGAAGCTTCGATCGCGGCAGCGGTGTTGCCACCGAGTTCTTCTTCGTGAGGGTTCCAAACCGGCATTAGGTCGTTGGAGATCCCCATCTTCAGCGATGTATTTCGACCGAGGTGTTGATCGGGGAAGAAGAAAACGCGTTTGCGTTGTGCGAAGGACCATTCCAGAACAGCTTTGGCATTGCTACTGGTGCAGACGATTCCGCCGTGCTTCCCGCAGAATGCTTTGAGGCTTGCGGCGCTGTTGATGTACGTGACGGGAGTCAGGTCGGAAGTGTCGATCACATCGGAGAGTTGGTCCCAAGCAGATTCGACTTGTCGAATCGCTGCCATGTCCGCCATGGAACATCCAGCAGCCATATCTGGAAGAACGACCGTTACTCGGTCACCACCGCGCGATTCCAATTTGTCTGGACGGTTTGCGAGGATATCCGCGGTTTCAGCCATGAAGTGCACACCGCAGAAGACGATGTAGCGGCAGTCTGGACTTTCGGCGGCCAACTTACTTAGCTGGTAGGAGTCACCGGTTAGGTCAGCGTGGGTGATGACTTCGTCTTGTTGATAATGGTGTCCCAAGATCAAGAGACTCGGCCCAAGTTTTTGCTTTGCAGCCGTGATACGATCGCACAGTTCTTGGTTGCTCAATTCGCGATAGGGAGCGAATGGCAGGGGCTCGTTAGGCTCTAAGACTGCGGTCTTCGAGGAGTCTTGGATCGAACGAGTCATGAGTATTTCTCACAATGGGTATCGGGGAGTCGCAGGTTGGAACTATTGCTTGCCGCAGTAATCGATCGCGGCAGCGATTTCTGTTTTCAAGCGAAAGCGTTCAACGATTCGATCAATATATCCGTGTGCGAGGAGGAATTCGCTGGTCTGGAAGCCTTCTGGCAATTCAATTTTGATCGTTGCTTTGATAGTGCGTGGGCCGGCAAATCCGATCAAAGCTTTGGGTTCAGCAAAGACCAAGTCACCGAGGCTCGCGAAGCTTGCGGCGACGCCACCCATCGTTGGGTTGGTCAGAACGCTTATGAACAAACCGCCATTGGCGTGGTAACGAGCAAGTGCAGCGGAGACTTTTGCCATCTGCATGAGAGATAAGATGCCTTCGTGCATTCGAGCACCTCCACCCGAGCCGCTGACGATGATCAGAGGGAGTTGGTGTTCAGTTGCGCGTTCGATCAAACGGGTCAGTCGTTCTCCGACAACCGATCCCATACTACCCATGATAAAGGCTGAGTCGGTTACGGCGATCGCAACACGTCTAGCTCGAATCATTCCTGTGCCACAGAGTGCCGCGTCAGTTAGCCCGGTGCGTTTCTGCTCCGCAGTGAGACGTTCTGCATAGGATTTTTTGTCTGCAAACCGCAGAGGGTCTGTCGGCAAGACATGCTCGTCGTGGACTTCGAACGTCCCATCGTCGAGCAGTTGTGCGATACGTTCCCAAGCCGATACGTAGTGGTGGTATCGGCATTTGGGGCAAACGTTGAGATTTTTTTCAAGCTCTTTTCGATAGATCGAATCCCCACATCCAGGGCACCGGAGCCACAAGCCTTCTGGGATACCCCGTTGTTTCGATGCGGTGGCCGCTAGATCAGATGATTGCTTGGAGTCAACAAGAGCCATGAGTGGTCAAGAAAAGGAAAAAGTTTGGAAGCGGGATTACGTCGGGATCAACTCCCAGGAACCTTTGTCGCATTCAGCTTTCCAAAGGTCATCGATACGCGTGGATTTCAGCTGCGTGGAGACCAGGGTAGCCAATGGGTCTGGAATCACGATAGCAATCGTTTCGTTGGCGTGTTTTTTCTGAAGCTTTTCTACCTGTTTTGCAATTCGCGACTGGGCTTCCGCAAGAGTTTCTCCGCCGGGCGGCGAAAAAAAATGTGGATTGTCTTGAATCTGCTTGTAGAGTTTGGGCTGTTGTCTGCGAATCTCTTCGATACATCGCCCTTGCCAGAGGCCGTGGTCAATATTGCGAAACACCTCGCATACTTTCCATTTGCATTGTTTCTTCTCGGCAATCATCCTCGCGGTGGCTTGGGCCGACTCGCAAGGAGCACAGTAGATTACAGCGATTTCGACTTGAGCGAACTCATCGATAGCTCGGAGTACCTGCTGTTTGCCTGACTCAGATAAGGGAATATCAAGGCATCCCTTTATCCTTTCCTGTTCGTCCAAGGCGGTTGAGCCGGGACGAACGACTAACACTTGACTCATGTCCAAATAAACTCCAGTGGGGTTACGCGGCGCTATCCGGCCCGGAGGGGACAGACGTGAAAGGTTTGCAATTGCAACGCAGCCGCGTCATCGCTTGGCAGTAATCTGCTTCGCGGAAAATAGCTGACCCTACGACGAGTAGGTCAGCTCCCGATTCCGTCGCTTTGGAAATCGTGGTCAGATTGATCCCGCCGTCGACTTCCAGCAACAAACTTGGACCAAACGTGTTTCGAAGGTGCCGCAGTCGTTCAAGCGCGATGGGTTGAAAGGATTGCCCGCCAAATCCGGCAGGCACACTCATCACAAGCACCAAATCGCAATCTGGGACGAAAGGCAAGAGATGTTCCATAGGAGTGCCGGGGTTGATTGCCAAGCCGGCGGCCACACCATGGGAACGGATTTGTGTTAGCAGTTCGACTGGTTCGCGTTGAGCCTCGATATGGAACGTAATCGAATCGGCGCCTGCGTCGACAAAATTTTTTGCGTAGCGGAAAGGTTCAGAAATCATCAAATGCACGTCGAGTCGCAGTGCGGTGATCCGCCGAAGGGACTCGACAATTGGCATACCATAGGTCAGGTTCGGAACGAAACAGCCATCCATCACATCAAGGTGCAGTGCATCAATCCCCGCCTCCTCAAGCCGTTCGACCTCCCGTTGCAAATTGGCAAAGTCACACTGAAGCAACGAGGGTAGAATGCTCGGACGAACGTTCCGATACAGCTCAAGGGTCTGTTCTAATCGTGAACCGGGTTGGCTCATAAGACTTGTAGAAGGGGAAGGGACGGGTCGTGTCACTTCACCATACCGGAGACGAGGGAAGTTCGACAAGGGGCAAAACGAACCTGGGCAGGGGAACCGACAGAAAAACCACCAAAAGGAGGGGGCAGTGCCAGAAGAAGGAAAGCCAGAAGTAGGAAAGCCTGAGGAAGCGAATTTGGAGGAAGAGAAGTTTGAAGGTGGGGCTGACGATTCCGAAGGGGAGGATACTGAGGAAAATTCGGGTTCATCTGCCGAGGAATCTTCGTCGGAAGAGTCGCCCGAAGCCGGGGAGGGGGCTAAAGGCCGAACGAGCAAGCGGGCTTATTCGCGTCGGATTCAGCAGTTATTGGATGGGAACGTCGGATTTCGGCGTTCTGCGGAAAAGGTGCGTGAGTTTCCGCAGACTCCGGGGGTGTATCTAATGAAGGACACTTCTGGAGTGGTGATCTATGTCGGCAAGGCAAAAAACTTGCGGTCGCGAGCCGGGAGTTACTTTCAATCGACTGCGGCACAGGAGATGCGAACTGCAGAGTGGATCCATGAGATAGCGGACATCGACTTCATGGAGTGTGAGAGTGAGGTCGATGCGTTGCTTACGGAGAATCGGCTAATTAAAGACATTCAGCCGAGACACAATAAAGATTTGAAGGACGACAAGACTTTTCCGTATTTGATGATTACGACGCATGAAGATTTTCCGCGAGTGGAAGTGACCCGAAATCCGCGTTCGAAGGGGGTGAAGTTGTTTGGGCCATTTACCAGTGCGGGGCAACTGCGTGGAGCGTTGCAAGTCATGCAACGGGTGTTTCGTTTCCGAACATGTTCGTTGGACATCGAGGAGTCCGATCCGAGGTGGAAGTGGTTCCGTCCTTGTCTACTTGCATCGATTGGTCAGTGCACGGCTCCGTGTAATTTGCGGATTAGCAAAGAGGACTACAAACGAGACATACGACGCTTGCAGACGTTTCTGGAAGGTGGCAGTCAGCGACTACTTGCGCAGATGCGGGACGAGATGTTGGAAGCTTCGAAGCAATTGGACTTTGAGCGCGCGGCGCGATTGCGAGATGAGATTCGACTGTTGGATAATCTCAAGCGTCGTGGCGAGATCGATACGCATGCTCAGCCGGAGGTGTTCCATATTGACCCGAAGCGGGGGATGCGAGCGTTGAGAAAGGTGTTGGGGCTTGAGCGCGAGCCAAGGGTGATCGAGGGGATCGACATCGCGCATTTAGGGGGACAGGATACGGTTGCATCGCTTGTGCAGTTCCTCGACGGTTTACCTTTTAAACCGGGGTATCGTCGTTATCGGATACAGGGGGTGGAGGGTATCGATGACTTTCGCTCGATCCATGAGGTCGTCGCTAGGCGATTTCAGAAGATGGCTGTGGAGGATGAAACCTTTCCAGATTTGTTGATGATCGATGGTGGGCGTGGGCAACTCAATGCAGCTCTGGCCGCATTCCGTGACTGCGATTTAACGCCACCGGTGTTGGTGTCGTTGGCGAAGCGTGAGGAAGAGATTTATCGACCGGACGAGAAGGAGCCACTTCGACTGGGACGCGACTCCTTTGCGCTCAGGTTGTTGCAATACGTTCGGGATGAGGCTCACCGTTTTGCGCAGCATTACCATCATATTCTTCGTCACAAGAACACGTTTGAAGACACGGTCGACGGATCGGGCAAGCCGCACGGCGGAAACAAGCGCGGTGGAAACAATCGGGGCGGAAACAATCGCGATGGAACGAGACCGAGAACTAGCAAGACGAACGAGCCGGATGACTCGCGAGGTGCTAGAGGCATCCCCAAAATCGATCCTAATGGCTTGATGCCACCCTCAAACGCTTCGGATGAGGAAACGGGAGCGGAACCAAAGGTGTAATTTCGAAGCGAATTGCATCCGAGGTTGCTTCGGAATGTCGCATGGAATATTGAGAGATTCTTGGTGGAACATAACTCTCCGCTGTTCTCTAGGTGTGTTCAAGACGTTAGCTTCAAGAAGGGAGTGAATCTCCGTTAGACCCGCTAGCCAAGGAGCCGTGCAAAACGATGAGTTCTGCAAACGATTTTACGCAACCGTTGCCTTTTGATTGTCCTAACGCAACATTGGAAAAGTGGATACGAAAAATGGCTGCGATGTGTCAGCCAGATCGAATCGTTTTGTGCGATGGAAGCGAAGCGGAGTGGGATCGCTTGACGGATCAGTTGGTCGATTCAGGGACGTTGACTCGGCTGAATCCCAAGCTGCATCCAAATTCTTTTTTAGCGAGGAGCAACCCCTCGGATACAGCGCGGGTCGAGGACCGAACATTTATTTGTTCGTTAAGAGAGAAGGATGCTGGACCGACGAACAATTGGAAACAACCCGATGCGATGCGGGCATTGCTACGGGAAAAATTCCAAGGCTGTATGCGGGGCAGAACGATGTACGTCGTCCCATTCTGCATGGGACCGATCGATAGTCCGCTGGCGCTCGTTGGTGTTGAGCTGACGGATTCACCCTACGTGGTCATCAACATGAAGATCATGTGCCATATGGGAAAGAAGGTGTATCAAAAGCTAGGTGCGCACGGTTCGTTTATTCCATGTCTTCATAGTGTCGGATTTCCTCTGGAAGATGGACAAGAGGATGTGCCATGGCCTTGTAACGATGAGAAGTACATTGTTCATTTTCCGGAAGCTCGCGAAGTATGGTCTTACGGTAGTGGATATGGCGGGAATGCTCTTTTGGGTAAAAAGTGTGTGGCATTACGGATTGCAAGCAGCATCGCGCGCGATCACGGCTGGATGGCCGAGCACATGCTCATTATGGGGTTGGAAAATCCGGAAGGTGGCAAGACGTACTTGACCGCTGCATTCCCAAGCGCTTGCGGTAAAACGAATCTTGCGATGATCATTCCTCCGGATCGATACGTTCAAGCGGGATGGAAAACGACATTGGTGGGAGATGACATTGCGTGGCTTTGGCCTGGGAAGACTGGCAAGTTGCATGCGATCAATCCGGAGACAGGGTTCTTTGGTGTGGCTCCGGGAACTTCATGGCAGTCAAACCCAGGTGCCATGCATGCGCTCTCGAAGAATACGATTTTCACCAACGTTGCCTTGACCGATGAGGGTGGTGTGTGGTGGGAAGGATTGAGTGCAGCACCGAAGCATTTGATCGATTGGACGGGCCAAGATTGGACGCCGGACTGTGGTCGATTGGCAGCTCATCCAAATTCGCGATTCACAGCGCCGGCGGAACAGTGCCCCAACATCGATCCTAATTGGCAGGATCCGGATGGTGTACCGATCGACGCAATCGTCTTCGGCGGGCGGCGACCGAACACGATGCCATTGGTCTTCCAAGCATTCGACTGGACACACGGCGTGTTTTTGGGAGCGACGCAAGGATCGGAAACGACTGCAGCGGCGACGGGGCGAGTCGGGACGGTTCGACGCGATCCAATGGCGATGCTCCCTTTCTGTGGCTACAACATGGGAGACTACTTTGGGCATTGGTTGGACATGCGTAAACACATCCGGAGGCTCCCTAGAATCTTCCATGTGAATTGGTTCCGAAAATCTGCCGAAGGGAAATTTCTTTGGCCTGGCTTCCGGGAAAATCTGCGGGTGCTTGAATGGATCGTCAAGCGTTGTCAGGGGAGAATTCCAGGGCATGAGACACCGATCGGTTGGACACCGGACTGGGAAGATTTCTGCGTTGACGGTCTCGATGGGTTTGACGAAGCCCAATTCGATGCCGCGATGGAGTTTCGCCGGGAAGATTTTCTGCAGGAGATCACAAGTCAGAATGAGTTCTTCCTCAAGCTGTACCACTCGATGCCAAAAGAGCTTCTCTGCCAGCACGAGCTTCTCATGGCTCGGATGGCGTAAGGGAGATGCGAAGTGGAGACCTTGTTAGGTCAAATGGGTAAGTCCGGCAGTTCCAGAAAGAAGTTAACGGGGGAATTTCCCCCGCAGCGAGTCTGTGAATCTCAGGAATTTTTGGTTTTCTTGCCCCCGAGATTGACACTCACTAGTCGCACGCCCTACCATAGGGAAGCTTTCGAGCTGCCGGCTTTTGGCCGTCCCTAAAGCTAATGTGTCCGAAATTTAGTTTTCAGTAAGTGTTTTCTATCCACTTGTAGGGAGTGTATCAATGAAGAACTTGATCGCTGGCTTGTTTGCGGCGTTGGTTTCTTTCTCGGCTGTAACTGCGTACGCTGAGAAGATCGATTTTTCGAAGGTAAAGTGCTTGGTTTCCGGTGCTGCTGCTAAGGAAGCGAAGGCAAGTGACTGGAAAGAATGCAGTGTTTACTTCTGCTGCGATAACTGCAAAGGCAAGTTCGATGCAGACAAAAAGGGTATGGCTGCTAAGGCCAACCATCAGTTGATCGCAACTGCACAAGTCACACAAAAGGCTTGCCCATTCTCCGGCGGCGAATTGAACAAGGACGCTACCGTTGAGTTCAAGGGTGCGAAGGTTTCGTTCTGCTGCAACAACTGCAAGGGCAAGGCTGAGAAGATGAGCGACGACGAGAAGCTCGATAAGCTCTTCGGCGAAGCAGCCTACGAAAAGTCAAAGTTTGCTAAGGCTAAGTAATTAGCTGAAAGCTGACTCACGTTAGTCGGTAGCATTTCTGCGATCGACTTGTGAATACTAAAACTACAAATTAGAAAAGGCTGCCAAGGGTTCTTGGCGGCCTTTTTGTTTTTGCTGTCTCGATCATCTCGGGTCGCAATACGGTACGCCTCCGGCTGACCGTTGAACGAAAAATACTACTTGCCGCTAGCGTTCTAGGCGTTGCTTTGAGGGGGCTTGTGGTCGAACGATTCGTGGATTTCCCTGGGGTTGGCGCTGCATATATTCCTTGGGACACCTATAATCCTTGTCTGGAATACCGTTATTTTTCGGCATATTTGGGCGGTGCCGGTGGGCTTCGCCGGCAATCACTTTATGGATCTTGAGCGTCATGGCTGAAACGAATTCTGCGACACATTCACCGACTGCGTTATCCTCGGGGCAAACGGTTGCTGCCGATGAACCAGTTGTGCAACCGCAGGTAGTTCGAGAGACGCTTGAGAGTCTCGCTGTCGCATTCATTTTGGCATTGTTGTTCAAAGCCTTTGTGGCAGATGCGTTTATCATCCCAACTGGATCGATGGCGCCTACATTGATGGGAGCGCACAAAGATCTGCAATGTCCTGAGTGCGGGTTTGCTTATCAAAGCGGTGCGAGTTCCGAATTTAATAACACAACCGGGGTTCCCAACGGGTCGGTTGTAACACAGACCATTTGTCCCTTATGTCGTTCGATCGACAAGTTGGACAAAGCAAACGTACCGAACCATCGTACATTCCCAGGGGACCGTATTCTGGTGAGCAAGTTGGCTTATGCCTTAGGAGAGCCAGAGCGATGGCAAGTGATCGTCTTCAAGTTCATTGAAGATGCAAAGACGAATTACATCAAGCGCTGCATTGGACTGCCTGGTGAGTCGGTCAAAATATGGCATGGGGACATATTTACGAAGAAGGCAAGTGAGTCGGATGATAAGTACGTGATAGCAAGGAAGCCGCCGAACATTTTGGGTGCGATGTTGCAGTCGGTAGCAGATACGAACCACGTCGCAAAGCCGATTGTCGAAGGTCAAGTGCCGGATGCTTGGCAGGATGCGTCTGGAGGTTTGAATGGTGGTTGGACCACGAAGTTTGACCCACAGACTGGCGGCTCTAAAGTGACATGGAGTGCATCGATCGAGAATGCACCTGTAGGTACGCCGAAGATGCTGCGTTACCGGCATCGAGTGATCACACCGGACGACAAGCGATTAATGGGACAACAAGACGCTCAAGCTGTTGAGCGATTAAAGGACCCAAAGCAGTTCCGATTGATTACTGATTTCACCGCATATAACGTGAACATCGGAGATAACCGGCTCAATGAGAACCGAATTGCGCATATCCCAGAGTTCTTCTCGAAGTACGATGGCGATCACTGGGTCGGTGACTTGGCGGGTGAGTGGACTTTTACAACGACCTCCGGTACCGAAGGGATGCGATTCCTATTGGCCGAGGGTGGAATTGAATTTGTTTGTGATGTCGATTTGAAGACGGGGATAGTGACAGCGAAGGCGATCCATCAAGGGGAGCTAGTATCTCTATTTGAAAATAACAAAGGGATGATCAACAAATTAGAGGCAAAATCGAGTTTGCGAAGTGGAAACAAGCATACGGTACGATTTGCGAATGTGGATGATGCTTTGCATTGTTGGGTCGATGGAAAGCGATTAGATTGGGGGGATGGAGCCTATGATGTGCTCAAGGCTATACCTGGATACAAGCATCTTCCGGTGCATAGTGCAGATGAGCCATTGGATGCAGCGCCTCTGGGAATTGGCGTATCGAACGGTAGTTGCACCGTACAGCGAGCTAAGGTGTTTCGAGATGTCTATTACATTGCGACCAATAGTGCACGATTTGCCGACATCCCGAATCACTTGATGATCGACGAAAGAACCTATCAACAAGTCTTAGGGAATCAACGATGGGAAGACCCCAATCGGCTTGTAGAGTTTGAGTTGGGTAACGACGATTACTTTCCGATGGGGGACAACACGGCCGCCTCATCCGATGCTCGGATTTGGGCGGCTCACGCACAGCCCGGGCGATTGATGATAGGTCGTGCAGTTATGGTTTTTTGGCCTCACCCATGGACATGGAACCGCGTACCCTTCGTCCCAAATTTCCAACGAATGGGTTTGATTCGGTAGCTTGATTGCTTCCTTAATTGGATTGCTCCCTTAACAGGAGCGTCCCCTAGCATTGATTGTTTCCAAGAGACTTCGAATTACCAGTTGAAAAAGTGAGTTGAACATGGATGTTCTACGAGTAGACAATCTTGAGAAGCGTTATGGGCGTCGCAAGGTGGTGCAGAACGTCTCGATGCGTGTGGGGCCTTCCGAGATCGTCGGATTGCTTGGTCCCAACGGCGCTGGCAAGTCGACTTCGTTTCGAATGACTTGTGGGTTGGTGCAGCCTGATAGTGGCCGCGTTTATTTGGGGAACGAGGACGTAACGTATTGGCCGATGTTCATGCGGGCTCGCGAGGGGGGCATGGGATATTTGGCGCAAGAGTCGAGCGTCTTTCGCAAGCTGACCGTTGAGCAGAATATTTCCGCGATCTTGGAGATGCTTGGACAATCAAGAGGTGAACGCCTCAAACGCACTGACGAGTTGCTGGATCAGTTGAGTATCAAGCACATTCGCAAGTCAAAGGCATCCAATCTATCGGGGGGAGAACGGCGTCGGCTAGAAATTGCGAGGTGCCTAGTATCGAACCCGAAGATTATCATGCTCGACGAACCTTATGCGGGGATCGATCCTAAAACGGTGCAATCGATGCGACCGATCATCGGGCAATTACGCGATGCTGGTATTTCGATATTGCTTACGGATCACGATGCCGTCCAAGTTTTGAAAACGGTGGATCGGTGTTACGTGATCAACGCAGGGCAAGTTCTTTGCGAAGGTGACCCAGAAACAGTCCGGAGCAATGCAGAAGTTGCTAAAGTGTATCTTGGCGAACTCGCCAAACTCGATGCGGAAAACGGGACTGGCAGGGGTACTCGACAACGTGTTGATCCTCCCGAGACGAGTCCGCCGACCCCTGTTACTCCTCCAAAGAAGAGTATCATGAACTCTTTTGCGCTTCGACGTCGCGGGGGCGACTGATTTGATTTCTTTTTTCAAAACACTCTGTCTCGACAAGTAGTTTATTGCTAGTCGGGACAGAAAGGACACATCGTGTTAGCACCTTCGCACCGGGCAGCGACCTTAGCCAAGCTATCTCGATGGTTTCTAGTACTACTTCTACTGTCGTTGCCTCTTGTGCTTTGGGGTGCTGCACACATCAAAATTGGATCAGCATCGGCGCACGCTTGGTTGCCAGAGGGGCGCGCGGAGCGAGCTAGGTATGAAGACTTTATTAAGCACTTCGGGTCGGATCAGTTTCTTGTGGTCTCATGGGATGGGGCGACCTTGGACGACGAACGTATCGTAGCGATGGCCAATGCGATTCAGAGGCTAGATACATCGGTACCCCCGTTGGTATCGCAAATTGCGACTTCCCGAGACATCTTCTCGAGTTTAATCGAACCACCATTGTCGTTATCGCCGGGAGGAGCGAAGAGTCGGTTAGAAGGGTCCGTACTTGGTGCTGAGGGAGTTGCGGCACTTTTTATTCGATTTACTCCGCAAGGAGTTGCGAATCAACACGGATCGATCGAACTCGTTCGTTCTGCTGCAGATAGTGTTTTACGGCTTCATCGAAGCGACTTGCAAATGGTTGGTTCGGTTTACGAAGCTTACGCGGTAGATCAAGCTGCGGGAGATAGCTTGAATCGGCTAGTGATACCATCGAGTTTGATGGGGATTTTGCTTGCGTGGTTATGCCTTCGAAGCGTTCGTGGGGCGATCACCGTGTTGTTGATTGCAGGTGTAGGGCAGTTGATTGCTATTGCTTTGGTCGCCATGACCGGCGGAGAGTTCAGCGCGGTACTCATTGTCTTGCCCACACTGGTCTTCATGCTTACATTGTCGGCCGCAGTTCACTTTATGAATTACTACCATGATGTGGCTTATGCACATAAGGATCATCTTGGGGCAAGAGCCATTTTGCTGGGGCTCAAGCCAAGTGTGTTAGCAACTTTGACAACTGCGTTAGGGATGATAGCGTTGGCGACCAGTCAATTAGCACCTGTGCGAACGTTTGGTCTGTACTCCGCTTCGGCTTTATGTCTTGCAACCTTGGTTCTGCTTTTTGCGTTTCCATATTTGTCGGATTTGCTATGTCGCAAGAAGTTTCTTGGAGAGGCAAATAATGGGAAGGAGCGTAGTGAAGATGCGGAGGTAACAGGGGACTTAGCATTACCAGTAGCTCCTTGGGCATCGCGTTACGCCGCTTGGGTAAATCGAAATCATTTCTTGATTTGTGTGATGGGCTTGGTTTTGATCGGAGTGAGTTTTTATGGCTTGTTACATCTGAAATCGTCGACCAAGTTTGACGAGATGTTTCCTAAGCAATCTCCAACGGTTAGAGCGATGCAGTGGTTTGAGAGCAATATCGGACCGATTGCATCGGTCGAAGTGATGCTGAAGTTTCCCAGGGGGCAGGGAGGTGAGACCCTATCCGGTGAGGGTGAGGTTTATGAACAAGCGGTGTGGGTTGAGCAGATCACTAAGGAACTGCGTTCAAATCCGGACATTGGTGGGGTATTGTCTGCAACGAGTTTCTTACCCAAGCTACCCACGGGTGGTCGTGTGCGGGATGTGACGAAGCGAGCAGTGTTGAGGAGTGAGTTGGAAAAGCAGTTGCCGATGCTCAAGGAGCAGGGGTGGGTAGCGACGGAGACAGACTCCATGATTTGGCGAGTGACGGCGAAGGTCTCTGCGTTATCGAAGCTTGATTATGGTCAATTGACAGATTCTGTACGTCGAACGATTGAACCGATTGAGAGTCGGTCAAAGAAATTTCGTGCGGAGTATACGGGGTTATCACCTATCATGCACGATACGCAACTTGCGTTGCTTGCAGATTTGGGATCGAGTTTTTCGACTGCGTTTTTGTTGATCACTCCTGTAATGATGTTGATTGCAAAGGGGATACGGCCGGGGTTGTTGATTATGATCCCGAACATTTTGCCCGAGACGTTAGTGTTTGGAATGATGGCATGGTTGGGTTATTCGATTGACATCGCTGGGATCTTAACGGCGAGTGTTGCGATGGGGATTGCGGTTAACGACACGTTGCACTTCGTGAATTGGTACACCAACCGGCTAGCGTTGGGAGATACGCGGGAGGAAGCGATTGCGGATGCTTTTTCGAACTGTGGCAAGGCGATGGTTCACACGATGCTGATCAGTTGTTGTTCGATGTTGCCGTTTTTGTTTGCGGAGTTTAATCCGACACGGCAGTTCGCAACGTTGATGATCGCAATGATGAGCAGTTCGATATTGGGCGATTTGGTATTGTTGCCAGCGTTGCTACTGAGTCCGCTTGGCAAGCCCAAGTCGGACAGAATGATGAAGTAGCAATTCGCGTGCTGAGAGATACCTAGCCGAAGCTGTACTTAGATCCCGACGCAGTGCTTAGATTACGCGACGAGGATCTTTCCAAGGATGGATAGCACAGAGAATCGATTAGGGGCGAAAACCTGCACCGGGCCCGCCAGCACCGGGCCCGCCAGCACCGGGGTTACCAGCGCCGGGAATTCCTGGACCGTTACCTTGGCCGGGTTGCCCGAAGCCTGGCGGGGGAGCAAATCCTGGGGGACCGCCCGCACCTGGAGCACCAAAGCCTGGAGGGCCACCTGGACCTGGAGCACCGAATCCGGGAGGTCCACCTGCACCTGGAGCACCGAAGCCGGGAGGTCCGCCGAATCCCGGAGGTCCACCTGCCCCC
>CAZACJ010000021.1:28045-31530 GCA_964483385.1 uncultured Pirellula sp. | reverse complement strand
ACCTGGAGCACCGAAGCCGGGAGGTCCGCCGAATCCCGGAGGTCCACCTGCCCCCATGGGACCGAGCATTGGTGCGGCCATTGCGGCGAGTTCGCCGAGAGTCTTATCGAACTCTTCTTGGGTCTTTGCGTTTTTCAAGTTATTGAGTGGGGCATTGAGAACGAAGGCTACGGTTGTTAGGCCTTGTTGGATGTCTTGAGGGTTGATGCTACCGATGGCGGTTTCCATTTGGCTCATGGTGGAGTCGAAGCTGTCGACGAGTTCTTGCGGGAGCCATCGGCCTAGATGTTTTTTGAGGATGATAGGTGGAGTTTCAGTAGCCGGTCCGCTACCGACAACGAGCTCGGCTTTATCGCTTGCTAAGTCTTTGAGGGTGTAATTGGGAACAGCGCCACCGTTCTTTTGCGTTTCTTCATACTGGAGTCGTGCGGGGGAATCGGGAGGGAGAAACATGATGAACTTCTTAGCCGACTGGTTGACGTTATTCAGGTAGTTGTCGAGGAGTGCTCGCATGTTTCCTTGTTGCAAGCGTTTTCCGTCGAGGAGTTCTTTGGCGATGACTTTGTCGAAAAGGTCGACACCGGCTGGGTAGGCTTCGCGTACGTTCGAAACCATATCGGGTGGAATTTGAAGGACTTTACTGTTGAGAATGAACTGTTGTTGTTTTCTAAGGATATCGACGACGGTATTACGAAGTCGGCGGATGGTATCAAAGTTTTTTGTATCGACTTGTTTTGCGAACGTCACCATGAACTTTTCAGTTCGCGATTGCATCGGTTGAGGGAGCGCGTCCCAGAAGACGATTGCGTTTTCGGCGGTGAGTTCTTTAAGAACGATATCGACGAATTCTTTGGCCGAGAGGCTATCGCTGAAGGCGACTACGGGTGAATTTGCCGTGTTGTTTGGTGCTGCTGGTTCTACGCCACCGTCTTCGACGGGGGTAACGTTGCGTTTATTGGTCGGAGGTTTTTCGGATTTTGGAGTTTCGTTATTTGACGGGCGGCTTTGTGGTTTCGAGGAAGGGTTGGATTTGGGGCGAGTCCCCATGCCGGCTTTGGACTTAGCGAGTTCCAAGCTTTCGGGGCTGAGTCTTTCGAAAGGGATTTTGATTTCCCGGCCATCGAGGCGTTTGAGAACTACTTGTTCGCCTTCGATCTTTACAAACTCGGCATCGACTTTGAAGCGACCTGAGTTATCGGACCATTGGTGGAAACGTTCTTGCGAGAAGGCTTGGAGGGAGAGGGTTGTCGCCAGTGAGAGGGCGAGTAGGTAGCGGAGGGTGGAGCGTTTCCGAAGTTTCCGGGTAAGACGCAGAGGAGAAGGGAACTGATTCATGGCAACACACTCCGAAATGGTTGAAAAAGATCCAGTCGGTCGGTATCTCGGATGCCTTTTCCCGGGTTAGGTTCTGCGGGAGTTGGGGCGAGCGAGTTGGGTTGGAAAAGTTGACAAAATTGGGGGTGCAAAAATGCAGCCCCTGCTTCGAGTACATTATGATAACAATCGGAGTTGAGAATTCCTCCGGATCGATCGTTTTCCTCGACAATTTCCTTGGCTTACTATGCAATTTTCCTGGCTTACTTGTGGCGGCATTGGTGTTAGTGCGGTTTTTAGATCGTTTGGGCTCACGGGAATTGGGATGATCGGGAGTGGAGTCGGTTGGATTGCCGTTGTTGCATGCATGTTATTGGAGCGAGGAGAATCGCAGGAGCCAGAGGTTATTGGGAAGGTGCCGGTACCGTTGATTTTTGATACGGACATGGGGAACGATTGCGACGATGCGTTGGCGTTGGGGGTTATTCATGCATTGCAGTCGCGTGGCGAGTGCCGATTGTTAGCGGTGACGATCACAAAGGACCACGAGTTAGCGGCACCGTATGTAGACTGCGTGAACACGTTTTATGGGCGTGGAGATATACCGATTGGGGTATGTCGCAATAGTGGCAAGACGCCGGATGCGGGGAAATACAATCAGGTGAGCAAGGTGATGGACAATGGACAGTTGAGATTTCCTCATGATTTATTGTCCGGCAACAATGCGCCGACGGCGGTAGAGGTTTTGCGTCGAACTTTAGCGGGAGCTGAGGATCATTCGGTAGTGATAGTGCAAGTTGGATTTTCTACGAATTTGGCGAACTTATTGCAATCGCCGGGGGATGCTATCCATCCATTGACGGGTCGAGAGTTGGTAGCGAAGAAGGTCAAGTTAATATCATTGATGGCGGGAGCTTTTCAGAAGATCCCGAACGACAAGGGGCAATTGGTTGATCATCGGGAGTACAACGTAGCGGAGGATGTGGCATCGATAAAGAAGTTGGTAGAGTTATGCGATGTACCGATGTTATGGAGTGGTTTTGAGATTGGGTTGAATTTGACTTATCCGCATCGGAGTATTTTGGAAGATTATCGTTATGTCGCGCATCATCCGTTACCGGAGGCGTACATTGCGTACATACCTCCACCGCATGATCGACCGACTTGGGATTTAACGAGTGTATTAGCGGCGGTACGACCGACGCGAGGATATTTTGAGGAGTCGAAGAGTGGGGTGGTGACGGTATCGGATGATGCGTTGACCACGTTTGTGGAGTCGGAGCAGGGCAAGCATCGGTATTTGGTATTGAATCCGGCGATGGTGGAGCGTGCGAGAGAGGCTTTGGTGCAGTTGTCGAGTCAACCGCCGGAGCGATAGTTGTCGGGGGGTGTCCTTGTGGGTCGGGTGACTGGTATTGCTGCACGTGTCGCCGGAGCGACGGTTCTCGGGGATGTCCTTGTAGGTCGGGTGGTTGGTAGTGCTGTATTTTTGTCGCCGGAGCTGAGTGTGTCGGGGGATGTCTTGTAGGGGAGAGTCGGTTCATACTTGCCAGCATACCCTGAGTATTAACCAGCCGGCATCTGGATTTCTAGGTTGCAGATGCTAGCAAACCAGAGCCATTTGGCTTTGGTTCAGTGACTGTCCCGTTTGCCCTGTTTTAGGGCTCGAAATGCTAGCAAACAGATGCTGGTTCTTTCGGTGGGTGGCACCGATCTGGTGGCCGTTGCCGAAAACTTGTGATTTGAATGCTAGCAAATAACGCCCGCG
The DNA here is from genome assembly GCA_964483385.1 of uncultured Pirellula sp. GTDB lineage: Bacteria > Planctomycetota > Planctomycetia > Pirellulales > Pirellulaceae > JBKCUI01. Next base: position 28,448 of record CAZACJ010000021.1, on the reverse strand, counting down.
TGGCTTTGGGTTCAGGGACTGTCCCCTGTTTGCCCTGTTTTAGGGCTCGAAATGCTAGCAAACAGATGCCGGTGATTTCGGCGGTCGGGTGATTTCGGTGGGTGGCACCGATTTGGGAGCGGATGCGGATGCTAGCAACCTTGGGGATCGAGTTGGTGGGTGGCACCTACCTGGAGGCCGTTGTCGAAAGCTTGGGATTTGAATGCTAGCAAATAACGTCCGCGTGGCTTTGGTTCAGGGTCTGTCCCCTGTTTGCCCTGTTTTAGGGCTCGAAATGCTAGCAAACGGATGCCGGTGATTTCGGCGGTCGGGTGATTTCGGTGGGTGGCACCGATTTGGGAGCGGATGCGGATGCTAGCAACCTTGGGGATCGAGTTGGTGGGTGGCACCTACCTGGAGGCCG
>CAZACJ010000021.1:15438-27945 GCA_964483385.1 uncultured Pirellula sp. | reverse complement strand
CGGATGCTAGCAACCTTGGGGATCGAGTTGGTGGGTGGCACCTACCTGGAGGCCGGATGCTAGCAACCTTGGGGATCGAGTTGGTGGGTGGCACCTACCTGGAGGCCGTTGTCGAAAGCTTGGGATTTGAATGCTAGCAAATAACGTCCGCGTGGCTTTGGTTCAGGGTCTGTCCCCTGTTTGCCCTGTTTTGGGGCTTGAAATGCTAGCAAACGGTCGAGGTGATTTCGGTGGGTGGCACCAATTGAGAGCTTGGTGTTCATTCTGGAAACTCGAAATCGGAATTTAGTATTCCAGCGGACTTACAATCTAACTCCACTCACTCATTTTCGGGCTTGATTCCGTCTACCCTTTTCACCTACGGTAACCCAATGCGATAGGCGATGAACTCGCTCGTCTTGGTCGATCTCTACTTGTTTCGATCCAGATGGCCTCTCATCCATTCCCCCCCTTCGCTTGGCTGTTCGTCTGCGGTGAGCGGAAAATCTCACCCTACGCCATGGTTGCTATCAAGGAAGATGCAATGAACCCTGCCGGTCAAATTTCAACGCGTTCCCACTCTTCGATCCTGCTGCGATCTTTCTTTTCCTCCCTCCTGATCGGCTTGATCCTCACTGGCTCTCCCTCCGCCTGCGCACAAGAACCTAAAAAGTCTTCTTGGTTCTCGTTCCCGTTCGGAAAAAATAACGCCTCGAAGAAAGATGAACTTCCTTCCGATGAACCCTCTCGTGAACCATTCCGGTCTCAACGCAATGGACGAACGAACCCGGAACCAAATCGCCCTCAACCGGAACTAATCTCCGTCGATCCGACCGCCCCCAACGCAAACGCTCCCGGCGATTGCTACTTCCGTCGTACCATGGACCTACCCGAAGTCGAACGATGCTTCGTCGATGTAGATTCAGAATTCCCCACCGAAATTTATTTCAACGGCCAACGCGTCCGACCAACCAACTCTGCACCCGGTAAACAACGCATCGACTTGCAAAAAGTTGCTCGCCCCGGAAAAAATGTTCTCGCAATCGTTGCGCAATCTCGCAATGTCCAAACCCCAGACTCGTTTCCACCTAACGTGCTGGTGGAATTCTATTTCAAACCTACCCAAGGGAATTGGCGACTCGTGGTCTCTGATGCTGACTGGAAAGCATCGAAAGCGGCCCCGCGAAATTGGCCTATGCTTGGCTTTAACGATGATGCTTGGCTACCCGCCATCAATTTGCTCGCCCCTAAAGAAACTAACTTCGACGTTGCCAACAGCGCTCAAACCATCGCGGAAAATCAAAACAACATCCGGCAACCTTCGTCTGCTTCAGAAACCGAAAAAGTTCCATCCGCTGCTGGCACTGCACCAAATGCTCTCCAGGCCCAAGGACGACCTAACCCTTCGAGCTCGAACACTGTTCCCGCCGAACTCGCTTCGGTCTCCCAAGATAATTTAGTTGCCCAATCAAATCCGCTGGATCAACGATTCACGATTGTTCCTGGATTCGCTATCGAACAAATTGCAGAGCCTTCGATCGGTTCTTTTATCGCAATGACTTTTAACGAGTTCGGTCATATCATCGCTTCGGTCGAAGGTGGTGGATTGGTCCTGATGTATGACACGGACAAAGATGGCGTGCCCGATACCCATCGTCCCTACTGCGATCTTGTCGAAAACGTCCAAGGTCTTCTGGCACTAAACGGCGATGTTTACGTCACGGGAGAAGGTCCCGATGGCTCTGGTTTCTACCGACTCGTCGATGCCGACCGAAACGGTGAACTTGAGCAATACGAAACTCTTGCAAAATTCAAAGGTACTCCCGGTGAACATGGTGCACACCAGATCGCATTCGGACCGGATGGTTATTTGTATCTAACCATCGGCAATCATGCGGGACTCGCGGAAGCACCACAGGGTTATCAGCCTTTGCAAGCTCCTTACGAAGGGGACTTGGTGCGCCCTCGTTTCGAAGATCCAGGTGGACACGCCACGGGTGTAAAAGCCCCGGGTGGAACGGTTGTCCGCTATGACTTGGTCCAAAAGAAAATGACCGTGGTTGCGGGTGGTTTGCGAAACGCATTTGACCTTGCATTTCATCCTAACGGTTCAATGTATTTGCACGATAGCGACATGGAAGCTGACATCGGCAGTGTCTGGCACCGTGCCACTGGATTATTTAAAGTAGTCGAAGGTGGTGAATTCGGATGGCGCAGCGGATGGGCCAACTGGCCGGAATACTATCCGGATCGTTTGAGCTCCTTAGCAAACACTGGTCGTGGATCACCGACCGGTATCTGCATCTACAACCACTTCGCTTTCCCAGCTCGTTATCACCGCGCGATTTTCTCTGCGGACTGGTCGGAAGGTCGAATTTTGGCGATCTCCGTCGATCCTTTGGAACGCGGGAAAGTACGTGCCGAGGACTTCGTCGTTGGCACACCGATGAACGTCACGGACTTGGAAGTCGGCCCCGAAGGTGCCTTGTACTTCTGCACTGGCGGACGTGGAACCGAGGGTGGTATTTATCGCGTCCGTTGGCAGGGGAAAATACCTGATGCAGTTCGAAATCTTGGTGATGGGATCGCTCGCGCAATCCGTCAACCGCAACTGTACTCGGCTTACTCTCGCCAAGCAGTAGCCATTCTCAAGCGTGAAATCGGTGACGCTTGGGATGAACAAGTTCTCGGTGTTGCATTCAGCGAAGAAAATCCGGCTCGATACCGAACTCAAGCCTTGGATTTGATGCAATTGCTTGGCCCGATCCCAACACCAGAAGTTCTTGTTGAGCTTTCGAGTACAACCAATGATCAAGTCCGCTCCAAAACGGCTCGATTGCTGGGGCTACACGGGTCGGATCCTGTTGTTATCGAACGGCTGAGCGAACTGCTTCAAGATGATTCTCAAGAGGTACGCTTGGCAGCTTGCGAAGCTTTGGTTCGAACAGGGGAAGCTTGTGAACCCGGTCTGATCAAGCCCTTGCTTGTCAGTGAATCGAAGGAAGAACGATTCCTTGCACGTCGTTTGCTGATGAATGTTCCTTCAAACCAATGGCGTGAGTTTTTGACAGATGCAAATTCTCGAGTCGTCATCCAATCTGCACTTGCTTTGGTCCATCGCGACCGCGACCCGACGACTTGCTCGCAGGTAATGGAACATCTTCAACGGGTATCGCAGGGGTTTGTTAGTGATGCGGACTTCCTGGACTTATTGCGAGCGATGCAAGTTGCATTGCATGTCAGTGGGGCAAAGGGGGCGGATTATCCACAAGTTGCTGCTTTCGTTCAGCAAGAATTCCCGACTGGCAATGCCACGATCAATGGTGAGCTGATTCGATTGGCAGTATTTTCCCAGATCGATCTGGTGCCGCAGAGCGTGGCTTACTTGAAGGCTGACGTATCGATGGCAGATCGCATGTTGATCGCGATGCATTTACCGATGATGCCGCACGAATGGACTTCTTCTGAGCGTATGGCGACCTTGCAATTTCTTGAAGGTTGTTTGAAAGAAACGACAGGTGGATCCTATCCGCTGTACGTTCTGAAAGCATCTGAGTCTTTGTCGACGCATCTGACGGAGCGAGAGGCAGTACAAATTCTCGATTTGGGCGAACGCTACCCGAACGCGGCCTTGTCTGCACTATTCAAACTCCCGGAGCAACTTAGCAGTGAGCAAATCGGCAAGTTGGTTCGATTGGATACCGCGATCGATCAAGGTGGATTGGAAGACGATGTGTACAAGAGACTTAAAACGGGTATTACTGCTATTCTTTCGCAGCAAAGCGAACCCGCAGCAATGGAGCATCTGCGTCAACGTTGGCGTAAGAGTCCAGATCGTCGCGCAACGATCGCTTTAGCGATGTCGATGAAACCAGATGAAGAGAACTGGGATTATTTGGTGCGATCGATGTCTGTACTCGACTTGTTTGCAGTTTCTGACGTTTGCAATTGCTTATTGCAGATCGATGCTGCAACGGAAGATGCCGAGGCTTTGCGTCAGACAATTTTGCAAGGTTGCAAGTTGGTGGAAGCCAATCAAGATCCTGCACCGGTTCTCAAACTGCTTGAATATTGGACTGGTGAAAATCCGACCAAGGCTGTTGCGGATCAAGCAGAGACGGCGGCAGCAACGGTTGCCGTTTCGGATACAAATCAATCGGTCGATCCCGAGGCAGCTACGGCGCCCACTTCTCCTATGGTAGCTTGGCAAAAATGGTATGAAGAGAAATTCCCTGATGCTCCACCAGCAGTTTTGCCCACGGAAACGGCTCAACCACGTTGGTCTTTGGATTTTATTGAGCAATATCTCAATGGCGAGCAAGGAAAGACGGGTTCACCCGAGCGAGGCGTGGAGATATTCGCTAAGGCTCGCTGTAATGCTTGTCACAAGATGAACGGCGTTGGAGGTGGTTACGGACCAGACTTAACAAGTGTCAACCGACGTTTTACCCGTCTTGAGACTCTTGAATCAATTCTTTTCCCATCCCATGTAATCAGTGATCAGTATGCGACCAAGAAGGTGCTTACCAAGAGTGGTGAAGTTTACACTGGTATATTGGTAAAGACATCTAAGGGAATCGCCATTCGAGTCAACGAGAATAAAGAATTCGTCTTGTCAGAAGAAGAGATCGACGAGATTCAATCGAGCAAGACAAGTGTCATGCCAGCAGGTCTATTTGACACGTTGTCGCCAACGGAAATTCGTGACCTGATGGCTTACCTAGGCTACGTTCCAGCGGAGAAGATGGCGGAGGAGAAACCGGCGGCGGTGCGGCGTTAGGATGATTTGAGCGCAGTAAGCAACGTTAATAGGTAGTTCCTGCTGCACCGTTCGGTCTCAGCAGTACCTACAACGTGCTCTTACTTGGAGAAATCGTGACCTGCTCTCCTTGAAAGAATGGCCTTGGGAGCAAGTGCAAAAATTCATCTCCGAGGACAATTCCTCCACGAAGTTCTAAGAGTCGGTGGGCCAGCGTACTGCTGCGATGCTTGAGTGCTATGCATATTCATCTCCCCATACTTTTCGAACAGCGTCAAAGAACCCCTGCGAATTGTTGCTCAGTACAAAATTCCAACCTAGCTTGATGATCTTTCCATTCCGAGTTTCGCACAGAACCGGGTACAAATCTGAACCATCCGAGCTATGCCACCAGCGGGCAGGCTCCACATAGAACTTCACCACATCCTTGCGCTCAATCACGATCGACTTCGCTGGCTTGGATGAGTCTGAGAAAACAATCTTCTCGGGAAAAATCTCTGTCAAATAAATCACAGGATAGATGAGCCCGTAAATGTAAAGCACTAGCCCAATCCACATCAAAACGGCGAGGGGAAGAACTATCCATGTTGTACCTTTGGAAATCGTCCCTACGACCGGAACGAGGTTTAACAAAGCAAGTGCAACATATGTAATCAATGAGGTCAGTATCAACAGCAAGGGCAAGATGATCAGTGCGGAGTCTCGGGAAGTACGTTTCGCTGCAATCATTCTTGTTTGTCCCTAAAACACGTCTGTATATTCACTTGATTCCAGCGTTTAGCCTAAAAGGGATTTTAGCAGAACGATAGCTTTGCACATGTCATGTAACACTTCACGGTACGCCTCCGGCTAACCGTTCAACGCAATCGAGGCTCGACGTGTATCGGCTTCTTTGCGTGAGCCCCTCCCGCCACGGGCATTTCGCTCCAGAAGTCGCTTCACCCATTATCCAGAATTTGGAGAAGCTTCGCCCCACGGCTCGCAGAAAGCAAAGGAGCTCCACGATTCAGTACTTTTGATCCCGCATGTTCCATGCAGGTCTTTATGGTGATGTACCGCGTTTGTCGCGAAGCCAGTGCATACAAAGGTCTGCGACTTTTGACGACATGAGCATCGAATTATGGGTGTGCTTCACGATGCGATATTCATCGACTCTATAGCTCTTCGTACAATGGATCGGTACCGTGAGATCGAATTGCCCAGCGATCACAAGTTTACGGCATTCCGGAATGGATGGAAGCTGAAAGTCCTCGCGAGATAGGAGCATTCGTTGATCAAGCAATGGGCCGAAGGGATATCGGAGAAATGACGGAATAAACGCAGTAATTGGAATCGGTGAAAATGGTGGTGCAATAAAAACAATAGGCCCTCGCCAATCGACTTTTGCCACTGCAAGCACCGTCGCAACACAACCAAGACTATGCGCCACGATCCCTTCGGGTTTACTGGTCACAAGATCTTCGGCGATCCCTTCGACAATAGCGTGAAGAGGTAATCCAACGCTGGGATATCGAAACAAAGAGGCCGACATGTTTCTCAGTTTCAAGTTATTCAAGAGCGGCCTGAAAACGACGGAGGCAACCCCGAAGCCATGTATGACTCGCACACGCTGCGATATGCTGTCGATGACATTACTCAAAACGTCCCTCACATCTCTTTATCGTCTGTGTTGTTCGGTACGAATTCCGAGCTTTTGTGATCTGTGGACAAACTACTTCTTGGCGACTTCTGGCGATTGGACCACAAAAGTGATTGGTTCGCTCGCAAGCGAAACCAAAGTGTTCTTCAATTCAGAACCATCTGGTTTCTTCGTGAAAGGAACCTGACCTTGCCCCAACACGGCTAATGTATAGTCACCGGGGCGAGTTCCCTCTTGGACTTCGATCGTCAGTGTAATTTCGTCGACTCCTAGTGGTATCTGCGACGTGTTGACTTTGAAATTACCCGGCCATGAAATCGGAAGGATATTCAGTGGCTCTTTGCATGAGTCCCATAGTCTTTCGAGTTTCAGTTTAACATCCACTTTTTGTCCAGCAGTGACGGGGACGCGTGGTTCGGCGAAGCGTAAGGCAAACGGAGCCTTTTCGCGGAGCGCAATCCAGTGACCTCGCATAGGCTGGCTGGTTCCATCTCCTTGGTTCCATACCCTGGAATACGGGCGAACTTCTCTCACAAATGGGACGCCGTCTCGAATTCCGGTTGCGAGCAAACGTATGGGCGCGACAGACTCGGGAGCATTCTGGTCAGCCCATAGGACAAAGGTCCCGCTGTTTCCTAATCCTAAAGTTGTTGCTTGCGCGTGGACACCCGCAGGTAAGTCTTCGGCCGTAATCACAATTGGGCCGTTGTATCCGCCCGTTTGGTGAATAATCACATCAAAGTAGGCAGAGCCACCGCGCCAGAGCGTAGTCCCACCTGGTCCTGGATTCTGCGAATGGATAGTTGCTACGAAAAAATCAGGCTGACTTGGACGCACTACCAACACATACTGATACCTTGGCCCACCGCGTTGATAACGATCTTGGACAAGTACTTTGTATTTCTTGCCTTGCGTCAAGTTCACTGCGCCAGAAGGATCTCGAAGGTGTCCATCGAAGGCGTTGATGCGATGACCAAAGTCATCCAATTCGATTACGCGATTTCCCTGCTCATCAATAATGACGACATACGGATCGGCTTGTCCGGCAATGCGCTCGCAATAAACATCCACGCTGTGGTTGCCATTTTCCACCGCAGTAAACTCGTACCAATCGGCATCTCTTGGAATATCGAATCGTCCACTTACCGCAAATGGAGAGGTTAGCTGCTGTGGGTTATCTTTTTCGTTGCTTTCTAGCTCTTCAGTCACAGGTAGATCGATCGACATGATGTTGACCGCATTCACAGAGGGCATGCCATCGAACTCGGGACGGATTTGCCAACCATTTACAGTACAAGTAGAAGCCGTCGGAGCGACGGAATGCTGCGTGGGATGCTCGAGGAACCGAAATGCGCCTTGCTGGAGGAGATTTTCTGGTGGGTTTGAAGCATAGACGCCCTCAAATAGCTTGCGATCTTGGAGTACTTTCGCTGTCTCCTTCGCTGAGCCCCCAAGATTTCGCCCGAGGACTTTGAAACTCGCAGCTTGACCTTCTTGGACAACTCTAGGAAACACATTTTCGACGTGCGGTCTGGTCGTGACCATGAGCCGATAAGGAAGTCCGCCACGGTAGGAGAGATCGTTGAGCACGATCCAATAATCACCTGTGGAGCTAGGTTCAAAATCGATCATGGGATCTCGGCCAAAATAGTCACTGCTTGATGCAAGTTGTTTACCTTGGGAATCGACCACTGTCAGGATCGCATCGAGCATGGAGTCAAGGCGTCCTGCGGAACAATCGATCGTTACGCGAACTCCGCGTTCTAATTGGATTTTGAAGACATCCACTTCATTATTGTCGCTCGTACCAAACACAACGTCGTTCACGCGTATCGTCTGTGCAGCAGACAATACGTTGTTCGGTTCAACTTCAGCGACATCCGCCATCGCTCGATGAACAGCGAACAAGCGGGGATTACTAACTCCATATTTCCCGACTACTCGACAATCGTAAGTTCCTTCCGCAACATCGTTGGCTACGGAAACGAGGAAAAATCGCTCTTTACCTTCGACAGATGTGGCAGAGATGCCGGGGTGATCGAAAAGTAGCGACGCTCCTTCAAGGTCACCACCTTGAATTTCCAACTCCGTTTTTCCACCAACAGATACTCCGAGAGGAGCGATCCGATCGAGTCTTGGGGATGGCAATTGCGCCCATAACGAAGTTGGCACGTATAAAACGAAAAAACATGCCCACAGTTTAGATTGCATGGAATCAGACCAGTTCCTCGATCGGTTGCCCTTCGTTGAGGATCGGCAAGGGTCGATTCGCAGGATCGTAGAACACATGTTTATGGTCGATTCCCAAACAGTGGTACATCGTGCTTAGGACACAACCGACGGAATATGGTTTACTCGTCGGATATTCGGCATATGCGTTGGTTTCGCCGATCGCTTGTCCCATTTTCAATCCGCCACCGGCGTAGAGGATGGACATTGCGCCTGGCCAATGGTCACGGCCAGCACCACCATTGACTTTGGGGGTACGACCGAATTCACCAAAGGACACAACAAGCACATCTTCTGACAACCCTCTATCGTGGAGATCTTGAACCAAGGCGGCAACGGCTTGATCGTACTTAGGAAGCAAGTTGTCTTTCAGTTGCTTGAAGTTATCTCCGTGAGTGTCCCAGCCTCCGCCGGCTTGAATCGTCACGAAAGTGACACCTGCTTCGACAAGTCGTCTGGCGAGCAAACAGCTTTGCCCCAGGTCGTTGCGTCCATACGAATCTCGGAGGCTTGCAGGTTCCTTTTGGATTGAGAATGCGAGTTGGGCTTTGTCATTGGTTACCATTTCGATCGCATCGCGGTAGAACTTGTCCAAACCGATCAAGTCTCCTTTGTTGTCGATATCACGACGTAGATGATCTAGCTCTTCTAGCAGAACGCGACGCCGGTCGAGTCTTGCGACCGGAACTTGGCCTGGGAGTTTTAGATTTCGAACAGCAAAAGAGTCTTGATTGGGATCGCTATCTGGCGCGAAGGGATTGAACGAAGCACCCAAATAAGCAGCTTTGCCGAGGGGCAATAGCCGAGGCAGATTCACGTAGGCGGGAAGTCCTGGCTCATTTGGGCCCTTCATTTTTGCAACGACGCTACCGCATGACGGGTAGATGTTATCGTTGACTTCAATGGTCGGTTGGTATCCGGTTAACATCCATTGGCTTCCCATTCCGTGTCCTGCATTGGTATGAAATGCAGATCGGACAATGGCAAGCTTGTCCATAATTCGTGCTTGGTATGGGAGATGCTCGCTGATCTGGATCCCGGTGACGTTTGTTTGAATTGGACGGAATTCACCGCGAATCTCTGCGGGAGCTTGTGGTTTCAGATCGTACATATCAATGTGGCTTGGACCACCGGCAAGCCAAACAAGAATCACAGACTTTTTCCGCTTTGGTTTACCGGCATCCTGCGCTGTTGCTTGCAATCGCAAAACATCCGCCAGAGAGAGGCTTGCAAGTCCAGCCCCAGCTAGACTTCCGACTCGCAAGAAGGTGCGGCGACTTCCGGATGCTACCTGACCGTGTCGCACTAGACGTAGATTCGGGTCACCGTTAACGGTATTCATTCCGTGGATTTCGAGCATCGTAAGCCACCTTTAATGGTTGAACATGAACTCGCGGGAGTTCAGAAGGGTCCAAAGCAGATCCTGAAACGCCTCGGGTTTGTTTTCGACCGCATCGATAAAATACTTGGTTTTGGCCTTCTCATCGTTATTGGGGAATCGGCTCAGTGTCCCCAGGTACAATTCATCGACAATTTCATCAGGAGTTTTTTGATCTTTTAGGAATTGAGCGATGATTCCTTGTCCATCTGCAATTTTGTTCTCGATTTCGTCACTGTTGGCCATGATGAGAACTTGAGCGAGTGTTGCACCACTGGATCGTTCGCATTCGCACCCCGTAACGCGGCGTGGTCGGTCGAAGGTATCGAGGAAATGGGAACCGAAATTTTCGTGGGGTAGATCTACAGCACGAGCGGAGCTTGCGACTCCATTGAATTTTGTTTTGGTACCTGTCGCTTGATCTACGGAATCCAAAAAGACTTCTGCGATCATCCTTCGACCATAATAACGGGCGAAATTCTGTCTGTCTTTCTTGTTCCCCTCCGTCGGTTCGCTGCCGAGTTGATACACAGAGCTGTTGAGCATCAATCGACACATGTGTTTCATATCAAATCGATGGTCGATGAAGTCTTGTGTCAAAGCATCTAACAATTGAGGATTGGAAGCTGGATTGGTTGCCCGCATGTCATCGACTTCGTGGACGAGTCCACGGCCGAAGAAATGGCCCCAGAGGCGATTCACCAGGGCCCTCGCAAAGAACGGGTTATCCGGACGAGCCAACCAATCCACCAGGCCATGCCGTGGATCTTCTTCGGCAGAGAACACTGCGGCCTCTCCGTTTAAGAACTTCGGCTCAGGAACTTTTCCAGTTCGAGGGTTCTTTTCCCCAGTAGTGGAAGTTGCGGATGAGAAATATGGGGGAGGTTGCCCAAAACTTTTTCGCCCTAGCCGAGTGAAAAATCCAGCTAGACCGTAATAGTCGTCTTGGCTCCATCGTTCGTACGGATGGTGATGGCATCGCGCGCACTGCAATCGTTGGCCTAGGAATACTTGTGCGGTATCTGCGGTAACTTGATGCAATTGGTCATCACGACTCTGCCAATACCAATTGATTGCTGGCGCATCCTGCCATTCGCCACTCGCCGCAATAATTCCGCGCACGAACTCGTCGTACGAGAGATTACGTGCAAGCATGTCTTTTAGCCAGTTATGAAATGCATAGGAGGCTTGATCCGCACCGGCGAGGTTTGAATTTCGAAGAATCGAACCCCATCGCAAAGCGAAAAAACTTGCGTACTCGGGGGAGTCTAACAATCGGTCAATCCAAATAGCACGTTTATCCGGATTGGTGTCTGCGAGAAAATCTCGCACTTCTTTGCTTGTCGGTAAACGACCGTTGGCATCGAGTGTCACACGCCTGAGAAAGGTAGCATCGTCACACACTGGGGTTGGTGTGAGCCCAAGCTTCTTCCATTTTTCGACCGTGAGGGTATCGATGTAGTTCTTGGGCGAGAAGTTGGGGATTTCGGCAAGTGGAGTACCATGGGGAAGAGTCGCGGTGAAGACAGCAACCTGCCCCATGTAGCGAGCCATAATGGTCGCTTCGCCGGATTCCGTTCCTGCTGTAACAACTCCTTCTTCGCTGACATTCGCCACGACATCAATGTTGCTTGCAAAAGCAGATTGTTTTGTCACATCGCGTTCATTTTGATCGCTGTAAGATGCGATGACGCGAAGATTGACCCTTTCGCCGCTTTGCATGGACTTGTCCTTCGGGTCGACACGAATTGCAGTCAATCGTGGGGCGGTGGGTGAGGCGGCAGGAGCACCTTCGGAAATCCATTGTTTGAGTATTTGGTACGCTTCACTTGTTGGTTCGAATCGCGCCCCACCGCCGTGAGGCATAGCACCGATCGATTTTTGCAGCAGTAGGCTTTGGTCGGGAGTCGCTAGGTTAATCCGTCTCCCTCGAGCGTTCTCAACGATTTCATCGTAGTCGGCTTTGGAATCGAACCCGAAGAGGGAGAGCTTAAAGCCGTTTTGGCCGCTTGCTTTTCCGTGACAACCGCCGGAGTTGCAACCGTAGCGTGTCAGCAATGGCTGAATTTCGTTTTCAAAATCCGTGGCTGAGGAAAACGAGAGGCCCCATGCGAAGATCGCAAAGGTGAGCATACCCAAGAAGATAGGACGTCGAGGAGGAAACATACGTCGGATCTCGGTAAAAAACGAATCAGAAAGCTTGGGCGCTGGGAGCGATCGGATCGGGGCGGGCGAAGAAAACCACGAACACGGCGGGGCCGTAAATTATAGCCGGGCAAAATCGAGGAAGGGTGCTTTGTCGGGAGATTCCAAGTACGTTTTCATTGTCAAATCGCTTGGCGAAAAGAATTTCCCCCCCGAGTTTTTGCGACCGCTTCGCGCAAGCCGCGGGGTGTTTGCATCTGCCACGCTCACCTCATTGCATGTTCCAATCCATCGAAAACCACAACGTTTTAGACGCTGATTAGTTGGGTGTGTTGATGTATTGAACGGAGTACCGCAAACCACCCGGAGCTCGCGCAT
>CAZACJ010000021.1:0-15338 GCA_964483385.1 uncultured Pirellula sp. | reverse complement strand
CCGGCTCAGAGAACTACCCGGGGCTCGCGCATACCGGCTCAGAGAACTACCCGGGGCTCGCGCATTCCGGCTCAGAGAACTACCCGGGGCTCGCGCATACCGGCTCAGAGAACTACCCGGGGCTCGCGCATTCCGGCTCAGAGAACTACCCGGGGCTCGCGCATTCCGGCTCAAGGGAACCACCTGTTTCCAAGCGGTAGACGTTGCGAGGAAAATCTCCACCGTCTGGCGAACGGTGGCGACAGGAGCGGTGGCGACGAAAGAGCGGTGGGTGCGGGCGAACGGTGGCTACGGTGTGCGGTGGCTAATTTCGGCGAAACGGCCAATACAATTGTTTGAAAAAGCCTTCCGGCGCTTTCTCTCCCTGGACACCATAATGATCGGGCCACCGTTCCTTGGGCAAGTGATAACTACCGAACAATCGGTCCCAAATTGGCAGATGGATGGCAAAATTCTTGTCGATCGCTTCGGATTGATCGCTATGGTGCCAATGATGGAATTGCGGGGTGACTAGGAAGTATCGTAGTGGCCCAAACGTAAACCGGATGTTTGCATGCACAAAGGTCGCTTGCAAGGTGACAATCACACCGTAACCAAGTAACGCCGTGTTACTAAACCCGATGATAAACAGGGGGATATAGGTACACCCTCGCGTAACGACGATATCGACGATATGGAGCCGAGAACCTGCGAGCCAGTCCATCCTTTCCGCGGAATGATGAACCGCATGGAATCTCCATAGGAATGGTATTGTGTGAAATGCACGGTGGATCCAGTACTGAACGAAGTCCGTAACCAGCAGGATCTCCACGATTTGAAAAACAATTGGCTGACTGGCAACATGTGATCTCCAGGACTCATCCATCATCCAAGAGAACAGGACTTGGGCGGGTTTCATCGTGAAGATGGCTACCCATTGCACCGCTAGCGTGCTTGCAAAGAAATAAGAAAGATCGGTTCTCCAACCATGCCTGAAAATTGGCTGATCTGCTCTTAGAGCGAACCATCGCTCAAGAGGAATAAACAAGGCACACCAGAACATGAGATTTAAAACAAACCAATCTATGCTCAGCATTGGAACATGAGGCACGCCATCCTGTATCGCGTTTGGTAGCTGGATCTGTGATCCACCCAACATCCCAGCTAGCAGAACAAAACTTATAGCAATACCGCCGAGTATCTTTTTTCGGCGAAGTACCAAGCTGAGCGTACCAAAAAAGAATCCGCAGATGATCACCAGGTACAAGAGAGCTCGAACAATGGGTAGTGGGTAGTACTCCCGTAGCATGGGCATGGTAAATAGGCTTGGAAATCGAATGCAAAGCACGACCAACAGACCTGCCCCGCTGAGAGCAATTCCCGCTACGCCACTTATCCAACCGGTTCCGAACCGAACAGGCTCGCCGTCGACTTTGCTGTAGTGAAGTACTTCATCGTTGCTTTCAACCGAATCATGGCTTTTCACGTCGACCATTGATTTGCCTTGTCTCTTCCAGTCGCGGAGGAACTCCGGTTAGGGATGTAATGACCCATTCTAGTCCGCGATAAAATCGCAGTCGCTCAAGCCATGCGTTGCAGAACCCACTTGTGATGCAATAGTGCCCGGCGAAGGGTAATTTGTGATGTCGTGCATGTTCCTCTTTGGTGAGAATAAATCCTATGCGTTGCAGGAAACGTACCCAACGGGGTGGACGAGGCATATGCGCCCATTGATGAATCTGATTGGTTGGGATTGCGAAGATACAAAAGGCAACGCCAAACGTCAGAGCGAATAGCCCGAATGCTGAATGGGTTGGAATCCAATAAAAAGATGCGAGGATCGGGATAGCAATGAGGCAAGTATCGCCGTTGGTATCCAAGAAGTTGCAACGTAGAAACGAGGTCGGAGAGGTGTGGTGAACTCGAAATGGCCGAATGAATCTTGGCCCCAAAATCGGGAACTCTTCACTTCCCCAAGTATCAGCTGTCCAGTGAACTAGCCCCGAGACGAAGTCTGCGGCTGGCCAAGCCAGCAAGATTGCAAAAGCAAGCCAGGGATTCCATAGTGCTCGCTGTTGCCATAACGTCCACGTGTGCAGAACGATCAACGACAAAGCCGCAACGATACAAATAGCTTCAAACCAAAACGTTACGAGTCCACTTCCATCGTGCTCTCGCTTGGCTGAAGTATCTTCGCTTGAAATGGTTTTATCCAAAGACATCCTACAACCCTATTTCCAATCCATTCACGATTGATTGCAACAACCCAACACATCAAACCAAGATTGGTTTCCAGGGTTTATGCAGCCTCCATCAAAGTATGGGAATCGAAAGTCGGTTAAAGTATACCCATCGGACGCAAATTGAACTTCCGAAAGTGTATTGATAGTCTGAATAAAACGCGAGATTCAAGAACAACGATCTATGAGTAACTTCGTATTCCATGCAAAGCTTCCAGCGTTGCTAATGTTGTTAGCCCCCCTTTTCCTTTCCTCAACTCAGAGAGCTTTTGGCCAGACCAAACCGCTCAAGGTTTACATACTTGCTGGCCAGTCCAACATGGAGGGGCATGCTGCGATCAGCACGTTTGACTACATCGGTAAGGATCCGCTCACCGCACCTATACTTCAAGAAATGCGTAATGCCGATGGCACCCCAAAAGTTTGTGACCAAGTCTGGGTTTCTTATTTGACTGGTCCTTATGATGGAAGCGCCAATGGCGAAGGACTTGGAAAATTGACGGCTGGCTTTGGCGCACGTGGAGATCAGCCAACGCGAAGTGGCGGCAAGATTGGCCCTGAGTTCACGTTCGGTATCTACATGGAGAAAGAACTACAACAGCCGATCTTGATCATCAAGACGGCTTGGGGTGGCAGATCTCTCAACACGGAGTATCGTCCGCCTAGTGCGGGCCCCTACAAACTCCCTAAAGAGACGCAAGAGCTTTGGGATAAACACCCACAAGGTGCACACGGGATTCCCAAGCTCGAGGACCGAAAGAAATGGCAAGCTGACAAGGATGCAGCTTCAGGTGTTTTTTACCGGATGATGGTTGACCATGTGAAAATGGTCTTAGCAGATCCCAAACGGGTGTGTCCGGAATATGATCCAAAAGTGGGGTACGAACTGGCCGGCTTCGTCTGGCTGCAAGGTTTCAATGACTTGGTCGATGGTCAAACCTACCCCAATAGAAATTATGATGAATACTCCCGGTTGCTTTCCCATTTCATTCGCGACGTCCGCAAAGATCTGTCTGCACCGAAGATGCCGTTTGTGATCGGAGTCTTGGGAGTCGGAGGTGAAAGTGAAAATGAATCGTTCCGCAAAGCCATGGCAGCTCCAGCCGACATGCCTGAGTTCCAGGGAAATGTAATCGCAGTTCCGACCGCTCCTTTTTGGGATCACGCGATTGCTGCAGCAGAACCAAAACGAGCTGAATATGACAAGATCGTTGGTACGGCGCATTCATTGAAATCGGACGGCACCCTAAACAGAGAATGGAAGTGGGAAAACTATTGGACCCCGATCGGTAATCCTGCCCCGGAAAAACGGATCTGGCGTTTCGTCTCGATGGATCCAACAGAAACAAAAGATAAGCTGCAAACTTATGACGCAAGACGATTCCGTGACATCACCGTACCGGCGGGGATGGACAATTGGTATCAGCCCGACTTCGATGATCGCAATTGGGGTCAGGGGTCAGCGCCGATCGGAAAGGGGCTTTGGAAACACAGCGGAATTCAACTCGATCAGCACTCTTCCAAGTGGGAAGAAGGTGAATTTTTAATGATGCGTACGACATTTGAAGTGGACGATCTAAACTACGATTCGTATCGCATCGCCGTTCTGGCAAGACAAGGATTTCACATCTATCTCAATGGCCAGAAGATACACACCTACATCTGGTGGCAGGATCAGCCGTTCTACAGATCTATTGTGCTTGACGAGGACCAGATCAAACATCTACGGAAGGGAAAAAACGTCCTCGCGGTTTATGCGAACGACCAATACGAACGCGATTCCACAGAGCGTTACGCAGCAGTGGATGTTTGGATTGAGGGTATTACCAAGTCAAACAAAGAAAAGCTCGACCGTGACTTGGAAGACGTTCTATCGCCAAAGGATAAAGAGGCTCTTCAAGGGGCATCGAATGGTGGTTACCACTATTTTGGCAGTGCCAAGATATTTGCGCAGATGGGGAAAGCTTTTGCGGAAGCGTTGCTAGCGGCAAGTAGCGAGAGGTAGTGTATTTTCAGAATTGATGTTTACTGTTTCCCATTTCCTAAATGCATCACAAACCACCATGTTCTTGGTGCAACTCGTTTGAGTTGGGTGAATTGAACTAGGTACCGAGGGCTGTTCGCTGTTCGGGACTTGCCGAATTGTCGGTCCGCGGGATCAATTACCAGGAGGGGATTCATGCTCAATCTAATTCTTTGCGATATCGTGTATGCGATTGCACCTTCGCTCGTAGCTGGCTGGATGTGTTATCACTTCCGCCCTAGTGCAAGAACGATTGCACATCTTGCAGTGTTGGTATTGCTTGTTTCGCTTGCGTTACCCGCGCTGAAGATCCAGACCTTGGGAATCGGGGACCAAGATGGTGGGGTTTTTAATGGATGGAAAGTCTTTTTGATGAGTTTTAGCCCCCTCATCCTGACACCACCTGGATTGATGTCAGCCATTGCAAACGCACTTTTTCTACTTTCCTACGTAATGGTACTTCGTCGGTCAGACACGATGTTCTATCTGTCTCGATTCAATCTCGGAATCGCGTTCAGCGCACTGATAGTAAGTTTGTTCGCAGGTAGACGAGGTTTTCTTGAATTCGACCTAAAGTATCATCCGGAAAATCGTTTATATATCGGCGCGGGGACATGGCTTTGCTCTCACTTGCTATTGAGTATCGCAACTTCAAAGGTCGGAAATGGGAACGCTAATTTGAGTCGACTCCGAATCCCATCCTTGAGCATACTGACACTGATCGGATTCGGTCTTATCCTGAGCATCTCCTACTGGTCGGTCGACGAAAAAAAGGCTGAATGGCAACGAGTTGAATTCGTTTCTTATTCGTCTAGCGGTGACAAACTGATCTCAAGCATCACCAATTTGAAGGGGCATATTTATGATTTGAAAGTAGAACAGAACATCATCGTTTGGGATCTTGTTACACAAAAGGTTCTTTATCGATTCCCACTACAGTACAGATTCCCAACTTGTTATGCACACTCTCCAGCAGCGGACTTGCTTGCCTATGGAATCGTCGAGTCCCCCTATGGACCAAATACAAAGGGTCTTGTTGTGTTGATGTCGCCCCAAACTGGTGAAATACGATCCACGCTTCAAGGGCATACTGGTGAAGTACTTGAAATCTCGTTTAGTGGTGATGGGGCAATCGTTGCAACTGCCAGTCGAGATCGCACGGTGAGACTGTGGCGAGTCTCCGATGGCATCGAGCTAAAAAGGTTTGACGCGAAGTTCGAAGTGTTATCTGTGGCTCTTTCTCCAGATGGACAAAAGCTCGCCTATTGTCCGAGTACGACAGTCCCTGCGTTGGACAGTTCCATCGTTTATATTTCCAATTGGCAATCTGATCCAGAGAAGTCAACGGTAATTCAGTCAACAAAGACCAGCTCGATGCAATTATCGTTCTCACAAGATGCAATGAAGCTTGCGAGCGTAAGTTGGAACGGTGTTGTAACTCTTTGGAATCTCGACGACACCTCAAATCCTCTTTCAATCGCAAACCAATCGCAGCGAGTCACATCGCTGTGTTTCAGCCCCAAGGACTACACGTTCGCTTACGGGAGTTACGATAATGTTGCTGCAATCTGGGATGGTGAAGAGGGCAAGACCATTAAAAATCTCGAGCACCCAGTTTCAGTTCGCTCTATCGCATTCTCACCGGATGGCACGCGATTAGTCACAGGAGAAGGAGGTACATGGCGTTTCGAAGGAGCACAGGGACTACGATTTTGGAACGCTGTATCTGGAGAATTTGAGTTTTCATTGGATCTGTCGCTCGCCCGATGACTCTCTTACGGTTACGTCATGGCATCCCAAGACTTCCACCGTCTGGCAAACGGTGGCTACGGGCAAACGGTAATTCTCAATTCTCAATTCTCAATTCTCAATTCTCAATTCTCCAGGTACCTACTCACTGCCAAGCGGTGGCTACGGGCGACGGGGCGAACTTTATGGATTTCCGTTCTTTATGCGTGCGGCCCAAGCATCTAGTTTGCGTTGAAGAATACTCAATGGCATACCGCCATCCCGTAGGAGTTCGTCGTGGAATGAAGCTAACTTGAACTGACTCCCTAATTCACGTTCGTACTGTTCTCGCCATTTACGAATCTGCAGCGCCCCGATCTTATAACTCAGGGCTTGGCCTGGCATTGCCATGTAACGTTCGATTTCGGCGATCGCACTTTGTTCGGAAATCGGTTCATTCTTCATCATGTACTCAATTGCTTCTTCCCGAGTCCACCCTTTCTGATGCAATCCCACATCGACCACTAATCGAATAGCGCGATGCATCTCATCACCTAACGCTCCGAGATACTGTTCGGGCTGAGTGTAGAGTCCGAGTTCACGTCCTATCGATTCGCAATAAAGGGCCCAACCTTCTCCATAAGCACCGTACCATATGAAACGAATGAACTTGGGCAATCGTTGATTCTCTTGCTGCAACGAAATCTGAAAATGATGGCCGGGGATCGCTTCGTGCGCAAAGAGTGAGTCCATACCACTGGTAATGTTGAACTTTTCAGGCTCGGGCAGCGGAAGGTAAAAAATCCCCGGACGAGTACCATCCGCAGAACCGGGCATATACTCTGCACTTGCAGTCGCTTCACGAAACGATTCGGTGCGACGAATCTCAAATGGTGTTTTTGGTCTCATCAAAAACAATCCGTCAAGCTTAGGCTCTATCCTTGCTTGGATATCGCGGAACGCTTGTAACACTTCCTCGGCATTTTTGTATGGAGTAAAACGTGGGTCAGTTCGCACACTCTCAAAGAACTCTTGCAAAGATCCCTGAACGCCCAGTTGTTTCTGCACTTTCTCCATTTCCCCTCGAATTCTTGCGACCTCACTTTCGCCAATCGAAAAGATTTCCTCTGGGGTCAACGAAGTCGTGGTCCAAGTTTTCACCCAGTAAGCATACTGATCACGTCCCTGTGTCAGACTACCAATCCCTGATGTCGTACGTGTCTTTGGCAAATACTCGTCTCGCAAAAACTCGCCAAACCTTCGGTAAGCTGGAACAACTTGGTTCGCGATCGCTTTCTTATATGCTTCGGTCAACCTCGCTTTATCTGCCGTCGAAAAATTCGGTGGTAGATTGGTAATCGGAGCGTAGAAGAGACTTTTTTGTGGGTCGTCAGTGACAATAGTAGGATCCAGCATCTGTTGAACCATACGCTGTGCAAGAATAGTCGGTAGCACATAGCCATCACCCATACCGCGACGGAAGGCATCGATCGATGCGTTTACCCAAACTTCAAAGTCGTTGATACGCCCCAACCAATTTTCGTAATCTTTCACGCTCTTGAACGGTTGACTGCTGCTACCGCTACCCAATTGAGCAAAGACTAGATGAAGTCCATCAAACTGGTGCATCGGAATACGCTGAGTGTCATAGGCGATTCCTTCCAGTTGATTATTGAGTTCGTACTCAAGCACTTCAGCGGCGAGTTCCGTATCAACAGAGGCCTTCCCGTTCGGAGCGGCTTGTAATTGTCGCAACGTGTCCGAGTAGAACTTTTTGCACTCGGCAACATGGTCTGGAGATGAGGTAATCGCAAGCCGATCGTTGTATCTAGAATCACCTTGCATCGTCGCATCGAGCGGGAAGAGAATTAGTCTTCGCTCGTGGTATTGATCAAAAAGGTTCCGCAAATACTCTTCCCGCGACGACGCTTCCCGCAAAGACTCTTCCTGCAAAGACTCTACTTTGGCTTTTTCTTGCCCATGAGTCTGCGCGAATCCTAAGCCCCAAAAAACGAGTATCGACCACCCGAGACAAGCCGCGAACGATCTAAAGCCGGAGAAATGGGAGTTCATCGAAGCCAATTCCTTTAACGATAACAAAGCGGCGGTCTACCAACTACAGTGAACGAACTGGAGATCTTGGTAGAGCCCGGGTGTAGGATGAGATTAACAAGATCCCTTGATTATTCGACGATGTCAATATTCCCCTTAAAGCAATACACACCCTAAAGCAATACGCAACAGGATCGCGATTCAGTCGGTGCCTCATTGAATGTGGGCATTTACCAAGTTCCAGATGCAATCGAATCTTGGAATGCAGAGGGAAGCTTAGTCGCAGCATGCGTCCCGATCGCGTAGAATTGGGAATTCGTTTCCGAATCGACATCTCAAATCACCTGCTGGCGGCTTTTACAATGGATCTAGCAACGAACAAGAACCTTTCAACGAGCAACTTTGTACTTCGTCGGTTCATCTTGCTGCTCGGGTTAATCGCAGGTCCATTCAGTTTCCAATTTGCACATGGTCAAGATAGCTTACCTCCTCTGAATCTCGGCGATGTAGTAGAACGTCATGAGTGGATTCCCATGCGGGACGGGAAGAAACTATCGGCTTGGGTCTACTTCCCCAAAGGCGATGGGCCTTGGCCTGTCCTCTTCGAACAACGTTACGTGGACATACGAGGTGAAGGAACACGTAAAGCAGCCGCAGCACTTGCAGAAGCTGGCTATGTGGTCGCGATGGTCAACTTTCGAGGAACTTGGAAATCGGAAGGAACTTGGGTTGGCTATCGTGCGTTGGGCTGGGGGGAACTCCAAGACGGCTACGATGTTTGCGAATGGCTTGGCACTCAATCTTGGAGTACAGGAAAAGTGGGGACATTTGGCAGTTCCCAAGGAGGTTACGCGCAGAACTTTTTAGCGGTTGCTCAACCGCCTCACCTAACGGCACAATACATGGTCGATACAGGTTTGAGTCTCTTTCACGAAGGGTATCGAATCGGAGGGACAACACGACCGGAAAGATTCACATCCCTAAAACAAAACTGCCGTAATCCTGAGGACAATGATCGCTTGCTCGACGAGTGGTTCGAGCATCCTCACTATGATTTTTATTGGCATGCAGAGGATTGCACGCGTCATTTTGACAAGATGAATGTTCCATGTTTTACCATCGGCAGTTGGTATGACTTCATGAACCAAGGGTCGATTGCAAGTTTTCGAGGTCGACAACACCAAGGAGGCCCTAATTCCCGCAATCAACAACAACTTGTTATTGGCCCCTGGGCGCATGGACGCTTAAACAAAGGCAACCAAGTAGGGCAACTGACCTACCCCAAAGAGGCAGCTTGGCCTGAACTGCAACATATGATTCGATGGTTTGATTATTGGTTGAAAGACATTCCAACGGGTGTCGTTACAGAGCCACCCGTTCGATACTATGTCATGGGTGCACTTGGCGAAGCGGGAGCACCGGGAAATGTGTGGCGAACTGCGGACGATTTTCCGCCCAAGCACGAGATGAAGCCACTTTATTTGGGCAGCGAAGGGAAGCTCACGAACGAGCCTCCGAGCAATGATACGGGAGCAACTTCGTTTGTTAGTGATCCGAAGTCACCTTGTGAGATTCCTGGGACATGGTTTCCGGGTGCTACCGATGCTCGAGCTTATGAGAGCCAATCCGAGGTTCGGTCGTTCACTACCGAGGCACTGACATCCCCTGTCGAATGGACGGGTCGCATTCGAACGGAGTTATTTTTATCGTCAACCGCACGGGATACGGATTTAATTGTTCGTGTATGTGATGTCTATCCAGATGGACGTTCGATCTTAATCGTGGAGTATCCACACCGCGTTCGTTATCGGGAAGGATTTGACAAGGAGGTACTGATGACGCCGGGTGAGATTGTGCCGGTAGCATTTGACGTAGGGTGGATCAGCCAGATTTTCAATACCGGCCATCGAATTCGGGTAACCATTTCCAGTACGGGTGCACCGTTATATGAACCCAACCCTCAGACTGGTGGTCGGCAAACTCGCGATGTTCCTTCGGATGCAACTGCGGCAACAAACACCTTGCACCATGATCGCAAGCACGCATCCCGTATTATGGCACCGGTAAGCGAATAATGATCTCCATCGACCGTGGTAGCCACCCGCTGCCAAGCGGTGAATGTTGCCAGGAAGATCTCCACTGTCTGGTGAACGGTGGCTACGGGTTACGGTGGCTACGGGTTACGGTGGCTACGGGGGCGGGGGAACAGGGAACGGTTGGTTTTCAGGCATTGACATAAAGGTTGCTATGAATGCCAATTACACACTTCATCTTTGACTCTTTGAAAACAAGGATACCCGATGCCTCCTGAACCACCTACTTCGAATACCCTACCACCGAGGGACGCCCACGAACGCGGTCTACACCGAATCATGACAATGGGGGGGGAATACGGGACTCGCAACTACACCGTCAAGCACGTGCGAAGTCTCAAAGGCAGGGCTGTACTTACCGAAACCATGCCTTTTACAACCAGCGAAGCAGTTGCCGCAGAAGAAGCTGGCATCGATTTGATGAAGGTCAAGTTCGATCCCAAGAACCCAGGAAGCGCTATCGCCATTCGCAAATCGGCTCCACACACGTTCATGACCTTTTGTATTGGATTGACAAAAGTCGCAACGGTCCAGGAAGCAGTCCGAGCTGGTTTTGATGCGATGGAAGCAGGTGCAGATGCAATCATGTGCCAATGGGGACCTGAATTTATCCGCGCCGTTTCCAGTGTTGGTATTCCCGTTCAAGCCCATGCAGGACTGGTGCCACGCTTGAGCACTTGGACGGGTGGACTTAGGGCGGTCGGGAAAACAACAGATGAAGCCCTTTGGATTTATGAGCAAGTTAAGTCGTTTGAAGCCGCAGGGGCATGGGCCGTAGAAATCGAAGTGATACCCGCAGAACTGCTTACCGAGATTTCTCGCCGTACAAGCTTGGTAACGTCTTCGATTGGAGCCGGAAGTGGCGGCGACATTCAATTCATGTTTGCGGAAGATATTTTAGGTAATCACGAGCCACC
This sequence comes from uncultured Pirellula sp., assembly GCA_964483385.1. GTDB lineage: Bacteria > Planctomycetota > Planctomycetia > Pirellulales > Pirellulaceae > JBKCUI01. Next base: position 4,306 of record CAZACJ010000021.1, on the reverse strand, counting down.
GTTTCCTCGGCACACCAAGCAATATCGAAATCTGTTCAAAATGGAGCAGGCGATACAAGCGGAACGGGTTGGGGGATTTCGAGACTACATCCACGATGTCAAGAACGGTGGCTTTCCAGGCCCTGAACACATCGTCAAAGCTCCCCAAGGATTGATCGAGCAGTTTCTCTCTGAACTCGAAACTCGATCGGATCGGGAATAGACATCATGCGATTGCCACACCCTGAGTTGCACCGAACCGATCGAATCGGATGGCTTCGCGCTGCTGTCCTGGGAGCCAATGACGGGATCGTATCTACAGCGAGCCTTGTCGGTGGCGTAGCTGCCGCGAATGGAGGCAATAGTGAAATTCTTGTGGCTGGAGTCGCAGGTCTAGTTGCTGGTGCGATGTCGATGGCAATCACCGCAGCAGTAGGTGCTCTGTTTGGTGCCGTCGTGTGAGCCGGATTTGCTCGCTGAGGCACACCTTCTTCGTGTCTGAAAGACCAAGGATAACGGGCTTAAGTTCCGTTATTCGACGTTGGAATTCGATGGACATGTGCATAGAAAACAAGGTAAACTCTGAGGTCATTGGTGCGCCGTGTCCAAACTGACGAATGTAGCCGTACTTGGCAGACTCTCATATGAGCGATCTAACTCCTAAAACAAAATCGCTAGCGACTCGGAATCTCCCCCGGCTTGTGCTCTTCGTCCTGTTCGTCGGCCTATTCTTCGGGCCTGGGTTAAAACCGAGTAGTACGCAACGTCAACTTCTGGCCTCTGATGGGATGAACGATTCTTCCCAAGTACCAAGTGATTCCGTGGCAACTTCGACATTCGAAACGGATGTTTGGGCCAAAGTGGTTGAACGAACCTGTATTCGATGTCACAACGATCAAGGCCAAGCAAAAGATAGCGAGTTTCTTCAGGAGACATCGATTGACGGTCTTTATGCTCCAGATATTTTGGAACGCAATGAACAAACGTTCCGTTCGATAGCAAGAAAAGTTTTGGCCGATCAATCCATCCTGTTACAAAAAGTGGTTGGAGATCTTGAACATGGAGGAGGTCAAGTCCTCAAACCAAACTCGACAGGCTATCGCATCCTCGAAGAATTCGTTTCAGAATCGAAATCACCACCAAGCGATAACGAAGTGCGTGAGATGAAAAAGTTCGATGAGCCGACTCCCTTTTTTGAAGGAGTCGCGATGCTTCCACCCGAACGGTTGCTCCGTCGCGTAACTTTGTCTTTGGTCGGGCGACTACCCTCCCAACTGGAATCCAACTCCATTCAGCAAAATGGATTGGCAGCACTAGAACCAATCTTGGATTCCATCCTGAAAGAAGACGCGTTTTACGTACGACTGAAAGAAGGGTTTAACGACATTTTTTTGACGATTGGTATTGAGGACAACGCCGAGACTTTATTGTCCTACGATCATTTTGAAAAAACGCGTCTATGGTATCAGACCCACGATTTCAGCCATCTACCAGAGGCGGAGCGAGAACGAGCTGGCTGGAAACTGGCTGCTGTTTATCGCGATGCCCTCTTGAGAGAACCTTTGGAACTTATCGCTCACATCGTTCGTAATGAGAAGCCATTCACTGAGCTCGCGACAGCGGACTACATTATGGTCAGTCCTTACACAGCGCGAGGATATGGGATTTTTGAAGAGATCAAGGATCAATTCCAAGACAGCGAAGATCCGTTTGAGTACATTCCGGCTCGATTGCACGCACTCAAAGGGCGTGATGGAAAAGTTCAAGAATCAAAGACCGGTTTGTATCCTCACGCTGGCTTTTTGAGCATGTTCCACTACTTGCGCCGTTACCCTTCAACTGAAACGAACCGGAATCGACTTCGCGCAAGGATGTTCTACCAGCATTTTTTGGGAATCGACATCATGCAGTTAGCTCCCCGTTCTTCGGATGCAGCAGCGGTTGCCGCCAAATATGAAGTACCAACGATGCAAGCTCCCGATTGCGTCGTTTGTCATAAGACCATCGATCCTGTCGCGGGTATCTTCCAAGACTTCAATTTTCAAGGTGAGCTAGGGCCTCGAAAAGAGGGGTGGTACCAGGATATGTTTCCTGCGGGATTTGAGGGAGAAGTGCTACCGGCTGAGGAGCGTTGGCGCGCAACTCAATGGCTTGCGGAACGCACCGTTCAAGACCCGCGTTTTGCGAATGCTATGGTCGAACATGTCTACTTTATTTTGGTAGGCCGAAAAGTTTTGCAACCCCCAGAGGACATCGAAGATCCTAGCTTTGGGGCGAAGCGACGCGCCTATTTGGAACAGCGAAAGATGATTCGTGCTGTTGCGGCAAGATTCAAAAGTTCCAATTGGAGCCTCAAAGAGGCATTCAAAGCGATGATAGCAACCGACTTTTATCGAGCAGACTCGATTGCGACATCGATGGAGCAACCACAACGGCAAGCAGAGCTGGAGGATGTAGGTTTGGTTCGATTGATTACTCCAGAGCAGCTGGATAGAAAAATCCATGCGATTTTTGGTAAGCCCTGGGGAAGATTCCAGGAAGAGTACAAGATCCTCTATGGCGGGATCGACTCAATCACGGTAACGGAACGGAACGCAGACCCCAGCGGTGCTATGGGGGCGATCCAAAGAATCATGGCTAACGATGTCGCTTGTTCGAATGTCGGTTTGGACTTCCACCGACCGGTAAACGAAAGGAAGCTATTTACCGGTATTGAACCCTCCGTTGTACCGGGAGACGAGGAAGCAAACCAAAGTATTCGTCGTACCATCATCGAATTGCATGAAAAGATTCTTGGACTCACTCTGCAGTCGGATCATCCTGAAGTGAATCGTGTCTTTGACCTTTTTTGTAACATCATCGACGACGCGAAGGCTCTGCCCCATTTCGAACCACGCGAGACCTATTTCTGTGGAGGCCGAGAAGACTTTCGCGTAGAAGATCCCCACTACACCGTTCGTGCTTGGCGTGCTGTAGTTACTTATTTGCTCCGTCAGCATGCATTCCTTTACGAATAACACGCTTCTATGTCACGTCGAACTTTTTTGAAACGGTGTGGTCTAGCAGGACTTGGCTTTGCTGCCCCCGTTCATCTGCAATCAATCGTAAGGGCAAACGCTAAAGGGGCTGAAACGGAAGGTTACCCCGGTCCCTACTATGTCGTGTACAACGCATCAGGAGGCTGGGACACCACTTATTTAATGGATCCGAAGGGAATCGATGGAATCAACCGTTTGTATCAAAACGGTGACATTTTGACCGTTGGCAACCATCGTATTGCACCGATCGCGAAACATATTTCCGGAGGAATGAGCAACGAAGATTTCTTCGCCAAGTACGGGGCGGAGTTACGAGTCTTTAATGGACTGGATTTATCCGTCAACAATCATACGCCTTGCGCACGCTACATGGCGACCGGCAAGCTCGACAGTCTTGCTTATCCTACCTTTCCAGCTTTGGTAGCCGCATGCTACGGAGAGCAAGCCCCATTAGCGTTCCTCACCTTTGGAAACTACTCTGCAACCGGCAACCTAGTACCGATGTCCCGAGTACCCTACCTACAATCGCTTCGCCTACTAGCGCGGGCCGATTCGGTCGAAGGTGGCACGCATCCCTATCAAGATTCATTTGTATCGGATCGCATCGAACGGGCATTGGAAGCCCAGTTCGAGGCACGAGTTACCGAGTCCCGTCTGCCACGAGTCGAGCGAAGTCAAAGCATGCTCTTTGCCGCTCAAGCAAACTCCAAAGCACTCGAGCGTGTCGTCCCATTTTTACCGAAGGAGCCCGCCAAAGAGCGACTGGCTCAGCAAAACGACATTGCTTTGGCGGCATTTAAAGCTGGTGTTTGCATTTCTGCCAACTTATCGATTGGTCAATTCGATAGCCATAACAACAACGATGCAGATCAGATGAAGCTCATACCAGAATTTCTAGCTGGAATTGATGACTTATTGCGCAAAGCCGAATCGCTACAGATCCGAGATAAAATCGTAGTGATCATCCAAAGCGAAATGGGGAGAACCCCCAACTACAACAACGGAAATGGCAAGGATCATTGGTCAATCAACTCAATCATGTTCCTCGGCCCTGGCATCACAGGGAATCGCGTGATCGGTCAAACCGATGAGAAGCAGCAATTGTTGCCGATTCATCCTCAAACGCTGAACATTGACGAGGTCGGTGGAGTTCGTGTGCGTCCAGAGCACATTCACCAGGCGCTCAGAGAGCTTGCGAACATTGAAAATCACCCGTTTACCAAACGCTTCCCTTTAGAAGTTCCCGCCAAAGAGAAACTTGAATCGTTTTGGATTTGAGAAACTGGCAT
>CAZACJ010000020.1:62222-68217 GCA_964483385.1 uncultured Pirellula sp. | reverse complement strand
GTCGTCCAAAGAATTCTTGACCGCGAATCTAACGCTTCTTTCGAAAAGAACCAACAAGTTCACCGAAATTCCAAGCGACGATACCACCGAGCAGAAGAGGTACATACAAGACCGTTTCTGGCAAGGAATAACGACCTTCTCTCAAGCAATCGCGCAGGCTCTCCAAACGTTCTCGCGCATTCAATGGCCGCATTTCCAATACATTACGCTGCCCGCGAGTACGGCCATACGTGTACATCTTGTTGTAATACGAGGAGAGACTATCTAGCTCCGCATGGATTACCTGCATCGCTGTGTCATAACACACGGCCTCGCAACCCAAATTCTTGACCACTCTCCGAGTGAAAAGCGTATCTGCGCCTCGAGGAATTTCATCGAAAGGACCGAACTGATCAAATGTCGACCGACGTACCCCCATGTTGTTCGTAAACCCATGGTAAACATCCGTCGAATCCGACTGGAAAACACGCTCGCTCTTCTTCGATTCGTATTGCGCAATCAAACGAATTAGTCGATTCGGGCTCTCCGAAAGCCTCGTACCCAAGACAATCTGCCTCTTCGGATCTTCAAATACCCGCTCAATCACCCTGAGCCAGTTTCGATGAGGCATGCAGTCAGAATCCGTGAAAGCCAAAAACTCCCCCTTCGCTTCCCGCACGGCGTGGTTGCGGGCAGCATACGACCCCTGCTTGCTCTCATTAAAAACGCGAACGCCCGTAGACTTGGACAGAATCTCCCCAGAACGGTCCGTCGAGTTATTGTCGACCAAAAGGATCTCATACTCTGATGACGGATAATCAAGGGATCGCAAAGCTTCAATGCAACGCTCCAAATAAGCAGATGTATTGAAAACTGGGACAATAACGGAGAATTTCATACTGAAAAAGCAAAACTAAGCAATGGATGGAATGCCACTGAGTGCGCCCGAACTCTAGGATTAGCAAGGACCTCCGTGCCTTCGTGAAATAGAACACGTAAAAATTCTTCACGATCGCGGCACGCAGTTAGGCTTCTGGATCCCGTTAGGTGTCTTAACCCTTCCGTGTCGTTGTACCCAATTTCCATTTCCTTCGCAACGTTCGAAATGAATAGCAGATAACCTGGTAAACTCTCGGAATCATTGACGATTACCGATCTTTTGCTACATTTTTTATGATCTCGACAATCTGACACACTGTCGGAGCCAAGAAACGTCATTTTCAAGGTTCGCTCGAACTACCAAAAGAATACGACTCGGTTGAATCGACCCTCCATTGGTTAAGGGATCAACGGTCTCGACGTAACGCCTCCCCATTGAGACTCTTCCCTATCGAGCTATGCCTGTCCAATTCTCCATTCTCATCGCCACCTACAATCGGCTGGAGTACATCAACGAACTCCTAGAGTCATGGCTACTCTTGGAACCACCCCAAGGTGGATATGAAATCATCTTGGCAGATGACGGAAGCATCAATTCCCCAGAGACGATTGTTCAGCCCTACCTAAATCGACTTCCCCTGCGATTCATAAAACTCCCGCACCGTGGCCTCTCGTCCACTCGGCAATGCGCACTGGAAATTGCTCAAGGGCAATATGTGCTGTTTACCGATGATGACTGCCGCCCCTCGCCAGGCTTGCTAAGACACTACGAACAAGCTCTTTCAAGCTCTCCAGACCACGCCATGGGTGGTCCCGTCGTAAATCTCCTAACGGACAATATTTACTCGGAAACCACACAAGCCATCATGACATACATCACAGAGACATGGAATTCGCGAGGTAAAGGTGCAGCCTTCTTTACGGCCAGCAACCTGCTGTTTCCTCGAGAAAAACTTGTAGAACTCGGTGGCTTCGATACGACTTGGCTAGGGACCGGAGAAGACCGAGATCTTTGCCTAAGATGGGGCGAACACGGATTGCCAATGAAAGAGGTGCCTCAGGCCGTCGTCGGTCACGCACACCGTTTGAACTTCCGTTCTTTCCTAAGACAACATTTCAATTATGGACGTGGTCGCTGGTGGTGCGAAAAACGACGTACCAAACCAAATGCCGGCCCACCAGGCTGGAGTGGATTACCCTTCTATTTCAAACTAGTACTCTATCCGCTCGGCCGCTTCCCACTTTTTAAAGCCGTCCGCATGTGCTTCCTTTCATTCTGCTCTCAACTCGCTACGGCAGCAGGCTACTATAAAGGCAAATTCTCTGGGTAACATGGAAGAATTTGATTACATCGTTCTCGGTGCTGGTACGGCAGGCTGTGTCGTCACCCGACGACTCTTAGATCAAACCAAAGCTCGCGTGCTGCTCGTCGAAGCCGGCCCCGGTTACCGTGGCTTCCTACATAACCCTCCACTTCCAGGATTGCGATTCGGAAGAAAGTTCTCGTGGGGACAGAAAAGCATCCCGCAACCTCGATTGTTCAACCGACAAATCGAATGGCCCATGGGAAAAGTCGTCGGTGGCTCATCATCCATCAATGCGATGATCGTTCATCTGGGACATCCCGCCAACTACGATCAATGGGAACAAAATGGGAACCCTGGCTGGTCCTCGAAATCCCTTGCGCCCTACTTTCAAAAGGTGTTTGGTATTCATCCAGGAGAGCCATACCGAGAGACAGATCAAGGCATGATTAGCCTATCTCAAGCACGTCATCATTCTGCGTTCTCCAACGCGTTCCTCGAGGCTTGTCAACAAGATGGTATGCGTTGTCAATCTCCCTTGATTGAACATGAACAAGAAACTTGTGGGTTCTATCCGGTTCTGCAACGCAATGGAGAACGTTTCGAATCAGCACGCGGATATCTATCTTCTGTTTTGCGAAATCCCCGATTGCATTTGCAAACAGGTGTTCAAGTCTTGCGAGTACTGCTCAGTCAAGAGCGAGCTATCGGAATTGAGATTCTCGAGCGTGGAGTATCGAAAAAACTCTACGCGTCGGCAGGGGTCATCGTATGCGCAGGTGCATTCCAAACTCCGCGTATTCTGCAATGCAGTGGGCTCGGTCCAGCCGACCGACTTCGTGCAGCCGGTATCAAGCCAGTACTTGATATTCCCGCTATCGGAGCAAATTTACACGATCACCTTCGCGTCGAGATGGTATTCGAATCGAATCGAGTTTCTCCCGGTAGCCTGCGATGGTGGTTGCCGGAATCCATTCGATATTTGCTACAACGCAGGGGCGTTATGGTTTCTAACTGCTGTGAATCAGGCGCATTCTTGTGTTCACACGAAAACCGACACATCCCAGACCTGCAGCTGGTGACTCATTTCCAAACGTTTGGAGGAAAAGGACGTGTTGCCATTGAAGTTTGTTTGGTTGATTCCCGAAGTCGAGGACGCGTTGACTTGTCAACAACAGATCCTTACGGAACACCTTGCGTAGATCCAAATTTTTTTGGAGATCCCAACGATCTTCATGCAATGCTTGCAGGAATCCGTCGAGTTCGGCAATTAGCCCAGCAACCTTCCCTCCGGGGATTCCCTCTGCTTGGCGAAACGCGACCGGGAGAATCGCTCCTATCGGATGATGCATTGACCGAAGCCGCGTACCGCAATGTAATGACGGCCTACCACCCCGGTGGGTCCTGCGCGATGGGAGCCGACGGAGCGCTAGATCACAACTTGCGAGTGCGAGGTACGCAATCCCTCTGGGTTGCCGATGCTTCCGCGATGCCTCTGGTCCCTTTCGGAAACAGCACTTGCCCCGTCCTAGTCCTCGCCGAAAAAGCCTCCGACTTAATCCTCGCTGCAACCCGCTAATAATCAATAAGTAATTCGTGTTACACGCACTAAGCTTCTCTCGACCTGATACTCGCACGCTCCATCACTTCCAAATTCTCCAACGCATGCACCTTGCCACCAAACTTCTCACGCACCGCTCTTAAAATCCTTGCACCCAATCGTGTCTCAAACACCGGTGCAATGAGAGAATTTAGTCGAAAACGAAGCTTATAAGGCAACTCCTCAAATCCTGCATGACGCTTGAATCCCGCCAAGGCATCCTTGGCGGGCACGCTCTGCCGACCCACACATACCGTCTGTATCTCCGGCATTGCCATCGCAGCCTTCGCAAACGTGTAATAAACCAAATGCGAAGCGTCCCTACAGTAATCCTCTGCTCGGTCGTCACGCCGATGGATCATCAAGCCTTCACATACAGAACCCATCGTCAAATGGACTAGATAAGCAACGATCTCATCACCATAAAAACAAGCCTGTATACGCAACTCAGGAATCCGCTCCGCGATACTTACCACCTTGCTGCGCCCGTCCGGACTCAATAGTGGATGACTAGCCTTGCTATCCATACCACGCCGCAATAACGTCTCCTCGTCGCATCGTACCGCCGCAGTCTCCCATTCCTTCCAAGTACACTCCCGAGCCTCAAGTACCTTCTGCGCCCGAACTACATGCTGACGAAACTGACGTTGCAAATTCTTCAGATCATACGATTTGTCCCGCAAAACATACACAGGCACCGTTGCCCCCTCGTCCTGGGAAACTCCGTAAATTGCCGCAAGCTTCTTTGTCCGCCATAACAACCCTCTTACTTCCTTTTCACGTAGATCCGGAAGCAACATCGTCGGAGTTGCACACAATGAAAACGATCCAGCGACAAACCAAACCACCCCCCCGGCCGCAATCGCATGACTACCAATCGCATTGTAGAAATCGCACAAATTTACAAGCACTTCGGGGGATAAGTTCTCTCCCCACTGACGATTTCTTTCCACTGCTTTCGCTTTCCATTGAGAGAACCAAAATTTGATCGTAATCTATCCTTGCAAGCGATTGGCTTCGATATCATAAGCCCCATGTGAACGATGTCAAATCTTTGAGAAGCAAACGGCGAACCAGCGAAGGATACTCTATGGCCAAATCAAAGGCCAACGACTCAGTTGAAAAAAATCGAAATCGACCGATCTCTTTCGTTAAGGTCACCACTCAATACGAAAACGTCGGCGATTGCTTGATCAACCGTGAGTTGATCCGACTTCTAGCTGAACGCAGTGACGTTTATCTCGACACCAAGAACTGCCCAGGCGAATTCGCTAATCAACTTCATTCCGTCTTGGAGCACTCGCAACAAAACCACAAAATCCTTCACGGATCCTTCTATGCTTCAATGCTCCGCGCAAGACTGACGCAACGCGATTGCTTTTGGTTCCTCATGCCTGGTGGAATCACCGGTAACGGAAAAATTGGATCGCCCATCAAAACCTGGGCCACAGACCTCCCTTTGAGAATCAATCACGCCCTAGGAGTAAAAATTTGCCAAGTCGGCGCGTCTTTCGGAAATATGTCGCAACAGCATATCAACCTCTGGCGACAACGACGCAAGTTCTTCTACGTCTTCTCACCCCGCGACTCTCTTAGCGCAGAATACCTAACCACTCACGGCATCCCATGCGATCCGTGCATCCCCGATCTCGCTTTCAATATCTTTCAAGACTCCTCTTCGAACCACCTCGATCTAGCCGTTGCATCGACGACCAACGAACAACAAATCGGATGCTTCTCCTTCAGAACCGACCAAGCACCCGAACAAGAAGCATACGTACGGTCCGAAATGCAAAATCTGTGCGAACGATTCGGGCCACACATACGCTGGAAACCAATCGCGCAAGTCCGCCGCGATTTGCCAGGAATGCTCGCACTTTGCAATCATTTGCTCCAATCGAAATTCAATGTGGAATCCGTCAGCGATATCCATCACGATATCGAAAAGTGCTTGGCTTTCTACCGGACTGTAAATTTCGTTGTCAGCAATAGACTTCACGTGCTGCTGATGGCCGCAAGCCAAGGAGCGAGAATCCTCGCCTTAACCGGCACAAAACCCGGTGATCAATCCAGCGGTGCTAAACTGCGAGGTTTGCTCTCGGACCTGGGTCTCGAACAAGCCATCCTTGATCCAAATCACTTAGTCTCTGACAATTTTAACGTACACAAATTTCCCGGTTTTGTGGTGACTGCTTCACAACAGCAACGTCGCTTGCGGCAAGCTTTCGATGCG
>CAZACJ010000020.1:60388-62122 GCA_964483385.1 uncultured Pirellula sp. | reverse complement strand
GGATTGCTGTACCGAACCGCCATCTTAGGAGTCTCAAATCGCTTGCCCCCAGCAGCCAAAGACTCGACGCCACCAATTACCATCCCACTTGTCAACAAAGTCCTCTCGACCGGATAGGGAGTCTGTCCTTCAAGAACCAATGTTTCAATGTGCCTCGCCAATGGATTGAAGAAATCAGCTGTCGTCGAACCGTGCGTTGGCATCGGCAAATACATCTGGCAAGAAATAATCTCTCCGTTGTCGCTCCGCATCCCTGCATAATTGAAGTCCTGAATAGGACACAAAAACATCGTCGTACGAAACCCGTCACGATGCTCGATGAAGTACGCAGTAGTCCCCTGCATAACTCGCTTACCCCACTCGTAAGTCACAGGTGCCGTAGGAAAGCCACCTTCAACTGGCAAGTTATGACTGCGAGTCATCGCCGCAACAAATAGCTTCCGGGTGTCCTCGCGATCGCTACGCTCCATCTCTGCCCACAATGCATCTCCTTTCAAAGCAGTCACCGCTGTAATCCCCACCTCCCCCCCGCGACGGCGTTCCGACATGCATTGCGCAGTTTCCAATGCATGGAAATCATAACTATCAACTCCACCGTAACCTACGCACACACTCTCCTTAAGCGGAGTATCTACAGGCATGTCGATGGATGGAAATCGCCACGTCACAGGCAGCGATGAACCAGCTAAGAAGGGGAATCCCAACCGCTTCGAATCTTCAACCATCTCTACACATTCACTCCATTCCGTTGAGAGATGCTTGTCGTTAAATACCGGACAGCTCTTTCCAGAAGCCTCAAACACCTTCACCACTTGCTTGAACCAATCGTAACGCGGATACCGTCGCTGACCCTTCGCATTGGTCGGATAATCCCCATGCTCTCCAATAATCACCACACCGTCGACCGCTAACTTGCCCGTACCCAACGTCAGCGCATCGGCGATCGTCGAATACTGCTTGAGCTTGTACTTCGCAATCCGCTCCGCAGATAGATCCCCCTCTTTTTGCTGTTGCTCGATATACACAGAAGCCACATCAAATCGTGGCGCTTGCCATCGGCCACCCCAAGTGTATCCCATGCAATGGCGATCCAAAAAATGCTGCGCATGCGAATGACGAAAGACAACCGTGCCCAAAAAAGCAACCTTCTTCCGCTCCCCTGTCTCCGCAGCAACCGAAGCATAAGGCCATGCACCGACAGTAGCGGTCGAACCCAATGCAACACAGCCCATGGTCGCCGAACTGTGCGCAAGAAACTGACGTCGGGAAAACATGGCTTACCTCTTTCTAAAGAAATGCAATTGAAATGTTTTAAACCGAGTGCGAAGCTTGTTTCGTCTTCCAGAAAAATGCCAACGCAATCAATGGCAATACCGGTAACATACTGATGATCCAAATCCCAATGTCATAATTCCCCGTGCTTTCCTTCAACCACCCAAACCAAGGTTGAGCAAACGAAGATATCAACCACCCACCCAACGCCGATAACGAAGTGACCTTGCCTTGGTGATGCTGCGATACGTCTTGGGCAAACGAATAATAAATCGGGAATATCCCCAAAGCGCCCGCGCCCGATATCAAAAGGATCCCCAACATCGCAAACTGCAAAGGACGAAGCTCTAAAATAGCTTGAAACTCCTCCGACCAGCTCAATTGCTCCGGAACTTCAGAATCAGCCGCACCTGCACCTCCTCCCTCCGAAACAGCGGCTCCCTCCGAAACAGCGGCTCCCTC
>CAZACJ010000020.1:41775-60288 GCA_964483385.1 uncultured Pirellula sp. | reverse complement strand
CTCTGAAACAACGGACTCTGAAACATCTGCAACAGATTGTGCGATCAGGGCTCGCTCAGCAGCAATCCTATGATTGAGAAACGGTACTGCTATGATCGTTGAAAACAACAATACGCAAATGCTCAATGCTATAACCCGTGATGACTTGACACTCCAACCCTTCCTCGCCAAGACCAACGTAAGCAATCCTGAACTAAAACACCCAATGTCGGTACACATGTACCACAACGAATTGAACAACAATGTCTGCCGCTCGCTAAAACCGTAATTCTCCTGCATGATCAGTGGTAACCAACCACGTACAACTTGCCACATCGTGTTGATGCAAATAATCATCAATAACACAATCAGAAACTGCGAAGTAAATACATCATCCCACCACTTACCAACGCGACCCGATTCCTCAGTTGATTTCGCCCCCCTTTCGTGCCCCGAATTACCAGAGACATCCGACGCATCTCGAAAGTCCTGATCCCGAACAACCGACAGCCAAAGGAAAACCCACGAAGCACCAACCACCGCAATCAATTGAAATCCAAACCGCCAACTTCCCGGTTCTGGAGTGAGAATCGCCAACATCACCAAAGGTGTAAGAATGGCACCCACCGATGTACCACTCTGCAAAACACTATTGCCCATCGCCCGACCCGAACGACTCAACAACGCTTGCGTCGTTTTCAAACCACACGGCCAATGGGCCGACTCGAAAAACCCCAACAGCAGACGACACCAATACAACTCGTCGTAACTGCGAACCCAACCAGTAAAAAAACCCATCGCCGACCAACCTAACAACCCTACCGGGTAAACCCATCGGACCGAAAAACGATCTACGATGTACCCCCAAAAAAGGGAGCCAAAAGCAAAACTGTAGCCAAAAATCGCCTCCACCTGCCCATACTGCACATTGTCGATCTGAAACTCCTCCTTGATCCGCTTCGCCGCTACCGACAAAGTCTGACGATCCATGTAGTTCACAGCTGACGCAAGCAACAGTAATACGCAAACCACGCCGATGCGTCGCGTCCGAGGGTCAGAACCAAAAATCGTGTTCAGCGGCAACATCGCAAGAAAGGGGGGAAAGAGCGCGGAGGGGCATTGCGGGGGAAGGGATCTGTAAGATATTCGATTCCCGAGCCGGAAACACAACGAATTCATTGGAATTAGTGAATTTTTGGGGTTGTTCAGACCGCTTGAATTCTCATAATTTCCGCCTGTTACCGATTTCCCCAAGGTCAGCAACCTCACGCAGCGTCGCGACGAGAATTGACTGACCCGCACGACCAAACACGGCTAAAGAAAGGTGCATCGCACCGAGCCGAGCCAGATTTTGGTCAGTTCCTCAATGCCACCAGGAGAATACCATGGCACGTTATACCGGCCCAAAAGCCCGCGTAAACCGCCGCTTCGGCGCAATGCTCTACGAAAACGCAGGTTGCGTTCGAGCCTACGAAAAACGGAGCGAAAACCCACCAGGGATGCACCCACGTAGCCGCCGATCCAGCAACTACGGCACAGCCTTGGCTGAGAAGCAAAAGATCAAGTACTACTACGGACTCGGCGAACGCCAACTCCGTCGCTACTTCGATGACGCCGTGCGTAAGAAGGGGAACACCGGGGAAACCCTGTTGCTCATGTGCGAACGACGTCTCGATAACGTCATCCGCCGTATCGGCCTAGCAAAAACCCGCCCGCAAGCCCGCCAAGGCGTGGTTCACGGTCACTTCAAAGTCAATGGCGTGAAAGTGACCAGCCCTTCGTTCTCCCTCCGCCCAGGAGATGTTATCGAAGTCCGCAGCAACGAAGCGATCCGCAACCTCTATCGAGGTGTGATCGCTAACGCCTCACCAACCCCACTCGATTGGGTTGCACTCGATACCGAAGGCCTCAAAGCGACGGTTCTCGGCGCTCCGAGCGGCTCGGATATCTCCCTCCCAGTAAATGCGAACATCGTGGTCGAATTCCTGTCGCGATAAGCTGACTGCAAACGCATTTCAGTTAAACTATGTAAGAGCTCGATCGATACGTCGATTCGAGCTCTTTTTCTTGGAAGAGGCCACCGCGCAACGCGGAGCAAACTCCCATCGCCCAACCCTTCCATTTCCATTCAATTCCCAATCCATCGGCGTAAAAACATGCACGTTCCAGTTGTAGTCTTGGGTGGTGGTCCTGGCGGATACGCAGCAGCTTTTCTCGCTGCCGACGAAGGCTTAGAAGTCGCAATCGTCGAAGCAGAACCGAAACTCGGTGGAACCTGCCTCCTACGCGGTTGCATTCCCTCAAAAGCTCTCCTGCACGTCGCCAAAGTCATCGACGAAGCCCATGAACTGACCGAAGGCTGGGGGGTCGAATTCCCAGCTCCAAAAATCGATATCAATAAAGTTCGAGCTCGAAAAGAAAAGGTCATCGAAACCCTCTCCGGGGGACTCGGTCAACTCGCCAAAAGACGAAACGTCAAAGTCATCCGCGCTCGAGGACAATTCGAAAACTCAACTACACTCCTACTCGAAGGTAACGACCCAAGTATCCCCGAAGGCGGAAAAATCACTTTCGATTACTGTGTCCTCGCGACCGGTAGCACTCCCGCCATGCCCCCGAACTTCCAAATCGGCTCCGACCGTGTCATGGACTCCACCGGTGCCCTCGATTTGAAGGATATCCCAGAGAAAATGCTGGTCATCGGCGGTGGATACATCGGCCTTGAAATGGGGACCGTCTACGCTCACCTAGGCTCGAAAGTCACCGTCGTGGAATGGACCGATACCCTCCTCCCCGGCGCCGACCGAGATCTCGTCGCTCCCCTACAACGACGACTCAAGTCCCTCTTCGAAAACCGTATCTACCTAAGCACCAAAGTCGGATCTGTTGCCGAAATCAACAACCAAGTCGAAGTTACCTTCGAAGGCCCCGGGAAATTCGGACACGAACGTTTTGACCGCGTCCTGGTTAGCGTTGGTCGCCGTCCCGCTAGCCGCGGAATCGGCCTCGAAAACACCCTAGTCCAAGTCAACGAACGAGGTTTCGCAGTCTGTGATCGCCAGCAACGTACCGCTGACCCTCACATTCTCGCCATCGGTGATGTCGCCGGGGAACCAATGCTAGCCCACAAAGCCAGCCACGAAGCAAAAGTAGCTATCGAAGTAATCCTTGGTCGAGATGTGCTGTTCGATAAACAAGCTATCCCAGCCGTCGTCTTCACCGACCCCGAAATCGCTTGGGCAGGACTTACCGAAGACCGTGCCAAAAAAGATGGAATCGTTGTCGATATCGAAACCTACCCCTGGGCTGCTAGCGGACGCGCCCAAGCTCTCGGACGCACCGATGGACTAACCAAATGGTTGGTTGACCCCCAAACTCATCGCGTTCTTGGTTGCGGAATCGTCGGGCCCGGAGCAGGTGAGCTTATCGCCGAAGCCGTGCTTGCTATCGAAATGGGGTGCGAAGTCCGGGACATCACCGAGTCGATCCACCCACACCCAACCCTTAGCGAAACACTTATGAACGCCGGCGAAGTCCACTTCGGTACCGCTACGGAAATCTATAAGCCAAAACGCCACGCTCCCAGCGGTAGCTAAGTAAATCCCAACAGCACCAAACATGCTCTAGTCGCTCACTCTCTACTCGTAGAGCCTAAGGGGGCCTATGGGGGAGCCTATGGTGAGCGACTAGAACGCAACGCTGGATTCTGAACGCTCTCGATCAATACCTTCAAATCGATAGACACCCTGCTCCCGAGTTTTTGAGCCCGCTTCGCGCAAGCTGCGGGGTTTTGGCATCGGTCACGCTCACCGCATTGCACGATCCAATCAATCGAAAACCACAACGTTGTAGACGCTGAATGGTTGGGCGTGCTGATGAATAGAACCGGGTACCGCGAAACCACCCGGAGCTCGCGCTTTCCGGCTCAAAAAGTACTCCTGGCAACAATCGAGATATCGATTTGACGGTATCGCGTTCTCGCTGGGAATCCGCAACGACCAGAACTCGCAAGCGATCGTTTCTAAAAGCAAAAAGCCGCAGACTCTTCACCTGCGGCTTTCTTGCTTTTTGTATTCGACTACTGACTTTGCAATTAGTTGCTAGCAGCAGGAACAACCCATACCTTCAAGTCGGTTGTAACTTCTGGATGCAACTGAATCTTGACAGTGTACAAGCCCAACTCCTTGAGAACCCCCTCGAGCTTCACTTGGTCCGCACCAATCGTGTAACCGTTGGCCTTGAGTGCTGAAACGATTTCTGTGGCACCTACACTGCCGTACAAATGCCCTTCTTCGTTGGCATTTGCTTCAACGTTGATCGATTGCTTGGAAATCTGATCCGCTTGAACGCGAAGATCCGAAAGTCTCTTGCGCTCGATCTCAACCAACTTCGCACGGTGCTTCTCAACCATCCGCTTGTGGTGGTCATTCGAAATGATCGCCAAGCCTTCAGGGAGCAAATAATTGTTTGCATGCCCCGGCTTGACTTCGACAATGTCGCCAGCCTTCCCAAGGTGCTCCACGTTCTGGATCAACATCAATTGGATGCCGCCATTGGGGCCTTTTGGCAAACGCGGGAACCGAGGAGTACGCTTCTTGGTGGCTTTGGTCGTGGTCATGATCGGTGGTGGAGTTGACAGTTCCTGATAAAAACTTCGCCACATGGCGAAGAGGGCCCAATGTTATATCGGGAAAATCGAGAATTTAGAAGGGCATTTCTTCGTCGTTATACAGAGGTTCTTCATGGATTTCTGGGTGGGTGACCTCCCCAGGTCCCGCTCCGTACCCGTTTGGATCGGCAAACCTCGTATTACCGCCCGCCACCGGTGCTGCCGAACCGACCCCGCGAGGTCGAGCCGCCCCACCATCCGGACGCGCTCCCTCTTTGCCCGAGAGAAACTGCATCCGGTCGGCAATCACATACAGCTTCGACCGCTTCTGACCATCCTTTTCCCAAGTATCCTGCTTGAGTCGGCCTTCAATGAAAATCGGCGACCCCTTTGCCAAATACTCCCCTACCAACTCCGCCATCCGCCCAAAAAAGGTCACATCGACAAAAGTTGTCTCATCAACCCACTCTCCCGCCGCGTTCTTCCGCCGATCATTCACCGCAATTGCATTCTGGCATACCGCCAACTTGGTATTCGCCGTGTGCCGAATTTCTATGTCTCGGGTTAAGTTTCCAATGAGGATTACGCGGTTGTAGTTTGCCATGATTCACTCCTCGGGGCTTCAAGTTGGGAACAGAGGATTCGCTGTTGTCCAACAAACCCCATCCCTAGATTTTAGCAATCAGCGGAATTTCTGCTCGGAATTGGTCGTACTGTTTTCAAAAATTGGTTGCCGAGGAATTTTTAAAGGTGTGGATTCCGCCAGCCGGATTTTATCGAACCCGTGCCTGAATTCTTCGTCTAACGAAAAAAGGCCTGCACATCGGCAGGCCTTTCCGTTTAGCTCTACTGCAATCTATATTTAAGACCGCCGCTGTTATTCTTCGTCGACTTCGACTTCTTCTTCCTCTTCCTCTTCCGCTCCAACAGCAGCACCAACCGCTGCTCGCTCGATTTGGTCGATAGGAACAACTACCTTCTCTTGCGCGTGTGCAACCAACGCATCAACAAGTCGCGCATCGAGCCGGGTAAACAAGAATCGCAACAAGCTTTCGTTGAGTTGGCAAGCACGGTTGAGTTCCTTGAGCTTGAGCGTATCAAGCTTGAAAATCACCAGCCAATAAGTCCCTTTGTTATGCCCTTTGATCGGGAACGCGAGGCGCTGCTCTGCCCACAAACGGCTAACAAGGATCTCACCTCCTGCATTGGTGATCATGTCTTGGACAGCGGCGGCGACTCCACCGGGATCGCGTGCATAATGGTTGCTATCGAACAAAAACAGACATTCGTAATTTGCGCTGGCCAACGTAGTGCTCCTCAATCAGTGCAACTGGCTATTCTCAGGATTGCCGACTCTCTTTTTGAACTTGGTTTTTTGAACGCGGTTCTTGGTAACTTGTGTTGTAATCTCCGACTTGCAACCGTCAAGCTTTTGACGCATTGTATCGGTTCATCGCTTGGTCGATCCCTTGGCTGATCCAACATCGCATTGCTAGCTCTGCTTGGACTAACGAAGCATCGACTACTTCGCGTTCCTTTTTCGTGAATTTGCTGAGCACAAACTGAGCTGTGTCAACATTTTCCGGGGTGGCATCGATTCCGATACGCAACCTTGGAACGTCTTGCGTTCCGAAAGCTTTTAGGATGTCGTCGAGGCCTTTTTGACCGCCACTCGATCCGCTCTTTCGGAGTCGCAATTTCCCGAGTGGCAAGCTCAAGTCGTCGCAAACCACAAGGATGTTTTCTGTGGGAACCTTGTAAAACCTTGCGGCAGGGCTCGTCGCTCGACCGCTACAGTTCATATACGTCATCGGCCACAGAAGTATCACGTCGTGATCTTCCACTCGCCCCCTGACGATCAAGGATTCAAATTTTGTCTGGACCGCCGGTGCTCCCATAGCTTGGTGTAGCCTATGAAGCGCATCGAATCCAATATTGTGTCTTGTTTTTTCGTAAGTCGAACCGGGATTTCCCAGCCCAACAATCATTCGTGGAGCCACCCCGGACATTAGTTGCCGGCGTCAGCCGCCTTTTCCTTGCGGATCAACTCCGGCTCGCCTGCCGTCAATGTAGCCTCTGTCGCATCAGCACCAGATGCCAAGGCGACTTGGGCCACAACAATCGAACCAGGCGTCACAGGTGTCGCTCCCTCTGGAAGCTTCAAATCGCTGACGTGAACCGATTGACCGAGTTGAAGGTGTCCAATTTCGCAAGTGATAAACTCGGGAATCTTCACCGCAGGACAACGAATGGTAATTTCGTGCGTAACAAAGCGTAGCTGGCCAGCAGCGGACATCGCTCCGGGGGCCTCGCCATGCAAATGTACAGGAATCGTCACATCGACGGTTTCTGTCTGTGAAACCCGAGCAAAATCCACGTGGATGATGTAGTCACCCATAGAGCTCCACTGAACCGCTCGCAAAAGCGCTGTGTCGTTCACAGCCCCGCGAATATTCACAAGCTTAGTGCCGTGCTTGATCAACTTATTAATCGTGTCGAGGGTGACGGTCAAACAGACGTTCTCTTCACCGTGACCATAGAGAATCGCAGGAATGGAGCCACTTTCGCGGATCTTAATCATCGCCCGCGAACCCGTAACATCCCGCTTTTGGACTTCAATCGTCTCAATCATGACTCTGCGCGTTCCAAATCTTAATGTACAAATAGCCCTAATGGCTTGCTTGTCTTGACTTCGGCTCCCAGCCGGGCCACGGAGTATGACGATTTTAGAGAAGGATGCAAGTGCAAAATGTACTTGCGAATCCCCGTCAAGCCCCTATCCTTTTCTGCGAACTCCGTTGCAATCGCTTTCTTCCGCCCTATTATCCTTTCAGTCGGCTCGCGCTCCTCGCCAGCCCGCCCGTCCCTACCCCCAACCCGTCCATACCCCCAACTTAAACCTTTAGTATACCCATGGCCAAGAAATCGACGTTTGAAATCATCGAACCCGTCGGGGCACGCGTCCTGGTATTGAAGGACGAACCCAAACGGGAAACCAAAGGGGGAATCGCCCTGCCCGATGCAGCGGAAATCCCAACAATTACCGGCAGAATCGTCGCAATTAGCCGCCAAGTCGAACACGATGATGACATGCCGCTGCGCCAATACGACAAAATCATTTTCCACCCCAAAAGCGCTATTCCCGTCGACTTCGAACCCGACAACCAACTATATGTCGTTCCCGTCGAAGATGTCGTCGCGGTCTTCCGCAAAAAATCCGCTTCTGACAAAGGTCCTGGCCCAGACGAGTGATCGTTAGGTCGTCGAGTCCGATTTCAAAACAACAGGAAAAATCATGATGGGTTTTGGGTCAGGATTTCTTTTTCGAGTCCATCTGCCCTCCCTCATTGCGGTATTCCTGCTCCTCTTGCCTCTCCGCCCTACCCCCGGCGTGCATGCCCAAGAACAACCCGAAACCGCCCCGCCGAAAAAAGTGGTCCGGCTCGAATTCGCAGAATCTAACCCCTCCTCGAGTACCACCCCACCAGGCCAAACCCTCGAAGGGGAACTGATCACTGAAAACGCATCATACGGCACTCTTATCCTTACCGCCGACGGTGAACTTGTCGCCGTCTCGCCCAAAGTCGAAATCGAATCTGTCGTTGAACTCGATCAACCTCTAATCCCAACCCCCGCCGATGAACTCGGGATTAAAACCCTCCAACTGATGCCCGCATCGGCCAAAGTCCTCAAAACAGAGCACTTTGTCCTCTGCTACGACACCTCCGAAACCTACGCCCGCTGGAACGCAAACCTCTACGAACGCATGTTCAAAGGAATGATGCGTTTCTGGAAAGAAAAAGGACTCGAACTCAAAGAACCTCGCTTCCCACTCGTCGCACTGATCTTCCGAAATCGCGACGATTATGTGGCTTACTCCAAACGCGATTTTCGCGGCGGCGAAAACACCTTCGGCTACTACACCCAAACCACCAATCGACTCGCAACCTTTGACCTAACCGGCATCGAAGGCATCCTGCCCCCCGGCGCAAAAGTCTCACGCGAAGAACTCCTCGCCGAAATCTTCTCACGGCCCGAAGCCGAACGGCAAATCGCTACCATCCTCCACGAAGCCTGCCACCAAATCGCCTTCAACACCGGTCTGCAAACTCGACTCGGTGACTACCCACTCTGGGTCAGCGAAGGTATCGCGACCTTCTTCGAATCCCCAGACCTCCGCTCCGCAGCCGGATGGGCAGGCGCCGGAAAAGTAAACCCCTATAACCTTGTTCAACTTCGCCAATACGCTCGCTTACGCCCCCCCGACTCCCTGCGATCTCTCCTCGTGCAAGACGATCGATTTCGCCAAGCAGACTCATCGACCGCCGCTTACGCCGAAGGATGGGGGCTGACTTTCTACCTGCTCAAACGCAAACCCAAAGATTACGTCGCCTACCTACGCAAACTCGGGGAACGCTTACCAGGAGACCCCTCCGACCCCCAACGACGCTTGGACGATTTCCAAAAAGCTTTCGGGGACGACTTCGAAAAACTCGATAAAGACTTCGTTCGCTTTATCGGCGGACTGCGATAAACTTCCACTCGCACACCGCCCCACCTACTTGATATCTTCCCCCAAGAATAGCAGATGCAAAATATCTGCAAACGCGATTATTCTCGTATAGCGAACTTCAATATGGCGACCCCAAATCCCTCCCTTACCCACCCCTCAATCACCCTACTACCCGCTTGGGCCCAACTCCAAAAAGAATTCCAACGCATCCAAAAACTACACCTGCGAAATCTCTTCGCACTAGACTCCGCACGCGGCGAACGACTCGTCCAACAAGCCGAAGGAATCTACTTGGATTACTCAAAACATCGCATCGACGATACCGTTCTCGGACTCCTCTTCGATCTTGCTGACCAAGCCAACCTCCGCGCTGCGATCGAACGTATGTTCACCGGAGAAGCAATCAATATCACCGAAAATCGCGCTGTTCTTCACACTGCACTACGTGCCCCCCGCAACGCGGTTATCCATGTCGATGGGAAAAACGTTGTCCCCGATGTCCACCAAGTCCTCGATCAAATGCAGGGCTTTTGCCAAGCCATCCGCAGCGATAACTGGAAAGGACATACCGGGAAGCCAATTCGCAATATCGTTAATATCGGAATCGGAGGATCTGACTTAGGACCCGTCATGGCCTACGAAGCCCTCAAACACTTCTGCGATCGCTCACGCCGATTCCTCTTTGTTTCCAACGTCGATGGTACCGACCTCGCCGAAACCCTCCTCGGACTAAACGCCGAAGAAACCCTCTTTATCGTCGCATCCAAAACGTTCACCACCCAAGAAACCATGGCCAACGCGCAAAGCGCGAAATCATGGCTGCTCGATCAACTCGGCGCAAACGACCAAGCTGTCGCGAAACACTTCGTCGCTGTATCAACCAATGCATCCAAAGTCTCCGAATTCGGTATCGATACCGCAAACATGTTCGGCTTCTGGGACTGGGTCGGTGGACGATACTCCATGGACTCGGCAATCGGTCTCTCAACCATGCTCGCCATCGGCCCACAAGCCTTCCGAGAAATGCTCGATGGCTTTCACGCTATCGATCAACACTTTCGATACGCCCCCTGGCCTGAAAACCTACCCGTTATCATGGCACTCCTGGGACTCTGGAATGTGAATTTCTTCCAAGCCCACACACAAGCCGTTCTGCCATACGACCAATACCTAAAACGCTTTCCCGCTTACCTCCAACAACTCACCATGGAAAGCAACGGCAAACGCGTTCGACTCGATGGCTCTGTCGTCGACTACGACACCGGCGCGATCTACTGGGGAGAACCAGGCACCAACGGACAACACTCCTTCTACCAATTGATCCACCAAGGAACCCGACTCATCCCGTGCGACTTCATCGCGTTCGCCAAATCCCTCAATCCCCTCGGGCGACATCACGACCTGCTCATGGCCAACGTCTTCGCACAAGCCGAAGCGCTCGCATTCGGTAAAACACACGACGAAGTCCTCAGCGAAGGAACCCCCGCTTGGCTCGTCCCTCACCGTGTCTTTGAAGGAAACCGCCCCAGCAGCATACTCCTGCTCGAACAACTATCCCCCGCCGCCCTAGGCAAACTCGTCGCCCTCTATGAACACTGCGTCTTCGTCCAAGGTATCCTCTGGGGACTCGACTCCTTCGACCAATGGGGAGTCGAACTCGGCAAAGTCCTCGCCCAACGCATCGTCCCTGAACTCGAAGCAACCTCCGCACCCGACCTCCAGCACGATAGCTCCACCAACCAGTTGATCCGCCATTACCGCAAGCTCCGCGGAAAGGCATAAGGCTTGGTAAGACTTACAAGCTGTAACGATTCTACCGGCAATCCAACCCTCCAACGGTTCACACAGACCCGTTATGCAATCCCCCAGGGGAACGTTTATGCCGTTAGTGTGGTAGCATTCGAGACCATTGCGGATTAGACTCTCTGGGGCTGCCAAGCTCCGAAATGCCCAAGGCACCGCCCAGGCGCTCAAGGGCCCGCAGACCGTTACCCCCCCACATCTCTCTCCCTTTTTGTGTTGTTATTGATCTTATGAACACTACATCCGAATCATCAGGGCCTCTGGTCCCCAATGCCTACCGCTTGCTGTGGGCTGGTTTTATGGCGATCCTCGCTGCAGGGGTCGGCTTCGCAATCCGCGGCGGTATCCTTGATAACTGGAAACAAGAATTTGGTTTCAATGACCAACAACTCGGCTCCATCACCGGTGCAGGACTCTCCGGCTTCTGCTTTGGTATCATCATCGGTGGTCTAATCGTCGATAAACTCGGCTACGGTAAACTCGTTGTCCTCGCTCTCCTCGGTCACATTCTTTCCGCTGTTGTGACCTTCGCCGCCGGGCCCTCCAACGCCTACAGCATGCTCTTCTGGGGCAGCTTTATCTTCGCTTACGCCAACGGTACCTTGGAAGCCGTCGCCAACCCACTCGTAGCAACCGTCTTCCCAAACAATCGTACCCACTACCTGAACATCCTGCACGCTAGCTGGCCCGCTGGTCTCGTCATCGGCTCCGCTCTCGGTTGGCTACTCGACGACTGGTTGAAGCTCTCGTGGCAATTGCAACTCGCTCTGTACCTGTTGCCTACCATCGCTTACGCGGTGATGTTCATGGGACAACACTTCCCCAAATCCGAAGCTGCAGCATCCGGCACTTCCTTCGCGGAAATGTACAAGTCGGTCGGTCTGCTCGGCTCTCTCGTAGCCTGCTACCTCTTGTCCCTGTTCTTCGCTGACATCATCAAACAAATCGCTCCAAACGCACCCGCTAACCTCATCGGTTATGCCATCGGTGGTGTCCTCCTGATCGGCGCTGGAGCAATCACGAACTTCGCTATGGGATCAGCGATCCTATTCATCCTCTTTTTGACTCACGCCCTCGTCGGATCCGTAGAACTCGGTACCGACTCCTGGATCCAAAACATCACCGGTAACCTCTTCAGCTCCGGTGAAGGAAAAGCCCTGTTCCTCTGGACCTCGGCAATCATGTTCGGTCTCCGTTTCTGCGCTCACTGGATCGAAACCAAACTCAACCTCAAACCTATCGCCCTCCTCTTGGTTTGTTCGGTCATCGCTTGCATCGGTCTGAACCTCTCAAGCAATATGACCTCCTTCCCCGTCGCCCTCCTTGCACTTGGTGTCTACGCTGTCGGGAAAACCTTCTTCTGGCCAACCATGCTCGCTGTCGTCGGCGACCGCTATCCAAAATCCGGAGCTGTTGCGATGTCGATCATGGGCGGTATCGGTATGCTCTCCGCTGGCTTGATCGGTGGTCCAGGCTTGGGATACGTTAAAGACCGATTCGCCGGCGAATCGATGCGAGAAGTCGATGCACAAATGGCCGAACAATTCAAAGCCGAAAACCCAAGCACCTTCTTGAACATCGGTGCTACTGCCGTCTACGGCTTGAACGGTAAAGCCGTAGAAGAAGCTCGCGCTGTCGAAAAGGACAAACGATCCGAAACCCAACAAAAATTGGTCTCCGCCAGCGAACAAGGGGATCGTAAAGCACTTCGAATCGACTCGTTCATCCCAGCTACCATGGCCCTGATCTACTTGGGACTTCTGTTCTATTACAAGAGCATCGGCGGATACCGACCTTTGCGGATCGATGAAGAACAGGTTTAACTCCTTCGCTGTTCCTATGCATCTACTTTGCGAACCAACTGTTAGCGGACCCAACGCAAAAGATGTCGCGAAGTAGACGGCCATGAGGTAGCATCTTGAACTTGCACCTCCCAACCGAAGTAGGACTCGCTCTAACAAAACTTCTTGGACCTGACTGGAAATCCCAGTCAGGTCTCGTTGTAGATACAGGTATGGATGCAGCCAACCAAAGCATCTTTCTCTCGAGCAATACCTCCCAGTTCATCGGCACGACTCTCTCGAGCAGTCTGTTAACCAACCCTTCTGCAGATCACGCTCTTCTGCGTTACGCTACTCAACCACCCGCCAGTTTCTCAGGTGCTTCACTCTTCCGTATCACTCTCCCCTCAACACCTGCCGACCTTACCCTCGCCCTGAAACTAACTGCCAACCTTGATCCCTTAAGAACAAAACAAATCCATCGCTTCCAACATTCTATGCACCGCGAACTCGGAGCCTGGATCTCCTGCCCCATCGATTGGACACAACCACTCAATCAAGCACCATCCCCAATCAACGCTCCATCTAACACCCTTCTGCGCGATCCCAAATCCGGATCCTGGGAACTGATGCACTGGCTACCTGGTACCATCATCCCGCACGTCGGACTCGCCTCCCAACCGCAAATCCTCTCCCTAGCCACACACCTCGCTCGCTTCCATCGCTCTGCTCAACACTACACTCACCACTCCCCATGCACCGCCAGGCACGACCATCGCCTCCGCGACCGCTTGGAACGCTTACTTGCTGCCACCCAAGACAAGTTCGCAAAACAAAGAGCTCAACTTTCCAGCATCGCTTCCAAATCTTCGCACCTCGATGTGCATAAATGCGCGCAAGCCATCGAACGCTGCCAACAAATCGCATCTGCGACCTTGCGTCCACTCCAATCCCTTGAACAGCGTATTCGCAACTCACCCGAAAAGTTTTGCTTTTGGGGACACGGCGACGCTTGGCGAGGCAACTGGCTATTTGCCGGTGATCAAGTCACTGGATTGCTGGACTTTGCACAAGCCGACTGTCGCTGGCAAGGCTTCGATTTCGCCAGAGCTTTCGGATCCCTTCTGCTAGAAGCCGACCATTCCCCCGCAAATGCTTCAAGCACCTACGCTAACGGTGAGGCTGCTTGGTTCTCCGCTTGGAATGCATATACCGCAGAATTTCCCTCCCCAAGCTTCTGTTTGAACGACGCGCGATGCATGCACTACGTCTCTACCGTTTTGACCTTCTGTATCTTCCTCGATAACTGGGTAAACCAAGAACTCCCCGCACATCGCCTGAATCGCTTTGACGAAATCCTCACCGCTCTCCTGCACTTCCAACCGATAAATGTCACTTGCCAATGCAGAACCGACTGAACAACGCATCGAGAATGTCGTTGTTGGCAACTGTTCCCGCAACTTGACCTAACTCCTCAAGTGCTACACGCAACTCACCTGCAACAATCTCTTCTCCTATCCCATCTTCCGCCGCTTGTCGCGCAAGCCGCAAACTCTCTAACCCACGCACCAAAGCAGAACGACATCGCACCCCCGTCAAAGGGACCACATCAATGCTCTCTCCATGCCAATCCCCTACCGTCTGCTCAATCGCCGCTACCAATTCACTAATCCCACGTCGATCCAAACTGCTCACCCCAAAACTTCGCTCGATCGGCATCGGCCAACTGCGTTCGCAAACCCCAAACTCCCCACCTCGAACCAAGGTGTGATCGCCAGACTCCTGATCTAGCTTGGTACTAATCCCCCAGACTCGCTTCGCTGATAGCTCACTTCGCAATCGATGTTCGATTTGCCCCCTCGCCTCCAATAGAACCTCGACTGCATCCTTGTCAAAATCACCCACCAAGCCAGAGGAATCCCCACCCCAAATCATCTCGCCCCACTGAATCATTTTCGCACTCCCTTGCGAATCGAGTTGAAAAGGCACACATACCAATACCAAGTCCGCATCCCTGAGTTGTTCCCAAGTCTTCTCCTGGGCAATCGCCCCGGGGGTGGCATCCTCATGCTGATTCGCAACTTCGGTAAACTCCAACCCGGCCGTATCCAAAAGATCAATCCGATTGGCCCCTAACTCCAGACGGGTACGAACATAGTCCCGTGTTGTCCCAGGCTCTGGACTAATGATCGATACGTCTTTCTCTGCGATCGCATTGACCAAGGAACTCTTTCCCGCATTCGGTGCCCCGATCAAGACCACTTGAAACTCGACGCTCTGACCGCGCCGCTGCTCGATCTGATCGACTAACAATTGCACTTCACTCTCAGCTCGATCCAATCGCTCGATGACCTGCGAACGCTCAACAAACTCAATGTCCTCGTCGACGAAATCCAAGCCGGCTTCCAAGTCGGCCAGCAACTCGATCAAGTCCTTCCGCAGTTGCTTGAGCGGTGTCGCTAAGCCTCCAGCTAACTGCTGAAGAGCAACTTGAAACGCTCGCTCGCCTTGCGCATGAATCAACCCAAACACCGCTTCGCATTGCGTCAAATCCATCCGACCCGCCAAATAAGCTCGAAGCGTAAACTCCCCCGGCTGCGCCAAGCGAACACCACTCTGAAACAGAACTTGTTGCACTTCTTCCATCACGACCGGCGAACCAATCAGATGAAACTCAGCAGAAGGTTGCCCCGTATAACTACGGGCATCGGGCCAGTAATAAACCCCCACCGAAATTTGCCCCAGACTCGCCAACCGTAGCACCCCTTCGTGCCGCATCGCGCGTCGCTGAGCCTCAAAATCACCCGCTAACTCCGGGAATAACTCCTTTAAAACCTCGAACGTCTGCGGCCCGGACAGCCGAATCACACCTCGCAAAGCCCCCTCGCCACCAGCGGCAATCGCGCAAATCGTTGAGTCTGTCTCCAAATACACAAATCCCTCGTCGCCAGTTCGTACCTCTGTAAACCATCAATGTTCTGCGGCCTCTAAGATACCACACATCCCAAAAAATCAGCCCCCCTCCAACGACTAGACTCCCAACAACCATCCGTCGATTTGTAAAAAAATTTCAAAATACTCTGTCATGATCTCTCCGTACGGGTTAACTCCCTTTAGCCCAACAACATCTCCCCCAACAACATCCCATCGCCGGTATCGCTCTTTAAATCTATTTCCCTTCCTGACAACCTTTTGACATGGTCGACGAATCCACAAGACAAGCGATGCGGCAATGGACCCTCGTCCAACCCGTCGTCTCGAGTTACGTCGCTGCGATGGTTCGAGATAGATCCGCACGCGATGACCTCATGCAAGAAATCGCGATCGCCGTACTCGAATCCTTTAGCCGCTACGATACCCAATCACCCTTCACGGCTTGGACCATGGGAATTGCGAGAAACCACATCCGAAACTACTTTCGCGCGCTCAGTCGCAACTCCATCGTTTTCGATGACGATCTCCTCGCTTCACTCGCTGACTCCTTCGCCGCTACCGAATCCCAAGAGCTCCAGCAACTCGAACACCTCCATCATTGCCTCATGAAACTCGATGGTCGCGCGAAAGAACTCTGCCACGCTCGCTACGCCGAAAACAAAACCCCAAAACAAATCGCTCTGCTACTCGACAGCACCCCGAACCGTATCGCCAAAGCACTACAACGCATCCGCGAACGACTTCGCGATTGCATCCAACTCCAAGCTCGAGTCAGAGGAGAAAAATAGATGCAAACAGACTTTGAAACACTAGTCCATCTCTATCTCGACCACGAGATCGACGCAACACAATTCGAGCAGTTGCAAGACCATCTGCACAGCTCAGAAGCCTATCGATCCAAGTTTCGTCAAATCGCCCTGCTGCACGACCACCTTTCCCACGCAATCCCGATCACTGCCGAACACACAAATCCACCCCTCGATTCGTACAAACAATTTCCAGACCCAACAGAAGCCAATCGATCCCGCCAGCGTTTTCAATCCCGCCACTCCTATATTCTCATTGCACTCGCTGCCTCGATTCTCGTCTTACTCTTTCTCGCTACCCCACCGAGAAATAACTCCTTCGCCGGAAGTGAATTCCAAAAAATCCTCAACGCGAATTCCAACAGCAACTTGCACTACAAAATCCAACTTGAACAAACCATTGCACTCAAGAAACAGAAAACAAAACAAGCAGAAAACCTACGCCCCCCAAAACCCTCGCTCGATGCCGCTGAACTCTACGTCCAAGGTGCCGACAAATTTGTGCTCATACGCAATCCAAACACACCTCTAGTATTCGTCACAGGTAGCAATGGAAAACTCAGTTGGGCTGTTGCCCCACAAGGCCCCGTGAGACGCAGTCAAGACGTCAACCATTTCAATCGCGATCTGCCAGGCCACGAACATGCAATCCCACTAGTGAACCTCAAACAAGGACTACAACAGATTCAACAAGCCTACAGTATCCAAGTCCTCGACTCGGAACCCAACGACCCAATTGCTACCGACACTCAAAGCCCACCAGAAGCACTCCTGATCGCGACAAAGCGACGAGGCCAGCGAGGCCCTAAACGGATCGAAATCCACTACGAAGTCACCACCGGACAAATCAGACACATGCGATTCGTTGAAATGCCCTACGGCCCCGAACAAATCACCATCCGCTTGACCCTCCTCGACCAAGCACCCTTGCCCGACGATTTCTTCGAACACCACTTCCATCACTCCTCTGACCGGACTGTCCTCGATGAAACCCCTTAACTGCAAACACATTCTGCAACGTGGTCCCGCAACCCTTGCCCTCTTAGCTGTCGCTTCGATCGGTATATGGAATGGTGTTGCCCAAGATCCTGAGAAAGCAAAACTTCGCAAACCGCAAATGTCCGATACCATCCGCGCCAACATGTACGCAGATAACTGGTTCGCCCTCTACATCAACGGCGAACTGACCGCTGTCGATTCCATCCAATTCATCCCCCATAACGTAATCTCCGTCGACATCCTTCCTACATACCCGATGACCATCGCCGTTATCGCTAAAGATAACGCAGATCCAAAAACGGGTATGGAATATGCCAACACCAACATCGGCGACGGGGGCTTCATCCTCAAATTCGCCGATGGGACCGTCACGGACAGTACTTGGAAAGCCAAAGCATTCTCTCGAGGCCCAATCGATCGCAATACCAAAACCCCAACTGCGGAACATACTCCCATCCCAGAAAACTGGTTCGCAGTCGACTTCGATGACTCCTCATGGAAACAAGCAAAAGAATACTCCGAAGAGCAAGTCAGCCCTAAACAACCCTACTTCGATACAGACTTCCAAGGTGCAAAATTCATTTGGTCCGACGATATCGAACTCGATAACACCGTTCTGTTCCGCAAACAGATTCAATCACCACCTGATGGTTCCACTCGCATCGACTTCAGTAACCTCAACAACGTCGTTCCCGATTCCCCACCACGTCGAAATCGCCCCAACCGCTAACCAGATGACCTGTGAGAAACACATCCCAAAATTCCAAAGCGTGATGAACCAACCAAGAAAATCCATCGCAATGCTACTCCCATTAAGCCGCTTCAAGTTGGTCTTTTGCTCGATGACTTTCGCTGCATTCCTCCAACCCATCGCAGCGTTATACGCATCTCCCCAAGACAATCCATCAACACCGCAGGAACAGCAAGACCAACAACGACAACAGCAACCGCAGCGCCAACAAGGAGAGCAGCGCCAACAAGGTCGCGGGGTGGGAGGCAGAGAAGGAAACAGAGAAGGAGGCCAGCGTCGGCCAGGTCAACAGGGCGGTCAACAGGGCGGTCAACAGGGCGGTCAACAGGGCGGTCAAC
>CAZACJ010000020.1:0-41675 GCA_964483385.1 uncultured Pirellula sp. | reverse complement strand
GGTCAACAGGGCGGTCAACAGGGCGGTCAACAGGGCGGTCAACAGGGCGGTCAACGTAAAGGTGGCGGTGGTGGCAGCGGATTAGGTGGTTACGAAAAACCTCCTTCTCCCGCAAACGATGTCCCACAACGCCCCTACGATATCCTTCTCGGTCGTCCCACCGACTCGTCGATCACCATCCGACTCTTGCCATTCGAACAAGGCCAAGGCGCTATTCGTTACGCACCCTCAACGAATCCTGAATCCAGCCTGCAAACCAAACCGATCGACTTTCAACCTCAAACACCACTGAACATCGAACTGACCGGACTGCAACCCAATACGCGTTACAACTATCACTGGGAATACAGAACTTCCCCCGACACACCGCTCCAACGCTCTGCAGAATTTTCTTTTCATACCCAGCGATCTGCAGGGGAACCCTTTACCTTCACCGTCACATCGGACTCCCACCTCGATGAAAACTCCAGCGGCGAAGTCTACTTGCGCACCCTCGCAAATGCCGCTGCAGATCAACCCGACTTTCACCTGGAACTCGGGGATACCTTCATGACCGGCAAATATAAAAAACCCGAGTTCTCTTACGGTCACTACCTATCCCAACGCTATTACTTGGGCTCTATATGCCACAGCGTACCACTCTACTTCGTCCTCGGTAACCATGACGGTGAATCTGTTGCTCGCGGCGATACACTCTGGGCTACACGTACCCGCAAAGCACTCTTCCCAAACCCTACTCCCAATACGTTTTACTCCGGTAACGAAGAACCTTGGAAAGAAGTCGGAGCTCTCGATAACTACTATGCTTGGCAATGGGGTGACGCCCTGTTCATCACCCTCGACCCCTACCGCTACACCACCGAACGACCCCGACGTGGGGAAAACAACACCCAAGGTAACTGGTTCTGGACCCTAGGTGAAACCCAATACAAATGGCTTGAACAAGTCCTCGCGTCCAGTAAAGCAAAATATCGATTCGTTTTTATCCATCACCTCGTCGGCGGCGCAGACCAAAACAATCGTGGCGGTATTGAAGCCGCCCCCTACTGGGAATGGGGTGGCAAAAATACCAATGGCATCGATGAGTTCCACAAGTACCGTCCCAACTGGAAACAACCCATCCATCAACTCCTTGTAGAAAGCGGTGTCCAAATTGTTTTTCATGGCCACGACCACTTCTTCGCTAAACAAGACCTCGATGGCATCGTCTACCAAGAAGTCCCACAACCCAGTCATGCACGTGTAGGTAACACGCGCACAGCCGCCGAATACGGATACCTTTCCGGCGAAATACAACCTAGCTCAGGTCATATCCGTATCCGCGTCTCACCCGATTCTAGCCGCGTCGACTACGTTCGTTCCTACCTGCCTAAAGACGAAAACAACAATCGCCAAAACGCAGGAATTAGCTACTCCTATCAAGTCAACCCAACTTCTAAGTAATCTCATGCGACACTTCTTTTTCTCCCTCGGAATTATTTTCTGCACCCTCCATGCAGAAATCTTCCATGCAAAAACCCGCGCTCAAGATCGCCCCAACATTATCTTGATGCTCTCCGACGACCAAGGTTGGAGTGGAACCTCCGTTGCGATGCATCCGACCATCGAAGCCTCCAAAGGAGCCGTCTTTCATACCCCCAATCTCGAACGCATGGCCAAACTCGGCATGCGGTTCTCCAACGCCTACTCACCAGCACCCGTCTGCTCTCCGACCCGCATCAGTCTGCAAACTGGCAAAAGCCCCGCACAACTGCATTGGACCAAAGCCGCTCCGGCAGAGCCCGGGCAAATGCTGATCGAACCTGAACTCATCAAGAGTATTCCAAAGAATGAAGTCACCATTGGTGAACTTCTTAAAAAAGCGGGTTACGCTACTGCCCACTACGGCAAGTGGCACATCAGTGGTGGTGGTCCCGCGAATCACGGCTATGACGAACACGATGGCGATACGGGGAACGAACAAGCTTTCAAATTTGTCGATCCAAACCCTGTCGACATCTTCGGAATGGCACAACGCGCCGAAGCCTTCATGCAAGCCAACTCCCAAAAGGGAAAGCCTTTCTTCATCCAGCTTTCTTGGAATGCACTGCACGCTTCCGAAAATGCAAATCGTGCCACCCTCGCAAAATACCAAACCAAGTTAAACGGGCAAAACGAAAAACGTATCTCCACGGCCGCAATCACAGAAGACCTCGATACCGGCGTGGGACAAGTTCTCGATGCCGTCGAACGATTGGGGCTCTCCAAAAACACCTATGTCATCTACATGTCCGACAATGGCGCAGGTGGCGGTTCTGGTACTGGTGGTGGCGGTGGTGGCAACCCATTGGGCGCTGACAACGGCAGAAATGCTAAACGTGGCCTGCGCGGTGGCAAAGGTGGTGTATGGGAAGGTGGTATTCGCGTACCCTTCATTATCACCGGACCAAACGTTGCACCTAACTCATGGTCGCATACCCCTATCGTCGGATACGACTTGTTTCCAACCTTCTGCCATTGGGCCGCCATCCCCGCTGAACAACTTCCAAAGAGTATCGAAGGTGGATCAATTGCCGAAATCGTTAGCAACAATGGCCAAGGATCCGTTCAGCGCTCTCGCAACGGTCTCTTCTTCCATTTTCCTCACTATCAAAGCGAAGGAGGGCCGCAATCCTCTATCCGTGTGGAAAACTGGAAACTGATCTACTTCTACGAAACAAGACGCGCGGAACTCTTCAATCTCGAAACAGACTTTAGCGAACGAAACAACTTGGCGCCCCAAGACCCCCAACGAGCTATCGCCATGCAATCGCAGCTCGAAGCCTACCTCAAAGAAATCCAAGCCCAATTTCCGACTCCCAACCCCGACTATGATCCGAATTCACCAACTCCGATTCGTAAAGAACGGGGCCGAAATCCCAAAGATGCAAACAAACCGAATCAGAACAATAAAAAGAAAACCAACTCCTAACCCCCTCGGATCCCCAAATCGTGAAGACCTTCAACCCCACAACTCCAGTTCCTGACAAACGACTCTGCATTCCAATCCTAGTCGCTCACCTTTTTTTGATCGTCATATCATGCTCCCTGGCCAGGGCGCACGAAGGTGGTCACGGAGAATCGATCAGTGCAAAAACCAAAAGTACTTGGACTTTAAAAGCCTCTGGAAATCACCTCCACGGAACTTTCCTGTCCGCAGACAAAACCCATGTGAAAATTGAAACTGCTCAAGGCAAATCGCGCGAGATAGAAATCCAAAAACTCTGCGACCAAGACCAACGGTGGATCACCGAAAAACTCCGATCGATTCAACATACCAATGAATCCACATCTCACCCCAAAACGAATCCAATCCTTAATCCTTCCAACCCGTCGAGACTTGTTTCGACGTCCCTAGTTCTCGATACACAGTCCGACCCACAACCCTCGATCCACGAACACTTTCTCCCCTTCGAAAAAAACCTCGGGCTGCGATGGGACAACGACTTTTACTACGTTGAATCCAACGGGATACCCGACCACCCCATGATGGTCGGTATCACAGCTTGGCAACAACAAGTTCCGATGCCGCAGTCTTATACGGGTCGCAATGCTTGGCGCATACCTCTGCACCCTAAACCCGCTGCAAAACCGATGTCCGCTAAAACGAACTTCTTTCGCGGAGCCATCGCATTGGCGGTCAATGGAATCCCCATTTTCAACCCTATTAAAAACGATGGCAAGACCGATACACTCATTGCCGGAGAACTCGATCAATATGGGGGCCATTGCGGACGAGCCGATGACTATCACTACCACATCGCACCTATCCACCTTGAACCAGTCGTCGGGCGAGGAAACCCCATCGCTTACGCGCTCGATGGATATCCAATCTTTGGATACCAAGATCCCCAAGATCCTGACTATGCGGCCTTGGACCAGTGGAACGGGCACCAAGACAAACAAGGTAGCTACCACTATCACGCAACAAAAAACTACCCTTACCTCAATGGTGGTTTTTATGGAGAAGTCGTAGAGCGAGATGGACAAGTCGATCCGCAACCGCGTGCTCAAAGTCCGCGTCCAGCCCTCCCGCCACTACGCGGAGCACGCATCGTCGGATTCGAAGAAACTTCTTCCAATAGCTATCAACTTACCTACGAAATCTCAGGCAAAAAAGGCTTCGTGCGTTACACCCTTGCCGACGACGGTTCGGCTGCTTTCGAGTTCCAAGATCCACAGGGCAACGTCCGAAAAGAAAACTACATGGCCCCTGGTCCACGACGCGATCCCCCCGAAAAAGCTCCTTCAAGAAATGATCGCCCTAGAGACCGTAACGGCAATCGCGATCGGAATAATCCACAAGCAAACGTAAACCCCAAAGCCCAAGAGCCATCAAGAAGCTCTATTCAACTCACGAGTAGTTCGATCGATCGACAATCGCGCATTTCGAAGGACTGCACATGCGACGGAGCTGGTCATTCGCCTGCAATTGCTTGGGATAACCTTCCACCTGACACCCAATCGGTTGTGATCTCGCTTTGGCATAAAGCCCCCGATCAAGAAAAGTCTTATTGGCTTGTCTACAACATCGACCCGATGAAAAACAACATCCCTGAGAACGCCACATCAAAAGACTTCCCTGGAACTCTAGGTTTGAATGACAAGAAGAAAAACAGCTACGACCCGATGTGTTCACGAGGCCCTGGAGTGAAATCATATAGTATCACACTCTATGCCCTGTCTAAAAAACTGGAACTCGACAGCAAAACCACCGACCGTAAAAAACTCCTAGAAGCGATCAAAGATTGCACGCTCGGCGAATCCACCTTGGAGTATCAATACGAACGCCCTCGGTAAACTGACCTGCTAAATAAAGAACTTCAGGCCTGGAAGGCCGACACATCCTCTGCCGGGGTCGTAAGGCCCCGTTTTGTGCTCTGAAAAAATCTTCTAAATGTCATAGCGGTAGTTACTCATAAAAACTCCTGCAACCAATATTGTTCTATCGTATCATGACAATAATTCACCCCGGCAATCGCTATCATATCCTCCTCAAACCCTCTTGGTATACCACCTCCCGGAGTGCACCATCAACGACATTCATCCCCTGACGAAAGACCAAGTAACCACACTCGTAAAATGGGCCGGGCAAGAAGGTTGGAATCCAGGCTTGCACGATCCTGAACTGATCTGGAACGCCGACCCTGATGGTTTTCTAGGTTTATCCGTCGATAACCATTGGGTCGCCGGCGGTGCTGTCGTTCGACATAACCCTTCGTTCGGTTTTATGGGGCTCTTTATCGTCGATCCAAAACACCGTGGACAAGGCCTTGGACGAAAACTCTGGTATGCACGACGCGATCATCTTCTCTCGCGTCTTCAACCAAACGCTACCATCGGTCTCGATGCCGTCGATGCCATGGTTGGTTTCTACGCTCAAGGAGGATTCAGGCCCTTCACTCGCCATCGACGCTTTCAATGGGAACCAAAATTCCCCCTCGTAGACAATCCTCCAAAGGGACTTGCAACAACCTTCACCGTTCGCCCCTTCCAGCATTCAGACTTCAACGCTGTACATGAGATGGACACTCTCTGCTTTCCAGGGGAACGTCCCCAAGTCCTCTTGCCCTGGATCCAACAACCCAACGCATTCACCCTCGTGGCTATCAATCAGAATCAGCCAAACCAATTGCTTGGTTGGGGAACCATTCGACCTTGTTTGGTCGGCTGGAAAATTGGACCACTTCAAGCCACATCGTTGGACATAGCAGAAACGCTCATTCACGC
This sequence comes from uncultured Pirellula sp., assembly GCA_964483385.1. Taxonomy (GTDB): domain Bacteria; phylum Planctomycetota; class Planctomycetia; order Pirellulales; family Pirellulaceae; genus JBKCUI01. The sequence continues at coordinate 35,927 of CAZACJ010000020.1, read as the reverse complement.
TCTCGCTGAAAAGGCCAAAGCATCATCGATAATGATCGATGTCCCCGATAATAATCCATCGATGACTGACCTCTGTCGGACCAAAAACATGCAAGAGATCTTCGGGTGTGTTCGAATGTATCTTGGGCCTCCCCCAAATCTCAAAACAGAAAACCTCTTTGCGATCCTCTCCCTTGAGATCGGCTAAGTCGCATTCGCTCAGCGTGGTGGACGCAACCCCGGAGACACCAACCTCTTCTCTAACATTCCAAAACCCCACTGAGCAAAAATCGCCAGCAAAGCGGCAGGTACCGCTCCCTGCAAAATCAGCGAGATACTTGATAGACGAATCCCCGTGAGAATCGGAGCACCGTAACCTCCCGCTCCGATCAATGCTCCGATCGTGGCGGTCCCCACGTTGATCACCGCCGCAGTCTTGATCCCGGAAAGTATCGATGGCAATGCCAATGGCAGTTCCACCAATCGCAAACGCGATTTCTCATCAAGCCCCAAAACCTCTGCACTCTCGCGCGTTGCCGCCGGAATCTGCCTTAGTCCCGCATAAGTATTACGTACAATCGGCAACAAACTATAAAAGAACAAAGCCGCGATCGCAGGCACCGCTCCGAGTCCAAACAAAGGGATCATAAATACCAACAGCGCCATCGACGGCAACGTCTGTATTACGCTGACGACCCCCAAGACGACGTTGGCCACCCGCTCACTGCGTGCTGCCGCAATCCCCAATGGTACCGCAACCAATATTGCTAAACTCAACGAAACAATCACTAAAAACAAATGCTCAAGCGTCGTTTTCATCAACCGTTCCCCAACTCGCTTCCACTGCGCCGCTGTAGTCATCGATGGCAAGACGATCTGCATTTGTAGCTTGCTATTTAAAAAATCACCTGCTGCATAGGCTTCGATTTTGTTCTGCAATCGAACCTTTCCTGTCATCCCCGACATTTCAGATGGTGTGATCAATCCCTCCATCTTCAAAAAAGCCTGCGCAACCTTGGGTGCTCGCTCCTTCAAATCTTGCCTCATCAGCAACACGGCGTGATAGGTAGGAAAGTAATTCAAGTCATCTTCTAACACACGTAGACGATAAAACGCTATCTCCGCATCGGTCGTATAAAGATCGGTCACTTGAATCGCATCATGCACAATTCCACGATACGCCAAATTGTGGTCCATCGTTCGGATCTTGCGCGTCTTGATCCCATAGTGATCCGCGAGTGGATTCCATCCATCTCGGCGTTCCATGAACTCATCGCTCAAGCCATACTCTAACTCCGGATGCCCTCTCAAGTCGCTGATCTTGCGAATTCCCAATTCAGCAGCAACTACCTCTCGCATTCCCAATGCATAGGTGTTGTTAAAACCCACCGTCTGCGTCATCACGATTCCACGATCCGCCAACGCGCGGCGCATGTCCTCTTCGGTCTCTACTTGCACCCCTCGCCGTGCCGCCTCTGCAAGAATCTCTTCGCGAATTGTCCCCGTGTAATCAACATACGCATCGATTTCACCCGATACCAATGCGTTCCACAAAATCTGCGTTCCACCTAGCTCCGCAAGATGCTCAACTTGCGCCCCCGCATCCCGTGCTAAATGACACAAAATCTCCCCAAGCACTACTGATTCGGTGAACGCCTTGGACCCAACCTTCAGCTCCACTCCTTCCGACCGCCTCTCTTGCCCATACGACTCCGAGAGAAATCCATCCAAGAACATCACCTGCATACAGAGCCACAAAAAAACAACACTCTGCAATTTGAAAGCTCTCTTCGTAGGCATGAAATCTTTTCCGATTACTGAAGGTCCCTAAAAATACTCGGGCCGCTGGAACTTATACCTGTGGAATCCGTTGCGCATTGATAAAACGTGTTACATATTCATTGGCTGGTTGATGAATCAACTCTTCGAGCGTGCCCTGCTGGACAATCTGACCTTCCGACAGCATCATCACTTGATCCCCAAAGAATCCGGCCTCTCCCATATCGTGGGTCACCATGATCGATGTCTTACCAAGACTTCTGATGATCTTTAAAAGATCCTCCTGTAGATCAAAACGCACCATCGGATCTAGCGCCCCCATCGGCTCATCAAAAAGCAATACCGGTGGATCTAACATCAATGCACGCATGATCCCGACCCGTTGACGCTGACCACCTGACATCTGTGATGGATATCGCTTTAATGCGGCTGCAGGTAACCGCGTTAATTCAGCCAGTTCATTCACTCGCTTGTTTTGCGCATCGGTACTCCAGCCGAGATGTTTTGCCATTAAGCTGATATTCTCAAAAGCACTCAAATGCGGAAACAAACCACCATCCTGAATCACATACCCCATCCGACGTCGCATCGATAACAACTTATCGGATGTCATCGACTCCCCTTCAAATCGAATGGTACCCCGATCAGGTTGAATCAGCCCAACCAATAACCGAAGCATCGTGCTCTTCCCACATCCGCTAGGCCCAATCAATACTGTCGATTGACCAACCGGAAACTCCACCGTTGTCGGTTTTAAGACTTGTAAATCCCCGAAGGACTTGGATACAGAATCAAGCGAAAACATTGCTACTCCACTCTCTTAAAACATATCCAAGTCACTCGCCAAGATTCGAATCGTGCTGCTCGTTCAGGCTGTCAAGCATACTTTGAACCTCGCTCTGCATCCGCTCGGTCAAGTCACCCGCAGACATGGTCCGACCTTTTCCCTTGGGTAATTCGATCCGTGTCCCGAATTGTACCACGACCCTCTTGGGCCCGTGTACGCTTGGATAGGCAGCCCCCAAGACATCTTCCTCGAACTTATCGACCGTCTCCGCAATCCGTTCAATGCTGGGTTTACGCAAGACGTAGTCCCCGGGATAGCTATACAATTGCGTCACAAAAAACATCTTTTGCATTTCTTTTGCGTAGTCTATTCCAGGCTGAGACTGCCCCTCTAGCTCAATTAGTCGCTTCCGAACTTCCTTGACCCGCTCGGGAATAATTCCCTTCCCTTCGACTATACCTACCGTTTGCTCTACTTCCCCAAGCACGCTCAACGCGAGCGTTGATATGCGCGTAGCCAAGTCCGCTGATTGACTTCGATGTTGGTATTCAATTTCTTTCAACGACAATAAACCATCCGCAATCTGCACGATACGTTCATGCATTGGCCGCTCCTTCATTGGCAAACTTGTTTTGGGTTGCCAAAAAAGTCTTTCTTCGACCCGATCAAGCACCTTGGCAAGCTGTGCCGAGGGATCCTCCGTATACCATCGCTTCATCGCCACTGGAATCACCACGACATCGCGCTGGGCTTTTCGAGCGGCCATCAACCCCATCGCTGCTGCCCCCTCGCGAAATGTCGTGACTCGATCGTTGGTGTGATACACATCTCCCTCCGGAAATACCACCAACGGATGGGGACGGTTCTGCAATATGTCGATGGCTGTCTTCATCGCCACCAAGTCGCTTCCTTCCCGATCGACGCTAAAACAACCACACCGCTGCATCGAGATCCGATCAAACCAACGACTTTCTTGGAACACCTGCCAAGCGGTCATGATGTAGAAGGGGCAAGCTACTTTACGAGCGGATTCCAGGAGGCAATACGAGTCCCAATGGAACGAATGATTTGGCGCTAACAAGATTCCTTGCTTTGCATCCAACGCCTCCTTGAGATTCTCCAAACCACGAAGTTCAATCGCTTGGATCTGCTGTGATCGAAGCGCTTTGCGTCTAAGAAAATCAACGCTCTTGAACCACCAAGGTGTCATCTTCGGTGGCCAATGTCGATCGGGCGTTCGATAAGGCTGAATGTTCATTCAAGCTATTTCCGGCAAAACAACAGTAGGTACCCCTGGGGTAAATGATGACGATAGGCGTCATTGCGAGACGTCAGTTTGTCAATATACAAAACTCAACTGAGATCTACCGGTAAATGCTAATATACCAGAATAACCCCCAAGACATTGCTTTAGCCTACAATACATTCCTGTGTTCGGCAAAGACAGACTCACTGAGCCGAGCACCCATTCTCCCGGAAATTACACCCTTCTCGTCCCATGTGACTCAAGTCGAATTTCGTTAGTCCCGCCAAAAAATGCTCTTTACATCCACGAATACACTGCGTAGTGTATTCCAGGAAGAACGAATCATGCAAAAGCAGAAATCCCAATCGAAATCATCTTCGAAAACACCTTCGAAGTGCCCGGAAAAAAATAGTCTGATTCAACGGCCGCGCATGTCCTACGAACAAGCCACGGCTGTGGAAGCACTCTTCGAAGTCCTGGCAAATGATACCCGATTGCGACTTCTGCAAGAAATCGCTTGCAGAGAGGAAGCCACCACGGTTGATCTCGCTGCTGCACTCGAAATGAAACCGCAAGCCATCTCCAACCAGCTACAGCGTTTGCACGACAAACGAATTGTCGCCGGTCGACGAGAAGGCAATAACGTCTTCTATCGAATCGTCGACCATTGCGTGATTGTCCTTCTGGAACGTGCTTTGTGCTTGATCGAAGAGGATGCGAAACGAACAAATCAGTAAAAGTCGCACCCATTCACCCCGTACCCTGTGGAGTATTCCATGAATCGTCGAAATCTAGTCCTTGGTGCCGCAACAGCGGTCGCAAGTCTCGCTGGGGCATACACAGCCTCCCATGCCGCCGGAATTCCTACGTCAGACACTTGTGACGGGAATTGCACCAACTGCAGATCTACCTGCCTTGCATGTGTTGCCGCTTGCCTCGATGAACCAGGTCGAAAAACCTGTATCACCCTCTGTCTCGATTGCGCCGATCTATGCGCCGCTTGCGACGCAATCTCCGCAAGAAAAGGCCCCATGGCAACAGCAATAAAGGCCCTCTGCGCGGAGGCTTGCGAACGTTGCGCTATCGAATGCGAAAAACACAAAGATGATGAAGCTTGTGCTGCATGCGCAAAAGTCTGTCGCGATTGCGCTCAGTCTTGCCGTGAAGCCCTCAAGGCAAAGTAACGACACCTCAAGAAATCAGTTCACCGATGGTGCCTGAAAGCTCAGCGGTAGCTCATGCTAACCGCTGAGTCTTTCTTCAATCCTTTTCAACCAAACTACCTACATCCACTTGCGGAAGCGAATCGTCTAAGGTTTAGGGATTTCAACACCCATCTCTTTCAGTCTCCCCGCCTCATCTGGATATAGTTCCAGAAATAATTTCTGATATTGGTCGAGTAAATCCTCTAGCCGAGACTGCATCGCTTGCTCTTCAGACTCTTTCATTTTCGCAACTATTCCCTGAATACAGTCCGTTAGCAATTCCTGAGTTGCTTCCTTTCTACCCTGCGAAAACCTTAGCCTCGCCAACGACTCGATCACTTTCACTGCGCCAAAAAAATCAGCTCCATGGGAAGTTTGCTCCTCGAGGAATTGCTCAAAACTACTTTCGGCAATATCCATCAACTCTACTGTGTATGCTGCGGCTCCGTACAAAGCCGGATTCATATCTTTCTTCCAGTACGGTGAAAGGTACGCGAAAACTTCTTTTGCCTCATCAAGGCGTTGCGATTTCGCTAACGCGTCTAGGTAATCGATGAAATTCGCCCCTAACGCATTGAAGTAGTAGTACTCTAGAATCTTCTTGCGTTGCTTTTCATCCGCTTGTTGGACAATCTCCAAGAGTTTCGGATACGTCTCGAGCAAAACCTTCGATTGCTCAGTGCTTTGAATTTCCGCGGCGTACTCAAGATAGCTTTCGTAGTGGTTGCTGATCACCTCCTCGAATAGCTCAAGCTGCCGCTTAGGTTCAGCTCCTTTCAATTCGTCCAGATACATTTCGAACCGCTTTACCCACTGACTCTTATCGATTTCAACAACTGGCTTCAAATGTGCTTTTCGATCCGCTGGGGGATCTAAACCTAGCAATTCAAGGCCCAGATGGATACTCATTACCGTGGCACCTGTAGTTTCTACCGGCTGCTCTGAAGCGGGATACCAGGCACTCTTATCTCCATCGACGATCGCCCATCCCCGCTCGCCATCCAACGTCGCCTCAATCAATACCGGTTGTCGCTTCCCAATCTTCAACCTCCTTGAAACCTGAAAGGAACCAAGATACTTCGGCTCCTCCAACGGCTTACCCGTCCACTGCTTCAATGCGTCCTCTAAGGCATTCGGTGCAGGCGTCTCATTTTCCTTGATCAACTCCGCAGCTTGCATCTCCCAAGCAGCATGTATGGCGTACACATCCTCCGGTGGTCGTTGATCCATTTTCAAAAAGAAGAAACACCATGTCATGCTACCAACCACGCCGCAATCTTGCTTATCAGGCTCAAGCCCCCATTTATCCCGCAACAAAAAACGCATTACATAGAAGTCCGTCTCCTCTTTTGCCATTGGCCATCGCAACTTGCGATGATCTACAACAACGACTTCGTCCACTACTTCTCCAAGCTCATTCGGATGTTCAAGCCACTTCGCAAATTCCGCCTGGGCCTTAAACGCACCTTCAAGCGTCTCTTTTGGTATCAAATCAGCTCGGGAAACCTCTTCCAAATATTCGCAAGCCGCAGCGGCATACCTATAGTCCGAACAGTACTTCTGCAGAACCTTCAACCCCTTCTCTTGCCCAAGCCTACCTGATGCCCACGCACCCTCAAGGATGACATCTACATTTCGATGTACCAACGCAAGATCAATCAACTCGTCCCGCTCTTTTTGGTATACAAACGCCAACGCCACCGCCGCAGATACGGCAATGGCAGTGTCTTCAGGATTTTGATCTTCTAATAAACTTCTTATTCGACGCATCCCATCCTGTGAATCGAATGGATGAAACGCTTCGTCATCGGCGAGCGAAACTTGATTCGCAACGCCCAACAACTTTATGCCGATAGCTCCCTGCGGAATGTTCTTTGAAAGGAAACGGAAAAGCCGGTCACGATGCGGATGAGAGTCGACATATTGCAACAATACATAACTCCATTGGTAACTATCCGAATGGAAGGAACCCTTTGCCGCCTCGATCACTTTATTCGTACCCTCGAGAGTTCCGGAAGCAGCGAGCAACTGTAAAAGTTTAAAAAGTAAAGGCGATCCAAATTCTTCGTCATCCGTTGTCCGTTTCTGATCAAAGATTCGGATAAACAACGGAACTCCCTGCTCCAAAAACACCGGCATTGCAGGAAGGGATGGATCTGAAATCGTGTCAAACAAACTCACCAATGTGTAAGCTGGTGATGAATCGTCAAGCTTCATGCTTTCCAAAGGAATGGAAGCCAACGCGTCGATCACAGCTTGCGCATCACTTCGCGAAATCAACTCGTAAGAATCTAAAGCATTAATACGCGAAGATAACCCATCATCAACTCCCGCATCGATCGCTTTTCGAAGACGACTCTGCCCATAAACAACAGGTAACGCAGTCGTCATCGACATCACAAAAAACAATAGGTGATGCAACGCGGTTCGATAGAACGGGGAGAGATCGTGATAGTGCATAAAGACCTGCATACGAATTTTAAGGAATCGCGACAGACGGGACGAGCAATTAATCAATATCTCAACCTATACTAAGAAGTTCAACATCTTGATCTGTTCAGGCTGATTTCCTTCGTGCCATGATACAATACCGATTACAACACGACTCATCCACAAAAAAATTCTTCGATTCTTAACGCGTCGCTACACTCGAATATACAATACTATCCTCTTTCTTTGGCTTTCGGTGGTGGGACCCGCACACCGATGAGTATCTTCCATACCGCACCGAACAAGTCGCGGACGGACTTCCACTGCCCATGCCTAGCGAGACTTATAGACTCTCGCAGCGCCGTTAATAACCAAAGCACTTGAGCATGCCAAGGCTTGTAGGTTTTGTGGTAGAGGTAATGACTACTGGATTGTTTTAGGTACCATCGCCAAGGTTCAGATTTTTCCTGTTTCGCTTCGTCATCTAGGCCATGCCAAGTCAACGCGGCGCTATCGCACCAAGTTTGCCAACCGGCGCGTTGCAGACGTAGGCACAGATCCAAGTCTTCGCAATACATGAAGAAACCAGGATCAAATAAACCCACCTCACGCAACGCATCGCTGCGAAGCAACATCGCATGCCCCCAAAGATAATCCACTTGGCGGGGCTGATTGTCTGATGGATTATCCGGTTTTCCATAGCCTGGTATCCGCTGCCATAACGGAAGCCATGTGCGATAAGCGCCGTTGTAGTGAAGCTTGGGAACCTGAACTGAACTCGACGAAGTGTTCGGCATCGTAAGACAAAGCGTCTTGGGACCGATCGCTCCTGCTTTTGGGATGCGTTGCGCGAGCGAAATCAAAGACTCAAGTGTCTCTACTTCTAACAATGCATCTTGATTGAGTAGAAAGATGTAATGGACGTCGCGATCTAATCCGATTTGCATCCCTCTGTTACAAGCCGCACCAAATCCTTCATTCTCATCGTTCACATAAAACTCAACATTCGGGAAGGTTTGCATGGCAGCCTCAACCGATCCATCTGTCGATGCATTGTCAACTACAATGGTACATTGCGGTGGGTAACTGCTTTTCGCAAGCGTACCGAGGCATTCAAGCAAGCTATCGCCACCTTGAAACGACGGGATTACAACACAGATGCTCGGACGCTCCGTCATTGATATATTTCCAAGTTAGGAAGCTAGTTGGGGTGAAGAATTCTGGGACTTAGGCCCCTCGCAAGAATGAATCCGCTATTAAGGATACCATCAAATTGCGAGTTTGAATCGGTTGAATGTTTATACGAAATGCGAGTAGTTAGCCCCATCACTATATCCGCCGCTTGGCAGCGGATGGCTACCATCCGTTTGGAGATCGCAACAAGAAACCTCAACCATCCTCAAGCGATCCAGCCACATCCGACCGCTCGCGTCCCAAGAAAAACGGCAGCTAGCTGCCCCGGTGAAACTCCAAAGACATCCCCTTGGAAGTCCACTTCAAAGTCTCCGTTGGCGTGCCTTGTCACAACCGCACCCTCCGGTGACGAATTGTAACGAATTTGAACCAAAGCCTCGGTAGGTTGATCGATTGGAAAATCGGTCAACCAATTCGCTTCGGTTGCTCGAAGTGATCTACGGGCTAGAGCTTCATGGGGACCGATCACCACGCGCCGTGTTGGCCGATCAATCGAAACAACAAAGTACGGGGAGCCCATGGCAACCCCAATCCCCTTGCGCTGCCCAATCGTAAACCCTTCAATTCCAGGATGGCGACCAACGACCTTCCCTTCCGTCGTAACGATTTCACCCGATGTATCGACCGGACTTTTCTGCCGAACAAATTGCGCATGCAAACCAGAAGTAACAAAACATATCTCTTGGCTGTCTCGCTTATCGGCAACCCGCATTCCCAACTCACCAGCAATCCGACGTATCTCCGATTTGTGGTACCCACCAACCGGCAACATCATCCTTGGCAACAAACTGCGGTCGATACCGGTTAACACGTACGCTTGGTCTTTATCGTCATCCAAACCTCGATGCAATTCCCACTCACCGGCTGTTTGTTCGGGCGACAGCATCCTCGCATAATGGCCGGTCGCTACATACTTCGCATCAATCGCGTCCGCGTAATCAAACAACCGCCCGAACTTGATCCAATTGTTGCACTGAACGCAAGGGTTCGGAGTGCGTCCCTGTTGATACTCATCGACAAAATAATCAACAATTCGACGAAACTCAGATTCCAAGTCGAGGGCATAAAACGGAATACCAAGCTTATCGGCAATGCGCCGAGCATCCGCTGCATCGCTTGCAGAACAACAACCCTGTTTGTGATCGAGTCGACCTTCGAGGATCGGCAACAACGGATTCGGTTTGCCATCCCCCAATTCACAAGCTTGGCTCGATTTTTCCCCGTGTCGCATGAATACCCCGGTGACTTCGTAGCCTTGTTCGAGAAGCAGGTGGGCGGCAACGCTCGAATCAACCCCTCCGCTCATTGCCAAGACGACACGACGCTCCGACATGCGATTACAGTTCCTTTTTTATGAATCATAGGGCCATCCAATGTGATCGCCCACCAAAAAACAGCACCACTGTTGTGCTTCGTCGCATTGTATCCAGAAAGCCCTTTTTTGGCGCTAGTTTCTTGTCGAATGGGAATACCCTGAGAAAGCAGGGCATGGGACAACCCAAGGAAACCGAGCATCCCGCAAAGACACCCCTGAGTAGCCCCCTCCCTATTTTCCGAGTTCCTGAGAATGGATTACACTGCTTGTTTTCCAAAACGTTGCTTTTCCGCTTCCTCACGCAACGTGATTCGATCGCACCTACTAGGAAACTCAAGGCTTGAAACTCTATGCTAACCAGCAAACTAATCCACCCGACCATTTCCCGAATTCTGGGCGAAGCCGGTCACCACGCCACCATCTTGATCGCTGACGGAAATTATCCCGCTTCGAGCAAGCGAGGCCCTCGCTGCGAATTGGTTAGCCTGAATCTTATGCCTGGCCTAGTGACTTGCGATCAGGTCCTCCAAGCCATTCTTTCCGCGATCCCGATCGAAGCGGTCTCGGTGATGATGACAGAGAAGTCCGGTCCATACGCATTGGAATCCGATCCACCGGTTTGGAGCGAATACCGCAATACCATCAAAAATGCAGGCCTCGATTTAGAACTCAAGCCCATCGAAAAATGGCAGTTCTACGATGCCGTTGCAACCCAAGACCATGTCCTTACCGTTCAGACCGGTGACACACAACGCTACGCAAACATCTTGCTCAGCGTCGGCGTCCGTATGTTCCCCCAAGGCTAACGAAGTCAAAACAGTCATGTTGTCATCCCCCTCAAAAATCCGGTCAGCCACCCTTGTTGCACTTTTTGCAATCTTCAACGCAATTTTCAACACTGGAGTGCTCTTTGTTCCTGCGACTGCTCAAGACTTCCCCGTGACTCGATTTCGCGGAAACGACGGCACAGGGTTCTTTCCCGCCTGTCGTGTTCCGATTCCTTGGAAAGAGGAATCGGTTACCAAGCTGGATGTGCCAGGTATTGGAAATGGCTCGCCGGTGATTTGGGAGTCCGAAGGCAAACCTCGTCGCGTTTACCTTCTATCGGCAGACGCAAAGGATGCTTCACGATTCGTTGTCGCGATCGACATTCCCAATGATGCTAAGTTGCAACCTCAGATCGTTTGGAAAAAAACATTTCCATCCGCGAGCCACCGATTGCATCAGTTTAGCACCTACGCTTCGTCCACTCCTGCAGTGGATGCAGATGGTGTCGTTGTCGCTTGGGGTGACCCCGAACATGTGTTCATCAAGCACTTCAGCCATGAAGGTGATGAACTTTGGTCTCGCGATTTTGGACGTTATGTCTCTCAGCATGGATTCGCTTCTTCGCCTATCCTCGTCGACGACAAAGTGATCTTGCTCGATAGTCAAGATGCACAAGAGCTTGACCCAGGCGTCGCACCTGGAGAAGACAAGATGCTCGCACTCGACCGAAAAACCGGTGAAACGATCTGGGAAAAGAAACTACCAACTAAAAGAGTCTGCTATGGGGTCCCAAACGTTCGCGTGTTGCCTGACGGTAAAAAGGAACTCGTCTGTGCCACGACGGGATTAGGGATCTTCGGAATGGATCCGCAAACGGGTAATATCCTTTGGAACCACGATTGTTTTAAGCAACGTGTCTGCTCTTCAACCGTACTGTCCGGGCCACTTGCAATCGCCACCCATGGATCCGGTGGAGGACGAGACAATCTGCTCGTCGCTTACGATATGCAGACCCAAAAAGAACGCTTCCGCATCCAACGCGCCGCTCCCTACGTTCCCACTCCCGTCGTTGCCGGTGATTTGATGTTCCTTTGGTCCGACGCAGGTGTCGTCTCCTGCGTGCGGCTAAGCGATGGCACAGTGCGATGGAGCGAACGTGTCGGCGGAAACTTCTTCTCCTCACCGATTCTCCTTGGAGATCGCTTGGTCAACGTTTCCGACACGGGCGAAGTAACCGTTCTGCGCGCCAGCGAAGCCTACAACAAACTTGCGTCCATCACCACCGATTCCGTCGTGCGCGCAACCCTCGTCCCCGCCGACGATCTCTTGCTGCTTCGTACCTACGAACAATTGTGGATCATTCGCGAATAGAACTAGAGCAACTGCTACATGAAAATCCTCTACGACCAAAACGCGATCCGCATCGGAATCGAACAGTTAGGCGCTACACTGAGCAAAGAATACGGGCAGCGACCGATCACGGTCATCGGCATCATGACAGGTAGCGTCGTCATGCTGGCAGACTTGATCCGACACCTCGATATGCCCCTTCGTATCCAGCTGATTCGCGCGTCGTCGTATCGCGGTGGAACGTCCTCTGGCCATCTGCAAATCAGCGAACTCGATCGATTAGACATCGTCGATCGAGATGTATTGCTGATCGATGATATCTTCGATACAGGTAAGACACTCGTCGAAGTAACCAAATACTTGCAGGAGCTCAAACCACGCAGCGTAAAAACTGCTGTATTTCTAAACAAACAAGGAACCACCCAAGTAGAAATCCAACCGGACTACAGCGTCTTCCGCATCCCCAACGAATTTGTCGTTGGATACGGACTCGATTACGATGACTTCTACCGCAATCTACCCTATGTAGGTGTCATGGAACCGCATGATATCGACGAGCATCGAAAACGATTGCAAGCGACGGGTCAACCGAGGTAAGCGATGGCCGTGGCGGAGTATCGGGCAACACCAAGCAATGATTCGAGGTCGAAGTTGCGATTGCTGGTTGTCAGTCGCAAAGTTTGGCCGATTGCAGAAGAATCAGCGTTGCGATTGATGCACTGGGTCGATCATTGGAAAACGCTTGGCGTTGATACTCAGATCCTCACCGCCCGTTGGAACAAAAACTGGCCTGGGCTCGCAAGCGTTCGAGGTGTACCCATCCATCGATTGGTGCCCCCACCTTCTTCACATTGGAACGAAGGCGCTTTCCAACGGAGTATCGTCAGTTGGGTCCAGAAATTCAGTTCCGATTTCGATGCTCTCTACATAGATTCAACTGACGGAATCCTTGCAAACCTCGCTCAGAAATGCAAGAACTTGGAACTCCCCTTAATCGTAAGGGTACAGCAGGAGTTTCAGCCACACACTCGACCAAGGGGCTTCGGTAGCATCACCACATCGGTCGACAATGCGTTACGCCAAGCCGACGCAATTGTTACTCCTTCGTACAGCAAATCCCAATCGCTTGCAGAACTAGGCATCTCGAAAGCTTCAATCTCACTGATCCCAGATCTGATCCATCCGGGTATTGCACGCTCAGCAAACGAAAAACAGCGAGCCGGCAACGCTCTGTTCCATGCCTCCAGTGACTTTGTAGTCCCCGGCTTTACTGACTTGGCAATCCACTTCGGCGACTCCTCCTTTCCGCAGCTACAACCGGTTCTGAAAGCGGTCTGCGATCTCTTGGACCGAGGACACCCCATCCGAATGTGGTTGGTCGGAATCCGACAAGACACCTCTCAGATCTACGAATGGATCAAACTGCGAGGTTGGCATCGAGAAATCCTGCTTTTCGATGGCTTCGATGTTCTCGACGATGTAATTCAAGCCGCAGATCTAGCGATTGTTTCGAACCCGCAGCACTCCCTGCAGTATTCGACCAATTTGTTGTTACAATCCGCCATTCCAACCATCGTCGCTGAATCGCCAACGACAGCAGAGTGGATGCCCGAAACCCCATTGCTCAAGACGTTTCATTCCGCAGAAAGCCTAACTTCGCAGCTTCATGACTGGATTGGACACCGCCAACAATGGAATCAAGAAGCGATCGCATTGCGGAGTTTTTTTCATCGCCATTACCCATTTGAGCATGCTCTCGACCGCTGGAATTCTATCTTCCAAAAGATCGCCACACGCAACCGAGGCCGCTCGTGAGTGATTCGCAACGTATCAAACTCTGCTTAATCATTCCCACCCTCGAACAAGGTGGCGCAGAGAAACAACTCTCTCTCCTCGTACGCGGCCTCGATCGCCATACCTTCGATCCCTCCGTACTTGTACTGACCCGGACAGGCCCCTTGGAGGCGGAATTGAAACAAGCCGATGTTCCTGTCCATTTGATCGGCAAACATGCTACCGGCGATCCCTTTGCTTGGTTTAAGCTCTATCGGAAACTCAAACAACTTCAACCTCACATCGTTCACACATGGCTCTTCGCAGCCAACGCGTATGGCCGTAGCGCCGCTCTTGCAGCTAAAGTCCCTGTCGTAGTAGGCTCCGAACGGTCGGTCGACCCCTGGAAAGGAACTTGGCAGTTAACCATCGATCGAGCGCTCGCAAAGCGGACACAAGGAATCTCGACAAATAGCCAAGGTGTCGTCGACTTCTATGATTCCAAGGGGATCTCTAGGGATCACTTCACTGTAATCCCCAATGGCATCCCACCCCGTAACACGGCTTTGGATATCTCGCGCGAAGAAGCGTTCCGAAGATTGGGAATCCCACAAAACCACAAGCTGATTCTCTCAATAGGCAGACTCTGGCCCCAAAAAGGATACAAGGACCTCATTTGGTCCGCAGATATGCTCAGCGTCCTGCGCAGTGATGTCAGCTATGTCATCATCGGAGAAGGCCCCGAACGAGAACGTCTCGAAGAATTCCGCGACAACATTCGTGCTGCAAAAAATGTGCATCTCGTCGGTCACAGAAACGATGTTCTGCAAATCCTTCCACATGCTGATTTGCTCTGGAACGGAAGCCTGTATGAAGGACAATCCAACGTATTGCTCGAAGCGATGCAAGCGGGCGTTGTCGTAGTGGCTACGGATATCCCCGGTAATCAAGACCTAGTAAAAAACGAAAAGTCCGGTTACCTGTTCGCACTGGGGGACGTCGACCGATTGATGCGATTATCCCATCAATTGCTCGATGACACTTCCTTACGCACTGCGCTGATCGCAACAGCAAAAGAACACTTGGAACAACAACACTCCGTCTCCGCGATGGTTCAAGCCCATCAAGCGTGGTACCGAAAGCTACTTCACCGATGAAACCAAATTTTGATTCTGAATATATCTCCCTGCGCTCCGCTATCTGCGACGGTTCCATCTCGATACCAGAAGCGGTAGTTGAAGCACTTAGAAATCCCGTCGATTATCCATCCGTCGATTTAGCATTCGTACCCGGTGATCGACTTGCGATCGCTCTGCACGGCAATCTTCCAAACCCATTTCAAATCGCTACCCCGGTTCTAGATTGGCTAATGCGTCAACTTGAAGAGAAACAAGTTGCTATCACATTGGTAATTCCAAGGCGAACAGATTTCGGTAGCTCAGTCGATCAGCTACCGGATCAACTCCGGCAATGGTTGGCTCAATACCATCCCGAGCGCACATTAGTCATTGGGAGTATCACCGAAGAGGA
This sequence comes from uncultured Pirellula sp., assembly GCA_964483385.1. Lineage (GTDB taxonomy): Bacteria > Planctomycetota > Planctomycetia > Pirellulales > Pirellulaceae > JBKCUI01. Next base: position 20,571 of record CAZACJ010000020.1, on the reverse strand, counting down.
GTCCGGTGAAAATGCACCTGCCCCTCATGAAATCCTGCGTGTAGTCTACCACTCGCCTGACGAACCACAGTCCCTCGAATACATCGCTGCATCCGATACCGCCGAGCCGATGTACCTGCAACGGGAATTGGTCGAGGCAGACTTTGTCATCCCAATCTATCGCTGGTTGGAACCGATCGACCCACGCAGCGCGGACCCCTTTGTCGTGCTTCCGGCCTTTGCAGATGGTCCCACTCAACAACATTACGCAAAACGATGGTTACTGCGCACCCCAAACATGCGCGACGAAGAAATCCAACACCAATCCGGATGGCTACTCGGTGTGCAGTTTGCCATCGCGGTCGTGATCAATCATGACGGAGAGATAGGACTAGTCGCCGCAGGAAACCCTGAACGCGTTGCCCAAGTTTGCTCGCAAGCAGTAGCGACCAAACCTACGTCATCTGCGTTGCAATCACTCGAGCTCGTCGTTGTTCGGATACTCGGTGACAGTAATGCCGAATCCCCACGCTCCCCAAGTTGGGACGAAGTCGCAAGTGCGGCATGGATCGCCGAAAAATGGCTTACGCCGACAGGGCGTGTTGTCGTAATCGCCGAACAACTCAGCGAGGTAACCGAAGGGATCAACGCGCTAGCATCAGATGCACCCGATGCAGAATTGACCCAGGAATTGCTAAACAGCTCCATGGAAAATGCCTTCTCTGCCTCCATTTTGCGTTCCGTCCAATCGCGACGAAGCGTCTATCTGCAAAGCCAAATTTCGACCGAGACCCTGGAATCCCTCGGATTTGCAGCCATCGAACAATCATCTGAACTCGAACGACTTATCCAAAGCGTTGGACGGGTTGGTGTGCTAGAGTATTAAGCGTCCTACAGCAGTGTTTGCAGAACGCTCGTCCTTGTGGTGATGATACCCCAGTAAATCCGGCCGGTCCGTTGATCCAATGGATTGCATCCATGCGATAAGATTCCATTCCTCAGGGAGATCCGATCATGACGGAGCTTCGAGCACTAAATCCATTTAAGATCAAAGACCGACTTCAATTCATCGAACCCTACACGGGTTTGTGCAGCGGGAAAATCACTACCCCGCACTGCACCGGAGAGTTCTTCCTGCAAGGTGGACACCTGACGAGTTACCATCCCCTTGATCAGAAACACCCTATTCTGTTTCTAAGCGATCAGTCGCAGTTTGCAACCAGTAAACCGATTCGCGGCGGAATACCAATCTGCTTCCCATGGTTCAGTGCGCATCCAAGCGATCCAACTCTTCCTGCACACGGTTGGGCTCGAACCCATCTCTGGGAGTTGGTTTCCTCCTCAATGATCGATGACGATGTTCAAATCGAAATGAGGATCTTCAAGGAACCATTTGAACTCAATCTGGTCGCCCGCTTTGGTCGAAGCCTGAAAGTAGCTTTGTCGGTAACCAATCGATCCGATGAACTGTACTCCTTCGAATTAGCTCTACATACTTATTTCCAAGTTAGCAACATCGCAAACGTGCATATCGATGGCGACCTGAGAAAATGTCCCTACCTAGATCAATTGACTGCTGTCGAGCATCCGGCTGAAGATCGACCTATCACCTTTCAGCAAGAAACAGATCGTATCTATGATGGAAAAGCCACCGACATTCGATTAGTCGACGAAGGATGGAACAGGACCATTCACATCACTGCTGAAGGATCCGAATCAACGATCGTTTGGAACCCCTGGATTGCAAAATCAAAGAGGATGGCTGATTTTGGCGATGAAGAGTATTTGCGAATGTGCTGTATAGAAACTGGGAATGTTCGGCGTCGAGCGGTCCCTATCGCTCCCGGCGAAACACATACGACTTCCATGAAAATCCATTCTGCGTAAATAGCTTCGGAAATCTAAATTCCCTCCCGAGTCAGAAAGAGTGATTCATCGATGTTTTCAAGATTTGCATTTAATGTCCTTCCAATACAACTCGGTCAAACGATCCATCACAACATGCACTTGCTACAAGTCATCATTCTTTGCTTCTTTGCCCCCCTTGCGTTGACGACCTGCTACGCACAGCAAGGCTCAAAACAATTGCCGATGCAAGGGGAAAGTTTTGCTCTTTCTGGCCGTGAAGCATTTTTGATCCCAGCGTCTACCGATCGCTCAAACGACCAAACTCCATCGCGCGATGATGCTTCGAGCAAAGCGAATCGGCCTTGGGTTTGGTATGCTCCGACGTTGCCAAACCTCCCTGGTCCAGAAGAACGCTGGATGTTCGAACGATTTCAGAAGGCAGGAATCGCCATTGCAGGAATTGACGCTGGGGAATCCTACGGAAGCCCCAAAGGAAACCAAATCTTCGATCTGCTGCACACCGAAATGGTTCGCCGAGGATATTCCAACAAGCCAATCCTACTAGGGCGATCACGAGGTGGTCTGCAAACGCTCTCCTGGGCTATCTCACATCCAGATCAAGTCGCTGCATGGGCAGGTATCTATCCCGTTTGCAGCCTCGCGAGCTACCCAGGATTGGATAAGGCTGCCGGAGCGTTTGATGTCGCCCCTCAAGAGCTACATCGACGCTTGCAAGAATGGAATCCTGTCGACCGAATCGATACCCTGGCAAAAGCCAAAGTCCCTTTATTTGCAATCCATGGCGATGTGGATACCGTCGTGCCACTAGAGGCGAACTCCGGGGCTGTTCAGAAACGTTACCAACAACTCGATGCACCGATGGATTTGATCGTGCCACCCGGACAAGGGCACAACATGTGGGACGGCTTCTTCCAATGCAATGAACTCGTCGCTTTTGTCATTCGACACGCCAATAGTCATGCGACCAATCCTAAAGCAGAATCGCAAGTGACAGCCCAAGCGAAAGAGCAAGTCTTTTGGATCGGTGGGTATGGACCCGGGATTTATGCCAGTCGACTTAAAGCAGACGGTTCAATGGTTGAACCCAAGCTGGTTGCAAAGCAACCCAAAGCCTCGTTTTTTGCCTTGAACCCTCGCAAAGATGTCCTTTATGTCGTAACGGAATCTGCAATTGATGATCAACAACGCGCTGCTTCACTCGCCGCTTATCGGTTTGATCGGGCTGCGTATGAACGCGGAGAATCGCCAGAACTTGCGTTGATCAATATCGAACGCGTCCAAGGAAACGGGCCGTGCCATGTGACAATAGATCGCCAAGGACGCTTCGCAGTGGTTTCTAATTATGGCAGCGGATCGGTATCGCTACTCCCCATTCGAGAAGATGGAGGTTTAGAACCGGAGTCATCAACCATTCAGCATCAAGGAACTGGACCCAATACCGCTCGCCAAGAAAAGCCCCATGCGCACTGTGCACAAATCGACCCGACCAACCAATGGGTACTCGTCGCAGATCTCGGAGTCGACCGTGTCTTCGTTTACCAACTCGATGCTGAATCCAAAAAACTTAAACCTGGCAATAGCCCTTTCCTAAGCTTGGCCGGCGGTAGCGGACCTCGCCACTTGAGCTTCCATCCGGACGGGAAAAGCCTCTACATCATCAACGAATTGAACATGACACTCACCAGCGCAGCCTGGGATCCTCAAATCGGTAAATTGACCGAAATTCGCACTGTAAGAACCGTTGCAGAAGATCCCCTGCAAGCAGGTTGGTCGACCGCCGAAGTCCTGGTTCATCCGTCTGGTCGATTCGTCTATGGCTCCAACCGTGGACATAACACGATCGCCCTGTTTGCAATCAACCCAAAAGACAACTCAGCCACCCGAATAGAAAATTTTTCAACGCTAGGACGTACCCCACGCAATTTCCGTTTGGATCCCTCCGGCGCTTTCTTGCTGGCGGAAAACCAAGATTCCGATACGGTCGTTGCCTTTCGCATCGATAGCGCAACAGGTTTTCTCAAGCCGACGGGACACGTCGTCTCTGCAGAGAAACCAGCATGTATCAAGTTCCTTGAACCGCCTGCCAATCAATAGAGATCACCGCTCCAGAAAAATCACACTGGGCAGATCCTTCGAGGCGATTTCCACTAGTCGCGAGGAAGACACAACAATGTCGTCGTCTTCCCCGACTCCGGATTCCAGAACAGCACCTGACCATTCGCTCCACCCACTGCGATCCAGTATGGAGCATCCGATCCGGTGTTCGTTGAACCAAGCACAGAGCGCTCAATGCGAATAGGAAGAAAATTGGCTTTTAAGGACAACGGTTTGTTCGTATCAAAAAACGCTAAGCCATCTCTTTCATCGAGATGAAAGTTGGTTTTCTTTTTTTCCTTGCCATCTTCTCCCTTCGATTCAACAACTTCCTCGCGTCGTACGCGAAAATGCCGAATGCGATCGGATTGCAAGACAAAAAAATCATCGTTGTTCGTAACCATTCGATGGGTCTGCTGTGGAAACCCGTCGCGACTTGTTCTCGCGTTGGGTGTCGTGAAATTGGGATAGAATCGCACAACTCCTGCTTCATCAAATCCAACAGCACCACGGTTCAAAGCGACCAAAGAAGCGACCGTTCTTTCCGAATCGATGAAGCTGCTGAGCATCGTTCCGTCACTACCCAAAAACGATTTCCCCATCCGATCTCGTGACGCGGTCAGTAACGTCTTGCTGTCGCGTGACCAATCGACACTTGTGACTGCAGCCGCATGCGCTGTCGCACGCCATAATAGCGAACTACTGATTGCGTGAATCACGACAATCGATCCATCCGACTGACCAATAGCTAATCTCTCCGCACTCGGACTCAATGCAATATCCAGCGGCATGTCGCGGCACACCCAAACGAGTCTTCGTGTTCCAATACTGAAAAGCCCAACTGTATTCTCTGACGTTCCCTCGCTTACCTCAGCGTCCAATAACGGAATCGACTCCACAAAGCCGAACTTCCCAGGCTCCCCGGATGCAACCCACAGCGTTCCGCTTACCGCATCAAATTGCAGATCACTGATGCTACGCCCACGCGTTGGGATCCTTGCGATCGGACGAGGCTTGAAAGAGCCTTCATCCACCGAGAGTTCCTTTTGTGTCTCCTGCACACCCTCCTGCTGCGGATCGTCCATCGGCATGGGAAACACAAGGACTTCGTAGTAACCGCTAGTAAACGCCCACCGCCTCTGGGCATCAAATCCTAAAGCTTGGATCGGATGCGGTTTGGGATAATCGACCAATTTCGGTTGCGTCGTTATTGTGGTTGGCAAAAACGACTCGAGAGGTGCATCGCTCGTACCATCGACTCGACTCCCCATGACAATCCACTGACGGAGGTCGTCGATCTCTTCCCAAGTCAACGGATCGGCATCGAGCGGCATACGTAGTTTTGGATCTTCGCTCAGAAGACGCTCAAACAATTCCCCTAGCCCGTCGGGAAAGTGATACTTTCCTAGAGGCTCGATACCAGTCTCATCATTCTTAGGGGTAGGTAATCGGATGGGTAACCTTTTCGTGTCACCGGGCACAAAGAGCTGTGCGGGGGTGTCCATCACATAGCCTCCCTGCCTCTCCTCACTGTTATGGCAACCCAAACAACGGTCGATCAAGAGCTTCGCTACACGACTCAACCGTGGACGAAGAGTTTCAGGTGGATCAGCCAATAAGTACGTATCGCTTTGCGGAGGAATCGCCAGTCCAAAGATCGACTGGCTAGCCAAAGGATTTTTTTGCCCTGTTGAAGCAGAAGGATCTTGCGATTGAGCGATCGAACCGCAAGCAACAACAAACACGAGCAACCAATAAGTGCTGCGGAAAAAACGACCGCAGGCCGCAGCATAGTGGTAGCGATTGGCGGTTATTGATAGTTGGTTGGTCACAAGACGCACGGTCTTTTGCTATAGGTCGGTGGAAAAATCTACACCGACGTAGTTCGCAAGATCGGTGCAGTAAGCCGTTCGACTCGTCCGTCTTTTAGACGAACGATCGAATCACATTGCTGCGCAATCGACTCATCGTGAGTAACCATGACAATCGTCAGTCCATGCTCACGATTCAGCACACGCAGCAACTGAAGTATAGTCCGGCCGGTTTCTTGATCCAAGTTCCCTGTGGGTTCATCCGCCAACAACAATGAGGGATTGGTGACCAGAGCCCGAGCAATCGCCGTACGCTGCATTTCGCCGCCCGACAATTCTCTCGGTCGATGCTTCATTCGATGCGAAAGCCCAACAAGATCGATCAACTGCTTGGCTCGATCTACGATTTGCCTGCGTTTGCTCCAGTAAGAGAAAATACCATGACCGATCATCGCTGGAGCTAACACGTTTTCGAGAAGAGTTAACTCAGGCAAGAGATGGTAAAACTGGAAAATCATCCCGAGTTGTTCGTTGCGGAACTGATCGCGTTGGCGACTCGGTAGACAATCGATCCGTTGACCATCAAAAGCGATCTCCCCCTCGTCGGGCCGGTCAAGGGTGCCGAGAAGATGCAACAATGTGCTCTTTCCTGAACCACTTTGTCCAATGATCGCGGTGACTTTCCCTCGCTCTGCCGAAAAATCGACTCCCTTGAGGACCGGTACCGATGTCTGATGTTTGCGATAAGCCTTTGCCAGCCCGGTTGCTGTTAACATTGGATTCGCCACACAGCTTTGCCCTGCAGGATGTGTCCGTCGCTCGTCGATCTCCTCCGCTCGCACGACGCGATAGGGAGCCGAAGTTTTCGAATCGAGCATATGAGGTGCGGGAATTGGAGGATGACGTAAAGAATCGGAGTTACTCATAGCGCAAAGCCTCCACAGGGTGCATGCGTGCGGCACGGATGCTAGGAAGTACACTCGCGAGAACGGCGATCAAAATCGCACCGACCGTTACCCAGCAGAGCATAAATGGATGAACAATGGTTGGTATCGTGTCAAAATAATAAACCGTCGGATCAAAAACCTCGCGCCCCGTGATCCATTCCACGACGCGCGCGATGTCGTTGATCTTCCAAACAAAGATCAATCCACACACAAGCCCCACGCCGGCCCCGACCGTTCCAAGCAATACGCCATATCCTAGGAATATGGTCGCAATTCCTGTGCCTGTAGCTCCTAAAGATTTGAGAACTCCAATGTCTCTCGTCTTCTCTACGACAATCATGAAGAACGTCGCCAAAATCCCAAAACCCGCAACCGCAATGATCATGAACAACAATATGTTCAGTATGGTCGTTTCAAGCTGCACCGCTGCCAACAACGGGCCTTGGGTCTCTTGCCAAGAACGGACTTCTACAAACTCATGGGTCGGGGGGAACTCGTCTCGTAGAGCATCCCTTGCAGTGTTCAAGTCGACTCCAGGCTTGAGCTTGATCTGTATCGAAGTCACAGCTCCGATTCCTGTTCTCGGATCGATCATGCCCCGTGAGTGCTGCAACTTTTCGATCGGCACAAACGCAAACGTCGAGTCATATTCACTCATTTTGCTCTCGTAAAAATCGACGACTGTAAAAGTCTCATCGATACCCCGTGGAGGTGTCCCCGCGTTCGGAAACGTCACTTGGACATCATCTCCAGGCCGTAAGAAGAAGAAGTCCTGAACTGTTCCGTCTGGTTCTCGTCCACGAATACTCCCAAGACTAATTCCTAACACGATTCCGGTTCGCTGCTCCTTTTCGGCATCAAACTGCAACACTTGCTGTGCGTTGTTTGGAATCTGAATACCAGGGCCAGCCATCAACGAAGCAACGCTAGTATCTGAATTCGAAGTCTCCTGGGAATCATTTGCGATGGAGTCTGTATCGGAACTTGAAGCACCAGGTTGCAGCCCAGTTGGTGGTAACACTGGCGGTAACGGTGAACCATCCGCTCCGCTCTGTGTCTCGCGACGAATCTGTTCTTGCAAAGCCTCATACCGAGCTTGCTCAGCAGCTTGCTCCTCTTCCGCAGTGCGCCCATCACGAACACGATCGGAAACCAGTTTGCGATACCTTGCCATGGGACGACGATATTCCCAACCAGAAGGCTGCATCCGCTCGCGATCAGGTGCATACCCACCTTCTTTGAGCAAGAAATCCAATTGATCTTTATTTTCTGGATGGAGCAAATACTTGCTAAAGTCGCTAACGCTGGCGTAAGTCTTTTGGTCGATACCGATAAGGTTTATCTGCTGCGTGTGGCTATTTCCATTGTGCTGGAAAGTCATCATTGCAGGAAGTGTCACTACTGTGGTAACTCCTGCGACGGAATCCCCCAAGCGATTGCGGATCCGTTCCTCGTACCAGTTTGGCTGTGCAATCCCCGTATTGGAACGAGTCTCCAGCACAATATCGCTAAGAATACCATGCATTCGCTCTTTCATTTGCGTCGTGAACCCATCCATAACGCTGTTCACCACGATCAACGTAGCTACACCAAGGGTTACCGACACGATGGAAGCTAACGCAATCCAACGGGTTCGCAAATATCGCAAGCATAACAGCAATTTGTACATCCACTGACTCCATGGGTACGGGTGGGGCGAAAGCAAAGCATCGCAGCGTCGAGGTAAAAAGGGGACTCTACGTAACTTCTGTTTCCGCAATCGGTCGGGAGTGTAGCAAGTTCAGGGCTTGCGATTCCAGAGCACTGCGGCGAGATTCCCAAACCTACTAACGCTTTCCGGCGTGTCTTTCTGTCTTGTCTTCATCAGACAAATTCACTACATACGCAAAGACGATCCGGTCGCTGCATCGACCTGCAGCAACGCAATCTTCGCGGTCGGAACTCTTTTGTTGACTCGGTACCCCATCCAGGTAGCAGTGAACCAAATACGGAATCAGCTCCTGATTAGCAGGAAGCCCAAACGCAGGACTACCGCTCACCGAAGGACCTCCGGATCCTTCGTTTACTACCTGACCGCACTTCGGCTCACCCTCGCTATCGCTTGGCTAACGCTCGCCGTTGCGGGAGCCCATGGGCAAGGACTAAACCAGTTACCCCCACTCCCGAAACACCCTGCGGCAACTCCCGGTCATCAATACACAGAACCTCCTCCGGTATCCGTCGGGCAAAATCGATTCGATTCCGCTGGGGCACCTCAACGCCGCAACTCCATCAAAGCCATGATGGCAAATCGGCAAACTCCTGCGGGGCAATTACCCGGCGATGGGAATCCACCTCTCGCCGGCCCTGCTGACAGACCACCGGTACCGCAAGATCGAGGGGATACAGCAGGACCTGATTCTGCGATTCCACCTGCGAACCAACCGAAAAATCCACCCGCAAACGCCACGAACCCCGACTCGACTGCGATTTCAGCAGACGCCGTTGCCGCGCAACTGCAGCAGTTGCAATCCGCCACCGACATCGACGCGAACCTTAAAACATCCCTGACCAGTACCTACGAAGCAACCCTTGCGGAAATCAAGAAGCGATTTGAAGAAGAGAAGGCGGTCAAGGATTACACTGCCGCTCTTGAAGCGGCATCTAGCGCGACGGCTGACGCGAAGAAGCGGAAAGAAAAACCCGACTTTAAGTCTCCTTTCATCGAGGGCTCATTGACTTGGTCCAGTCCCGAGTACCTCCAGTCTCTTCAGTTGCAGGTCAGCGCATTGTTGCAAGGGGCGACCAAAAATCGTACCGATACCGAAACGACCATCGCTGCTCGCGAAGTTCGTAAAAAAGAACTCCCTCGATTTATCAACGACGATAAGTCCGCAATCGCAAAACTCAATGACGAACTGACTGCCCCCGTTCCCGAAGGTACCGACCCGCGAGTCCGCGAAGCTAATCAACTGCTCATTCGCGCAAAACTAGCAACCCTCAATGCTCACCTTCGACGCGTAGAACTCGAACAACGCACGTATGAAGCAGAAGCCGAATTGCTTCCGCTACGCAAAGAACTCTATGTCGCAGAAGAGAAGTTCTATCAGTTGCGTGTCAAAGAGATCGCTGAAGAGTTAGGAAAACGTCGCGAAACTCAAATCTCCCGTTACGCCGACCTGCTGGATCGTCTCAGCAAACAATTAAAACTCCAAGAAAAAGGCGAGAAGGGAAAAGACACGAAGGACCTTTTGGATCTGCAAGCCCAGATCGGATCTTGGCGCGAGTTAGTGAGCGAACAAACGCGTACTCGAAGCATGCTCGAAGATCAGAAAACTAAACTGCGTTCTCTGACCGATCGTTACCGAATCATGATGGAACGATTGGGATCCGACAGAACCGGAGAAGAAACCCGCGAAGGGAATTTCAATGTCTCCCGCATGAAAAGCTTGGTTGCTAACGTGCTCAAACGACAGCGGGATGAACTTCCAAAAATCCAAGAGTTGAACAAAGAGCTAGAAGATTGCCAGACCAAGATCATCGCAGTTCAATCGCGAATTCTAGAGCTCGACGACTTGAAGGCCAAGTATGAAGAAGGTCTGGATCCGACTGCTCCTCGCTTAGATTTCGATACGCTCGTAGCAGACTTTGACTCTCTCGATGTCGCTCAAAAACGACTGCTGCTCCAAGCCACAGAAACAAAAATTGTCGACGAGTTTCGCATCGATGCAAACAACGCTGCAGACACGCTTTTTAATTTGGCATTGGTTCACCAGCAATTGATCGAACACGTAAGTAAATACCGTAATTTCATCGATCAGCATATTTTATGGATACGATCGACCGACCCCTTTGCGGTCGAAGATTGGCCCGAAGTCATTCAGCAAACAAAACGACTTGGAATTTTAGCCCAATGGCGCGATATCCCGATCCGCTTGTATGACGACTTCAAGGAACACACTTGGGCGTATGCCATCCTCCTCTTCGGCCTACTTCTTTTGGCAATTTATACAACACGCATGCGACAGACAGTTGCCAAAGCGGGCGTGTTAGCAGCGAAGTCGACGACGACGTCGTTGTTACCTACCTTGAAAGTCCTGTTTCTGTGCATTTTGCTCAGCTCGCCATTGCCATTGATTCATTTGTTGTTGGGCTGGCGGTTATTAGTAGTTGCGGAAAACAGTTCGTTTGTATCGGCCATCGGCTGGGGACTTCTCGTCAGCGCACGTTACTTCTTCCCTCTAGAACTCTTTCGTCAAATCGCTCGGACTGGCGGATTAGCTGAATCCCACTTCCAGTGGTCTTCCCACTCGACAAGCGTTCTGCGTAGACAACTCCGATGGTTTATTGACTTGGCCGTGCCTTGCGTTGGTTTTTATGCCGTCGTCGCTAATGACGTCGAATGGAAAGCAGAAAACACGCTAGGGCGCGTGCTTTTCGGTGTTCTGCTCTTCATGGCAACGATCTTCTTGATCAATGTACTGCACCCACGCCACGGTGCTTTTAAGGAATACCTAGAGTCCCATGCTGGGGGTTGGACAGATCGATTGCGTTTCGTTTGGTACACCGGACTCTGCGCTGCACCACTGTTTTTGCTCGGCATGAGTCTGATGGGCTATCACTACACCGCCACCCGATTGGCAATGCACCTGCATACAAGTTTCCTTACGTTGATCGGAATACTGCTGCTCTATTGTTTGATCTGCCGTTGGCTATTGCTTCGACGCAGAACGCTGATCGTTCAGCAAGCCAGACAGCGCCTCGAAGAAGCTCGACGAAGAGATTCAGATGCGTCCGTATTGGCGACTGCTAGCGCACCATTATCACCTGCGAATGAAGCGGATCTTTCTCAAATCAATGCGCAGACTATGCGATTGGTTTCCAGTACCCTCGTCTTCGCCGCCATCGCAGCAATCGCTTTCATCTGGTCCTCAGTGTTGCCTGCAGTAGGTGCATTGGATTCGATCGAATTGTGGAGCGTTGCCGGCGCAACACCGGAAGAGAAACTTCCTGTCACACTAGCAAACCTCCTGCTGGCTATTCCCGCAGCCGTAATGACCGTTGTCGCAGCAAAGAACCTCCCAGGCCTACTGGAAATCGCCCTGCTGCAACATCTCCCGCTTGAAAACGCCGTTCGTTACGCGATCACTTCAATTTCGCGTTACACCATTCTTATCCTCGGAATCGCAATGACCTTCAATAGCCTCGGTGTGCGATGGGCCAGCATCCAATGGCTGGTCGCTGCCCTCGGTGTCGGTTTGGGATTCGGCCTACAAGAAATTTTTGCTAACTTTGTTTCGGGTTTGATTCTCTTGTTCGAGCAACCCATACGTGTCGGTGACGTCATCACCGTTGGAGACACCACCGGTTCGGTCTCCAAGATTCGAATGCGCGCTACGACCGTCATGAACTTTGACCAACAAGAACTCGTAATTCCAAACAAAGATCTCGTCACTGGTCGATTGCTGAACTGGACACTGTCCGACTCAACAAACCGCCTGATGATCGACATCGGAGTAGCCTACGGCACCGATACGACGAGAGCGTGCGAAATACTTCGCGAAATCTGCTTGAATCACCCCAACGTTCTCAAGAATCCAGAACCTACTGCGTTCTTCGAAGTCATCGCTGACAGTACATTGCAGTTAAAAGTTCGGATCTTTTTAGCAAGCCTAGATCTCCGGCTTCCAACACGCCACGATCTCTTGACCGCCATCCACCAACGCTTTGCCGATGAGAAGATTGAACTGGCTTACCCAACTCGCGATTTGAACCTTCGAACCGTCCCCAAAGAATGGTCTCTAGGGGGCTTCTTCAAGGCTGCATCTTAGATCCATTCTGCATCGCTTGACAGCCCCCATGGCGACAAATACGCTGACGTTGCTTTTCGAGACCCGAAATCACCCCATCTATGAGCAACGAAGCATGCGAAATACAAAAGAAGACGCTCGAATCAAAAACGCAGCGATACCCTTCACCTCGGAACGCATCGTCCTTGGTCTCGCTATCTTGCTTGCTACACAACTGGGCTTTAAGGAGACCATTGCCCAAGACAGTTGGCCGCAATTCCGAGGCCCCGATTCCGCAGGCCATGCTCCTGGACATCGACCTCCCATGCAATGGTCTGATACACAAAACATCGAATGGCGTAAAACAATCCCCGGACTCGGTTGGTCTTCTCCCTCCATCCATAATGGTGTCCTCTACCTTACAACCGCCGTGCCACAAGGAGAAGGCTTGTCGCTTCGAGTCCTAGCTCTGGACGCTCAGACAGGTGAACCTCGTTGGGAACGCGAAATCAAACAAGTCGAAAAGGTTCCCGCGATCCATGCAAAGAATTCGCACGCAAGCCCAACACCGATCGTTCTAGACGATGCGGTTTTCGTTCATTTCGGAACGTTAGGCACAGCTCGACTTGAACCAGCGGATGGACGTATCGTCTGGCTTTGCGAAGAACTGGTGTACCCACCAGTACACGGCAGCGGAGGCTCACCCGTGTTGTTCGATGAGAAGCTTTTCATCATCTGCGACGGCAGCTCAAATCCATTCGTGTGCGCATTGGATGCATCGAATGGCAAAGTTGTATGGAGAACGCAACGAAGCGTTCCGGCGCAGATCTCCCACTCCTTTGGCACTGTCCGTGTTGCAATGGTCAAGGGAGAGCCTCAGATACTCGCGCCTGGCCCAAACCACCTCGCTGCCTATGAACCAAACACCGGTAAGGAAATTTGGAAAGTCCTCGCGCCAGGTTGGTCTGTCGTCCCCCAACCACTCTTGATCGACGACCTTGTGATTTACAACCACGACTACGACAATCCTGAATTGATGGCTGTTCGATTAGGTGGTAGCGGCGATGTTACTGAAACCAACGTCGTCTGGCGAAATACACGCGGCGCTCCGAGCACTCCAACGCCGCTGCTGATCGACGATCTTCTCTACTTCGTTTCTGACAACGGCGTCGCCTCTTGCGTCGATGCTCGAACCGGAGATCGCCACTGGATGGAACGTTTGGGTGGGAACTATTCCGCAAGCCCAGTTTATGTCAATGATCATGTCCTATTCTTGAGCGAAGACGGCGTTGCAACTTGGGTAAAACCTAGCAAAGAATATACGCTGGTAAGCAAGAATGAGATCACAGGTCGAACTTTTGCAACTCCCGCGTTCTACAAAAACGCCATGTACCTACGGACCGATGAAGCGTTGTTAAAGATCAGCGGAAGGACCCCGGCAAATAATGACTCTGGAAAATAGAGTTGCCGATGGCATAGCGAGCACTCGCCGTGCACAGCAAGCTTGGTCCCAACTCCCCCTACGCCAACGCGCAAAACTCATTGGCCGCATCGCTGCGAAAATTGTTCAACATCGAGCCGTGCTCGCAAACGGTGTAACGGCACCGATGCGGACAAGCTATCTTGAAACCATTACGGCGGAATTGTTGCCTCTCGCTGAAACCGCTAAATGGCTCAGCCGGTCGATGGTACGCGTGCTGCGCACGCGACGCACTTCCGCATGGGACACACCTATGTGGCTCGGTTCCTTGCGATCCGAAGTGCAAAGATCCCCGCTGGGGATTGTCCTGATCATCGGAACTTGGAATTACCCAATCTTTCTGACCGGCTCACAAATGCTTCATGCAATCGCCGCAGGAAATGGTGTCGTTATCAAACCTGCACCGGGTTGCGAAGCCGTCACACAAGAACTTGCGAACATCGCTGTCGCTTGCGGAATTCCTACCAACCTGATCACCATCCTCGATAGCAGTGTCCTCAGTGCGCAGCAAGCGATCGAATGCGGTGTCGACCATATTGTGATGACCGGTAGCAGCACCAGCGGAAGAAAAGTTCTGCAACAAGCGGCTGGTAAGCTAACCCCGGCTACCATGGAACTCAGCGGTTGTGATGCCGTAATCGTTCTACCTGATGCCGACCTCGATCGCGTCGCGAACCTTTTGCGATTCGGTCTGATGCTCAATGGAGGTGCAACATGCATCGCCCCGCGACGCGTCTTCGTTCCCGAATCACTACTGCTTGCTTTCGAAGAAAAACTAAAACAGCAACTAAACTCGGATCCTTGCGTTCAATGGACCACCCTGTGCGCGGAAACAACAAAATCCAACCTGTGTCGCTGCGTTGAACAAGCGATCGAATTGGGTGCAAAGCCCCTTATTGGCGATCCGATCCGGAATCTCTCCAATAGCGAATCGAGCGGTCGGCAAGCTCAGGCCAAAACCCTAAATGGCTTAGAAACCATCGCTCCGGTAGTACTAACGAGGATTAAGACCTCCATGGACATCTTTCGACTCGATGTCTTTGCACCTCTACTGATGATTGTTCCGGTTGGGAGTATTGGGCAAGCTGTGCAGTGGAATCGCGAATGCCCCTACGGACTTTGTGTCACGCTCTTTGGCAGCGAATCCCAAGCCAGAGGCCTGATCCCAGATTTGAAGGCTGGCACCGTTTTAATCAATGATTTCATTGTTCCAACCGCCGATCCCCGAATCCCCTTCGGAGGGCGAGGCGAAAGCGGTTACGGCGTAACGCGGGGAGAAGAAGGACTTTTGGCCATGTCCGCCCCGAAAGTTGTCGCGGCTAGACGTGGCAATTGGCTACCGCATAGCAATTTACCGCAGGCGAAAGATGAACAACTTCTCGACGGTCTGCTACAATTACAGCACGGTGAGCAATTGCAGGATCGCCTCAAGGGGTTACGGCAGGTGATTCGCTCCATATTTTATAGTACAAAAAAGAAGTAAAACGAATGATTGAACGGTCTGATCGGGCTTTGCAAGTCGGCGTTATCGGTGGAGGACTCGCAGGACTCGCGGCGGCCTGTACTCTGGCTGCCCGCGGGCATCAAGTTACGCTGTTTGACAAAAACGAATGGGTTGGCGGTAAAGCGGCGGTACATCATCAAGATGGATATCGCTTTGACATGGGTCCCACCATTTTGACCCTCCCGTCGGTTCTCAAGCGGATCTTCGATGATGCTGGACGAAAAATTGAAGACTACCTCGATCTCGTGATTCTCGATCCGCAATGGCGGTGCTTCTTCGAAGATGGAGGTGTCCTGGACCTCGTCTCCGATACCGAAAAAATGAAGAAGAACCTCGACAAGTTCTCCGCGATTCTCGGTGTTGCCAAAGGCTACGAGAAGTTCATGGAAATCTCCAAACGACTTCACGAAGTTTCTGACAAGTTCTTTTTCTGGAAAAGTGTCGGCGGTTTGCGCGATACCATGCAAGTCGGTGGAGCTTTCTCACCAAGCGTCATCAGCGATGTGCTGAGCCTGCGAATGGGCAAGTCAGTAGCGGGGTTGGTCCGCGATCACGTGCGAGACCATCGCGCTGCACAAATGATCGATCACTTCACCCAATACGTTGGCTCTTCGCCAGAAGCTTCCCCTGCTGTGCTTTGCGGAATCGCCCACATGCAGACCAAAGAAGGTGTTTGGTACCCAATGGGTGGTACGCGAGCGGTCCCCGAAGCTCTCGAAAAACTAGCACGAGAACTCGGCGTTGAATTCAAGACCAGTACCGATGTCGGTTCGATCGATACCAATGGAACAAGAGTTACCGGTCTGACCACCACAAATGGTGAAAAGTACCAATTCGATTGCGTCGTTTCAAACTGCGATTCCGTTCGTACACACCGCGAATTACTGGCAGGTAGCAAAGCGGCGAAGAAGTTCGACTCGAGGCGTACCTACGAACCCGCTTGCTCCGGTGTTGTCTTATATCTAGGCCTCAAACAACGCTACGAACATATCCTGCACCACAACTTCGTCTTCTCCAAAGATCCACACCGCGAATTCGATTACATCTACAAGCGAGGCAAACCCGCGCCAGATCCAACCGCCTATGTCTGTGCGCCAGCAACCACAGAACCAGGTGTTGCTCCTCCAGGTGGCGAAGCACTGTACGTATTGGTTCACACCCCATACTTACGCCCAGACCACAACTGGACAGAGATGTTCCCCAAATATCGCGAAGTGATCCTGGACAAACTTGAGTACACCGGCAAGATGCGGAAGATCCGAGACAACATTGTCACCGAGAGCCATCTAACGCCAGAAGGGATTCACAAGCGATATCGAGTGCTTAACGGTGCGATATACGGACTGGCAAGCCATGGCAAGTTCATGGGCGCATTTAAACCAGCGAATCGCTCAACCGATCTTCAAGGTTTGTACCTCGCCGGAGGTGCTGCTCACCCCGGCCCTGGTATGCCTATGGTGATGATGAGTGGCTGGATCGCCGGGGATACGGTCGATCAAGACGCACAAGCAGGCAAACTATCGGGAGCTCGCTCCTAGCATCGCGCGGAACGATCGTTAGCATGGGACTGCCGACATCCAAAAAGTGGTTGGTCGATGGCTTCTGCCGCTACACGGCTCGAATGATCCGTCGCCAATTCACTTGCTTTGCCGTAGAATCTCAACTACCCATCACAACGCTTGTTCCACAAGATCACGCACTGGTGGTTTTTGCAAATCATATCGGTTGGTGGGATCCAGTCGTTGCAATGCACCTTCGCCGTGCATATTTCCCAGAGCGGATTTTTTACGCGCCCATCGATGCAAAAGCCTTACAAGCCTATGGCGTCTTGCGACAAATGGGTTTCTACGGCATTGCTATGGAGCAAATGCGAGGCGCTGCCGCTTTTCTGAAAACATCAAGAGAAATCCTCTCTGTGCCTCGCTCGTCCTTGTGGATCACTCCTGAAGGCAAGTTCACCGATTGCCGCGATCATTCCCAGCCTATGATGCCCGGTCTCGCACACCTCGCCGCCAATACCCAAAACGTTACCTTTGTACCTCTAGCTATCGAATACCCATTTTGGGAAGAAGTCAAACCTATGATTGCTACCCGATTCGGGGCACCGATTAGCTTTGGACAGGGAGAAACCAAACGGGAGTGCGAACAAGTACTTTTCTCTGCGTTGCGAGAGACTCAAACCGAATTGGCCGCCAGCGTCATCCGCCGCGACTTCGACGCCCTCGCACAGTACTTAGTCCCCCCCAAAGCACAACGTCAAACTTGGTACGACACCATGCGTGCCTGGAAGTCTTGGACTCAAGGCAAGCCCTTTGACCCCACACACCGCTCCGTAACCCGAAAACCCACTCAAAGCCCTTCTCAAGATTAGCCCCATCCTCGCGCACCTTTTTCTATCCTGCCCTTACCCTTCTTCCCTAAATTAACTCTGTTACCTATCTGGGCTTGATTCGCACTGCTAGTTCCTTTTATAGCCAACCAGAGTCTCAGCTTACACGCCGTCGCGAGACACTCCTGTTGCGTTATTGAATCCCGAGGAATTAGCCATGAAACCACGTCTATCAACCCAATGCTGGCAAAGAATGCTCATTGGCCGGCTACTCTGCATCGGGTGGCGACGTACCAACCCACAATTGGGGCTCGCGCTAGGAATCCTCGCGGGATCCTGTTCGCTTCATGCAATTGCACAAGAATCAATCGATGCGAGAACGACATCGGTAACGGTCCCCGAAATGCGCGTCGTCGACGGTGACAAACAACGCTACGTCCACGCGCCTCGAGCCACTGTTCGTTGTGGACCGGCAAGCAGTTACTACGCCACCGGTTTGCTCGAACAAGGCACCGCTGTGGAAGTCTACGTAGAAACAGCCGATGGATGGTCGGGTATTCGACCTCCAGAAGGTAGCCACAACTGGGTCCCCGCAGAATCTCTGTACCTTATGCCCGGCGGACGAGTGGCTGAGGTCGCACAAGATCATGTACCCGCTTGGGTTGGCGCGGCCTCCGAATCGGTCGAAAAACTTCTCTTTCAAACAGAACTCGCTAAATCCCAAACCGTTGCTATCCTCGATGAAGCCTATCGCTTAGAAGAGAATGTAGACAATCAAGAACCAACGAAAAAACTATGGTTCAAAATCTCTCCACCTCAAGGAGAATTTCGTTGGATCAAAACGGCAATGCTGGGCCGAGAACCCATCACTCCAAACCGTTCAGAGCCCACTCCAAACGTTATTGGTACCGCACCAAAGTACCCTTTACAGAACAACGGTAAGCAACGAAACAGCCCCGGAAAAATTGTTGAGAAGTCCAAGACAGACCAGGGGGTAACCAAAGCAAACTACCAATCGGAGCCAAATAAATCGGCGACACTACCCAAGTCAAATGGCAAATCCAAGGGTGCGTTGACTGCGGAGAATCACGAAACCGAAGAAGCCAACCAAGGGAACTTGGCCTGGTCGGACGAAGACCAGCAAATGGAACGCGTTCAACGCGAAATTCGCAGAGAGCAAGCTGAAAGCGAACGAAAGATCCGCGAAGCTGCACCTCAGGGGACAAATCCCTCAAGTGTGACCTCTTCAAAGGGGAAAAAGAGCTCGATCATCAAACGCGCTCCATCTACTAGCCCGTCTTCTAATGTTGCAAGCGCAGGTTCACCCAAGGGTGCGGCAATCCTGCGTCCTCGCCCTACCAAACCCCAATCGTTCGAAGACAGAGATTGGCAACTGTTTCAACAACGCGATGTCGGACCTCAGGATACCGATTCGATGAATCATATCCTCGGCATCTTCGGGATGAGCTTGGTCGACCCAAATCAAATCCCAGGTCACCCGAGACAATCCGTCGCACGATCCTCCGGACCTCGCGATGGTGCAATCTACTCGCAATCGAGCCCAATCCGTTCCGTGCCAACCTCTGCGCTCGCTTCCCGCATGAACCGTAGCACACCTAAGAACACTTTGAACACAGACCGTAGCATCGCCGGAATAGATCACCTTCCAAAACCCTCCGGAAGGTACGCCCCAAGTCGTTTTACTCGGGATTACTCGTCCGAACTCGGTAGCAACTACAACGACTCGCGTTACGCAGGATCTACGACAACACCGTGGTGGAAAACCCAAGGCCCACTGTTTGGATCCGGAATCTCGATGTCGGATGAACTCGACAACCCAGACCGCAGTCTAGCCGGTGGTGGCTTCTACGGATACGATTCCCAACTTGAAGAAGCCCTGCGCGATGGCATACGACGTGATGAAATACTTCGTGATGAAGCAAGTGGCGATGGCGGTGAAACTCGAAGAATCGGTTCCACGATGCTCGCAAGCGGTACATCGATGCGGACCTCCGAGAACGATTCGATGTTGCGAGCGACCGAAGAAGTCGAACGCTTCCGAACACCTGCTATTCAAGATGCACTGACAGAATTATCCATCATCGTCAGTCGACCGGTGGAACAATGGAATCTTGCCCCACTCCGCGATTCCGCTATGCAATGGATTGAACGGGGGGAAACACCTCTGATCCGCGGCGAAGCCCGCTTGTTGCTCGACCGTATCGAACGCTTCGAACTGCTTCGCCAACGCACCGGTAGCTACGTCACACCATCCCCTCTGGGACCACAAATTCCGATGGGGCCAAATCCTTCCTATCCTGTCGATCGAAGCCAAGCCGATCGAAGTCCGTCGACGCAATCAGAACTCTCAGGCTGGTTGGTCGCTGTACACACATCCTTACCAGGCCAACCAGAATTCGCATTGACGGACGATGTCGGGAATGTCAAAGCCTACGTGCAACCGACAACCGGTTTGAACTTACGCCGCTATACGCAACAAATGGTGACTGTCTACGGCCCCCAGGGTTACTTACCAAACTTAGGGGCAAAACAAATCGTCGCCGATCGCTTAGTACGCTTGCGTTAATTGTTGCTTATGGACCACCAATCGATGTATCGATTGCTAACAGCAGTACTTTTTGAGCCGGAATGCGCGAGCACCGGGTGGTCCTTGAGCCGGAATGCGCGAGCACCGGGTGGTCCTTGAGCCGGAATGCGCAAGCACCGGGTGGTCTTTGAGCCGGAATGCGCACGCACCGGGTGGTCCTTGAGCCGGAATGCGCGAGCACC
>CAZACJ010000019.1:36698-69973 GCA_964483385.1 uncultured Pirellula sp. | reverse complement strand
TGAGCCGGAATGCGCGAGCACCGGGTGTTTTTTGGGCCGGAATGCGCGAGCACCGTGTGGTTTTTGAGCCGGAATGCGCGAGCACCGGGTGGTTCGCGGTACACGGTTCTATTCATCAACAAACCCAACCAATCCGCATCTACAACGTTGTGGTTTTCGATTGTTTGGAATGTGTAATGAGGTGAGCGTGGCCGATGTAAACAACCCGCGGCATTGCGTCTTGGCATGTGACCGCTTTCTCGTGACTGTTTAATTCGACCGCCCGTAGCTTTAGTTCAGGGTTTGTTAGCACCAATTGCAAGCTGACGCTTTAAATCGGGCGTTTAAATTGGCGTGAATCTACGGTTTAAAGCTACGGCTTGAATTTCACGTGATATTCTTGTCCTTCCAAACGGTACCTAGCTTTATGCCAGTCGACGACTAGATCTGACTGTGGGTCCGTTCCTTGTAATTCACGGATTAAGCTACCCCGGCGCCAGGCTGATGAACCACTCGGTGGGCTACGTCGTGCACGACTTAATTCGCGTTCCGATAAGACCGGTGCGGTCTCTAAGGTTGCCTCTAGTTGTCGGTAATAGCCCTGTGGGGATAGTTCGTGGTAGCGAAGGTCGATTTTTTTTCGGATGTTCCGTGATACACGGTTCTCGTCTTGGGGCTTGGTGGGCTCTAGTTCACTTGTGCTGGGGGATAGATGTGTCTCAGGCGGATTTTGGGGAGTGAATTGCTGTAGCAGCCAAAGTTTGCTAACCCAATCGAGTCGTCCGACAAGCGTCATCGGTAGTTCGCTATTCGATCCTCCGTGCAGGTTGCTCGGCGAGAGTACAAGTTGGTTGAGTGTTGTTTGCCATTGTTCTACGATTTCCCAAGCTTCTCTCGGAACATCGGATTGTTGTTCAAGCCAGCGTTTTAGAGTTCGGAGGTAATGTCTGGACACTTCTTTGGCTTTGTATTCGTTCCCGAGTTTGTCCGGTGCCGAACGCACCAGCATCCAGTCACGAGCATATCCCTGGATCGCTTGGACTATTGACCTCAGTTCTATTGCTTGATTTGCACTGGATTGTTCGACCCAATCGAGCATCAAAGCCGTTGTGCCAAAACGCAGCCATTGGGCTTGTTGGCACATTCCAGAGTCTCCGATCGAGAGTTCAACGCGTTGAGTTGGACGGAAGAGTCCGAGGTATTCACTGAATGACCAAGCTGGAGCGTCGAGGAGGGCTCGGAGCATCGGATCGCAGCGGAACAAAGGTCGGTGTTTGTTGTAACTGCCAAAACCGATCATTCTGTCCACACTCGCTGCGCGAAGGCTAACCCAAAACTTTGATTCATCGTCGAGATAACCAGCGCCGTCTAAAATACATCTTGACGCAAGGAATGCTGATAGTTTTCTTCGGTGTGGGCGTAGGGCAACCAAGTTAATCAACAGTGCAAAATAGAAAACGAGGGGGGCGTGTAGGATTCTCAATCCCGCGGCGACCCTCATCCACTCAATCGCATTCCATTCGATGCCCCAGAGGAAGTTCCATCCGGTCAGGTCGGTTGGTGATGAAGGTTCTTGTGCCTCGGGTGCTGCACGGCTATGTTGATTGAAGTCGTTTGCTCCTATTGCATTTGTTGGGGAGCGAGGCGGGTCTACGGAGTTTTTCTGAAGAAGTTCGCGTGTGATGCGTTGAAGTTCTGCTGAGGCTTTTTTGATCCCGAAGCAGATCGCAAGCCAAGCGAGCGAAGTGGTTCGATACAAAAGGAGCAGTGGTAGGATAGCGAGTAGACCAATCCACCAGAGCATGAGCCATCCGCCTTTGGCGATGCGCATATCGTACGATTCATGTTGCCCGAGGATGTGTCCTGCAGCGTCAAAATTGGCTTTGACCCATGGCCCTGGGCTGAATTCACTGTTCCCGGACTGCGTTTCAGCGAGGAGTTGTTCGTTTGCTAATTGGTAGGCGACGAGTTCTCTTGGGCTAAACGTTTCTGGAGTTGCTACTTCGAAAAGTGCCTGAGTAGCGTCGACAGTTGCACCGAGTTCGAGCGAAATGCTCGAACCGTTGGCTAGGAACCATCGCAAAGGGTGTTCGCTTCGAGCGATGGGCAGTTGTCGTTGGAGCGAGAGCAGAACGGATTCGAAATCGCTTAGTGAACTGTATCCAGTGCGGACAGGAAGTCGTCGGAAGAGTTCTGTCTCAAGGCCAAGATACCGTTGCAGTAAATAGGGCTTATTCGCCGCTCTGTCGAGCGTCGACCTGTTCCAAAAACTCTTCGACTTGCGTCTGAGAATCTTGCGCAACGTTTTTCACCCACGTTTGAAGCCGATCCTGAGTGCTCGATGGACCGCTAACGGTGGCCTGCGAAGTCTTGCTTACCCTGTTTGCTTGGTCATCCTTTTGGCATGCGGATGTTGGGGCATCGGGGTTGGTTTGCATAGGCGACGATGGCGCGGCGGTCGAGGAAGGATCGGCACTCATGGGAATCAGTGTATAAAAAGCCGGGGGTGGAATCCACACTTAGCACAAAAAACGCCTGTTTTTAGGCACTTTCTTTACGTTGCGGCTGGGACTTCGTGGGGGTGACCCGTCCGAGTTTCGCGTCGTAGTCGATAGTGTACAGAGTTCCTTCTTCTTGTTCCGGGAGGTCAAACATGATATCCATCATGATTTCTTCTACGATGGAACGCAGTCCGCGAGCACCGACTTTCTTCGTGTGAGCTTTGTTAGCGATGGATCTCAACGCTTCCTCGGTGAACTGCAGTTGGCAGTTTTCCATCCCGAAGAGAGCTTGGTATTGTTTGATCAGCGCGTTCTTGGGTTCGGTGAGGACTTTGATCAATCCATCGACATCGAGTGGGGCTAGTGCGGTGACGACGGGCAAACGTCCGATAAGTTCGGGGATCATTCCGAATTGCAGGATATCGTCCGAATGGATTTGTCCAAGGAGAGTTGCGATATCTTTTTCTTCCTGCACGTTCGCACCTGGGCCGAAGCCGAGGGATTTTTTGCCGAGGCGTTTGCTGATGATCTCTTCGACTCCAACAAACGTCCCGCCACAGATGAATAGGATGTTTGTTGTATCCATCTGGATGTATTGTTGTTCTGGGTGCTTGCGTCCACCTTGGGGTGGAACATTGGCAACGGTTCCTTCAAGCATCTTCAGGAGTGCTTGTTGAACACCTTCGCCAGAGACATCGCGGGTGATAGATACGTTCTGGCTTGTCTTGCCGATCTTGTCGATTTCGTCGATGTACAGAATTCCTCGCTGTGCGGCTTCGATGTCAAAGTCCGCTGCGTGGAGCAATTTCAACAGGAGGTTTTCTACGTCTTCGCCAACGTATCCTGCTTCGGTCAGAGTGGTCGCATCGCCGATGGCGAACGGGACATTGAGCATCTTGGCCAAAGTTCGCGCCATAAGGGTTTTGCCGCTACCGGTGGGTCCAACGAGAAGGATGTTGGATTTTTCGATTTCAATATCGCCACCTTCCCACCCAGAGCTCAGACGCTTGTAGTGGTTGTGTACGGCGACGGCGAGAGCTCGTTTGGTCTGAGTCTGTCCGATGACGTATTGATCTAGGTGTTGTACGATTTCACGAGGGGTCGGGATTTCCGCAAAGAGCTTTTTGCTGGGGCCACGTCGCTTCTGCTCTTGCTCCAGTATGGAAGAGCAGAGTTCGATGCATTCGCCGCAGATGTACACATCGCCGGGGCCTTCTACCAGCGGGCCGACATCGCGGTAGTTCTTGCGACAAAACGAGCAGTTCTTTTTGGTGTTGCCATTGCCGGTGTTGCGTCTTCCGGCCATTACGTCTTTACCTGACGACATTCTCGACTCCTAAGGGACCAAAACTGGGTTGCGTACGGAGCAATCCGCGTTTTGAAAGGTTCACGGTTGGGCTCGATTGTCTGCTCCTCAACTTGCTTTGCGTGTTACTGCAAAGGTGTTTGCCTTGGAGCAAACCGGGCATCCGTGACCTCGGGTTTCGAGCTTTGGGTTTTAGTACACATCCTCGGACTGCACGAGTGCAAGTCTTCGGAAGTTGTTACGGCCTCCCAGACCGAATTCTACCATATCTTTGGTAGCTGACACATTTCTCCACCTAAGAATACGGTTCTTTCGGCGGCTTGCCCCGGTATCAGTCGGAGCGCCTTGTCTGCGGTGTCGAGTCCAGTGGGGATTCGCTCGCGTGTTGCTTCGCTAGCAACGCCTCAATCTTTCGGAATTCTTGTTCGTTCAAGTCACCTTCGGTCCGCATTTCTTCAAAATTCTTGCGAACCTCCTCTTCGATTTGCAGGTTGTGAGCATTAATCCTACGCAGTCGTAACAAGACGTACAACGCGATCAAACTAACAGCTACCAAACCGATCAATCCGAGTGTCAGTTGAACGAAGGAATCATTCCAAAAAGCTTGCCACGATCCCCAGTTGAAATTCGTGTTGCCCATCATTGCTTTAAGAGTTTGTCACAGCACAAGGGATGATTGAACGCCAGAATCGTATTGGACCGTTGGGATGTATCGGTCAACCGGTTATGCGATCGCCACCCTCCTTGGATGAAAACCTCCTGCTTCGATGAAGCTACCGCTGGGAGTATGATTGTCGTTTCGACTACTTACCCCCTCAGGTCAGGGCAATCCTATACATGTGGCCGCTGCAAAGTCCACCGATAAAGGTGCTAGAAGTTTGAGAATTTTCCTAGAATTGCTCAAGTGTTCCACGGCGGACGCGACCGGCTAGTGCTTGCAGAGCTACTGTTTGGCATCGGCGGTGGGATGAAAATCAGCCGCCATTGTAACGTTCTTTGGGATCATAACGTTCTTTGGGATCGCGTAGGGCATTGTGCAATCGCTGCAAGGCTTCGTTCTCAATTTGCCGGACGCGTTCACGGGTCAGGCCCAATTCTAAGCCGATTTCTTTTAGGGTGTGCGGGGCGTTATTGTCTAAACCGAACCGAAGTTTCAGAATCGTTGCTTCGCGGGCATCGAGTGTATCGAGCAGTTCGAGGGCTGTTTTCATGACATCATGATCTAGCAGCTCTTCGTCTGGGCTTTTCAGACGCTCGTCCATCACCATTTCGCCAAGGGACCAACCGGCTTCGCTTTGCTCGTTTTGGGGCGAGGCGTTGTAGATCTGTATTGCCTTCTTGATGATGGGAAGTTTCTTCTTGGGCAGTCCAAGCAATCGGGCCGTTTCCTCTTGTGTGGGCATGCGTCCGAGTTCATCGGAGAGTCTAGCGGTTGCCCGCCGCCATTTGCTCAATAACTCGACCATGTAGGCCGGAATTCTAATCGTTTTCGAAGAGTTTATCAGTGCCCTTTTGATCGATTGCTTAATCCAGTAACTCGCGTAGGTGCTGAACCGGGTCCCCATATCCGGATCGAATCCTTCGACCGCGCGGAGTAGCCCAAGATTTCCTTCTTCGATCAAGTCTTGAAGTGCGAGGCCTTTGCCAATGTAGCTGCGGGAGATGTTCACAACGAGGCGCAAATTGGCTCTGACCATTCTGTCGCGGGCTTCGGCGTCCCCATTGCCGACCCGACGGGCCAAGCTCTGTTCTTCTTCTGCCGTCAACAGTTTGGTTTCGTTGATTTCGCGCAAATAGGTTTCCAATGGCGATTGCAACTGGTCGCTTTCCGTGCGACGTCGACGATTGGAAAGCAGTTTTACTTCCTCGTCGATAGGATCCTCCACGTTTTCAAAGAACGGTCGGGGATGAACCATCGAAAGATAACTTTCTCAATGCGGAAAACAGACTCAGTAGCTAATGAATGCGCCCAGGAACGAATCGCAGTGCCGGGAACCTCCCAGCTAGTTGGGGAATCGGCGTTACGGTGAAATATTTCCAAGGAAATCCGTTCGTTACATACCTGTAGCGAATATGACGGGTGCGTAAATCATCCGCAAAATGCTACAATCACCGATTGGATGGGAGCCCCCGGACTTCTTCTGCCGATCTCCCTACCATGACTCCTTGTTGTTGCTCGTTGTCATCGATCGTTCCATCCTCCAAATTGCCAGGCACAATGAACCTGAATCACTCCAATACTTCGTCTCTTGCGCAATCCGCTAACCCCTGGAAACAGCTTGCTGCCCGGGTCCTTGATGGTGGCTCGGTCAGTCGATCGGAAGCCCTTGCGATCCTTGATTCTCACGACGATGAACTATTAGACGTGGTTGCGGGGGCTTTCGATATCCGACAGCGTTTCTTCGGAAAAACCGTTCAGCTTTACTTTTTGATGAACGCGAAGAGTGGTTTGTGCCCCGAAGACTGCCACTACTGCAGTCAATCGAAGATTTCGGACGCGCCGATCCCGAAGTACTCGATACTTAGTAGGGAAAAGTTGCTCGATGGAGCCCGAGTAGCCGCCGAACGGCAGAGCAAGACTTATTGCATCGTGATTTCTGGACGCGCTCCGAACGAACGTGAAATCAAGGCGATCGAAACGATTGTTCCCGAGATCAAGAAACAGTACGGTCTGAACATCTGCGCTTGCTTGGGACTCTTGAGTGAATCGCAAGCCCAGCGATTGGCGGCCGCAGGAGTAGACAAAGTCAATCACAACCTGAACACCAGCCAAGACTATTACAAAGAGATCTGCACAACGCATACCTTCGAGGACCGCATGGAGACCCTCCGCAATGTGCGCAAGGCGGGTCTGCAATTGTGCAGCGGCGGAATCATTGGGATGGGTGAAAGCCGCAAAGACATTGTCGATATGGCGTTCTCACTCCGTGAGCTCTCCGTTGAATCGATCCCGCTGAACTTTTTGCATGCCATCGATGGGACTCCAATGGAACACCAAGAGTACCTCACTCCACGCGATTGCATTCGTGCGTTGGCTATGGTGCGATTTGTGAACCCCTCAAGCGAACTTCGAATCGCAGGTGGACGTGAACGTCACCTTCGTTCGCTACAACCACTCGGGTTGTATATCGCCAATAGCTTGTTCGTCGGCGATTACTTGACCACCCAAGGCCAAGCCCCCAGCGAAGATTATCAGATGATTGCAGACCTTGGCTTTGAAATCACTGGACAAGCGGTAGAACCACAGGGGCATGCATGCAACGACGGGACTTGCGGTTCTGAAACCAATAAGCAGGGGGCGGCAACTCAGCCGGGTTCCTGTGGCTCGTCCAAGCCTGGATGCTGTGGTTGATCGCTTGTTGCAGGAATGATTTTATCGGATTGATTAGCACCTATTGAATAGAAAGCCCATTAACATGCCAAAGCTAACCGTAGAAGGACATGGAGAATTCGATGTTCCGGCAGGGAAGCGATTGATCCTTGCGCTTCGCGAGGAGGTCGGAAGCGATCAACTTCACGCTTGCGGGGGAAAAGCTCGTTGTACGACTTGCCGAGTGGAGTTTCTCTCCGGCGAGCCAACGAAACAAACCGTCGCTGAAAAAGAAATACTACAAGCGCGAGGCGTTCAGAATGCACGTCTCAGTTGCCAAATAACCTGTGATCAGGATATGTCGGTCCGGATCATCAGTCGGCTAGAGGGTTCGGGGCGCAAGGACTGCGGCAGCCCATGTGCTGCGGACATCGAACCTCAGCCTGTAGAATGGGTATCCTAGAGGCTAAGTGATGGTCCAGTAAGTTTGGTTGCCGCAGTTCGATTTCAAGTATTCGAACTGCGGTTCTCTCAGTTCAGCCGATGCGTCAAGAGAACCAATCATCTTGGAGAATCATAAAAGTTCCTTTTTGCTTACTCGTGTCTTGAACTTTTCTTTCGCTGCTAGGTAACCGAACCATGCTGTTCGTCGATAATCCAGTCCTGCAACGCGAACTCTTGACCAATCTTCGCGCCCCCCGGGCGTTTGTGCTACTACTGGTGTATCAACTGGTGCTTGCGGCAGTCGTGGCGATCGCGTACCCACGTGATACTCGGATCGATTTGACCCGTGAATCCGCTTCGGCTCAGCGATTGGTTGAGTTCTTTTTCGTCGGGCAGTTCGCGATTGCTTCCATGATGGCACCGAGCTTTACCGCCGGCGCAATCACTGGCGAAAAAGAGCGCAAGACGTACGAGATGCTATTGGCGAGCCCACTGCGGCCATGGCGAATCATCGTCGGGAAACTGGTTGCGGCATTAACGCATCTTGTGGTTCTGATCGTCGCATCCTTGCCGATTATCATGTTATCCCTCCCGCTCGGAGGGGTATCGATCTACGAATTGTTAGCGGCCTACGTCGCGTTGCTTTTTTCCATTTTCCTATTCGGCTCGATCAGTGTGTTTTGTTCTTCGCACTTCAAGCGAACTTCATCATCCTTGGTGGTGAGCTATGTTTTTATTCTGCCATTGCTGCTCCTGGGAATATTCGCTTGGAGAGCTTTGGAACGAAACGCAGAGCTTCGGCTGATCATCTCGCTAACGGTAGTTCCCCTTTTCTGCACTTTGGTCAGTTCTGTACTTCTAGCAATCGCGGCGAATAGACTCCTCTATCCGCCAGATATAGGTAGTCAGGGGAACGAAGTCGTCGATCTCGAGCAAGAGCAGCGAGAAGCAGTAGGATTGGTAATCCATAGAGATCAGTTTCCCGACAATCTCTTTGCACCGCCGAGGCGCAAGTCACTCATGCGGGACGATGCGAATCCTGTTTACGATAAAGAGATGCATGCAGAGTTGTTCAGCCAAGGGACACTCATGTTGCGGCTAGTGATTCAGCTTTCGATGATCCTTGCGATACCGCTGATGACCATCCAATTGTTCTGGCGTCCGAATCTCGCTTCTTATTACGTCAGCTACGTGTTGATTTTTAATATTCTCACGGCCCCTGTTTTTACGGCTGGTGCGATTACTGGTGAGCGAGAGAGACAGACTTTGGATTTGTTGCTGACGACGACCGTTTCCTCGTGGCAAATTTTGTGGGGAAAGCTAGTTTCGGGGTATCGCGTGTCGGCTGTGCTAACAGCGTTTATCATGTTTCCCATGGTTCTTGCTTGTATCAATCCTGAACTCGCACGCAACTGGCCTGCAATGATTGCCTTTTTTGGCATCTGCATTGTTGCATCGGTTTTTAATTCGGTTCTATCCCTCTTCGTTTCGACGCTTGTGCGGCGAACGAGCACCTCGTTGATGGTCTGTTATGTCACCTTACTGATTTTGTATTTACTGCCCATCGCTTTGTATTTTCTAATTTGGTCCTCTGCTACTCGCGAAATGAATTTGGATAACTTGGAGTTTATCGGTATCAGCAGTCCGCTGATGGCGGCTGAATACGTACCGATGACCGATGTGATATCCGGGGTTTCTACTGCTCGTGCGAAAGAGGGATCGTGGCCGCTGGTTGCTGCTTATTTTGCATTTACGATTACGGCTGCTTGTGGGTTATTCGCATTGACCGTTTGGTTGTTCCAAGGGCGTTGGCGATTGACCGGCCGTGGCTAAAGCCCAAGCAGGTGAGTGTTCCGCTATTCGGAGCTGGGCAAGTGTCCTTACGAGAGAGTGAAGAGGTTTAACTACGATGCAATTTCCTCCCCGCAAAGGTTTCGGCCCAGCCGATGCGTTCAAGCAGGTAACGCAATGGTTACAGCACCCTGCGCTCAATCAAGTCGTCAAGGAAGCTGCCCAAAAACTTGGGATTCAAGAGACCCCATCACTGAGTAAGGTTCAGGAGGTCTTGCGGCAAGCGGGAAGTTGGCTGGAACGTGCGGCGGAGCCATTGCTGCATTCGGGGAAGATTTCTGCAAGTGCGCTACGAGTTGGAATCAATGCTACGGGCGAGGTTTTTCATCCTCGATGGATTGGCTCTCCGATGTCATCGAGTACCGCGCAGCTTGAGGCGATGTTGAGTCAAGGCTATGCACAAGATGAGGGTTTGGAAGGAGAGCTGCATCGTTTGATACTTGCAAGCACTGGGGCTGCGGATGCGATTGTGGTAGCGAACCTTCCGATGGCAATTCAAGCGACGGTGTTTGGGCTGACACAAGCCCAGGGAGCCAATGCAACGATAGCAACGGGACCTACAGTGATTCTTCCGAGGGCAGCTTGCGTGAAGCTGCCGGTCAGCGGTCATGTTGGAAATACGAGCCTTCATGGGATTTTGGCACCACTTGGGCTGCATTCTGCGAACACTTCAACTGGGTTGAGGGTGATTGAGATCGGAAGCAACGAGGATTGCTTGAATGACGACTATGCGAAGTCATTGTCTTCCAATCCGGGTTCTCTGGTGTTGCATGTTAGTCCAATCCGTGGTGGGTTGGATCGTTTTGCGGCTACTGAGCACGCAAAAAAGTACCAGTCGATGGTTTGTGATATTGTACTTGATGGGACATTACACGATTTTCGTTGGGGTAACTCGGAGTCCCATTCGCTTACGAGGCGTTGGCAGGAGGGAGCAGATGTATTGATTGTCCCTACGCAGTATTTGATGGCCGGGCCACCTGCGACGTTAATCTTGGGCAAGAAAGGGGCGATCGATAAGATTCGTCCGATGGTGGAGTCCCTCGGTGCTTCAGCAGATCGCTTAACTCAGGCGGTCTTGTTCGCGGCATTGAATGAAGGGCAGTCGTTAGAGCAATGGGAGCGGACGCCGGTGGGTGGAGTACTTTCGACTCCAGTTGCGAATCTAGAGAACCGAGCACATCGGTTGGCGATTCAATTGCAGGGTACGCCTACTTTAGAACGTGTTTCGACGAAGACACAAGTTTGCAAGATTGGAACAGGGGTCTGGCAGGGTATGGAGTTGTCGACTGCGGTGTTGGAAGTCTTTCCACGCGGCCAGTCGGTCGCTTCGCTTCACGAAGCGTTAGCGCAGCATCAGCCACCGATATGGACCAATGTTTACTCCAACCATATCGAGATCGTTTTGAGGACGGTTGACCCTGCTGACGATGTGCAATTGGTTCAAGCGTTGGTAGATCCGTACGGAAAAGATGCTCGGAACGAAACAAAACCTTCGAATGCCAGTTGATTCGCACTTCGGAAATATCCGATAAGGACGAAACTTTTCTCATCAGTTGTTTGTTATACCAATCGATTCACGCATTGATTCACTGACCATAGGATGACTTCAAGAATGACGGCCGCTGCCCCCAAGCCCTGGATACAGTTACATCCAAACGACGATTGTATCGTTGCATTACGGAAGATGAACAAGAGCGAAGTGATCGAATTGGGGGATGGCCGGCCAGCATGCGTGCTTAATCGCGATATTCCAGCCGGGCATAAGATCGCCATTCGTGCGAGAGGCGTTGGGGAGTCGGTAAACAAATATGGGTGGCCAATTGGAGTAGCGACGCTTGCGATTGCGCCGGGAGATCATGTTCACGATCACAATTTGAAATGCCATCACACGTTGGATTATGAGGGGCTTGCAAGTCAGACACCGCAAGCACCTACACCGCTGACGGGCAAGACGTTTCAAGGGTACGTTCGGCCATCGGGTCGAGTCGGTACTCGGAATTACATAGCGGTGATTTCCACGGTGAACTGTTCTGCGGGCGTATCGCGAGCGGTTGCGAACCATTTTGACGAAGAGGTGCTTAAAGCGTTTCCGAACGTTGATGGAGTGGTAGCTTTTAAGCACGACAGTGGATGCGGTATGGCGCTTGACGGAATCAAGCATCGGACATTGAGTCGCGTGCTTGGGGGGATTGCCAAGCATCCCAATATCGCCGCGTATGTCTTGATCGGATTGGGTTGCGAGCAGAACACGCTGGGGCATCTACAGAAAGCGCAGAAGTTGGTTTCGTTGCAAGGGGTTCAATGGACACCGAAAGTGGATTCCGCAACGACGACGCGAGATGTGCCAGTGTTATCGATTCAGGACACCGGTGGGACACGAGCGACGATACGGCGCGCCGTAGAGTTGGTTAATGAGTTGTTACCGCAAGTCAATGCGATGCAGCGAACGACGGTGCCTGCAAGTGAGATAGTTTTGGCAACGAAGTGTGGAGGTTCGGACGGCTACTCGGGGATTACAGCGAATCCGGCTCTCGGAGTGGTGTCTGATACGCTCGTGGCGCATGGAGGGACGTCGATCCTTTCGGAGACAACGGAGTTATATGGTGCGGAGCAATTGTTTACAAAGCGAGCGCAGAGTGTGGAAGTAGCGAAGAAGCTGCTCGATAAGCTTGTTTGGTGGCGAGATTACACGGCGCATTATGGTGAGGACATCGATAACAATCCTTCGCTGGGGAACAAAGCTGGGGGATTGACGACGATTGTTGAGAAGTCGTTGGGAGCAGCGAGCAAGGGTGGGCAGACGGCGCTTCAAGATGTGATCGAATATGCGGAGCAAACAAACAAGCGAGGGCTAGTGATCATGGACGCTCCGGGGTTTGATCCTGTTTGCGTGACGGGGATGATTTCTGGTGGTGCGAATGTCGTGGTGTTTACAACCGGTCGGGGTAGTTGTTTTGGGAGCAAGCCGGTACCTAGTATTAAGGTAGCGACGAACAGTGCGTTGTTTGAGCGGATGCCGGACGACATGGATTTGAACATGGGGACGATTTTGGAGAGCGAGACGATCGAGCAAGCGGGTGCAAGGATGTTTGACGCGATCCTCGAGGTTGCGAGTGGCAAGAAGACCAAGAGTGAGTTGCTCGGATACGGCGAAGACGAGTTTACACCTTGGTCTATCGGCCCGACGCTTTAACGTCGAAGCGGAGGTTGAGTATTGTAGCGAGTCTACTTAATTGGGGGATTGTCCCGTTGAGTAAACAGGTGATTCTAGATCATAAATCTGCACATAGGATGTGATCTTATTGTCAAGGTGATAAGACATTAGCAGGAGCAGTTTAGTGTCATCGGAATTTAGGGTGGCTGTCTGCAATGCTATGTCTTTACCATTGCGAACCGCAGTTAGATCACGAATCTTTCCGAGAACCAATTTTTCTTTAGGGCTGAACGCGATGATATTTGACCGATCATCGATGCACATCCCGAAGGATTCATCTTTCGTTTGGCATATCGAGGTGATCAAAGAGTCACTTGTACGCAAACTATCTATCAATTCCCAAGAATCTATAGCCCAAGTTCGCACATAGCCATCTCGGAAGCCAATCGACACAGTTTTTCGTGGCAAGTTTACGTAGATAGCTTTTGCCGGTACTTTTCCCAGAGTAGTAACTCGTTCACCGGATTCGAGGTCATAGATTCTAGCCCCTTCAAAAATTCCTGTTACACAGAGTAGTTTTGGGCTCAGGAACCGAATTGCCCAAATTTCATTGGGCAATTTAATTGGAGAGATTGGAGTTTGAGAGAGTCTGTTATGGAAGTGGATTTGATTGTCGCGATTACCTTTTGCGATCCAAAGTCCATCTTGCGACATATCTATCGGCCAGTCAAGAAAATCAGTGTCTTGTGATGTGCTCTTTGGTAGTGAGAATGGCTTGTCGAGTGTTTCATAATTTCCGTTTTGTATCTCGCGGACTTCGCCATTGAAATAAGTTGCTAGAAGACTTCTTGAATTGTGCAACGATAAACGAGAGATTCCGGTGGTTCCGTCAAGATCCTTGATCGATTCAACTCCTTGAGATGTTAGATCTGGAAGATTTCCGAATTGGGAATCTTTAATTGCGGCAATATCGACACAAAGAACTGAACCATTCTCGAAACCAAGTACGGCTTTTGATGGCTGCGAGAACGAGGCAGAGGTGACAGCAGACTCTCCAATGAGGGGCGAAACTTGCGGAAATGGGGACCAAGCGATAGCCTCGCCATTTTCACCTACAGCGATTATTGTGTGATCGCTCCATGATATTGCGTTCAAACCGCCTCCGAGAAGAGTCCTGCGGATTTCCGGATTTGGTTGAAAATCAGAGCCGAAGTTTTGCTCGTCCGAGGAGGGGTCTGGCAATTTCCAGACGGCTACTTCGCCGGATTCGACACCTGCTGCTACCCACCTATCATCTGTGGATGTTGCTACACACAGCGCTTGGCGTTGTATTCCAGTGAGACGGAACTGTTTGGTTGTATCTCGAAGCGATACAAGAGTGCAGCCATCGTAGTCAAAGTTTGTTGCGATCAGCCATCGAGCATTTGGAGTGACTGCAAAGGATTCGATCGGTTTTGAGAACTCGATCGTTTTCGATTCAGACGTGTCCAAATTGTAAATAACAAGTTCACTTGTGTTTCTGTGAACGACGACTTCCTTATCGGATACCCAATGAAGTGCCCGTGCACGGCGGCTTGCAGGCAATTGAATTGGTTGCTTCTCACTATTCTCGAGGTCGATGACGAGGATGTCTTCATAGCGACACCCTATTGCTAACATGTGACCGTTGGGAGAAAAGGCAAGCGATTCAATCGTACTTCCACCGGATACGTTGAGTTCTCTTATGTCTCCGCTATTTATATCGATGATAGTTGGAAACGTTCGTTCGACTCCTAGTTTCACTGCTCCTCCAGCAGCGATGCGTTTCCCGTCGCTACTCGCGGCGAGTGCATGGATCTGACGAATGGGAGTAACGTATCGATGATTCGCTTTTCGCGTTTTCCGATCTATCAAACAAATCGTTGAG
This sequence comes from uncultured Pirellula sp., assembly GCA_964483385.1. Taxonomy (GTDB): domain Bacteria; phylum Planctomycetota; class Planctomycetia; order Pirellulales; family Pirellulaceae; genus JBKCUI01. Next base: position 55,522 of record CAZACJ010000019.1, on the reverse strand, counting down.
TCATTTCCAGCAACGGCTATCAGATTTGAGTTCGGGAGCGAGATCGCATCCTTAAGGGCGAAAGATTTCTTTGTAAGCAGTTGGTATTGGCTCTTTAATTCTGCGTTTAGTATCTGCCACTCGGGTCGGGCGAACGCGTCGGTATGTTGCTGTTGGATCGAGGCGATATCGTTGGTAACGCCCTGCAAGTCACCACGTTCTAGTTTGCCATAAGCAACCTTTAAAGCGGAGATCCATGCCAAGTTGCGAAAGAGGGATTCCTGAACCTTTGCGAGCTTTTCTGAAGCAGTGATGGTGTCTCTAGCGAGGATCAATTCTTTATTGCGTTGTGAGAGCAGAATTGCTGAGAACAGGCTGACTCCGAGTGCGAGTAAGATACTGCACAGTACGAGCGCAATGCCGCTAACCAATGAACGATTGGCTTTGCTCCAGCGAATGAAGCGTTCTGTTGGGGTTGGAGGCCGTGTTAGAGTTGGCTTGCCGTTGAGGAAGCAATTCAATTCATCTCGGAGTTCGGAAGCGCAGTGGAATCGATCGTTGATTGAGAAAGCGAGGCATTTTATGCAGATAGCAGCTAGGTCGCGTTGGATATCGGGGTTGATTGAACGGGGATCTTGTGGGGTAAGACTCATTTCAATTGCCCGGAAGATGTTTCCGGATGGATTTCGAGGCAATTGTCCGGTGAGCATCTCAAAGAGGAGCACACCTAATGCGTAGATATCAGAGGATGGTCCGATACAAGCGGTATCCCCCATCAGTTGCTCGGGTGCCATGTAGTCGATTGAACCGATTATCAGTCCGGTCGTGCTAACATGTCTTTCGGTTGATTGTTGGTCGATCAGCCTTGCCAATCCAAAGTCAGTTAATCGTGGTGTACCCTCGCTCGTCTCGTCTTGGGGTGATTCTGAAGTCTCAAGAATGACGTTTTCGGGTTTGATATCTCGGTGTAAGACTCCCATGAGATGGGAGTGGTGCAAGGCGTCAGCTAATTGCGCGATGATCTTTGCGGAGCGTTGTTGACTTTGGATACGATTACTGTGGAGGAGTGCACGCAAGGGTGAGCCTTGGATATACTCCGAGGCGATGTAGTTAATGCCATGTTCCGAACCAACTTCATAGAGACGCACGATGTTAGGGTGATTCAATCGAGCGGTCGCTTGGGCTTCGTTTTCGAAGCGTTCTTGCAATTTCGTGATCAAACGCAGTTCAGGATGCAGTGCTTTGATTGCAACGAGTCGTTTGAGGATCGGGTCGTAGGCTTTCCAAACCGAACCGAAGGAGCCTTGCCCTAGTTTCTCCAAAATCTCGAATCTTCCGAAGGGTTTTGGCAGTTCCCATTCTGGGGAAGCAGTGAGAAGTGGCAAGTGAGATTCTGGAGAGCCTTGGGGTCCGAGGACATCACGAAGTAAGCGGATGGTCTTGGCAGATTCCGGGTCGATCGTGGGAGAAGGGCCGAGTTGTCCCTTATCGTAGCTATGGCTAATTGCCGAGTCGTAGTCTAGTCGCGATTGGAGCATCGCATCGTTTAGGTCGGATTCCTCTTTGGCTTTATTCATGATCGATTTGGTGACGAACCGTGTCGATGGATTTTGACCAGCGTCGCCAAACATTTGCAAGAGGTAGTCCAGTGCGACGAGCGATCTCTTCAAAACCAAGTTGTTCGCTGTAGCGCATGATGACAATCGATCGATCGATGTCCGAGAGTTGCATCAGGGCGTTGACCAGCATTTTTGATTGTTCTTCCATGCACAAGGAGCTGGAGGGAGATTCGGAGTTATCAGCGAGAAATCTAGCGGATTCTGGGGCTTGGGATTGGACGGTACGACATTCTGCGATCATGTGTCTTCTAAGGCCATCGACTAGTCTTGATCTCAGGATCTGTAATAGCCAGCATTGGAATTCACCTTTGGAGTTACCTTGAAAGCTCTTTAGAGCTTGGCAAGCCGAGAGCATGGTTTCTTGGACGAGATCGGATTCCGACATGCGAGATTGCAGTCGGTAGGATATTTTCTTTCTTGCTAATTGTTGCAGTAGGGGGCGGAAAGAATCGAGTAAGCGACCGATTCCAGAAGGTCGCCCATTGCGAGCGTTAGTCAGGTGCTCAGAGAAAATGGGGTCTCGTGCGATAGGAGACATAAGTAGTTACCGTTCAGCGATGTGGGAGTGTGCGAGAACGCCTGAGTGACGTCCACTGTAACGCTATAAGCCCGGTCGTCAAACTTTTTTCCATTTTTTTCCGAAGTGCTTGAAAAGAATATCGGTCGTGTGCGTTTACGCTTTGGCGGAATTACATTGTCGAAACGCGTACGATAATATTGTTTCTGAGCAATACTTCGATTTCAAATTCCGCCGCAAAAATGACGTCAAGTGAAGTCGCGGTTTAAATAGGCTTCTTCTGTCAGGGAATAACTACGATGTTTAGAAATAGCAGAAGGAGCATTTGGTACAGTTTGAAACGGATTTCTGTCTGATCGGCTTTAATCGAAAAGGAGTAATGTTCACCAAGTCGTTTCAAAATTTGCAAGATTACTGCGTCTGGAATCGGGTGATTCCGCACACTTATGCTACGTTTTTTATCGCTTCGGTTCGTAAAGTGTTACACTGTAACTGAAAACTTCGTGCGCAAACACTGCCTGACCTGAACCATCGTTCAGACTTTTCATCCTGTTCGATTGCGCTACATCCGTTAGCTCGAAAGCCGTTAGCTCGAAAGCCGTTATCGTGTACTATCTCCGTCTTGTGTCTCGCCCTGCGTTGGTTTGCCCTGCGTTGGCTTACGCTGGGTTGGTCTGCTTACTTTCCGTGTGGTTTACTTTCCTTCCAGGCTCTCTCGTTGTTGCGCAGACGCTCCCCGAATTCGAAGGATGGAAACATTCTGGTTCTCTTTTCCTGAACACTACCGCCCAAGGGGCGAACTTACCTGCTACTGCCTTCGAAGAGAATTTCCCGGTCCTGATTCGCTTACACGGTGATTTCTTTGATTTCAATTCCGCACAACCCAACGGTGAAGATATCCGCTTCTCCGCCGACTCACGCAAACTCGCTTATCAAATCGAAGAATGGAATCGCGAAGGCCAACATGCGAGCATCTGGGTTCGCATTCCCAAGATCCAAGGAAACACTGTCCAAGAAATCTCGATGCATTGGGGGAACCCGTCCGCAAAAAGTGAGTCGGATGGGAACGCTGTATTCAATGCATCCAACGGTTACCTAACCGTGTTGCACATGGCGGAGAAATTGGTCGACGAAACAGGAAATGTCACGCCCGAAGATCAACGCACGGAATTAACATCGGGAAGAGTTGGCAAAGCTCGACATTTCGGAGGCGGGCAGGGGATTAACTGCGGTGAGAAAATCGAGTCCTTGCCAACAGATGCGAATCCCCATAGCACGGAAGCTTGGATTCGCCCCGAGAAACCAAATGGTCGCGCGATGGCTTGGGGAAATGAACATGGGCAAGGAAAAGTAGTGATGCACTTCATGAGCCCTCCCCACGTTAAAATGGAGTGCTATTTCTCCGGGGCGGATGTATCGAGCCTTGGCAGAATGCCTATGAACGAATGGACGCACGTTCTGCATACCTACGAAAAAGGAAATTCGCGTATCTACATCAACGGGGAACTAAGCAATACTTCCGAGACCCCTAATGCACCCCTGGCGATTCGCTCTCCAGCTAGACTCTACATCGGTGGTTGGTATAGCAACTATGATTTTGTCGGTGATGTCGACGAAGTACGCATTTCGAACCGTGTCCGTTCGGCAGATTGGATCAAGTTACAGTTCGAAAATCAAAAGCCGATGCAGACTCTTGTCGGCCCTGTGGTCTCTCCTGGCGACCGATTTGAAGTCTCTGCGACAGAAGCTCGCGTTGCTGAAGGTAGGAAAGCCCGTTTTGAAGTTTCTGCACTTGGTGCTCAAAAAATCTACTGGGTTTTAAACCGACAGGATTCTGATGCTACAAATTCTCAATCCGCAAACAACGAAGAAATCGTCGCTGTGGATCGGAGTTCCTACACGTTTGATGCGAATCGTGTGACTGGAGATACGACCGTTACTTTGCAGTGCAAGGCTGTCTATCCGCAAGGTGTTCGGACCAAAGATATTCTCATCGCTATTGAAGAAGGTATTCCAGATCCGGCATTTCGATTGCAAGCACCGACGAATTGGGATGGTCGTGAGTCTATCGAGATCCGGCCTGTGCTGTTGAATGCTGAGTCGCTCAAAGAAGTCCAATCGCCGAGTATTGAGACCCGTTGGATCATCGAGCCTTTTGCTGTGATCAAGGAGATCGCAGGAGAGAAGTTAATTCTTAAGCGGGCGCAACAAAGTGGTAAGCTTCGCGTTACGGCGGTGATGACCAACGGTGGTAGCCCCGTTTCGCAATCGGTGGAACTCGATGTTTTGGAACCCAAAAATGACGCTTGGGTGCAACGCATTGTTTCTGAGGACGAGAAGCCACAACAGGGGCAATTCTATGCACGCGATGATCGCAATCTTGGGACTCTCCATTACAACGGCAAGCTTGACCCGAAGCTTGCGCCGAACCCAACGGAGGTATATCTGAAGTTATTCGCCGACGAAAAACTTGTGACGACGAAAAAAGTCTCCGTCGGAAGTGATGCTTCGTACGCATTCTCGGTCGATCTAACTCCTGGGTTGATCAAGTACCATATTGAGTTTGGGATCCCTGATGGTCCTGTTTTGGATCGAGTGGGGGACATCGTGTGCGGTGATGCTTACATAATCGATGGCCAATCCAATGCCTTGGCTACGGACACTTCTGAAATGAGTCCCGCAGAGACTAGTACTTGGATACGAAGCTACGCATCTGCTTCTCAGAATGCCAAGGACAATGAAGGAAATCTGTGGGTTCTGCCGGTGTGGAAAGCTCGTGAGGGACAACGTGCAGAGCTAGGGTGGTGGGGCATGGAGCTTGCGAAGCGATTGGTCGAGAGTCAGCGCATGCCCATTTTTATGATCAATGCAGCGGTTGGTGGAACGCGAATCGATCAGCATCAACGAAACATGAAAGATCCAACCGACCTATCTACGATCTATGGGCGTATGCTGTGGCGGGTGGAACGCGCGAAGTTGACGCATGGAATTCGGGCGATCCTTTGGCACCAAGGAGAGAACGACCAAGGTGCGGATGGGCCTACCGGCGGGTTTGGTTGGGAGACTTATCATCCTTTTTTTGTTGAAATGGCGGCTGGTTGGAAACAGGATTTTCCAAATGTTTCTCGGTATTACGTTTTTCAAATCTGGCCGAACTCGTGCGCGATGGGGGGACGGTTCGGTTCCGGTGATATGCTTCGGGAGCAACAACGGACGTTGCCTCGCCTGTTCTCAAACATGAAGATCCTGTCGACGCTCGGTGTTGAGCCACCAGGGGGATGTCACTTCCCTTTAGAGGGCTGGGGCAAGTTTGCAGAAATGGTGCAACCGCTGATCGAACAAGACTTCTATGGGCGAGCTCACACGGAGACTTGGACTGCCCCGAATCTCCTTCGAGCGTCGATCGATGAATCACGAAGCAAGATCGAGTTAGTATTTGATCAACCGGTGAAGTGGGATAATCGACTGGTTGGCGAATTCTATCTCGATGGTGTGAAGGGCAAGGTAGAAGGTGGCAGTGTTGAAGGAAACACGCTTACGCTGAAACTCACAGAATCGACCACTGCAACTCGGATTACGTACTTAAAAGAGATCGATTGGAAACAGGATCGATTGTTGTTGGGTGAAAACGGGATTGCTGCACTGAGTTTTTGCAATGTTGAGTTGCAAGACGCAGTCGAGGGCAACTAGTGGTGTGACTAATCAAGAGGGCCTGTTTACAAACGGCTTTTGATTTCTTTCACTTTGTCCGCCGTTTCGGTGCCTTTGTAGAAGTCATCCAGTGGATAGCAACCCGACGGTAATCCATTGCGTGGAGCGGTGGTGCAGTCCGAGAAAGTACGGCAAACGAGTTTGCGTTTGCTAGTGCCATCAAGTACTGCATCTGTCATCGCTTGTGGGTACGACAGGACGCTGCGTCCGACTCCCATCATGTCCGTCCACCCATTTTTAATATTGTGTAGGGCTGCGGCTGGCATGAATTCTTGCAGGTAGGAGTACCCAGAGCCAACAACGATTAATTCAGGATTGTTTTGTTTGATCTGTCGAGTGGCAGCGAAGTGTTTGGAGACAGAGATCAGTGGATCTTCGTGGGGTTGGTATCCATCGGAGGGAGGGAATGCAGCGGGTCGAAGTAGGTGCGGGGTGTAGTACGGGCTACCGGCGGAGACATTCAGGAGGCTGACACCTTCTGCTTTCAGCCATTCGATGAGTTGCAGTGGTTCGGTAAGGTCAATCTCAAGTGGGTTCTGTTGGTTCATACCGAAGCCCCATTGGTAGGGGAGCAGATGATCGAAGGCACGCGGTCGGCCTTGGCCTAGTTTGCCTTCGACAGCGGTATCTGGGTTCGGTTCGTGTGGGATGGTATCGAAGGCGCTTAGACGGACTCCGATACCTAGGTTTGGTACGGCTTTGCGTATTTCACGAATGATCTCCAGGAGGAGACGAGCGCGATTTTCCAAGCTGCCGCCGAAGCCATCTTGGCGAGTTCTGGCAGCCAAGAATTCGTGAAGTAGATATCCGTGGCAGGCTTTGACGTCGACAAAATCCGCCCCGATTTCATACGCTAGTTTCGCAGCGCGGACGTAGTCTTGGATGAGGCCTTTGAGTTCCGTTTCGGTCCAAAGGTTTTCATCGCCGGTGACGCTGAATTTCGCGTCGAGGAGAGGATGACGATGAGCGATTTTAGGTTCCCATTTTGGGCCGTTGGGACGGCAGAATCGTCCCGAGTGGGTGAGTTGAAAACCGACGATCAAGTCATCGGTATGGTTCCAACGTTCCTTGTGCGCCGTTTTTAGACCTTGTAGTAGTTCAGAGATTCCATTTCGGTTGCGTTCGAGCAAGATCAGTTGGTTTGGATTCGCGCGACCGTCGGGGCGAACTGCCATTGCTTCGCCACCCCAGATCAGTTTCGCTCCCGATGCGCCGAATCGTCGCCATCGTCTTTGCATCGGTTCGGTGATACCACCGTCCGTCGTACCGTCCCAGCCTTCCATCGGCTGTACAGCGATGCGATTGCCGATGACTCGCTTGTTCCACGAGATCGGTGTGAAGAGTGGGCTTTGAAGTCCTTCGTGTACAAGCTCGGCAAGAGGGAGTTCGATGCCAAGGGACTTGGTATGTGCCGCAAATTGTTCTTGGGTTTTTAAGGACGCCAATTTGGTTAGGACATACATGTTCAGTTCTTTCGGGGTGACTTTACCTAGCGTCGGTAAATGCGATCACCGGGGGTGGTTGGTAGGGAAAAGGAATTGGTCTAGTTGTAATAAAGACGTTGGTTGGGTTTAAGTTAAGGCAGTGTGGTTGTTGGCTCAAGCTGTGCTGGGCGTGAGAGCACCCAAACTGTTAGGGCGATTCCAAATAGTATTCCGACGAGACTTACCCATTGTGCGATACTGAGATTGGTTCCGAATTGCCCAGCTTCATCGACTCGGATAATTTCTTCGATGTAACGCAAGATGCCGTAGACCAACCAGCCAGACCCAAACACTAGTCCTGGACGGGAGGTCCAACGCGGAATGCTGGTGCTCCAAAAGCAGAGCAGAAACGCCGTGATAGACGCATAGATTTGCGATGGGTGTACGGGCAAGCTTTTTTGAGGCAGTTCGGTTGCTACGTAGCTTCCACGATCCGTCCGAATCACAGCCTCGATCGGCGGCGGTTGGTGGGCACGCATTCTCTGTGCGAGCGCGGCGTTGCTCAAAGGAAGCGCGCCGACTTCGATCGTGTTCAAGCGATCCCCTGGTTGGATCCCTTGTTTCTCGGCCCAAGTGCCGGAATCGATTGAGGTGATTACTTTCTTGTTCGCGGTAGTTGAGGCGGAGGCTTCGATAGTCTCCGTTTCGCTCTTCGTATGTATTCCGAGCAACCTGCCAGACTCAAGCTGATCGATGTATGCGGGAGCACCTTTAGGGAAGGCGATGGCTGGAGTGTTGGTTTCGCAGATGCCGCCGAAGCAGCATCCATTGAGCAAGCAACCGAGTCTTCCAAATGCGAGTCCGATAAAGAATGCAGGAACGATTGCATCGAGAAGCGCAAGAGGGCGAACGCGTTGCAGCAAGGCCCAAGAGAGAATACCAACGATCCCTCCCAGTACGGCACCGTAGACGACCAAGCCTCCTTCGGTGAATTGCAATGCCGTCCAAAGTTTTTCAAGTATTGTTTGCCCGGCTAACTCACTCCATTTCTGTACAACATAAAAGATCCGTGCCCCTGCAAGTCCGCCGATTACGGTGAAGAGAACGAGGCTCATGAAAGAGTCCTTTGGTACACCAAGCTGTAATACTCGACGGTAAGAAAGAACGGTTGCGGCTGAGACACCGAGCATCATCATCAGTCCGTATCCCCGCACCGGTAAACCGATTGGAATTTCGTCGGGTGTCCCAGCAGCAACCTTAGCTTCTGCTAACGGCAATACGAAACCGAGGATGATCGCTCCGAGTCCCCAATTGAAAAAACGATCGCCGAAGGTTCCGGTTGCATCTTTTGCTTGGGAGTTTTTTGGTGCAGTGCGTTGGTAGAACCAGGTCACTGCGATGTAGACCAGGAATCCTAGCATCCCCCAACTGACCCAGCCAAAGAGTGGTAACGGACCGACTTGGTGGGGCAGGTAGAACAAGGTTTGACGCATGGGGAGCTACCTAGTGATGTGCAAAGAAGGAACTTCTGCTACTCGGCCGCCGATCAAATATTCCGTTAGGAATTGAGACATTTAAGGACTGTGGAAAGTTGCATTGTCGATCAGTCGTGTTGTTCCTAGTCGTGCGGCAATAATAGCAACGACGCTGGATTCGATTTTCTGCAGTGGCTCGAGGGTGACGGGATCGACTATTGCCGCGTAATCAACACTATCGACTGGTGCGGACATCAACTCCCCTTGCATCGCCGATTCGATGCTTTGGACACTTTGCTCTCCTTGCTCTATCCGTCTCTCGGCGATCTTCAGCGCACGGTGTAGGGCTAAGGCACGGTGACGTTCGTCATTGGATAGATAGCGATTTCTGCTGCTCATGGCTAGGCCGTCCGGTTCGCGGATCGTCTCGCAAGCTTCGATACGAATAGGAACATTGAAGTCCTCAACCATTGCTCGGATTACGGCTAATTGTTGATAGTCTTTTCGCCCGAAGTAAGCGACGTTTGCCTGAATCAATTGGAACAGTTTTAGCACGATTGTACAGACACCGCGAAAGTGCCCGGGGCGTATGGCTCCTTCCCATCGTTCTGCAACTTTGGGTGGCTCAACGTACGTGGAGTGTCCTGAAGCGTACATCTGTCCTTCAGCGGGGACAAATACGTAGTCGCAACGGGCTTGATGCAATTGGTCGAGATCTTCTTGAAGCGTCCGAGGGTATTTCGACAGGTCTTCTTTTGGTCCGAATTGCGTTGGGTTTACAAAGATGGTTGCTACTGCGAGGTCGCATTCTTGTTTCGCTCTGTGCACGAGAGACAAGTGCCCTTGGTGCAGTGCGCCCATGGTTGGTACAAGGCCTATGCGAAGACCTTGGGCGCGTTCGCGGGCGACTTGTGCTGCGATTTCGGCAGTGGTAGTCAGGACCCTCATGATCTATCCGAAGTACTCGATTGCATTTTGAAAGATCTTTAGGCCATCACCATGTTTGGGTAGTGTTTCTTGCCGAGTCCAAGCTGGGTGATTCGTTGGGTCGAGGAAGCGTTCGGGGTGTGGCATGAGGCCGAAAATGCGACCTGAAGCATCGCAGATACCGGCAATGTTTCCTTCCGCGCCGTTTGGATTGATAGGGAAGGGTAGGGGTGCATCCCCTGTGTTGCCTTGCGGGTCGCAGTACCTTATCGCGAATTGACGGTTTCGTTGCAATTGTTCTTTGGCGGCCGCATCCCTGGTCAGTAGTCGCCCTTCCGCATGGGCCATGGGAAGGTAGATCTGCTTAATACCGCGCAGAAACACGCAATGGTCCGATTCGGGCTTCAGGTGCACCCAGCGAGTTTCAAACCGGGCTTGGTTATTCCATGTCAGCGTCGCAGGCGGGCTGTCTTCGGAATCCTCAAAAAAGATTCCCAGTCGCATCATGATTTGAAAGCCATTACAGATCCCCAGGACCAAGCGATCTTTGGTGCGGAAGGCTTCAAGGGTTTCGCTCAATTTGGTCTGCCATTGAACTGCGGCGATACGTCCGGCAGCGATATCGTCACCGTAGCTAAAGCCACCTGGAAAACAGAGGATTTGGTATGCATCGGCGATGGATGGCTTTTCGATCAGTTGGTTGACGTGCAACCGGATTGGATCGCCGCCTGCCAACTCAAAAGCGTAAGCTGTTTCGACATCGCAATTCGTCCCTGGAGCTCGCACGACGAGCACTCGTGGCTTGGTCATCCTCGAAGGATCCTCTCCGTATTTTCGCTAATACCCGTGGGGCAAATGATCGCTGGGTAGGTTCAGCAGTATTTACTGTTTGTCATGATTTCAAAGCACTGTTTCTTCGCGATCGCTCGCTGCAGAACGCTTGGAAACCGCCAGACATCATACCTTGGTTCTCAATTTTTGGGCAGTACGCGGCGCGGTTTCTACAGTTATGGTTTGTAGCTGTGACGTTCCGTGTTGAGAAGTCAGTCGGGGAGGGGCTAGAGGACAATACCGTCAAATTGGTAATTCGAGGGGATTCAGGAGTGCTTTTTGAGCCGGAATGCGCCAGCACCGGGTGGTGGTTCTCTGCGCCGGAATGCGCCAGCACCGGGTGGTTCGCTGTACTCGGTGTGATACATCAATACACCCATCCAATCAGTATCTCCAACGTTGCGGTGTTCGATTGATTGGAACTTACAATGAGGTGAGCGTAGCCGATGCAAACACCCCGCGGCTTGCGCGAAGCGGGCTCAAAAACCCGAGAGCAGCGTGGTTATCGATTTGACGGTATTGGACTTGAGGAAGATAGGTGGAGGAATGAAAAAAGCACCACTTCCGAGGGCAATTCTCCAGGGATCTAGAAAAAGGGCCGGACGGATGTGGTGCTGTTACATATCCACGATAATACGAGGTATGGGCCCCGTTTATTGAGGTAGTCTGCCTTGGTTCACTGGTGGCAATGGACCATTTAGGGCTTTCATGAACTCAACCAAGTCGGCTTTATCCTGGGCGGTCAAATCAAGTTTTTTGATTTTGTCGCTAAGATAAGGATTGGGGTGTCCACCTTTGGCGTACCATTCGACGACTTCCTCAAGTGTCTTTTGGCTACCGTCGTGCATGTAGGGACCGTTGTGCTCAATGTTTCGCAACGTTGGCGTCTTGAACGCACCTTTATCTTTTTCTTGTTTGGTTTGTGTATATCGGCCGAGGTCAGGTTTTTCGGCGTCCATACCAACGCCTAGATTGTGGTACAGTTCGTCGGTGAAGTTTGCACCGACGTGGCAAGCGGAGCAATTGGACTTGGCACTAAAGAACAGGTCGCGACCACGTTTAGCCGACTCGCTCATCGGATTGGCATCACTGGCCTTTTTCAGAGCGATGTACTTCTCGTAGTTTGTCGGATCATCCTCTTTGAAATCGTCGAGATCTTCGAGTTGTTCCGCGAAGGCTTCTTCGAACTTTCGGAGTGGTTCGTAGAAGTCATATGGGCTGGATCCTGTGACGATAGTGCGTTCGAAGGCTGCGATAGCTTTGCCGACGTTGTCGATATTCGGAGTAGCTCCAAAGACCTTTTCGAATTGGAGTCGGTATCCTTCATTGGCAGTGAGGAACTTGACCACTGCGTCGTGGGTATTGCCCATTTCGATGGGGTTAGCGATAGGACCGACTGCCTGGGCTTCCAAGCTATCAGCGCGACCGTCCCAGAATTGGGCTTTGCTCAAGATGCGGTTCATGGAGGTTGGGGAGTTTCGGCCTCCGAGTTGACCTTGGACACCTACACCGAATTGAGTGTTTGCACCGTAGCCGGCAGCTGGATGATGGCAATCAGCGCAGCTAACGGTCGCGTCTTTGGAGAGTCGTTTATCAAAGTAGAGTTGGCGTCCGAGTTCAATTTTCGCGCGGGTTAGCGGATTGTTTTCGGGGATGTAGATAGCGCCTTTGCCAGCGGAGAGTCCTTCGGGCAGTTCGACGGACAGGACATCGTGGTTCGAGGGGTTATTGAGATACTCGCGTATTGCTCCTATGTCCAATGCCCCGTTTCCCGGGATCCCTGACGTGAGGCTAGCATCGCCGAGTTTTACATTATCTGCGGCGTAGGCCCCGGGCAGTGCGCAAAGTCCGACGAGGATGCTTCGGATCCAAAGTTTCATCGTTACAACCTATGACCAAGAGTTCGAAAAACCTGAAAAAACTAGGAGAACAAAATCGACTTAGCGATCGATGAACACCTAGCGCTAAGACGCAATATCTATATTTATAGTACGACGGCAACCACCAAGATGGTCGGCGACCATCAAGATGGCTCGAAGACTTTTTTTCAGAACCGTAAACCGCTTCAGATTCGAACAAAAATCTTCTGCTTGTAAAGCCAGTGCAGTATTAGCCAAAATGTTGCCAGAACTAGCGAGCCGTAGACCAGGGATTCGATTGGTTGAGGAATGATGCGCTCGATGACCCAGTCAAAGTGGCGTCGGAAAGCCAGTTTTGTACTTTCTTCCATCGTCCAACTCATGACGTAAGCAACAATCGAATTCGCGCCGATGACGCGAAAGAAGAAGGCCCAGCGGGTGGCTTGTCCAAGATCGCAAATTAGATGCAAGGTTAGGAGCCATGCGAAACAAATTCCGCCGCTCCATAGGGTCCAGGTAGGTGTCCAAATTCTCTTAACGATCGGGCACAATCCGGCTGCATCAATTCCGTAGGCTGTGGTCATGCATGCGACGATTGCGATTAGGAAGTGGGTAATTCTTTGCCGGTGAGACCAGTCAGCGCGGAGCCAATGACCGGCGACGAGTCCCAATAGCATGGTGCTGAGCGTCGGGATAAAGCTAAGTGTGCAGTAGCCGCCCCCTGAAAAGTCAAATGGGTTTTCTCGGGGGAAGAGGTTCATCCACCAGACGTCGAAGGCCCACGCAGCGTTGCTGTTTTTGTTCCAATGTGCTTCAAATCCTTCCGCGTGATGTTGCCAGTTTGCGGGGACTCCAACCGCTTGGTAGTCAAAGTCAGGGGGAGGCAGGGGTGTAAGTGCAAAAAGTGCCCAGTAGCCAGCGAGGATTGCGAGTGCACCGATAAGTGGAGTTTGCCACGATTTACCTGCGAACAGGAAAAGGAAGACGTATCCGAGTCCTATTTGCGTTAGGGTGTCGTCGAAGGTGAAGTTTGTGGTCATTTTGCCGAGGCTTCGTAAAAAAATCCCCAGGAAGACAAGGATCAGGCTACGTATGATGGCATGCAGCAGCATAGTGCCGTAGGACTGTCCTTTATCGATTCGTTTTGCGAACGAGAAGGCGAGTGAAGTCCCGACGAGGAATGAGAAGCTAGGCTGGATCATATCGTGCAGCGAGCATCCTTCCCAAGGAACGTGAGAAGTATGAAAGATGATGGTATCGAGTAGCTTGCGCATCGAGGAGGATAGCTGAGATTGGTAGCGAGCGAGGCTGCTCCAGTGCAGGACTTCTGCGAGCATTAAGAACATCACCAGTCCGCGATAGATATCGACACTTGCCCATCGCTGTACTTTTTTGGGTTCAAGCGGTGCCATCTCAGGCTTATCGAGCGTGACTTGTGCCATTGTTATGCGTTATCGATTGCGGAAGGTGGGGAAAATAAAGTCGATCAGGGGGCTTGCGGCGACCAGAAGGAAGCCGAAGAGCCATGGAACGTTGTCCCACAATCCAGGTGGTAGCAGAAGGATTGCGGATAGCAGTCCGAAGGCGGCAATAAGGAAAAACTCTGGTCGCATAGGGCGTTGCCAAGCGGAGAACCAGAGCAAAACGACCCAGAACGCCATCACGATTCCAACAAACCCCATGGCCATCCAAGCGAATGAGACAAGTAGAGCCAAGTGGATTAGGTAGTAATTCGTCAGGCGGAAGGAGAACCAGCTTTGGATTAACTGAAGTAGTTTTGTGAGCGATTTCATAGGGATTGGGATTCTACTCGATTTTCGAGCGACATTCGAGTTCCAGCAACCGCTTCTTCAGATCCAATCCGCCGGCGAACCCGGTTAGTTCTCCGTTTGCGCCTACGACTCTATGGCACGGCACGATGATCCCCAGGGGATTTCGATTCAGTGCGCCACCTACGGCTCTTGAACCTTTTGGGTTGCCGATTTTTTTTGCCAATTCGCCGTAGGTACAGGTTTGTCCGTACGGAATATCTAGCAGTGCTTGCCAGACCTTGTTTTGAAAAGGGGTGCCTGAGAGCCTCAAAGGAAGATCGAAGATTTTGCGATCTCCGATTGCATAGCTGCGCAATTGTTCACCGGAACATTGCAAGAGTTCTAGCAAGTCGGTCTCCTGGGATTTGGACATCCCGGCAGACGAAGGAACTAGGGGAGATGGGGTTGATGTTCGCAAGGGGAACTGCGCGATGCACCACGTCTCTTTACGGATGTCGAAATCGGTTGAATAGGAAAGACTCTTTGAGTGTGACGATTCGACATTGGCATGTTTCCAATTAGAGCAGGGCCACGTCTCATTGGGTTGTTGATCGCTCCGTTGGTGCGCGCTGAGCAAATGAACTTCCAGTAGTTTTCGTTCTTGCAGGCTTGCAACTACCGAAAAGGTTCCTAGCTTGGAATCGAACCGTATGCACATCAGGAGGTCGCGTTGAGATCCTGTCCCGTGAACTTGGCCCTGTAGGAATACGGAATCCTTTTCTTCAAGGGTATTCATCTAGTCTCCAACCATCACGAGTTCATCACCAATCTGGTACGCTGCGAAGGACGAACCAGTACATGAGGAAGCCGAATAAGAGAACGGATAAAAGCCAAACCGTGATCCTGGTTATAGACTTTTTGTTTTGCTGTGTTGAGAAGAAACTCGTGCTTGCAATAGTCAATTCGTCGATCAGGGCGAGGATGGATGGTAGAAAACCGAGGATAAACAAGAACCAGAGAGGAAGAGGGCTCCACGTGTACACTTGGGACACCCCCAGTAGAGCAACTCCGGTAAACGACAGAGTGAAGATCACTGGTACAAAAGGATGTTTTGATTGATTTCCTCGTTCGACTCTTAGAGCGGTTCCTAGCGATGCGCTTGCCAAAGCCAGAGTTGCGGTCACGATGGCCCATTCACCGAGGGATGCATATCCTTGCAAGATGCATGCGGCGATTGCTCCGAGCTGCACGACGAAGGTCCATAGAAACCAACTTCGTGGGAAAAAGTTTTGTTGGCGGGATGGCTCTGCGGTTGGATTGATCGGTTCAATCGCTGGGGGCACAACGGATTCGACTTTACGCATCGATAGCAATCCGTTGCAAAGAGTGGAAAGGACCACAGCCCAAGGGAGCCATCGCATCAGGGGGGCTTTGTCTTCGTATCCTTGAGTTCCGGGCAGCAGTCCCATGAAAGTTCCGAACATGACCACCGCGAGTAGTCCCCAGCCGATGAATCGAGACAGCGCATGATGCGAGAAAAAATGTGCAAGCATGAAAAGTGCCAGCAAAGCAGGAAACCAGCCAGTGAGGCGCATCCATGGTTCCTTTGGAGGATTTAGGTACCAATCTTTTAGGCCCTCCCAGTCGAGTTTTCCTGAGAAAGCTCCAAGGAATCCGAATTCCGATAGCAAGTAACTCAGTCCCAGGAAAATGAAGCCTAGTGCAAGCATCCAGCCGATGAAGCCTTTGCCGATTGCCTTGGCATTACTCCAGAGCACTAGAAGAATCAGTCCTATAATTCCGGCCGTCAGAGGGAGTAATACCCGAAAAACGAGTAGATTTCCTTCGAATCCCAATTCCATGCGACTTTCTCCCCAAGCTTCCGGCCACTGACACCGCTTCGCACTCGCCAGAAGCGGAACGTCAGTTATAGTAACGCATGAAGCATCGTAACAGTGTAGGGATACGCCCTTGAATATGAACGAGTCCGAACCATTTCCAGAGAATTCGAAGTCACGGTTGCACGAGCCTCTCGAGGCGGTTGAGGTTTCGATGACTCCGTTGGCTCGTTATGAGGAGTTCCTTCAATCCAAGGGGCTTCGGAATACTTCTCAGAAGAAGTTTTTGCTTGAACAGGTATTCAATAGACACGAGCATTTTGATGCTGATCTGTTGATTGAGCAATTGCCGTCGAAGGGGTCAGCGAATTACGTGTCGCGTCCGACGGTTTATCGTACGCTCAAGGAATTTGTAGATGCAGGATTGTTGCACCGCTTTGAGCTCGAAGGGCGGAGCATGTATGAGTTGAATTATGGCTACCCTGAGCACGATCACTTGTACTGCACAAAATGTAGGAAGCTGATTGAATTCACGAGTGAAGAGATCGTTCGTATCCGCGACCAGGTCGCTCGAACGTATCGTTTTCGAGTCCGCGATCATCGTTTTATTATTCAGGGGATCTGCGACGAGTGTGCCAAGAAGCGTAGCTCAAATCGTCGTCAAGATCGCGTGTAGGGTTGTTGGCTCGTAAAGAAGCAAGGTCGCAAGGAAGCTGGCATAAAACCAATCCGAAGATTGCGCATTGCGGCTGTATAAAAGCTCCTGGAGCCAATCGATATATCGATTTGATGGTGTTGAACGCGATTGCTTGGGGGGGCTGCGGAACGCAGTGGTTGACGAAGACACTTGGCGGCAGAAACCAAGCGGGTTTAAGAGATGCAAGGGAGGTTTTTGTGCCTCAAATGCCGTTTATGGCAAATATGTAAACCCGGGTATGCGAAAAAATCGTCTAAATGTCACAAAACATTTGGAATTTTTCATTTTCGGCGGCAGTCTAATTGACTGGATTTCTTCATGTTGTTATCTAAGGGTAGGTCTTTTCCCTTTTCGTCCCCACACTGGAGTTTTATCGTGCGTAAGCGATTACTGCGTGGTTTCACGCTGGTTGAGTTGTTGGTAGTTATCGCAATCATTGGAATCTTGGTTGGACTATTATTGCCGGCGGTACAAGCTGCTCGGGAAGCGGCGCGTCGCATGCAATGCGGCAACAACATGCGTCAGCAAGCGCTTGGCGTTTTGAACTACGAGTCCGCCTTCAAGCGGCTGCCTTCGTTGCAGGCAGGTAATGGCAACATTGTTCAAGGCCAGCAGCGTTTCTGTATGAGTGGTTGGTGGGCGATTCTTCCGTACGTGGAAGGCCAATCGTTGTTCGATCAAATCAACAGTTTGAACAATGGTTTTGGTTTGGAGCCTTGGAACGGTAATGCAGTCTACCGTCGGCGCGTTTCGTGGTTGGAGTGCCCGTCCGATTCCGGCGATTTGGAGCCCGTCAATGGAGACCGCAATCGCGGTTTGACGAGTTATGCTTTTTGCGTCGGTGACAATTTGGCACAGTCTCAACTGACAACTTCAGGTGAGGAGCGCAACAATCTTGCGCAAGCTCGGCTCAAGTTGCCGATTTACAATCGCGGGATGTTTGGACGTGCTTCTTATCACCCGCTGTCTGCGGTGCGTGATGGGCAGAGCAACACCATCATGTTGGCAGAGCGTCAACGTCCGAGAATTGTCAATTCCAAGGGAGCAGTGGTTCTGATTGCGGCGGATCCAGCGACTTATGCACCGCTGAGCTGTAAAGCTCAATTGATCAATGGTACAAGCTATATCAACCCTTCATTGATTTTCACCGGTGATACGATGCCGGGATATCGTGCTTGGGCAGGTAACGCGTACTTCAACGGTGTTTCTACCATTCTTCCTCCGAACAATGCCGTTTGTATGATCGGAACCGGTTCGGTTTCTCCTCACTGGTTTGCCGGTATTTGGACACCAACGAGTGAGCACACCGGGGGGGTTCAAGTTGCATTCGGTGATGGTTCGATTCGTTTCCTTAGCGACAATATTGAATCCGGAAATCTCGCTTCGGTTGCTCCGACGCTCAACAGCAGCGGTAGCCCGTACGGAGTTTGGGGAGCATTGGGCTCGAAGAACGGCGGTGAGACCCCTGTTGATTTCGAGTAATTCTTGCTCAGAAATTCTGAAATCACTTGGCGGGGCACATGGAATCCATGTGTCCCGCTTTTTATCCGTAACCTAAATCTTTTAGCACCAGCGAACTACTATGAAATTATTTTCGTCCACAAACGCACTGTTGATAACTGCTCTGCTGTCGATCCTCTCGGCAACCGGATGCGGTGGCAGTAATCTTCCGAAGACGGTACCAGCCGAAGGCTTAGTGACTTTGGACGGTAGTCCAGTTGCAGACGCGACTATTACATTTATTTCCGAGGGAACTACTTATCATGCTACGGGTAGTACGAATGCCGAAGGAAAGTTCTCGATGCGGGCTTTTTCGGAGAAGACGGGTGCGGTTCCTGGAAACTACAAGGTAGAGATTCTCAAGAGTGTTCAAGGTACGGCGGCCAGTTCCAACAGTGACGAGCCGGTAACGCTGAATCTTCGGAATGATCTGCCTGGCAAGTATGCCAGTTTGGTAACTTCCGGCCTGACAGCGACTGTAGCAGAGGGTGGTTCCAAGGACTTGAAGTTCGAACTGACTTCGAAATAGGCTTCATAAAGACCAACGACCTAGGGACGTCCACATTATTACGTCCACTCTGTTACGTCTAGTATGTAACATCTAGTTTGTGACGTCTCTTTGTCGTTTTGATTCATACAGCACAAGGGTCCCTGCGATTGCGACATTCAGGGACTCGACTCCGGGTGCCATAGGAA
>CAZACJ010000019.1:12181-36598 GCA_964483385.1 uncultured Pirellula sp. | reverse complement strand
ACAAGGGTCCCTGCGATTGCGACATTCAGGGACTCGACTCCGGGTGCCATAGGAATTGAAACCGTCCCGCTTGCCATCGATGCAACGGAAGTTCTTACGCCAGCGCCTTCGCTGCCAACGACAAGCAGTGTCGGGCGTCGAAGATCGGTTTTCCAGAGTGTCTGGCTTCCAGCGCTGGCTACCAAGACCTGGATACCCAGCGATTTAGCAGTTTCAAGAAAGTCACTGATTACAACGCGTCGTGGTGGTTTTCTGAACCACTGGCCTGCTGAGCTTCGGATCAGTTTAGGATGCAGAGGGTGAACAGAATCATCGCTGAGAAACAATCCATCGGCAGAGACAGCCACAATGGATCGTAGAAGAGTTCCGACGTTTCCTGGGTCTCGTACGCCGTCGGTAACTATCGCGAGGGATAGTCCGCGAAGTACCGATTTAAAGTCAGAGCTTTGGATGGAAAGATTTGGGGCACAAGCGATTGCAGCGACGCCGTCGGGCGACTCAGTCGTAACTGCTTGGGCTAACCAGGAATCCGGGACACAGTAGCCAGTCTTTTGAAAGCCATGAAGTTTGGTATGGTGGGCTTCGAACCATCGCTTTGTGCAGACGATGCAATCTAACGGCCAGTCGCACGCGAGAGCTTCCTCGATCGCGTGGGTGCCTTCAACTAAAAAATAGTTTTCGTCTTTTGAGACTCTCTTTAATTTTTTCAGTCGTTTGAGCAGCGGGTGGCTGGTGCTATGGATTTCCTGAGTCTTCATCTTGCCCCCCGTTCTGAGTCGGCTGCGCGAGTAGTTCCTCAGCGTGTTCAACTAGCAATTGCCGTTCTTCTTCATCGAGCCACACGTATGAACCGACTAATTCGCCTTGTGCGTTGACCAAGCAAAATCGGTCCGGGTGTCCTCTTCGTTCGACCCCTGGTAGAAAGAACATCTCGGTTCCGACGCGGACTATATCGTCAAGGACTCCTGTGAGAAAGAGCCATTGTTTCGGATCGGCATTGAAGCTTTCAGCGTAGGATGCGAGTACTTCAGGCGTATCGACTTCTGGGTCGACCGAGATGCTCACGAAACGTATTGGCTTTCCCTTGAATTTCGACTGCAGAAGTCGCATTTCGCTACTTTGTCGTTTGCACGTACCCGGGCAGGTGGAGAAGAAGAAGCATGCGATGTAGGGTTGTCCTTTCAGGTCCTCGGAGCGAACCAACGAGCCGCTGCGTTCAATCAATTCAAAAGAGCGAGTCCAATTTGGTTCTGCCTTTGCGGCCTCGCGCAACTGAGCAAGTTGTTTGCGGTTGCCAGGATCCTTCGGTGCTATCTGTTCAGCTTCTTGCTCGTCGGACTGCGAGGTGTGTTGGGGAGGTGGTAGGATAACTCCCATGGCATCGTCGGATGTTGCGGAAGCCGGTTGCGTGTTTCTCATCGATTTACGAATCGTGTGCGTGACAATTGCACCGATGGTTCCAAGAACTAGTCCGAGTGCAATTCCCAGTAGGCGGAAACCTTTTCGATTCATTTCATTCCTTTTCAATTCTTAGCTTGACTAACTTGTCATTGTAAGGCGGCGAAGTGGTGGCTTTGTAAGGCAGTGTAGTGTATTTGCTAGGCAAACTCACCACGTTGTCGTCGACGAACCAGAAGGGTTGAGAGACAAAAGGTGAAGACTGCAAATGCGATAGTCCATATACAGCTGGATTGTACGCTTGGGATCCAACCTTGTACGACCATGTTGCCGTTAACCAAGTTGCTGTTTATTGGGTCGTTGGAGCGCGGTCCAATGCTGAGGGGTGGGATGACTCCGCTGAAATGCCGAATACCTGCAACCATGTAGCTCATCGGATTGCACTGCATAAGAAATTGCATCACTTTTTGGCCGGTGGGAAGTCCATCGGTGCCTGCCGGGATAGGAAAGAATGCTCCGCTGAGCATCCACATCGGTAGCATCACCATGTTCATTGCGGCGTGATAACCTTGGGTGCTTTCCATAGGCCAAGCGAAACAGACGCCCATTCCAGTGATTGCCAAAGCGCAAATTGCAAGGAAACCGACGAGTGGGATTAGATGCCATCCGATAGGTAGCATGCCTACAGCGAGTGCTAGGCATACAAATAGAAGAGCTTGGGCCAAAGCAATCGCAGCGCCGCCGAGGCTTTTTCCGACAGCGATTGCCCATCGCGGGGCAGGAGCAACCAACACACCTTGAAGGAATCCTTCCTTTCGATCTTCGATGATTGAGATGGTCGAAAAGATAGCGGTGAACAATAGGATCAGCGCAACCGTTCCGGCGATGTAATAACCCATGAAGCTCTCCCCTGCATTTCCGCCGCGAAAGGCCTGGTGGAAGCCGGTGCCGAAGAGTAACCAGAAGAGGATAGGCTGGCCCAGAGCAGCGATAACACGAAATGGTTGACGAAAGAAACGGATCCATTCGCGTTTGGCTAGGGTCCAAGCGACCTGCATTCCATGGGTTTTACGTCGATTATTCAAGATTGTTTCTCCACGGTTTTTTTGTGCAACGATTCAGGCGAGGTGTTTAGGCGATTGAGCTCATGCCTGACCGAAGGGACTGCATTTCGACGCGTAAACCTTGTAGTCCTCGTTTGAGTAATCCAGCCACTGCCATTTCTGATTTTTTCATTCGCTCTGAGATTTCCTTGAGGGACATTCCTTCGAGATATCGCATGCGGATTGCAGCTCTTTGTGTTTCTGGCAATTGCTCGATGCAAGCGGCTAAGATTGCTGCCGCTTCACTTCGCATCAGTCTTTGACTTGGAGAAGAAGCTTCCGATGGCACTAGATCTTCCATTTGCATACTGCTGGCATCGCTGCTTGCGGGTTTATGCAAATTCACTTCGCGACGTGCGGATCTTTTTTTGGCTGCGAGGTGTTCTTGGTGAACGGTTGAGACATTATTGCGCAAGATATTGCGAAGCCACGCCAGGAATGACTCGATCGAATCCCCGCGAAACTGGTGGAAATCCCTCGACGCTTCCAGGTAGGTGGCTTGGACGACATCGCTGAAGTCCAATCTACCTTGAATCCTGTCATCAAGTAGTCGTTGCGCAATTACGTTCAGATATGGTCGGAAACGATCGAGCAATTCCCCTTTGGCTTGCACATCACCTCTCTTGGCTGCTTCGAGCTTCATTTGCGAATCGAATACCATCGAGAGATTTCCTTAGGCTGGCTTTAGCCGGACCCAATGTTCGCTTCAAGCGAATTGTTTAAAGTGCTAGTCCGCCGCCAACATCGGTTGATGGGACAGGCTTTGGAGGAACTTGAGCGATGGACAGGACGTAGTTGACCAAGTGCCACAAGTCATCTTCTTTCAGGCCAGGTTCCTCGCTTGATTGAGCGATGGAAGCGGCGGGCATGGGGCTACCTGCAATTCCGTATCGGATACGACGATAGATATCGATGGGATTGCGTCCTCCGCGCAAATGACCTTCTACGATATTGCGAGGTTTGAGCGTTTGCGGCTTCATGCCACCGCGAGCCATCAAAGGAAGGAGGGCGTCGGTTTCCGTTGGTTGTAACCCGATCTTGGTGGTCCATTCTTTGGTCCAGTCATCGTAATCAGGTAATTGGCCACCATTGCCATCTGCTTGGACGCCGTGGCACTTTGAACAGGCGGCTGATTCCTGCAAGAAGAGTTCTTTACCTTTGGCGATTGAGGCAAGTAGTTCCGCTTTGTTCTCTTCGGTTTCTGAACCGACGAGAGGGAATGACGGCAATGGGAAGTCCTCTTTGGAGTCTTCGGCTTGGACCCATCGATCCGCGATTTGAGTCAGCAGTTCCTCCGCAGTGGACTTTTGTTCCTCTCGCGTTTTATCGTCCCCTTTTGCATCGTACAGCCGTTCCCCGGGGGAATCGATTGCAGCGGTCTGCAGAAGTTTACGTTCGAATTCTCCACGGATGCTTAGGAAGATCACGTAATCGACCAACGCTTGGATCTCATTATCCGAGAGCTTGTCGAAGACCGGCATTTGAGTTCCGGAAAGTCCTTCTTTGAGCGTTCTGGCCAAATCTTCCTTGAGAGGTTTTGCACCACGAGGAGTGGTTTTGAACTTGAAGATTCCGGCGCGAAAGTCGCGCGGATAGGGATCTTGACTTGCTGCCACCGGCCCTCTTCCTTGTCCGGAGAGTCCATGGCAAGACGCGCATTGTTGAAGGACGTATAGACCCGGTTTATCTGAGGTTCCTGCGGCCAATTGCAAGTTGGTTTCCGAGAAGAGGTCTTCATAGTCCCCTTCTTTCAAAGCTGGAGGTATCTTTGGCGCGTTTGTTGTACCAAACCATTCAGCGAGCAGGTCTTTTGTGTCCGAGAGTGGCTGAGCCATCTCGGTCTCTTGGCTTATTTCCATCGAGTGCGCGAACAAGTAGTTCGGTTCGTGCATGGATGCCAAGGGGTTTGGCTCACGACATCCGGCCGACAATCCGGCTAATCCTAGGAGGATAGCACCGGCGAACTTCGCAGATCGTGTGGTGTGTTCCAAGTTGGATTGTTTAGTATTCATACGTCGTTGTTTCATGGGATGATTAAGAATGGTTCGGTATTCAAAGCGTGCGTGAGGTTCTTGTTTTGGCAATTACTTGAGTTCTCGGATTTGGATGTTTCGCCAGCGTACGTCGAACGGGCCTTGGTCTGGCGCAATGCCGTGCACTTGCAGACCGATAAAGCCGCTATCGTGCGAAAGTGGGTCGGTGATGTCTTCGATTAGTTTTCCGTTGATCCAAGTTTGGATTTGTTTGCCTTTAGCGCGGATATGGTATTGGTTCCATTCGTCATTTTTGAAGATGGAGTGGACGGGTTGCGTCGGAGAGATCCAATTCCGTCCGGTTGCTTCGCCGTATACGTATCCTGCTTCTCCCGGGCCAGCTTCGATTTCAACTTGAGGGCCATGTACACGGCCGTTGTCTTTTTCGGCGAGGCTCTTGGATCGGATTTGAACGCCGGAGTTTAGATCTTTATGGACTTTGACTTCGAAACGCAGTTCAAAATCTGAATAATCTTTAGTCGTGCAAAGAAAGGAATTTGGACTACCGTTGGCGGTAGTGCCATGGATGCTATCCCCGTCGATTCTGTAAATAGCCCAACCGTTTTTTTGTTGCCAACCGGAGAGGTCTTTTCCGTTAAACAGGGACTGCCAACCTTCGCCACTAGGGACTGGCAACCCATCGGGATGCTCATGCCGGATCACCTTTTGGGCCTCTTGTGCTTGGATTGGCCCGACTGAGAAACCCAAAATCGCGATTGCGACGGCTGATCGTAAAAACAAAAAAGAGTTACGCATGAGTGGGGTATCCCTGTACGAAATCGCGGAAGGAAAGGAAAATAGGAGGAGAGGGAACTCGAAGTTTGTCCGCTCCTGCGTTGAATTTTAGCTTGATAGATTGAATCTTGCTACGCTAGCACCGTTCGGAGTTGAATTCCTTAGGAATTCTGCGGGCAGGATCGGTGTCCTTTCCCCAGTAAGACCGACTCGTTCTGACCTAGGATTGACCATTATGTCGCACCCGCTTCCGAATTTCGGTTCCTATCCATCGACCCGTTTACGCCGTGTGCGACGGTGGGATTGGATTCGGGATATGGTTCAGGAAAACCAGTTAAGTGCTGCGAACTTGATCTGGCCTCTCTTTGTGATTGAGGGGGTAGATCAAATTGAGCCGGTTGCTTCGATGCCGGGCGTTGTGCGATATACGGTTGATCGGGCGGTGCAAGCAGCCGAGCAGGCGTGTGCACTGGGAATTGGAGCAATTGCAATTTTTCCAGTGACTCCACAGGCCAAGAAGACGGACTGTGGTCGCGAGGCATTAAATGGAGAAAACCTTATTTGCACGACTACTAGGGCTATTCGGGAAGCTTGTGGAGAGAAGATTGGTGTGGTTTGTGACGTTGCTCTCGACCCTTATACATCGCATGGCCACGATGGGTTGATGGTTGACAACTACATCGTCAATGACGAGACCGTCGAGGTTTTGTGCAAGCAAGCGGTCCTACAAGCCCGGGCTGGTGCGACGGTAATTGCCCCTTCGGACATGATGGATGGGCGTGTCGGTTCGATACGCAAGGCGTTGGATGCCGAGGGTTTTCAGCACGTGATCGTATTGAGTTATGCAGCGAAGTACGCTTCGGCATTTTATGGTCCGTTCCGCGATGCGGTCGGTTCCGCAAAGAACTTAGGTGGTGCATCGAAGAAGACGTACCAGATGAATCCTGCGAACTCCGACGAAGCGATTCGTGAGGTTGCTTTGGATATTGAGGAGGGCGCGGACATGGTGATGGTGAAGCCCGGAATGCCGTACTTGGATATAGTTCGTCGGCTCAAGGACTCGTTTTCGGTTCCGATTGCGGTGTATCAAGTATCGGGTGAGTATGCGATGTTGGAGTTTGCTGCCCGAGCAAATGCTTTGAACGCGGAAGCGGTGATGATGGAGAGCATGATTGCATTTCGCCGTGCCGGAGCCGACGCAATTCTGACCTACTTTGCACCTCGGGTTGCAGAAGTGCTCGCAGGGCGCTAATTGCAGCAATTCTAGCGGAGAGCGACTCGCAGTCCGTTAGCCTTTCAGTACTGAGTCGATCAATGTTGCCGAGCCCTGCAAGGATTCGTAGGCGATGGTGTGTGGGCCATGGAATTCGACGTAGTGGATGTGCATGCCTTGTGAATGAAGAAAATCTCTCAAGGCGCGTCCTGTGCTGATAGGCAATACGGTGTCTTGTAATCCATGGGACTGGAAAACAGGAAACACTTTATTTTTGTTGCGATTGGCTTCGTGCCACACATTCTGGCAGATCAGGGCACCCGACCATAGCACCAACGCTTTGGGCGCCAATCGATTCGCACGCATTGCAAGTTCTACGCTCAGCATGGCACCTTGAGAGAAGCCACCGATGATCAGATCGATAGATTTCCAGTTTTTCGCGTCGATGCAAGAGAGTATGCATTCTTCAACCGCTGCTCGTGCGGTTTCGATTCCTTCGGGAATTTCATTGTGAAGTTCATCGTAGCTAGCAGCGGATTGCAACGCAGCCAATTTCGCCATGTTGATTCGCCACCAGGCGCGGGGGCCTTCCATTCCAAATTCGTCGGAAAGGTCGATAAGTCCTTCGGGAAACAGGAATGCGGGAGCGGGGCTGGTCTCAGGGGCTTCTCCCGAGAGGAGTGGTACAAGTTCTTCTGCGAGATTTACCAAGTCCGTTCCTGGGGCACCGAAGCCGTGGCAAAAAACCACGAGTGACTTGGGTTCCGCAGCGCGGGGTAGAATCAGAATGCAATCAAGACCGGCAAAGGTGCTGCGTTCGAGCACCCAACTCTCAGCGTCAAACTTCATTGAGTTTCCAAACGTAGAAGTCGAGGTAGGAACTGACTATTTCAGTTCTTTGAAGGAAGTCCAGGCCAAGTACCCAAGCATACCGGCACAGATGATGAAGACCGAGTCCATGAGCAAGCTTGGATAGGAAAATATGCCACCGCCTCCGGTGAGGGTCATGATCAAGTCTGCGAGGAACAGCAGGAGGATCAGTCCAGCGACCACGAGTCCGGATAAACACAACAATCTGGGCATCAAAAACCTCGTTGCTCTACGTGGCCGCCAGCAAACACTCTGAGAAAACGTTGCGTCATTCTAAAAGTTCAAGCGACCATGAGGAGAAGAGTTAAGACAGGTCAAAGGTAAAAAATCCAAAATCACCTCTACGCCCGCCAATCCAAAAACCAGCAGTCCATTGCGACGGGCTAGTATAGTTGAAGTTTTCCGACTGTCATCTATCCCTTACAACTACGGGCTGTTTTCTTGGAAAACTAACGCAAGTCTCAAGGTGCTGCGGGAAATTCTGTCATAACCGGAACACTCCAAAGCCGATTTTCGGAGGAATTCCCTAAGGAACTTGATGAAGCCCGAGCGTGGGATTGCGGTCAGGCAACTGTAGTTTTTCCTGGTATTATTTTTCTCAGTAAGAGCAAAGTCGAAGCATTTTCATGGAAACTGGCCCTGATGACCCTGCCAACATCGCCAAATGCGGCGAGAGTGTTTCCGCACCGAAGTGTTGGTGGGAGGGTTTCCGAGAGGAAATGCCTATTACTGATTGCTGGGTTTACTTGGACCATGCCGCTGTTGGGCCGATTCCTAGGAGCGGGGCCGACGCTTTGAAACGGTTTGCAGACCAAGCCGCTATGGACGGCGATTATCACTGGCCAAAATGGTCGGCGGCGGCCCAAGGAGCACGGCAGGCTGCGTCAACAATGTTGCATGCGACGCCCGAGGAAGTCGCACTTGTTGCGAATACAACCTTGGGAATTCACACCATTGCTTTGGCGTATCCTTGGAAGCCCAACGATAGTGTAGTGATTCTAGAGAATGAGTTTCCAAGCAATCAGCTACCGTGGCTCGGTCTTCGCGAGCGTGGTGTTGAGGTAAGAGTGGTGAAAGCGAGTCTTGATGGTTCCATTTGCATCGACCGCGTTCTCGATGCGATGGATCACTCGACTCGATTGGTTGCGATTAGTTGGGTTGGGTACGCTACCGGTTATCGCATTGATCTGAATGAGTTATGCGATCGAATTCATCGAAAGGGGGCGGAGGTGTTCCTCGATGCCATTCAGGGGCTTGGGGTCTTTCCACTCGATCTTTCCGATATTCCGGTCGATTATCTAGCGGCGGACGGTCATAAATGGTTACTTGGACCCGAAGGTGCAGGTTTTGCGTTTATACGTCAAAAGCATTTGGAAAAGCTCCAGCCCGCACTAGCGGGATGGAATTCGCTGCAAGCGAGCCACGAGTTTGTGGTTGATAAAAAGCCGTTCAAGCAAACGGCGGCGAGGTATGAGGGAGGCTCGGCAAATCATGTTGGTTTTGCAGCTTTGAAGCAGAGTATGGAGCTCCTTTTAGAGTATGGTTGTCATCGCGCGGAAAGCGGCTTTGCACAGAGGATATTGGATCTCGTAGCGCACGCAGAGGAGGGATTGCTTGCACGTGGAGCATCGATTCCTTGGCATTCCCCCAAGAATCGACGGGACTTGCGGAGTCGCGCGAGCGGAATTCTCTCGTTTGATTTACCAGGTAAAGACCCGCATGCGGTCAGAAAGGTACTCATGGAGTGTGGGGTTATCTTAAGTGTTCGGCACGGTAGCCTACGTATCGCTGTGCACGCCTACAATAACTTGGGTGACATTCAAAGATTCTTAGAAGCGATCACTTGGGTCAATTCGAATTGACCCAAGCCGAGTTCAAGGTTCCATTCGGTGGTGGTTTTTTATGTGGTATTTTTTAGTGTGGTGTTTTTTAATTTCGAGGCTATGAGTATCCCAGACGATCGCAGAAAACTTGTTGTAGGTCTTGGAGAGGTCCTTTGGGATGTGTATCCAGACCGAGCACTATTTGGGGGGGCGCCAGCAAATTTTGCGATACACGCTTCGTATCTTGGTGCAGATGCAAGGATAGTAAGTGCGGTGGGCACGGACTCGCTAGGTGATGATGCTCTGCGTTGGCTCGCGGATAACCGGCAATCCGCAGAAACAATTTTGATCGATTCGGAGCATCCAACAGGAAATGTACAAGTGCTGCTCGATGCGAGAGGATGCCCGACATATCATTTTGCCTCAGATGTTGCTTGGGATTATCTCGCTTTTCCACAACATTACTTCGAGATTGCCTCGCGCTGTGACGCAGTTTGTTTCGGATCACTAGCGCAGAGGACGGCCATGAGTGCAACGGCTATCGGCCGATTTCTTGACGCCACTGATCCGAGTGCACTGCGAGTATGTGATGTCAATCTTCGTCAAGACTTTTATTCCCGTGATGTGCTTCACAATTCTTTGCAACGGGCAAACATTTTGAAACTCAATCATGATGAGCTTCCGGTGGTTCTTGAGACTCTTCAACTACCTTGGTCGTCAAAGCACACGTCGATGTCGAATGGGGGGGCAAATGCGGTCGACCTTCAATTGGCGATGAAAGAGTATCAATCGGGTTGTGCACGGTTAATCGATCGCTACGAAGTACGGACGCTTGCGTTGACTCTCGGAGCAATGGGTTCGATGGTGTATCATCTCGGGGAGTGGGATTGTCAGCCCAGCTTGCCGGTCCAGGCCGTTGACACCGTCGGTGCCGGGGACGCTTTTTCCGCCTCTCTTGTCATGGGGTTACTTCATGGCGAACCGCTTGCAAAAATCCACAAGCGGGCATCCCAGATAGCTGCTTTTGTATGTACACAACGGGGGGCTGTTCCCCTTCCACCTGAGTCTCTACGAAGTTAATCTGTGTTTTTTATGAACTCGAATCAATATTCATACGATGTGCTAGTGGTTGGTGCTGGACATGCTGGGACGGAAGCAGCTGCAGCAGCGGCGCGCCTAGGGGCGAGAGTTGCTCTTTTGACAGGGAATCTTGATACCGTCGGGCAGATGAGTTGTAATCCCGCTATCGGTGGGGTTGCGAAGGGGCAGATTGTCCGAGAAATCGATGCGCTCGGCGGATTGATGGGCGAGACCATTGATCGCACAGGTATTCAATTTCGACTACTCAATAGTCGAAAGGGCGCTGCGATGCACTCGCCGCGAGCCCAAGCGGACAAGAAGGCATATCAATTCGATATCAAGCGCCAGATTGAAGAGAATTCCAACATCGATCTTCGCCAAGAGCTCGTCGAAGACTTGGTCGTCGAGACGGTGGATGGAAAAATGCGGATCCAGGGAGTGAGAGTCCGAGGGGACGCTTGTTACCTAGCTCCCGCCGTGGTGCTAACAACGGGAACGTTCCTTCAGGCGATCATGCACACAGGAGAAGCGAAGACTGCCGGGGGGAGAGCAGGGGAGGGGACGACTTCTGGGATCAGTCAAGCGTTTGCACGCCTAGGGTTTCGGGTCGAGCGGTTTAAGACAGGGACACCTGCCCGGCTGAACAGTCGAACGATCGACTATTCCAAGACTGAGATACAACCTGGAGACGAGGCACCGCAACCATTTTCATTTCTAACCGACTCGCTACCGGATCCTCAGTTACCTTGTTGGATTACTTATACGAACGATCAAGTTCATGAGTTGATTCGAGCTAATCTGCATCGTGCCCCGATGTATACCGGTCAGATTCAATCGTCCGGGCCAAGATACTGTCCCTCCATCGAAGACAAAGTTGTCCGGTTTGCTGACAAAGATCGACATCAGCTTTTCTTGGAGCCCGAAGGTCGCAATACTCAAGAGATTTACGTAAATGGTATTTCGACGTCGCTACCACGTGATGTCCAAGACCAAATGTTCCGCTTGATTCCTGGGCTCGAGAAAGCTCAGATCATGCGCTATGGTTATGCGGTGGAATATGACTTCTGTCCACCAGATCAACTAACCCCATGGCTTGAGACGAAGCTGGTTTCTGGACTCTATTTCGCGGGACAGTTGAACGGTACGACGGGGTATGAAGAGGCAGGTGCACAAGGGTTAGTTGCAGGGGCAAATGCGGCCCTCAGGCAACAAGGTAAATCTGAATTTGTTCTTCAGCGAGACGAAGCCTACATCGGTGTGCTCGTCGACGACCTAGTGACTTGTGGTGTCGATGAACCTTACCGTATGTTTACGAGTCGGGCTGAATATCGAATGATGTTGCGCCAAGATAATGCCGACAGGCGTCTTACTCCGCTTGGTTACCAACTCGGGCTCGTGAACGAATCGAGATATCGACGCTTTTGCAACAAGCTTGAGCAGATTGAGCTTGCTAAACGCGCCGTTGCTGCGTTGCGAATCGGTGACATCACAGGTGACAAATACCTGAAACGCAATGAAGTGACTTGGCACTCGATGTTGGAAATGTTTCCAGAATCGCTTTCGAGTTTCTCCGAGGAGATTGGTTTGCAAGTTGAGTACGATACGAAGTACGCCGGTTATGTCGCAAGGCAGCATGTCCAAGTCGAGCGGCAGCAGAAGATGATGGATAAGAAAATCCCGGGCGATTTTGATTACACGTCGATCATCAGCCTTCGCAATGAAGCGAAACAAAAGTTCACTCGGATACGGCCGCTGAATCTGGATCAAGCATCTCGAATTAGTGGGATCACCCCCGCTGACATTTCGCTCGTGTTGGCATACTTGGAGAACCCGACTCTGCGAAATCGTACTTCCCTCGATCGAGCGACAGCACCAACGAGTAGCCCGCAGGCCGGGGAATAATCCCAGCTAGGCAAAGGAATTTCGATGCGCAACCCAACCGAGCAAGAAGAGAGTCGCACCAGTGAACGCGAAGCCCCTGAAGAAAGCTTGGGACGCAATGCCGACGTGATTATCGTCGGTGGGGGGCTTGCAGGACTGACCGCAGCGCAGCAGTTGTTGCGAAGTGGTAAGTCGGTATTGTTGCTTGAGGCTGACGAAACAGTTGGTGGGAAGGTAAAGACCGACGTTGTCGAAGGTTTTTTGCTGGACCATGGGTTTCAGGTGTATTTGACGAGCTACGAAACAGCTAGCGAAGTAATTCCAGTTGAAAATTTGCAGCTTCGATGTTTTGAACCCGGAGCGAGGGTCCGCGTCGGCAACGCTTGGTATTGCGTCCAAGACCCGTTGCGATTGCCGCCTCGCAAGCGAATTGGGGCGATTTGGCAAACCCTCACTGCCCCAATTGCTACCTTTGAAGATCTTTGGGTGCTGTGGAACTACCGTCAGGGGATCCTCAAGCGAGCATCGAAGGATGTTCTGCACAAATCGAAGGGGGCAACCTTAGAGCATCTACGCTCGCTTCGATTTTCTGAACGACTTATTCAACGGTTCTTTCGTCCCTTTCTAGGTGGGATCTTCTTGGGAGGTGTCTTCGCGCCGGAAAAGAGTGCGGAGAAGAGTTCGGAGAAGAGTTCGGGAAGGAATGGCGAAATCGATGGACTATTAACTATGGATGCGGGTCGAATGGAGTTTGTCTTTCGGGAGATGAGTCGGGGGTTCGCGGCTTTGCCTGCTCATGGCATGGGTGCGATTCCGCAATTAATAGCGAAGGAGCTACCATCGAATGTTCTGCGTTGTGACACAACCGTTCGAGAAATCGGGCCGACTGAGGTGGTATTATCCGATGGAACGAAGCTATCCGCGAAACAAGTACTGTTAGCGACGGAGGCGGGCACCGCAATGCGTTTGTTAGGAGAGCGGTGGACTCGTTGGGCGAGTACCAGTTGTTATCGCGATCAAGTTCCGGGAAAGAACTTACCGCATCATTCAACTTACTGTTTGTATTTCAGTTTGGATTTGAATCATGTTCCCACCAGAGATCCGATCCTCTTTCTCGACGGGAATCCTGCGACGAAGGCTTGGCATATTAACCATGTGGCTTTTCCCAGCATTGTTCAGCCGAGTTATGCACCTGTTGGAAAGGTGCTCGCCAGCGTCAATGTTCTCGGGAAACCGAGCTCTCAAGGAGAGGCTTTCACAAAGGAAGTACAGCTTGAGCTCGAGGCTTGGTTCGGGTGGACCGTACGCACTTGGAAACATCTTAGGACTTATTCAATCCCAAGAGCGTTTGTACAGCCAAGTTATCCCGTACCGTCGGAGGAGTCCTTTGGATTTGGAATGACGGACGATGGCGTCTACTTTTGCGGTGACTACACGGCGACAAGCAGCATCGAAGGTGCGATTCAGAGCGGTAAAGTTGCAGCTCTGAAGATACTTGAGAAGTTAGCTTAGCGAGCAGACTTAGGTGATCTAAGGGGCCGAGGTTTCGCCAGTGACCGTCTGCTCATTGGGTCTTCGACGGAGTATCCACAGAAGCATGGCATCGCTTGTTGGGATGCGTTGTCGGCTTTTGCGATTGAATCCGCGTTCGCTGACCCCGATGGCATCAGCCAATCGAAACAGTCCAATGCGACTCTCCGCGTGGGATTCTGAATCGGATCGAAGTTCGTCCGAGGTTTGCGATGAGGTTTGATCGCTCAGTTTTCGTTCACGACTCTTGGACTTAGGATTGCGCATTACAGTTTCCACGGCCCAAAGAGCGGCCAAGTCTGCGTTCTCACGCTCCACAATTCCCCGAAAAGAACCGCTTTGAACATAGAACTTGGGCATAGCGCCGGTACTTTCTAAACCAGTGGACAAGAATCTGATCGAACCCGCTGATGGTTTAATTCGTCCTTGGAGATGACACCTCTGGTCACATCGAAGAGCAAATCAAAGAAAATCAGAGATTTGGAACCGGTTGACTTGTTACCGGCGTGCGGACTTCATCGTCCAAGTAGATCGGATTTCCACGCTTTTCTTCAAAATCCTGGATCAATGACTGCAAGTCGGTTTGCATCACATCGAGAAGTTCGGTGAGCCGGGCTAAGGTGCAAAGAGTTTCCCCTTCTTGTTGCTTTCCGATAAATTCCAGGTGACCGAAGACACGGTCTTGTAGCATCAAGGGAATTTTCAAGCTCCAGCGCTCAGAGTATTCCGGGAGAACATTCTTTTTCCATTCGGCGTGGTACCCTTCGTGCAGCCAAGGCATGTTTAGATCAAGCGTCAGTTGAGCGAGTTGATGCTTTTCCGCGAATTCGACTAAAGTACTCCAGACGGTATCCCAATTCCTGGTGCCCTGCAATTGAATGACTTCTTGGTGTGCTCCTTGATGATTTCTTTGGGGTGGGGCCAATAAACTTCCAACAAGTCGTTCGATGCGAAGGTAAAGCAGTTTTAATTCCGCGAATCCAAAAAGTTTGGAGGCCACTAAAGAACCGATTGCAAATAGCATGGTCGCAATCGAGATCCAATCAGACTTTAGCAACACACCCGCTACTGCCCCTGCGGCCGTTACCGTCGATAGCAATGCGATAATTCCTACGAGAGCTCGGTCGTGAAATCCGTGCCTCATTAGATTGTGATGCAAATGCCCTCGATCCACCGCGAAAACACTTCTACCGGTAAGTTTGCGACGTAAAACCGCCATCGCAGAATCAAACAAAGGGATCGCCATGAGCACCATCGGTATGGTGATCGACATCGAGGATCCTTCGTTAAACCATGAACGCATGGTCAGTACACCGAGGAATAGACCCACAAGCATGCTACCGGAGTCTCCCAAAAAGACGCTAGCGGGAGGCAGGTTGTAGAACAGGAATCCGAGGAGTGCACCGGCCAAGGACGCAGCGATGATTCCTTCTACATGGTTGCCGGTGTAAACGCTGATAATGGCTACGGCTGTGAAGGCGATCCATCCGACAGTTGGGCAAAGTCCGTCGGCACCGTCAATCAGATTAATGGAGTTGATGCAGAGCAATAGCCAAGCTAGTGTGACGGGCCATGCGACTAGTCCAAGTTCAAGTGGGATTCCGAAAACTTGAACCCGTTCGATCGAAAAACCGAATCCGATAATCCCACAGCAGATCAAAGTTTGAACTGCGAGTTTTTGTCTCCCGAGCAATCCTGAGCGGTCGTCGAGAACACCCAAAATGACGATCGCGATAGCGCCGAGACCTAACGAGATCGCTTGGCTCGACTCTTGAAATAAATGGATGGCTTGCTGAGGAAAGATGGCCAGCACGAGACCAAAACTAACAAACAGAGTCGCTAATAGTGAAATGCCTCCGCATCGAGCGATTGGCTGTCGGTGTAGTTTTCGTAGGTTATCTGGGAAATCGACCAAACCGAATCGAAATGCCAATCGGCGAGCAAACGGGGTGATTGCGATTGAGATCGACAATCCCACCATCAAGGCTACCAATGGCAAAATAAAAGGTTGAGGCATTCTATTCCCAGCGGTTTGGCGGATGTTCAGATGCGGGGAGTACCCCGACATCTATCCTGAACTCGATTGATCCGTTTGGCTAGTAGGATTCTAACGTTTTGCGAAACTCTTCATGATTGCAGCGCTTGTAGAGGAGGCTAGTTCCAAATCGCTTGGAGGCAATCGATTCTGAGGGGATTTTCTTCACTGCCTGGGGATTTTACTCCCCTGAGCAACTCGTAGTTTCCCCCTATAATCTAGGGTTTGTCCAAGTGACCTTTGCAAGTCGTTCGAGATTTTTCGTCAAGGGTGGGAGTCGATAAGTGTTCAAGTTACCGAGAATCAAGTCACCGAGGGGTTCGTTTTGGCGTGTTGTTTCCCTGAGTTGGTTCTTGGGGAATTTCACCGGCATTGCTCTTTTCGGATTTCCTGTCGAAGACTTCGCAAATGTCCCTGCGGTGGTTTTTGGGCAATCGTCCGAGGTTCCAGGGACGCGGGACGGGCAGGGTAATGTTGCCACGGCGGGGACGGAGGAAGTAGCCCCTGGCCCTATCGTCAACCGTATACGTCCCCGTTGGATCGGTGATCAGGGTTTTTGGTATAGCAAACCGATCGCCAAGGGGGGGCAGGAATGGGTTTGGGTGGAACCTGCGGCGCGAAAGTTGCTACGGGCTGAGAGTCTGGAAGCGTTGGAGAAGTTGTCCGGCGTTTCGTTGCGTGCATCGAACAGTAATTCTGGCCGTGCCCGTGTAGAACCTTCGGAGACCTTCGACGATGCTAGGATCGATATTTCGATCCGCAACGGATTGCAGCAACCCGTTGATTTGTTCTGGGTAGACTTCGAGGGAAATCCGCAACCTTATGGTCGTCTAGCCCCAGGCGAGGCTCGGAAGCAATCCACGTTTGCGGGGCATTCTTGGGTAGCGACCGACGAAAATCGAAACCCTGTCTGGACGGGTAGAGGTTCCTCTGCGGGGGAAACGTTGGAAATACAGAAGCTCGATATTGAGCCTAACAAGAACTTCTCTCGCCGAGGCCGGGGACGTCGCGGAGGCAATCGGCCTCCGGAAACGCAGTCAGGTATAGCGAACCCTTGGCAAGTAGTCCGAGAAAACCATCAACTCCTATTCAAATCGTCTGATGGCCAAACAGCTCTATCCACGGATGGGTTTCCGCAAGGAGCAGGAAGTGACGTTCATCGTTACGATCAGCCGATTTTTTGGTCGCCTGATTTTCGCTTTGCTTTTACGCTCCAAATGACGCAGGGTGATCACCGTGAAATCACGTTGGTTGAGTCATCGCCGAAGGATCAGTTGCAACCCAAACTCAAAACGATCCGGTACGATAAACCAGGAGATAAGCTCGATCAGCCTGTTCCAAGGCTGTTCGATCTCGTCGAGAAGAAACAGATTCCACTGGACAGTGCACTCTTTGAAAACCCTTGGTCGATCGATGATATCCGCTGGGAACCGGATAGTTCTCGCGTTACCTTTCTCTACAACCAACGTGGTCATCAAGTCTTGCGATTAGTAGCTATCGAGCCTAAGACCGGGCAATGCAGCAGTCTGATCGAGGAAAAAAGTCCGACGTACATCGACTACGCTGCGAAAGCGTATCGCGAGCGGCTCGACGAGTCGAATGAAATGCTTTGGGGAAGTGAACGCGATGGCTATTATCATCTGTATCGCTATTCGCTAATCGACGGAAAGTTATTGAATCAAGTAACCAAGGGACCTTGGGTGGTTCGTTCGGTAGAACGCATTGATCGCGAAAAAAAACAAATCTGGTTCTATGCAGGAGGGATCGCCGCTGGTCACGACCCCTACTACAAACACTTTTGCCGTGTCGACTTTGACGGGAATAATCTATTTCAGTTAACGGATGGAGAAGGGACCCATGAAGTTGACATTTCTCCGG
Source organism: uncultured Pirellula sp. (assembly GCA_964483385.1). Taxonomy (GTDB): domain Bacteria; phylum Planctomycetota; class Planctomycetia; order Pirellulales; family Pirellulaceae; genus JBKCUI01. Next base: position 19,019 of record CAZACJ010000019.1, on the reverse strand, counting down.
ACGGTCAATGGCTGATCGACACCTATTCCCGGGTCGATATGCCGCCGGTGCACGAGTTACTTTCAGCCCAAACGGGGGAAAAGGTACTGGAACTCGAACGCTCCGACTCGCAGACGCTTTGGACTGAGACTAGTAAACCGATTCGTTGGGTTGCAAAAGGTCGCGATGGTCAGACGGACATCTACGGAATTATTGTCCGACCATCAAAAATGGAACCTGGCAAGAAGTATCCGGTGATTGAGAACATTTACGCAGGTCCACAAGACTCATTCGTTCCAAAGGCGTATTCCGCGCTCAACGAGTATCATGCGCTCGCTGACCAAGGATTCATCGTTGTGAAAATCGATGGAATGGGAACTTCGAATCGCAGCAAGGCGTTTCATGACGTCAGTTATCGAAACCTCTCCGATGGCGGGTTTCCGGATCGAATTCTTTGGATGCAATCGGCAGCCAAAAAGTACCCGGAAATGGATCTCGAACGCGTGGGGATTTATGGCGGATCGGCAGGTGGTCAGAATGCGCTTGCTGCCCTTTTGTTTTTCGGAGATTTTTACGACGTGGCGGTGGCAGATTGCGGATGCCACGACAACCGGATGGATAAAGTCTGGTGGAACGAACTTTATATGGGGTGGCCTGTGGCAGATCACTACGCTGCAAATTCAAACGTAGTGAATGCGCACAAGTTAAAAGGCAAGCTTCAACTGGTTGTCGGAGAGCTCGATACCAATGTAGACCCGTCAAGCACCATGCAAGTTGTCGATGCGCTGATTAAGGCAGACAAGGACTTTGATCTTCTTTATATCCCCGGGGGAGGGCACGGTATCGGCTCGTCCCCTTATGGAAAGAAGCGGAGAGACGCTTTTTTTCGGGAACACTTACTCACCGAGCAAGCTGGCGCTGAGCAAAGTGGTAAGTAGGATTGCGGAAGCCTCATTTGTGGGTGTTTAGAGAGATTTCGTATCCAGAACATGGGTTATTCTTTTAACCGTTAAGACAGGCGATCACGAGAAGCGAGGAGCCGAGGATCGCAACGAGAGCAGCTATTACGCCAGCGGTTGAGCGAGGCATGGTTGGATATTCTAGCCTTAGTGTTCTGATATCCCTTTGGTACTCGTACCAAGCGAGAGTCAGAGAGATTAGTCCAAGAGCAATCATTGCGATTCCAAATTGGCGTGGGCCGATCAAGGAGGTGCCACGCAGTTGTTCCTGCCCGCCCAAGTTGGAGAGGTCCAATTGAAAGAACTTGTATGCGGAAAATCCAAAGGTGATAAGAGAAGTTGCCGTGCGCACTGCCGCCATGATCGTTCGTTCGTAGGCGACGCGTGTTCTCTCGATGGCAAGCCGAGTAGGGGTATCGAGCGTGGGAAATTCCGATTTTTTCGTTGAGTTGTTCATCTGGATAACCCTGTTTCTAGATTTTCTCCCACGTTGACGCCACCGTTAGTCCAGAATAGTCTTAAATGGTCCGGGAACGATATAGGAATCGATCACGGGCATTTTTTCCGATTTGCGTAAAGTTACCTCAATGATGTTGCAGTCTGCATCCAGCAAAAGTCGTGTTTCGAGCCGTTGGTGGCTCGTCGTGATTTGGATGTTGGCGATACCGGGCATTCGACCGGTGGTCCACGAGCATCGCGAAGTCCCATCCAACACTGTTGAGGCAGTGCGTTTGGAGCAGCATCTAAGTGCCTTTGAGCATGATTCTTCCGGGTCGCAGGATGAGGCACATGTCCATTGGGTCATTTCTTTTGACGGGTCGTTGATGGGGCCCTTTCCTGACGGAACGGCGTTGCATGGTCCTTCATTAAATGGTTGGGATTCTCAAAGTGAGTATGGCATCGACCTGGTTGTATTGGATCTTGGAGGTGGCCAGGACCGATTTTCCGAGAGTTTGCTCGCCGATTCCCGATTGTCTTTCAAGCATTGCCTGAGTGCTTTCAATGATCGACCTGCTGATGCTTGCGAATCGCAAGCGTTGTATTGCGTAGCGCGTCTGTAATTTGGAAACCAACCTCGCTGTTGTGTTACCTGTTTTTGACGCACTTGCATATTTGGTTCGATGATGAATTCACTACAACACGCGCTTCGCGCATGGCCTTTTCTTTTGATCACGCTCCTTTTGGGGGGCTCGCTCGGGGCGTTGAGTTGGCGTCAATTGGTACTTCGTTCAGCAGGTTCCATCGACTCCCAATCGGTCGATAGTAGATCGGCCACGCACCCCAAAGTCTCGACGATTCAATCTGATGGTGGGCAGTCCGAAAGTGTGCTGTCGGATATCGTACTTCCGCAATCACAATGGCAAGCGGCAGGCATTGAGTTGGTCAAGCCGACGATGAGTGAATTTGTTACGCCGGTAAGGTTGACTGGTAAAGTCACCCTCAACGAGGATCGAATCGCACACATCTATCCAATGGTCGAGGGGACAGTCGACGAAGTGTCGGTGACGTTAGGACAGAACGTTACTTCCGATGACTTGTTGGTTGTGATTCATAGCCGTGAGATTGGGCAAGCGAAATTGAACCTCTACCAAGCTCGATTGCAGAGCGAGATCGCGATTGTCAAGCGCGACTTACAAGCGAGGATTGCGGAGAACACTCGCAGATTGATTTTGGCTTTGCGTCAAATGCGCCCGATCCAGGAGATCGAACAAGAGTTTCGCGCGTTGGCCATGGGGGACTACCGTGAGCGTTTACTCGCTTCGTATTCTGGATATCTAAAATCCCAAGCGGATGTCACGCGTCTGGAAAATGTGCAGGATAGTGGAGCCGTCTCTGGCAAACTTCTTTTGACGGCGCAAGCGACCAGGAATGCGGATTTAGCGACGTTTCAAGCCAGGATCGAGCAAATCGAGTACGAGATGGAAACCGAGGTTTTGCTTGCGAATCAAACGGTCAAAGAGGCAGAGACCCGTGTTGCGGTTGATGCAACGAGCTTGCGAATTCTAGGGGTAGACACCAAGGATATCGAGAGTATCGATCCTGCATCCCAAGGCCAAGCGATATCGCATTATCCGATCCGAGCACCATTTAATGGAACTGTGATCACGAAGGATTGCGCTTTGAGGGAGCAAGTGCGACCCAGCGATTCTGTTTTAACAATTGCAGATCTTACTTCTGTTTGGATCACTGCCGATGTATTTGAAGAGCATGTTCCCTTACTCAATGCCCTCGATAAGAAGACAGTCTCCATCGTCAATGAGGCTTGGCCTGATAAGATCTTTCAGGCACAAGTCTTCTTTACCGGTGAAATCATGGATGAGAAGACAAGAACCATTTCACTGCGAGCAATTGCCACTAACCCAGATCGTTTGCTGAAGCCTGGGATGTTTGTCAACGTGCTGATACCCGGGGTATCGCAAGGAAATGGTGTGACGGTACCCAAGGATGCCGTACAGGAGCATGAAGGAAAGAAGTTTGTGTTCGTTCACTTGGGATCCGATCGGTTTGCACGCCGTGACGTTGAGCTAGGGCCTTCGAATGACCAAGGGGTGATGATCCGAAGTGGGATCGGGGTATACGAATCCATCGTTGGCCAAGGGGGATTCATACTCAAGTCAAAAATGTTGGCGGAGTTGCTTGGTGAAGAGTAGTTCCGTTCGAAATGGCTTTCTTTCCCCACACGACAGACATCAGATATAGATTCGTAGACCATGGTTGAACCGATCATTCGCTGGGCGTTGCAGAACCGATTTATTGTCTTATTACTCTCGCTGCTGATACTTGGGATGGGGGCGATCGCCGCTACGACCATTCCGCTTGATGCAGTCCCTGATTTAACCAACGTGCAAGTACAGGTCCTAACCAATTCACCCTCTCTGGGGCCTGTGGAAGTCGAGCAGTTCATCACATTTCCGGTAGAGAATGCGATGAGCGGTGTGCCGAAGGTAGACGAAGTTCGTTCGATCAGTCGGTTTGGGCTAAGTGCCGTTACGGTCACGTTTGAAGATGGTACCGACATCTATTGGGCTCGCAATCAAGTCAACGAGCGATTGCAGAAGGCGCGTGAGAACATACCTCCGGGGATGGGAACGCCGGAGCTTGGTCCAATCGCCACAGGGATGAGTGAGATCTATCAATTCGAAGTTCGCGCAGAGCCGGGGCATAACCATTCTTTGACGGAATTGCGTTCAATTCTTGATTGGCAAATCGCTTTTCAGCTACGTAGTGTGCCTGGTGTCGTGGAAGTGAACACCTTTGGCGGTGAGCTTAAGACTTATGAGATCCAAGTGGATCCTTCGAAGCTACAGAATTACGGAATTTCACTTTCGGATGTGTTCACGGCGTTGGACGAGAACAACGGAAACGCGGGTGGAGGATATATCGCGCATGGGGCGGAGCAACGATTGATTCGGGGCGAGGGATTGGTTTCATCTCTCGAGGACATCAGAAATATTTTGCTTGAAAGTCGCGATGGGACTCCTATTCGACTCAAAGAGATCGCAGATGTGAATTTTGCACCGATGCTGCGTCAGGGGGCCGTTACGCGGGATGGGGATCGGGAAGCGGTCATCGGAATGGTGATGATGATCATGGGTGGCAATTCGCGCCGCGTTGTTGAGGAAGTGAAAGAGAAAATCCACGTAATTCAGAAGACTCTGCCGGAAGGGGTGGCTATTGAAACATTTTATGACCGAACCGAACTGGTGGAAAAAACGATTCACACCGTTGCGGAAAACATCGGACTTGGTGTTTTGCTTGTCATTGTCATGTTGATCTTGCTCCTGGGGGACATTCGTGCAGGTTTGATTGTGGCCACTGCAATTCCACTCTCGGCAATGAGTGCCTTGATTGCGATGCAATATGCCGGGGTGTCGGCGAATTTGATGAGTTTGGGGGCGGTTGACTTTGGCGTCATCGTCGACGGTGCTGTGGTCATGATTGAAAACTGTATGCGTCGGGCTTTGATGCATCAGAAGCAGAATTCAGGTTCCAAAGTCCCATTAGCGACATTCGAATCTGCGGCGCTTGAGGTTGGCAAACCGATTTTGTTTGCTGGATTGATCGTGATCATTGTTTTTATACCGATTCTGAGCCTTCAAGGAATGGAAGGAAAGATGTTTCGGCCGATGGCGTTCACCTTTATGTCCGCACTCACCTCTGCATTGATTTTGTCGATCACGGTGATGCCCGTGCTTGCATCTTTATTTCTTGCACGAATGATTCAGCAGAAGGATACATGGCTCGTTCAGTTGCTCAAGCGTGTCTATACGCCATGTCTTCATTTTGCGATGCGTTTACCGATCTTCATGTTTGGAGCGGCGGTTTTGCTGTTCCTCGTCAGCTTATTGATTGCATCGAGGTTTGGGGTGGAGTTTGTCCCTAAACTTGATGAAGGGGATATCGCTATCCAAGTTACGCGGTTGCCAAGCGTTTCATTGGAAACTTCGACGGAGATGACCAAAGCCGTTGAGCGATGTTTACTTGAGTTTCCGCAGGTTATCACCGTGGTGTCCAAAACGGGACGCCCGGAGATTGCGAATGATCCGATGGGTGTTTATCAAACGGATGTGATCGTAAGACTAAAACCACCGGGTGAGTGGCCGGAGCCGATTTCCAAGCTTGAATTGGTCGAACAAATGCAGGCAGCTCTTGAGGAGAAGGTTCCCGGCAATGCGTTTAGTTTCACACAGCCGATCGAATTGCGAGTCCAAGAATTGGTAGCAGGTGTTCGGTCGGACATTGGGCTAAGTCTCTACGGCGATGATCTTGAGGTGTTGAAAGTTAAAGGAGACGAGATAGTCCAAGCTCTTCAGCGGGTGCAAGGTTCAGCCGACGTTGCGGCACAACAAATCGCGGGACTTTCTTATTGCCGAGTTATCATTCGCCGCGATGCACTTGCGAGGTACGGTGTACATGCACGCGATGTACTCGATGCAGTTGAGACGGTTGGCGGAAAGGTGGTGGGGCAAGTATTCGAGGGGCAACGTCGTTTTCCGATCCAAGTCCGTTTGAGCCCAGAATGGAGAACCGATGTAGAGAAGCTTTCGCAGTTAAAAATTGAGGACGCCAACGGACGGCAAATACCATTGTCCCAGCTTGCTGAAATACGGGTTGAAGATGGGCCTGTTGAAATTAGCCGGGACGCGATTCGCCGTCGGCTACTGGTCAGTTGTAACGTTCGAGGGCGAGACTTGGCAGGTTTTGTCGCAGAAGCTCAAAAGGTGGTTGATGAATCGGTGAAGTTGCCTTCAGGTTATGTTCTGCATTGGGGAGGTCAGTTCGAGAACCTCAAGGAGGCGTCCGAACGGTTAGCAATTGCAGTTCCTGTAGCACTTCTGTTGATTTTCTCGCTTCTGTACCTGACCTTCCAATCGGTCCCTTTGGCCTTATTGATCTACCTCAACGTACCAATTGCAGCGACCGGAGGGATTTTTGCGTTGTGGATTCGAGATATGCCGTTTTCGATTTCGGCCGGTGTCGGATTCATCGCCTTGTTCGGAATTGCCGTTATGAATGGGGTGGTGCTAATAGAGCACATTCGACACTTGCAGCATACAGGGAGTTCTTTGCAGGAGGCGGTGACGAACGGTGCTATCGATCGATTGCGACCAGTGTTTATGACCGCTGCATGTGGAGCTTTAGGGTTTATTCCTATGGCGATTTCCAGTTCGTCAGGGGCGGAGGTTCAGAGACCTTTGGCAACGGTCGTTATCGGCGGTTTGATTACTTCAACCATCCTGACGTTACTTGTTTTACCTTCGATTTATCGGTGGTTCGCACCCTCTTCTCACCCGGACGAACTGTCAGAAAATCAGGGCGGTGGACACCTGACATCGGAGAATTCTGCGACGCTTTAGCAAGGGTTTATTGGCTCTATTTGTGCTCTTGCTCGTACTCGT
>CAZACJ010000019.1:0-12081 GCA_964483385.1 uncultured Pirellula sp. | reverse complement strand
CTCGTGCTCGGATCCCGCTGAATTCGTTTGTCGCAAGAGTTTTTCGATTACGAGCAAGAGAGCCTCTATACTGGGTACCTTTATACTGGGTACCTTTTCATTGGGCACGAGTAGGAAATCAGCTCGCGAGTCCAAACCCCATGTATTTCACTCACTATTTCTCCTGAATAATCGGTTTCTTTTGGTTTGAGCGAATTCAAGGTACACACATTCGCTGAACTGATGGCACCGTGATATTGAGCGTGCTACACTGGAGATACAGCGAGCGTAGCAATACGTGAGTGTTCGAGTGGTTTTCCCAAGTGGGTGAACCGGAGAAATCGATGGGATCGAAATTCCAAGGGTTCTGCTTTCCAAGTGGTAATCGAGCAATGATGCAACAACGACAGCACTCATGCCGACATTACGCTCTTGCGCGTCGAGAAGCTCTTCAAATTGGTGCTTCTGCAATTCTAGGGCTTGGAGTAAATCACTGGACAGCTTTGCGGGAATCGCAAGCGCAGGAAGTTTTAAGGCCGAAGGCGAAGTCCTGTATTTTTATCTTTCTCTCTGGGGGATTAGCGCAGCACGAGAGCTTTGACATGAAGCCTGATGCGTCTCAGGAAATACGGGGAGAATTTCGACCGATTGCGACACGAACTCCGGGGTTGCAGATTTGCGAACATCTACCAAAACTAGCTGCCATTAGCCATCTGTGGTCGCTATGTCGATCCTTGGGGCACTCATCGAACGATCATTCGGTAAGTCATCACGTGATGCTCACTGGCCAATCAGGTTTGCCGAGTGGTTTTAACCCCAGTCTTCCGAATCGCACCGATTTTCCATCAATTGCTTCCAAGGTTGGGTATGCATGGTCGCACGCGAAAGCAACAAGTGTGCCGACCAATAATCTGCCTCCTGCAATCGTGCTTCCTGAACGTTTAGTTCACAATACAGGACGAGTACTGCCGGGCCAACATGCTGGAATGATGGGGCAGTCGAGCGATCCGTGGTTCTTGGAAGCATCCTCGTTTCACACGACCTCTTACGGAGCTTTTCCGCTGTTCGGGTTTGATCACCAAGACCGAGGCAAGCCAGACGATCGAATTTTTCAGGCTCCTCAATTGTCGATCCCGCATGCGCAACGGATAGAAGACATACAAGCTCGAATGACGCTTTTGGCCCGTTTGAACCAACAGCGTCGTACGCTGGATCATGTGGCGAGTCATAATCCACTTGATCGCCATCGACAGACTGCAGCGAGTTTGATGGTTGATCCCAAGGTGCATCGAGCGCTGGATGTCACGAAAGCAAATCCCGATAGTCTTGCTCGTTATGGATTGCATTCGTTTGGTTGGTCACTATTGATGGCTCGCCAGTTGGTCGACGTGGGCGTTCCCTTGATTCAGGTTAACCTCGGGAATAATGAGACTTGGGATACCCATGGAAATGCGTTTCCGCACCTGAAAGATAAGTTGCTTCCGCCGATGGACCAAGCCGTTTCGGCGTTGCTTGAAGACCTTCATGCATCGGGGCAACTCGACGAAACCCTGGTTGTGATGGCAGGAGAATTCGGTCGAACGCCGAAGATAACCCACCTCGCGGAACATTATAAACTCCCCGGACGTGATCACTGGGGGCCTTGTCAGTCGGTCTTGTTTGCCGGCGGAGGGATCCGACCAGGGGTGGTGGTTGGGAAAACCGATGCGAAAGGGGAATATCCGGTTGAGTCTCCTGTGACTCCGGAGAATTTTGCTGCAACGATCTACCAACAGATGGGAATACCGGCAAATGCCCACTGGAATGACTCTCTGAATCGTCCTTTTGCCCTGTACCAGGGAGAACCCATCGCGGGTTTGATGTAAAATTGGTACGCCGGATGCCATTTGTCCACGGCTTGGATCTCCACGAATCGGAGCTTCAAGCATTGGATTTCCCACCTCGCATCCCCCCTCCCACCTAACTTTCCGACATGCTCCGACGATCCTCTCCACCGAAGCTATCCGCCATGGTGTACATGAATGTAAAAGGTTTTGGTCTCGTACTAGCATTGCTGTCTTTGTTTGCATGTTTGCAATCGCAAGTGGTTCATGCCCAGGTGGTGCTAGGTGGTGCCGTTCCACAAGGTGCAAAGCCGGGAAAAACAGTCACTGTTGAGTTTACGGGACAGAATTTCAAGGCACCGTTGCGACTTGCCGCATCCGTTGCTTGCGAAACGAAGTGGATTTCGATTGAGCCGACCAAAGCGGTTGCAGAAGTCCTTTTCGCCGAATCGGTCCCAATGGGCCCTATAGCCATTTGGCTTGCGACGGACGATGGGATCAGTGATTCGTATCAGTTCTTGCTCGATGATTTGGATTCCATTCGAGATAACGGAGCCAATCACTCCAAAGAGCAAGCTCAGGGGCTTGTGCTTCCCTGCGCGGTGGATGGGAAGTCGGATGCAACGCAAAGCGATTTTTATTCGGTGACGTTGGAAGCAGGCGCAACGATTGGTTTGGACTGTATCGCGGAGCGAGTTGGTTCCACGATGGATCCTGTTATTCGAGTTTGGAATCCGCAAGGGAGCATTGCACAACAGTTCGATGATGGTGCAAACGGTCCGGATGTTCAGGCTCGTTTTACGGCTTCTGTGGCGGGACAGTATGTGATCGAGGTGGTAGATAGTCGATATGCTGGTGATGGTCGCTATCGGCTTAGACTCGGATCATTCATGTCACCAGCTATCGCGTACCCTTTTGTAATTCATCCAAAAAACGCCTCTGCGGTGCGATGGATCGGGGCGGATGGTAGCCACTTTGAGTCCCCGTCTGGGGTTCAAGCATTCGAGCTTGCACACTTGGATCGAACTTTGGTTTCAGCTTCCTCGCCGACGGGCCCGGGTGGGATTTGGGGTGAGGTATTAGTTCGAGATTATCAGACATTCGCAGAACCTTTGGAATCGGTTGCTTACGCGGGAGCGATTGAATCGCCCATGCCTGTACCGATTGGCATCAGTGGCCGTGTAACGAGCGAGAAAGAAACAGATTCTTATGTGATTTCTGGTCTGCAGGGGCAGGCTGTTCGGATCCAGTCTAGAACGCGTAGTCTTGGGCTGGCGACGCTGTTGAAACTTGCATTGTTTGATGCGGCAGGCAATCGAATAGGTGAGTCAGCATTTACCGACGAAGACTCAGTACTTGATGTGACCTTTCCCGCAACCGGCTCTTATGTTTTGAAAGTCACTGAATGGCTTGGACGCTCCGGTGCACTATTTGGTTATTACGTCGAAGTTGTACCTAAACCACAGTTTTCATTGATCTTAAAGCCCGATGCCAAGTCTTTTGAGACACGATTAATGGAATCTGGATCGGGTGCAGCTTTTATCGACTTGCTCGTGCAACGGGTGGAATATGACGGGCCCATCCAGATAGAGACAGTTGGGATGCCTAACGGACTGCGTTTGCTTAATCCGAGTATACCGGCCCAAGCGAAAGAGCATCGACTATATTTTGCGACGGATTCTACATGGCCGTCGAATTGGACGGGCCCTTTGCAATTAATTGGAAAAGTGCCTGACACCCCGATACGCTCGCAGTCGCTGCAGACGCTTGCGCAGCGTCGCGCGAAGCTTCCACATCAGCCTTTTCCGTCTCCGCGCATTGAAGGGCAGTTTGCTTTGTCGGCATTACCCGGGGGTGAACCATTTTTTGGTTTAGATGTCCCACCAAACCTCGCGTTGGCTGCTCCTTGGAAACAGCATGTCATCAGCACGACAGTCAAACGACTGAAGGATACCTTTAAAGAGCCAATTAGCGTGCTGTCGGTCGCTGGTCCTCAAGGATGGACAGTGCAACCAGCACTCGATAAAGACACGCTGAAATTGACGATGATAAGGATGGATGGTACTCCAGTCCCGGCACCGAGCCCGACTTCAGAAACTCCCGAGAATAGGTTTCCCACCATTCAAATGGCCATTTACGGCCAGACGGATCGAGGACGTATCGAATCGGTATTAATTCCGTTCAGCTGGTTTGAGCCGCTGACCTTGGTACTCGAACCGGCCCCTTCGGTCCTGCCAGGTGGTTCCTATCCATTGACCGTTAAAGTGGAGCGTAGAGGTTTTGAGTCAGTACCTTCTACGATCCAATTACGGGATTTGCCACCTGGTTTGGTATGTGAGCCGATTGTCGTGCCTGCTGACCAAACTGTTGCCCAACTGACATTGCGTATCGCTCCTGAATTTGTGCCGCCAGGTGGGCCCATTGCGATATCGGCGATGGCCACTACAAAGGTTGGCGAGAACGAATGGCAGACAAATAGTGCACCAATTTCTTTGGGGTTCGAACCGCTTCCGTCGAAAGTTGAGTCATTTCCAACACAAGTGAGCCTTCGTCGCAGTCGCGATCATGCGGGAGTTGTCTTGACGGGGTGGGATACGAATGGAGTACCGCGGGATTGGACAACTCGAGTTCAATGGACGACTGCGAACCCTGCGGTCGCTGTGATTCGTGAAGGCCGTATCTATCCAGTTGCCAATGGGCAGACCGAGGTCGTCGCTCAGGTTGGTCCACATCGCAGCGTGGTACCGGTGACAGTAAGTGGGTTAGAACAACCGTCACGAGTTGAATTCGAAAATGAAGTACTCGTAGCGCTTTCCAAGCAAGGTTGCAACTCGGGAGCTTGTCATGGTTCGCCAAGCGGAAAAGGTAACTTTAGATTATCGCTCCGAGCATTTGACAGTGTTTTGGATGCGTTGACTTTGGTTCGTGAAGAAGCAGAGCGACGTATAAACCCGATTGAACCGGAAAAGAGTCTCCTACTGACGAAGCCACTGATGAAAGTGCCTCACGGAGGTGGTACGCAGTTACACAAGGACGACGCGGCTTATCAGATTCTCGTTGATTGGATCGGCCAGGGTGCCCCGCTCGATCCCCCGGGTGCGGCTCGCTGCGTTCGCTTAGAAGTATTCCCAAATTCGGAGCGTGTTTTAGCGAAGGACCAAGGGGAGCAGCAGTTGGTGGTGATTGCACATTTTGCTGACGGCACCTCGCGCGATGTGACCAAGCTTTGTGCGTACGAGAGTTCGAATACATCGGTGGCTGAAGTCAATGTCCATGGAAAAGTGCGTCCCACGGCACGCGGTGAGTCAGTGATTCTTGTTCGCTTTTTGGAACACATCGAATCCATTCCATTCTTGTTCGTCGAGCAGATCCCGGGATTCGAGTGGAAGCCACAGCCGGAACAGAACTTCATCGATACGCTCGTTGATGCCAAACTCAAGCAACTGCAATACCAGGCTGCTCCGTTATGTACGGACGACGTTTTCTTGAGGCGCGTTTATCTTGACGTGTTAGGTATTCTGCCGACGGTTGAGGAGTCCATTGCTTTTCTAAATGATTCGACGCCAGATAAACGCAATCGACTGATTGACCAGTTACTTTCTCGCCCGGAGCACGCAAAGTTCTGGGCATTGAAGTGGGGCGATTTGTTGAAGATGACTGGGAAGGCAGTTGGTACGGAGGGTGTTTTCAAGTACTACCGTTGGGTCGAGCAAGCGATTCGGGAGAACATGCCTTACGATCAGTTTGCGAGAGCATTGCTTTCGGCAAATGGGTCCACTTACAGCAATCCGCCAGCCAATTTCTATCGGACGGCGGCGGACATGAATGAGTCCGTGGAGACAATTTCCCAGGTGTTCCTCGGAGCGAGGTTGCAGTGTGCAAAGTGCCACAATCATCCTTTTGAGCGATGGACACAAGACAACTACTACGGCCTAGGAGCATTTTTCCAGCGCGTTCAACGGAGCAAAACTGCACGTCCCAACGAGATGCTGATTTGGACCCAGAATGCAGGAGAAGTGGTTCAACCAAGAACAGGGCAGACGATGAAGCCTTGGGTGCCTGTTGCAGGGTCGTTGGACATTCCAAATGACATAGACCGCCGCGAAGCGTTTGTCGCTTGGCTAATTCGACCCGAGAATCCTTATTTGGCTCGGGTAGAGACGAACCGTATTTGGAGTCAGTTGTTCGCGCGGGGGATCGTAGATCCGATCGACGATTTCCGTGATAGTAATCCGCCGACCAATCGGCCATTACTCGATGCTTTAACAAAACATTTTGTTGATTCGGGGTACAATCGCCGGGAGTTGATTCGTACGATCTTGCAAAGTCGTACCTACCAAGCGAGTTACGAGACAACACCTTGGAATGAGAAGGATCAACTGTATTTTTCCCATCAGCATCCTCGCTTATTAAGCGCAGAGCAATTGCTGGATGCAATTAATCAGCTTACGCAGACAGATCAAACTTTAGCTGGATTGCCGGCAGGTACAAAAGCGACGCAGATCCCAGCACCTGATCTCGCGAAAGTGGATTTCTTGAAAGTGTTCGGCCAGCCTGAGCGTTCGACGGTTTGCGCGTGTGAGCGATCCGAAGATTCCAATTTGGGGATGGCCATTGAGTTGTTTAACGGTTCGACGGTGTATGAGAAACTGAAAAACCCCACAAATCGTTTTCGACGAATGATCGCAGAGGGGAAGGGTGTCGAGGAGATTGTTCGACAGTTGTATCTCGCTGGTCTTTCACGTGTTCCGACGGAGCAGGAGCTTCAGGAGGCGCTTAAGCATTGCCAGTCGAAACCGGATCCGTTGTTGGGGCTGGAGGATCTTTGTTGGGTTTTGATCAACACGGATGAGTTCTTGTTCCAACATTAGGGCGCAGGTAAATCTGTGGCTTGTTCCGAGACGGAGCGAGTAGAGCTTCTATTTGTGCAAGTTTAAGAAAAAACGCTTTTAACCATCACCATCGAACCACATCCCTGTTGAGTAGCTTTGTGAACCGAATCACTTTCTTCGTTGTTTTCCTGGCTTGGATGTTTACCGGACTTGTTCAAGCACAGGAGGGAGCTGCACCGATTCCGGTACGGTTCGCAGACCAAGTTGCCCCGGTGTTACAGGAACACTGTGTAGCTTGTCATTGCGCCAAGCGGGCAGAGGGTGGCTATCGGCTTGATACTATCGAGCAGATGTTAAAGCCTGGAGATGGTGCCTCGGCTCCAATTGTTGTTGGAAAGAGTCAAGAGAGTGAGTGGGTGCAGCGTATACGGCATGCTGACTCAACGCTGCGGATGCCAGCCGATAGCGAACCTCTCGATGCGGGTGCAATACAAATTATCGCAAGTTGGATCGATCAGGGGGCGGATGTACAAGGGCTCTCAGCGACCGATCCGTTATGGATGTTGATTCCGCCGAAGACCTATGCGGCTCCTGCGGAGCATTATCGCAATGCGCTTCCGGTGACAGCGGTGTTATGGAGTCCAGATGGGAAAATGCTATACACGTCCGGATACCATGAAGTATTGATCTGGAATGCAGAGACGGGTGCGTTAGCCGGGCGGATTACGAATCAAGTACAGCGAATTCATGCCTTGCGTTGGAGTGCCGACGGGAGCAAGTTGTTCGTCGGTGGTGGTAGTCCCGGGCAGCTAGGCGAAGTGCGTCGGGTAGATCGAGCGACGGGAGTTGTAGAAGCGGTACTCGTAAGGGCATCCGACGTGGTGCTAGACATCGCCTTGCGACCCGGTAAAGACGAAATCGCTGTTGGATTGGCCGATAATACGATTCGGCTTGTGGATGTTGCACAGGGCATAACACGAAAAACGGTATCGGTGCATGCGGATTGGGTCACGCAGGTTTCTTACAGTAATGATGGTGCTCGCATTGGTTCGTCTAGTCGCGACAAGTCTGCCAAAGTGATCGATGCAGAGAGCGGTGAGCTACTTGGTAGTTATCCGGGGCATGGGGCTGCTGTTCGCGGCATTGCAGCGATTGAAAATGGGGTTCAGTGGGTAAGTGTCGGTGGTGACAACAAGTTGCATCGTTGGGAGTTGGAGGGAGCGAAGAAAATTGCGGAGGTAGCGTTGGGGGGAGAAGGATCGCGCATCGTGCGAGAAACAAATACTTTGTGGATTCCAAACGCAGATAAGCACTGGTATCGGTTGGAGTTGGCAAACAACGCTGTTGCAATGAAGCAGCCGGGGCATGAGGATTGGGTGACATCCTTGAGCGTGCTATCGACACCAGCACTGTTAGCAACAGGTGGTATGGATGGGATGATTCGCACGTGGAATCTTGGGGATGGAAGCCTTGTGAAGGCTTGGTCCAGTAAACCCTGATCCTCGTTAGAAGCTAGAGTATTCTGACTGGCTAGCTGTTGATTCAATGCCTTTGGCTGTCTCCGCGATGAGCGTTGCAAGTCGCTTCATCGCAAAAGCTTCACTTGCAAAATGCCCGATCATAAGCAATGTGATGCCTCGTGCTTCGGCTTCTAAACATTGGTGGTAGGTAGCTTCTCCGGTTAAGAACAGATCGCATCCGCATTGCGCTGCTTTGGCTAACAAACTACCGCCGCTACCGCACACGATCCCAACTCTTTGAATCAGTTTTGATTTGTTGTCTGTGTGCCGAACGGTCATTCCTTGAATTTTGGCACCCAGTCTTTCGACCAAGGATTCGATTGAAGTGGGGTTTGCAAAGTCCCCGAGGATTCCGCTCCCTAGTTCTCGGATAGCCATCTCAGGATGGGAAGCGAGAGTCATGGGGCGAAGGTTGCCCAGGTGAAGTAGTTCAGCCAATTGGCGGTTGATACCTTGTGGGGCGTTGTCCCAAGCGGTGTGGGGAGAGTAGATTGCGATGGAATGTTGCATTGCTCGAAAGAGAATGTTGCCGGTTGGGTCGTCCGTCGTGATGCGTGAAATGGGACGAAAGGGGATGGGGTGATGGGGCACTACGAGCTCGACCTGAAGGGAGATGGCCTCTTGGAGGACTTCTTCGGTGAGGGTCAAGCAAGTCAGAACGCGTGAAATTGAAGCGTTTGGATCACCCACCAACAAACCGACATTGTCCCAACTTTCGGCCAATTCGAGTGGAGCGATTTGTTTCAGTGCTTTGACAACGACGTTTAGTGGCAACATGAAAGGCTCTGTTTGTCTGGAATTCAGGTTCAAGCGTCCTCTATCTTACCCACAATCGCCCTGGAAGTACGGTTTTCTATGTACTTGGCTTGCTCAATCAAGGGTATGTTGATCTCGTGCCAGGGGGGACGGTAAACGAACCTGTGCCGTTCAACCCGTTTCGACTTGGAGGAGCACTTGCAATATTCTAAACTTTCAAATTATTGCAAGTGCCGATACATCATCTTAGGAATCGCTTTATGGTAGGAATGGGAATTCGTGTCGGAATCCAGCTCGCGGGATTACGGCTACCGTTTCGCAAAGCCTTATCGGTCGCTTCCGATTTAGGGGCCAATTCGGTGGAGATCTGCGCGAGGACCGAGCTAATTCCGCAGCAGATTGACTCGACTGGGCTACGACAGATTCGTAAATGGTTAGATGATTTGAATTTGAGAGTTTCTGCGGTTCGGTTTGCCACGCGGCGGGGGTATGAATCGACAGAGGAGCTCGACCGAAGGATTGAGGGGACGAAGCAAGCGATGAAGCTGGCATACGAGTTGGGAGCTCGAGTGGTGGTCAATAGTGCAGGTCAGATCGACGAATCTCCCGATGCTCCTTCGCGTGAGATTATGCGAAACGTGTTGAGCGATTTAGGGCGTTATTCACAACATGTTGGAGCATTTCTTGCATTGGAGACGGGGGCGGAATCTCTCACCACGTTAGGAGGGCTCATCGATTCATTGCCACACGGATCTGTTGGCGTGACTTTGAATCCGGGAAACTTGATCGTTCAAGGGTATGGGCTAGAGGATCTTTCTTCGGTTGCCCAGCATGTGATGTTGGTTCATGCCAAGGATGGGGTACCGGATCGTGCACGCGGCCGGGGAACGCAGGTCCCCTTGGGGCGAGGGTTAGCTGAATTCCCGAGGATTATTGCAACCTTGGAAGAGCATCGTTTCCCAGGGGATTACGTGATTGAGCGCGATATCGCATCGGATCCCATCTCTGAATTCCGGTCTGCGATCCACTACCTCAGGCATTTGTAGGCGAGTAAACTGCTGCTCGGGCTTTATGCCCTCTAATCGAAAGCAAGGCTGCTCTGGGGGTTACGATCCATCTTTGCGTTTTGGATTCTTGACGTGCGGCCGTTTTCTCGTCTTCTTTGCTTGAGACTGGGGGCTTCGTTGCTTGCCTGTACCGAATCGCCGTTTACTACGTTAGAATAAAGGCGTCGACGTTAGAATCCTGGGGTGCGACGGGATCAATTCCCCCCTTACAATTGAGGATATTTATGGCTATTGCGAAACTTTCCGGTCGGACTATCAAGAATTCCTTATTCGTGCTCATACTCGGTGCGGTAGGGTTTGTCGGTTCAGATTTTTACCCATCTAGCACGGCTCAAGAATCGGCTGGAAAAACGCCGACGGCGAAGTCCGCGCCTCCAGTTTCTGAGTTTGAGAAGTACCTCTCTGGTGCGACTCTAACGGGTGTGTTCACGATAGATGGCAAGCCTTTGAACGCACTTGAGGAAGAACGATATGAGATTTCCAGTGCGAAGAAACTTGAAGGTGACGACAACCTCTGGGAGATCAAGACACGCATTAAGTACGGCAACAAGGATCTGACGGTGCCGGTAGTAGTTACGCTTGAGTGGGTTGGCCGCACCCCGATGATCGTACTTGATTCCATTACCATTCCAGGGCTTGGGACATTCTCAGCGAGAGTTGTTTTTCACGATCGCAAATATGCTGGAACTTGGAAGCACGACAATGTAGGCGGACATCTATTTGGTCGTGTCGAGCCTGCCAAGGCCGAGTAGCAACAGCTCTTGGTCTTACGGAACAAAGAAGAAATCACGTTTTTTGATTGGTTCAGTCCTCTTCGTCTTAATTCGGAATACCGATGAAAATTACAAACTTAAATCGTCGTTTGTTGCTTATTGCCGGTTCAGGGTTCGCTGCGTTAGCGCTCGTTGCTGGCAATGTTGTTTCTGCTGTGGAAAATAACCTAACTACCCCTATGACTATCGATAAGAAACCGTTCGGAAAAACTGCTGATGGGAAATCGGTCACGCTCTACACGTTGAGCAACGATCAAGGGAATTCGGTGGAGTTGATCGACTATGGAGCTATTGTTGTTTCGATCAATGTCCCAGACCGAACTGGCAAGAGAACCAATGTCACTGCAGGCTTCTCCTCAATTGATGGGTACTTGCAACGCCACCCATACTTCGGCGCTACGGTTGGACGATTTTGCAACCGAATCGCCAAGGGCAAGTTCACTTTGGATGGCAAGACCTATCCACTTGCTGTGAACAATGGTCCGAATCATCTTCACGGTGGAGAAGTTGGTTTCGATAAGCGGATGTGGCAGGTTACCGAAGTCCGCGGCGAAAACTCCGTGGGGTTGAAGTTTACCTATGTCAGTCCTGACGGGGAGGAAGGATTCCCTGGCACGTTGACAACGGTAGCGGAATACCGTTGGGACAACAACAATTGCTTGACCCTGGATCTTCAAGCGACGACGGACAAGCCCACCGTGTTGAACTTGACAAACCACGCTTACTTTAATCTCGGAGGCGCTGGTTCTGGTACCATCCACCAGCATGAACTGACCCTTGCGTGTGACCAGTATCTTCCTGTTGATGAGAACATGATTCCCACGGGAGTCTTGGCTCCTGTGTCGGGAACACCCCTCGACTTTACTTCCGCCCATAAAATCGGTGAGCGAATTGCTCAGCTAAAGGAAACCAACGGTTACGATCATTGTTTTGTGGTTCGTGGCAAGGCAGGAGAATTAAGGGACGCGGCGAAGGTTGTGGATCCTGCATCTGGACGAACGTTAGCGATCAAGACCACGCAACCTGGCATTCAGTTGTATACGGGGAACTTCCTCGATGGTGGTGCTGGTAACGCAGGTTACAAAACGCATGAAGCATTCTGCCTTGAGACGCAACACTATCCCGACGCGCCGAATCAAGCTAGCTTCCCAACAACCGTTCTTCGACCGGGTGAGAAGTTCCATCAGGTGACGACATTTACTTTTGGTAAATAACGCAATGGTAGCGGTAGTGCGCGAGCAAAGCGTACACCGGGTAGCTTGCCCCAAGGAGGCCAAAGTTTTTTGAGCCGGATAGCGCGAGCTCCGGGTGGTTCGCGGTACATGGTTCTA
>CAZACJ010000018.1:55622-70153 GCA_964483385.1 uncultured Pirellula sp. | reverse complement strand
AGCTACACAGTGCGCGTTCGCTCGACCGACCAAGACGGCTTATCGACCGAGAAAGCTTTCACGATCACCGTCACCGATGCCAACGATACTCCTACCGATATCGCATTATCCAATGCTTCGATCGCTGAAAACTCAGCAGCCGCAACAACCATTGGTGTATTGTCGACAACGGATCAAGATCCATCGGACACCTTCATCTATACCCTGGTCTCCGGCAGTGGCGATGCCGACAACGCAGCCTTTAGTATTGATGGCAGCGATCTAAATGCAATCGACAGCTTCGACTACGAAACGCAAGCGAACTATACGGTTCGCATCCGATCGACCGATCAAGGTGGACTATGGACGGAAAAGGAATTCACGATCACTGTTACTGACGAAAACGATGCCCCAACCGACATCGAATCCTCCAACACTGTGATTTCCGAGAATTCACCAATCAACACTGTAGTTGGGAATCTCTCGACTACAGATCAGGATCCAACCGATACATTTACTTATGAATTAGTATCCGGTAACGGTGACACAGACAACTCCGCGTTCAGCATCGATGGCAACATTCTTCGCGCAACGCAAACATTCAACCATGAAACGAAATCAAGCTACTCCATAAGAATTCGCTCGACGGATCAGTCTGGGCTTTTCGTCGAGAAAGCGATCTTGGTCTCAGTCTCCAATGAGAATGAAGCCCCCATCAACCTGTCACTCTCCGATACGTCGGTGCCGAAGAACTTTGGCGCAAACGCCTTAGTGGGTATTCTCTCGACGACGGATCCAGACACCGCAGATTTGTTTACTTACACGCTGATCGCCGGTAACGGTGATACCGACAACAACCTTTTCAACATTTCTGGAAATCGCCTGCGAGCCACCAACTCCCTTAGCTTCGATCCCCAAAGTAGCTACTCGGTCCGAATTCGTACGACGGATGCAGGCGGTCTATTCTTTGATCGCGAATTTACCATCGTCGAGCGGGATCTAAATGTTTACGTGACCGGCACCTCCAACCCTGATAGTATCAGCTTGACCTATCAAGGGGACGGTACGACACATCTTTGGGTGGTCGCTGTAAATGGTACAACGGTGTTCAACGGCGAATTGGTCCATCCAGGTTCGATTCGAATCGATGGACTTGGAGGTAACGATTCTGTTTCAGTCGCCGGCCGGTCTGTCGCAGATTCCTTCGTTCTCGACGGTAGCAATTTAACGCTCGAAGGAAGCATGGTTCGGCTTACGTCCACCGAAAGCCTTCGAATCTTCGGGTTTGCAGGTGACGATCATTTGCAAGTCCTCTCCGGTTCTGTGCTCTTTGACGGTGGTACAGGTCTTGACCAACTATCAATGACCTCTGGCGATCACCAAATCACGGTGTCTGGGTTTAACAGCGGGAACATCGATGGATCGATTGTTTTCGCAAACACCGATTCCTTGCAGGGTGGTTCGGGGAGTGAACAATTCCAGTTCAGCCCCCTTGGACGCCTCTCCGGTGGACTGTTCGGCGGCGACGGAGTCGATTCTTTGGTCCTGACAAGCAAAAACACTTCGCAGATAGTCAATTTGCAAACCGGAGCGACGAGTGTCTCGAACGGATTCGGTCAAATCGAACAAATCGTCGGCGGCTCCGCTTCCACAGACCTGCTGATCGGTGCCAACACCGGTAACTTTTGGAATCTCACAGGCACCAATGCCGGAACGTTGAATAGCACATTGGAGTTCTCCAGTTTCGAGAGCATCGCCGGTGGTTCTGCGGCTGATCAATTCGTATTAAGTGCAAATGGACAGATAACAAATAGAGTATCAGGTGGCGATGGCCGAGACTCCTTAGACGTCAGCCAATACAACGCCCCCCAATCCTTCCGTATCGGAGTACTCTCTGCTGTCGACAACTTGGTCGGCTCCTACACGTCGATCGAGCAAGTCACCGGCAATGAAATCGCAGGTACCAAGCTAATCGGTTCATCGACCGGATCCGCTTGGAGCATCCAACCCAACGGACAGATATCCATCAACGGGGTGAATTATCTTGCGGTTCGAGAAATCCTCGCCGGCAGCGGGACAGATACGATCCTTGGGCCATCCCAAAACAACGCTTGGTCTATCCTAGCTCCCAATGCCGGACGACTTGAGTCCTCAAATTGGAGCATCGATTTCCAAGGAGCGGAGAACCTCTATGGTGGAACAAGCATCGACACCTTTACGTTCGCGAACGACGGACGACTCTCGGGTTGGATTACCGGTTCAAGTGGTAGCGATCGATTGGACTTCGCGCCACTTTCCTCGGAACTTGTTATCGACGTAGCATCAACTCCCAAAGTGCTTCTCGCCGAAAATCAACAAACCGTCCTCGGCGGATTCAATGCCATCGAAACGGTCAATGGAAACTCACTTGGCAGTACGATACTCAAGGGTGGGAACACGAACACTAACTGGCTTGTTTCCTCTGCTGGACAACTCTTCCATAACAGTATCGCCTATGAAGCACTCGGGGGGGTGATCGGAGGCTTGGGAGTCGATACCCTAACCGGTCCATCGCTCGCATCCGAATGGCGCATTGATGCTACAAACTCGGGACAACTCGCCTTCAGTGCTATCACCCTGGCTTTCAGTGGGATCGAGAATATCAGCGGCGGAAACCAATCCGATGCATTCGAGATCGCCCCCACCGGATCGCTGACCGGAAACCTCAACGGTGGAACAGGAACGGCAATTAACTCCATCAGTTATAAGGACTGGGAAATTGGAGTGAACGTCAACCTGAACTCAACTAACAACGGAAATGCCTCCGCAATTGCGGGACGTACGTCAAACATCCAAATGGTGACCGGCGGAATTGGCAATGATACGCTGATCGGGAATTCCAGCCGATCCTCGATATTGATCGGCCTCAATGGAAACGACACACTCATCGGTGGAAACCAACGAGACTTACTTATTGGTGGACTGGGAGCAGACGTCCTCACAGGTGCGAATGGAGACGATTTGCTAGTCGCAAGCCTTACGGCCTTGGATACCCAGCGAAACGCTTTGATTGCAGTCTACAACGAATGGTTATCCAATCGATCATTCACTCAAAGGACCGCGAACATCTGGGGCAATGGTACAGGCCCACGAGCTAACGGTGAGTTCTATCTCAATAGTAATCCAACCGATCAGATCACCGATACGGTCTTTGCCGACGGAGACGTGGATTCGCTCCTGGGTGGGGCCGGTCAAGACTGGTTCTTTGCTGACCTGACGGACAGCAGCGACTTCTCTGGCTCGGGAGTTACTCCAGACAAGCTGGATCGCCCTTTATCGCCCTAACCTCAGTCCCTTGGGAGAAGATGCGGCGGTTAGACATGAAAAATATCGTCATAGTAAACAATGACGATTTCCACCGTCTGGCGAACGTTGGCTACGAGCCGCTCGGGCTGGAGAAGGGGGAAGCATAACGCATTGACATCTTGGCTTCTTTGCGTGAGCCCTTCCGTTGCGTCGCAGAGTAGTAACGAAATATTGTTTTCCCGATTACCCAATCGTAACTCTGCCGCTTTCACGCTAGCCGAAAATCTATTAAGGTGTTCGTTACTATTCCGTAGATACCACCAGCCATTTATGCTGTTTCGCAGTCACCCGCGTCCAAACGTCGCCAAGAAAAACTGGATATCACATCTAACAACAATGCTCACAACTCTCACCGAACCCTACCACCAGTGGAATCATCGCTGGCAAAAAACCATTCGCGAACTAGCGAACCAAGCCATGCAAGGTGCAGACCCAGGGCATGGGATCGAACACGTTGAACGGGTCGAAAAAAATGCTTGCAAGCTCATCGACCGCCCTGTCGTTCTAGAAGTCCTACTACCAGCGATCTGGCTTCATGACTGTGTGTCGATAGCAAAAAACTCCCCGCTACGCTCCCAAGCATCCCGCCTCTCAGCAAGTCGTGCCATCGAACTGCTCACCGAAATCAATTACCCAA
Organism: uncultured Pirellula sp.; assembly: GCA_964483385.1. Taxonomy (GTDB): domain Bacteria; phylum Planctomycetota; class Planctomycetia; order Pirellulales; family Pirellulaceae; genus JBKCUI01. The sequence continues at coordinate 66,192 of CAZACJ010000018.1, read as the reverse complement.
ACGAGTACTTTCCGGCCATTCAACATGCGATCGCCGCACACAGTTTCTCCGCGAACATTCCCTGCGAATCCGCAGAAGCGATGATCCTGCAAGATGCCGATCGACTCGAAGGACTCGGCGCAATCGGCTTGGCTCGCTGCTTGATGACCGGTGGTGCCATGGGCCAGCGACTCTATCATCCCCAAGACCCGTTTCCATCCACCCGCCCACTGAAAGATAACGAACAATCCGTGGATCACTTCTACGCCAAGCTTTTTCTGCTCCCCAGAAAAATGAATACCCAAGGCGGCCGCGAACTTGCCAAAGCTCGCTGCGGAGTGTTGATCGATTTTCTCAAACAACTCGCCGACGAATTAGACATCCCTTTCGATTCCCAATACGCCCAAAACCTCGTCTTGGACAACAAAACCGACCTCCCCGTCTGAAGCTCCCTAACTAGTCGTTGGGCTCTCACCGCGACTTTGCCGGCAACAACCACCGGCAATCCCCCAAATTTCCCTGGAAATCTAGCAGTTACGCAATCACATTTCTTCACGTTACGACCGGCCAAAAAACAGTTCTCCATGCTGTAATCCTTCTGGGAGTTTCGCCAAGCCCTCTTAGGGGGTACATTGAAAGATAGTCGGCGGTATTCGCGGTCCTCCTCGTCAGTTGAACAAGCAGCTAAAGCATTTTGTCGAACGCTAACAGCCCCTAGGAAAACGCCAAGATCGACCCGGACGTCGCTTTGATGCTGCGCGTAAAAGACGACGATGCGATGGCTTTCGAAATGCTGATCGATCGCTTCCAAAAAAAAATCATTCGGTTCATGAACGGTTGGACTCGAAGTGCTGAACAAGCAGAGGATCTCGCTCAAGAAGTTTTTCTTCGCGTATACAAATCTCGAAAAAACTACTTACCTACCGCCAAGTTCTCGACTTGGTTGTACCGCATCGCGCACAACGTTGCATCAAACCACTTGCGAGATAACGCAGCTCGCCGGGAATACCAACTCTCAAAAGCCGAAAACACCTCGACCTCAGGACTAGTCTTAGAAAATATTGCCGTTGCACCCAGCGGGTATCAACCGGTCCGAAAACTGGATCATGAAGAACGCTCCAAAATCATCCTACTCGCACTCGATGCCCTAGGTGAACGGCAACGTACGGCTATCTTGCTGAGCAAGTTCGAAGGAATGAGCTATCAAGAAATCGGTGAAACGATGGGACTAACCGTGCAAGCGGTCAAGTCATTGCTCATGCGAGCACGTGTCAACCTAAAGAATCTGCTTGATCCCTACCTGCAAGAAGGAGTCGTACCAGGCTCGCAAGATTCCTTGCAACCAGAATCCATATCGGAAATCCCGCTGAACAAAAACGCTAAACAAAAAGAGGAGGAGGTATGAACGAAGCAGAAACAGAAAAGCTCGACGAAGAACTAACCGCATACCTCGATGGTGAACTTGCTCCAAACGCGGCCGCAAATCTCGAATCGCGATTAGTGCAAGACGAATCGCTACGGCAGCGACTAGCCGAACTGCGCAAAGCATATGACTTGCTCGACGATCTACCCCTCTCTACTCCTCGCCAGAGTTTTACTCAGACCACCATCGAAATGGTCGTCGAAGATCTCCGACAATCTTCCTCGATAAACAACAAATCCGCAATTTCAGCCTCCAACTCCAGCCTCCAAAACGAGGCTGAACAATTCTCCGAACCTAAACCAGATTGGTTTGCATGGCCCAAATCTCTTTGGTTGGCAACTGCAGCAAGCCTCTTCGGATTATTGCTCGGAGCAGCCCTGGTGTTCTTTCAAAGCCGCTCGGAACTCGCCCAACTCGACATTGCGGCAAATATGCCAGGCCTGCAAGACGCCAGCGAGCTATCTGTCATCACTGAACTTGCAAAAGAAAAAAACCTGATCGAATACCTACGAAGCCACTATTACGATCGCATGATCCCAATCGTCCCTCGGTCCCTCTGGGGACGCAGAACGTGGGTACACGGATTAAACAATGTTCAATTGGCGAAACTCGACAACGCCCGCGAGCTTTTGAATAAATTTCCGGCGGAAACTCGGAACCGATGGAACGCTATCCAAACTCAAATCGATGCCGCCCCAGATGCAGAATCACTCAATCAAACGGTTCGTGTCATCGGCATGGTGCTTGACTCGATGCCAACAGCCAAACGTCAAGACCTCGAAGTTCTTACCGCGAGTGAAGAAAAACTCCGTTTCCTCAAAGAACAACTCTCCCTCCGGGCCGCAATGTTTTATGCCGCAGACTTGCAGTCCGACGACGCAAATGCCCTGGATGAATGGAGCAAAAATGAACTGCTCCCCTCTATCATCACCGCAATGCCTTTTCTACGTCGCGAAACCGACGTGAAAACTGCAATGATGGCGTTAACCTCGGCACGCCCAATCGAAGATGGCTTTCGACTACCTGACCAAGATGAGTTAGTCACCAGCCTAACCAATCGACTCTCTGCACTTCCCAAACAACTTCTTGAAGGGATCGATCGCAATGACCAACTATTGGTACTCTCAACCTGGATGGTCCCCGAAGGATTGAACAGCAAAACCCGACTAGTCGACTCCTACGAACGACTCCGAAGAGAACTACGTGACGAAATCGATTTAGCAGATCCAAACGAAATTCGTCGCATCCTTCGCGACCGCTCCCGCCGTGGTAATGCAGTCACTCGCCCCAATCGCTAATCTACCGAATGAGCCAACCTCAACAGACTCCCCACGATTCATCGCCCCACCGCGATACCCAGGCATTGTGGCTCGAATTCACACGCCGCGCAATGGCTTGTCAATTCGATATCCTCTTGCACCCCAATCATCCACCAGAGGGTGCCGAAGCAGCGGTACAAGCCCTCGAAGTGATCGAATACTTGGAAGGATTACTCAGCATCTATATCCCCACAAGCGACTTGAGCCGACTTAACCATCGCGGAAAAGATTGCTGGGTCGATCTCTCGTTACCGGCCACCGAGATGCTAGAGATCGGCCTTGAGATTTTCCGTCAAACCGACTGTGCATTCGATCTAACCGCCTCCAAACTCTCTGACCTCTGGGGATTCTCCAGCCGCAAAGGGGCCATGCCTACCCAAGCACAAATCGATATCGCTTTGCAGTCAGTCGGTTCGCAGCATTTAGAACTTCTCCGCGACGAGCAACGCGCACGCTTTCTAGCAGATATTGCCGTAAACCCCGGCGGTATTGGCAAAGGATATGCCATTGATCAAGCCGTAGCGATCTTGCGCGAAAATGGAGTCAACGACTTCGCACTGCATGGTGGCAAAAGCAGTATCGTTGGTTACGGAAAACAGTTGCTAAGCGACCCGAATCCAGGCTGGAAGATTGCTGTGCGGCACCCCGAACAATCCGAAAGAATCCTCGGCACCCTGCTACTTATCGATCGCGCCTTGGGCACCAGCGGTCCCGCTAACCAGTTCTTTTACTTCAGAGGTGTGCGCTACGGACATATCATCAATCCAAAAACAGGCTGGCCCGCTTCGGGAATGCTCAGCGTTACCGTCACCCACCCTTCAGCAACCTGGGCCGATGCGCTAGCCACTGGACTGTACGTTATGGGGATCGACCAAGCAGTCGCGTTTTGCGAATCGCATCCAGAAGTCAGCATGCTCGCTATCCTTCCCGCAAAACGAGACGGCGAAGTCGAATTAGTCACCTGCAATTTAACCGAAGAACAGTGGACTCCCGCTACGACTTAGCTCCAATTAAGCTGCCCCCTCGTTGCAAATCCCTCTGCCCTCTTTGCTTCCTGTCTTCTTTGCTTCTTTCCGTGAAACCGTTTGGTATGGAACGGTTCGGATCTAACGAGCATGGTCAACGATTCCCAAGACGATATCCACCGTCTAACGAGCGGTGGCTGCGAGGATCGCTCTAACTTTCAAGCCTCTTGGCTCGATGGCGAAAACTGTTTCGGTACCCGTATAACGCATACACCACTAGCCCAATCACACACCAGATCGCAAAACGAATCCAATTCGCCGCCCCTAAGCCCGCAATCAGATACAGATTCACTACAATCCCCAACACCGGAATCGCTGACCACCGATACCGTATACTCGCTATCGACAAGATCCCAAAAACGAACAAAAAGATCAAATACGGAATCCGGTCGTAATGAAATAGACCTTCCTCATACCAGCTCCCCCAAAAATGATGGTTCGACGGAAGCCTGGCAAGCAACCAGCAATAAGCCACAAACAAAAGGGGCATGATCCACTCCCCAGGTAACTTCGGTACGCGAAACCCCTGGTTTTGTCCCGGTTGCTGATCAAGTACCAAAACGCCTGCTGATACAAACATAAATGCGAACAATGTTCCGATCGACGCAAGGTCCGTAACTAACTGCGCGTTGAGAAACAGTGTTGGTAAAGCAACCATTAAACCGGTGACCATCGATGAAAATGCCGGTGTCTTGTAGCGTGGATGAATCGCTGCGAAACGCTTGGGCAATAAACCATCTCGTGCCATGCTCATAAAAATGCGAGGCTGCCCAAGCTGAAACACTAAGAAAACACTTGTCGTCGCAATCACAGCACTGACCGAGACAATACCGACCATCGAAGGAACGCCAACTTTATCAAATACAAACGCCAACGGATCACTCACATTGAGCTCTTTGTAAGAAACCATTCCCGTTAACGTAAACGCCAAAACAATGTAGATCACAGTGCATAAGATCAAAGTCAATATCGTCGCCCGAGGAATGTCCTTCTGCGCATCACGACACTCTTCTGCCGTTGTCGAAATTGCATCAAACCCAATGTAAGCGAAGAATACCGATGCGATCCCTTTAAAGACTCCTTCGAGACCATTCGGCGCGAATGGGCTCCAGTTCGCGGGCTGCACATAAAACACCCCGACCAAAACCACCAATGCAATCACCCCCATCTTCAACACAACCATCGCGTTGCTGACCCGCTTGGACTCCTGAATCCCCAAGATAATCAAACCCGTCACCAACACATTGATCAGCAACGCGGGCAAGTCCACGATACATCGTAGCCCAAACAAGTTCGGAGCTGTCTCCCAAGCTTTCACAAGGTTCAACAACTCCGCGTTTGGTACCTCTCCCGAACCTTGTAGTGCGGCAAGCTCAGCCGGAGCTCGCGCTGCACTGTAGTAGTCTTGAACCAACCAAGCAGGAATCTCGAAACCCAATCCAATACGATCCAAAAACCCCTGCATCCCCTCGAGCAAGTTCACGAAGTAACCTGACCAAGCGAACGCAAGCACACTGTTTCCAATCGCATACTCCATCAATAAATTCCAACCGATCATCCACGCGGTCAACTCACCAAATGCGACGAAGGAATAAGTGTACGCGCTGCCACTGACCGGTACGCTTGAGGCGAATTGCGCATAACACAACGCCGAAAACAAACAAGCAAATGCAGTGATGATGAATAACAAACTGATCGCAGGCCCACCATTGAACGAAGCCGACCCAATCGTCGAAAAAATACCCGCTCCAATCACCGCCGCGATGCCAAAGCAAGTCAAATCAAATAGGGTCAAATTGCGGACCAAACCCTGCGATGACCGCCCCTCGAGATCTTTCTGAATTTCCCCAAGCGTTTTTCGACGAAACAAACGAGACCGGATCGTTTCCCAAGACATGGCCGATCCCTTTCTATCTGTAGATTCTGACAGTGGTTTCAATGAAAGATTCAAGCCAAATACCCCAAAACGGGGCAATCGGACGCCGAATTCAGTTGCCAGCGTACATTTTCACACGCAAGCTGGACTACGCGAGTTGAGGATTTATCGGTAAATTATCCGTTCCTTCTACGGAACAAAATACCCACATTTCCTCCTGGCCGAAACACTATGAAAACGGACGAGTTGCGAGAAAAGTACCTTTCCTTCTTCCAAAGCAAAGGGCACCATCGCCAAGCTAGCGATGTCCTGGTACCAACATGGGACCCCTCCGTCTTGTTCACCCCCGCCGGGATGAACCAGTTCAAAGACCACTTCCTCGGCAAAGTCAAACTCGACTTCACCCGCGCAACGACCTGCCAAAAATGCTTGAGAACAGGCGATATCGATAACGTCGGGCGAACCGCATATCACCATACTTTCTTCGAAATGCTCGGCAATTTCAGCTTCGGTGACTACTTCAAGTCCGAAGCTATCGCTTGGGCTTGGGAATTCCTCACCGATAAAAAGTGGCTCGCAATCCCAGCAGAACGCTTAACCATCACCGTCTACAAAGATGATGACGAAGCCGCAAAAATCTGGAACGAGTCCATCGGAGTCCCGATGTCCCGTATCACCCGCATGGACGAAGCCGATAACTTCTGGCCAGCTAGCGCTCCATCCCAAGGCCCCGATGGGGTCTGCGGCCCATGCTCCGAAATCTATTACACCTTGGATAACGGCAAAAATGTCGAAATCTGGAACCTCGTCTTCACGCAATTCAATCGCGTTGGCGAACCTCCAAATAATCTCAAACCACTCCCAAGCAAGAACATCGATACCGGGATGGGGCTTGAACGCTGTGCCAGCGTAATGCAAGGTGTACCTACCAACTTCCACATCGACATCCTGCTGCCGATCGTACAAGCCGCCGCAGAAGTTTGCGGAACACGCTACGAATACGAGAGTGACAACGGACGACGTCTGCGCCGAATCACGGATCACGTACGAGCTTGTACATTCGCCATCCACGAAAACGTGTATCCAGGCCCCAAAAAGGCCCGGTACGTGATTAAACGACTATTGCGACGCGCCGTGCTCGATGGTCACCAAATGGGGCTGCGCGACCCATTCTTGCACCAACTCGTCCCCGTCGTCGCCCAAATGATGAAAGGGAGCTATCCAGAACTCTCCGAAACCGTTGACCGAGTCGCAAGTGTCATGAAACGCGAAGAAAAAGACTTCTTCGATACCATCGACGCCGGCCTTGAACGGATCGAAAAAGTCTTTAGCGACATGGCTAGCTCGCAACGCAACATGGTGGATGGTGCGGAAGCTGCCACGCTATATCAGACCCACGGCGTTCCTCCTGAACTCTTCCAGCAAATCGCCGCCGATCGAAATTTCTCTTTCGATTGGGACAGCTACAAAGCTGCGATGGAAGAACACGGAAAGAACAGTGGCGGCGATGTCATCGAACTCTTTGAAACGGGCCCAATCGAAACACTCAAAGAAGCGATGCATCAGTCGGAATTCCTCGGTTATGCAGGAACCTCCGCACCGGCTCAAATCAAAGGAATCATCGTCGGCCCACCTAAAGACGATAAGCTCGTCAGCTCCCTCTCGACCGACGCGGAAAACAACCTCTTCCGCATCGTACTCGATCGCTCTCCGTTCTATGGAGAGAGTGGCGGTCAAGTCGGCGACGCTGGAAAGCTGCGCAGCCCTAACGGAACCTTCACCGTTTCCGATACCCAAAAGAGCGGCGACCTCATCGTCCACTACGGTGTCATGGAATCGGGTACGCTTCGCGAAGGAGATACCGTTGAAGCTCTCGTCGACGAAAATCGTCGCAATGCTATCCGACGCGCACACTCCGCAACCCACGTTCTGCACCACGCACTGCAAACAAAACTCGGCAAACACGCACAACAACAAGGAAGCAAAGTCGATGCCGATTGGCTTCGCTTTGACTTCAGCCACCAAGATGCTCTCTCCGAACAAGACATCGTCGAAATCGAATCGCTGAGCAACGCCCGCGTCGCACAAGCCGCATCTATTTCCTGGAAAACAGTTTCGCTTGCACAAGCCCGAGAAGTCGGCGCAATGATGCTCTTCGGCGAACGCTATCCAGATCCAGTTCGAATGGTCAGCATGGGCGATTTCTCCCATGAACTCTGCGGAGGTACACACGCTAGCAACACTGCGGAAATCGGAACCATCGAAATCCTCAGCGACGAAAGCGTATCCGCTGGGGTCCGACGGGTCACCGCCCTGACAGGCAACCGCGCATTGGAACATCGAAGCAAAATCGAAGCCCTAGCAAGTCGTGCTGCAGAAAAACTCGGATGCTCCATCGATCAACTCGGTGAGCGTACCGGAGAATTGGTTACCGCCATTCGAAAACTCAAGCGAATGGTACAAGCCACAGGTAGCGGAGAAGCGGTCCCTGAGAAAATCGGTGGTAGCGCATCGGCCAACTCTGCAAAACCTAACTACGTTGCCCTGCGAGCAGCTCTGCGACTCGCCGCACGAACCCTCAATGTCTCCTTCGACGAAGTCAGTGACCGTATCGACGCCTTGCTCGCCGAAGAAGTCCAACTGCACAAACAGTTAGCTCAACTCGCTAGCGGAAGCGGTCTGGATATCGACCAACAGCTCGCAAACGCAACCACCGTTGGCGATACTCTGGTCGTCATTGCACAAGTCGAAAATGCAAACTCAGCAACACTTCGACAATGGGTCGATCAAGTGCGCAAAAAGGCGTCCAAGCCAGTTGCGGTTCTGTTCGCTCTAGGCGAACCCGACAAAGTCACCTTGATCGCAGGCTTGAGCCAAAACCTCGTCGAGCGAGGACTGAGCGCGGGCAAGTGGATCGCTCCCGTTGCACAAACCGTAGGTGGTAGCGGTGGCGGTCGCCCGGATCTTGCTCAAGCCGGTGGAAAACAACCGGAGAAAATTCCGGCAGCCCTCCAAGTCGCACTCGATACATGGAAATCCCTGCTCGGCGCTTAACCACGCAAAGCAATCCTTGGAATCGCGCAATGCCCCGTCGTGTCCCTGGCATTGCGCCAAAGGAACTTTAGGAACGAAGCTCCCATGCAATCTACCTACCTGCTCGCACTTGAAACCAGTGGCAAAGCAGGTTCCGTCGCGTTGATCGCTTCCAACATCACAACCGATTTGCCAACTCTGAACAACGACGACTCAATCCCACACTGCGTCGATTCGGTAGAACTAGATGCTAACCACGGTTCTGCGAAAACCTTAGCCCCTGCAATCGACGAACTTCTACAACGCAATTCAATCTCTCCGGATGCGATCCAAGCAATCGCAGTCACACAGGGGCCCGGCTCTTTCACCGGTCTACGTGTAGGTATCGCTACGGCAAAGGTAATGGCTTATGCACTGAACATCCCAGTGATTCCTATCAACACACTCGATGTCATTGCCGAACAACTCGATGAAGCACAACTCATCGCTCCCCAAACAGAATCGCTCTTCTGCGCAATCGATGCCTTTCGTGGCCAATCCTTCTTCGCTCACTTCAGACGCGAAAACCAAAAGTGGGATGCCCCTCAAGGTACGGAAATCGCCGACAACGATCGACTCTCCATGTCCATCCTCAACACCATCCCGAACGATCCGAACGCCCAATTCGATTCCGTTTGGATCGCCGGACCCTCGATCGGAAAACTTCTACACTCCTTAAGCGACCTTCCACACCCCCCACCACAAAACGCAATCCGCATCTTCCAAGGTCCAGAAGCAATCCCAACCGCCAAAATGGTGGGAATTCTCGGATGGCAAGCTTGGAAACAAGGTAAAACCCAAGACCCATTCGCACTGCTTCCACAGTATTACCGAAGTAGCGCGGCAGAAGAAAAACGGGCACAGCCCTCTTCCAAAGGTTACAATCCCTAGTGTTCAACGCCTAACCCTTCGGCTCAATTCCAGCCCAAGGCTCCAACAGGAATGCTCAGTTCGTAAGGAACCAAGCGATGAAACGATCCATGTGGGCCATCCAACGCGTTTTCTTCTACTCTAGCATCGCTTGCTCGGCGTTCGCTCTCCAACCCGATTGTTTTCTAAACGCCCAAGAGACCAATCGACAGTCCCGGACTATTCACGACACGAAGAGCCAATCAGAGGAAACGTTCAAGACGAACTTTCCGGATCTTGCGAGGGCGATTGCACTGAAAGACCCGTTGGCGATCAATCAAGCCTACAGCAAACTTCCTCCCGAAATCCAACAGCGGGTTCTCAGCGTACTGCATAGCGACAGGATCTCACCGAGTTATTTTCAGAACAACTCGGCGAATCGTACAGGCGCAGATGACAATAACCTATCACCAACTAATCCATCCCCTAGGGGAGGCGCGTCACTTGCCAACTTCAGCGAATTGATGCAGTTAATCGAGACAACGGTCTCCCCTGACGTTTGGCTCAATGCAGGTGGTACTGCGACGATGTCTCCGTTCCGCCAAGGAGTTCGCATCGATCCTGAAGGGATTATCGAACGATTGGAACCTACCAAAATTATTTTGGGCAACACGAACAATAAGAAACCTTCTCCACCCAAACTGCAATTCCCAAACCAAACATCCAACGAAGATACGCAACCGACAATCCTCTTGGCAAACCTTGGCCTATGGCAATCGCCAACCGACTTGCGTTGGATCTCATTGCGACAACTTGATCGCGACCTAGCAAACCGTATCGACGACGGAAAGGCAGCATCGATCGCCGCCGAGATGCTAGGGGGGCTTTGCCGAATCGACTACGTGTTTATCGACAGGGAAAACAATGACTGCTGGCTTGCCGGCCCCGCTGGAAACATCGCAGCCACAAAACGTGGTGATCTCCTGCACCGCGAGTTGCTTCTTCCTCCTGTCCTTCTAGAAGATCT
>CAZACJ010000018.1:38817-55522 GCA_964483385.1 uncultured Pirellula sp. | reverse complement strand
GCTTTTGGACTCGAACCAAGCACTGGCAACGTCGGAAACTACTGGCTCGAATCCGATCGGCGCGGCGACGCGAGAGAACAATCGATGGTCCGCTGGTGGTTCGCTCTCTCCAATCACCCCATCGCACACGATCCAGAAAACCACTTGTACCAATTCGCAAAATCCAACGTCCAAGTCCTCAGCGAAACGCAATGGATCTCATCACAAGGGCAACGACTCGTCGCCGCCTCACCGGATGCCGCCGCTGACGCATTCGCGAAGAACTTTTCCAATCATTTTGACGAACTACAGAAGGCACATCCGGTCTACGGTAGATTGCGGCATATCTTTGACCTCGCAGTGGCCCTAGAAATCGCACGCTCAGAATTCCTCGCAATCGACGCTCCCCCCTTCGAAATCCTCGGCGATCCAAAGTACTCCCCGCAACTGCCCGTCGCACCGAAGTCTATCGAATCCATCGTTGCAACACGCAAACGCAAAGATGATTCCATCAGCGCTATCGTCAGTGGTGGAGTCTCCATCAATCCAAAACGCTTGACTGAAAAACTCCGCCGCAATACAGCGATTGCTGATCGACTTATCTTGCCCAACACACCAGATTCTTATCACCTCCAATCATCCGATAGCTCCAACGAACCAACTGCGCAAAATCCGCTCAATCTGGAAACACCATTTTGGAAGTAATCTCACCATTACCTATCAATCCCCAACTCCCGTAAACTCAATACAATGACCGAGCAAGGAAGCCCCCCCGAAGAATCACACGCTGATGAACCAGCGGCAGAGGAATTCTTTTCCCTAGAAGAACTAGGCTCGATCTACGCCAAAGCCCTACAAGGTAACTCCGAATCAGAACAAACTCCGGTCCCGCGACTTCCGCAACCCGATCGCGCAGCCGACGAACTGACCGCAACCATCGTTGTCCAGGGGGAATCCGATGGTACGCCAGTTACACTCAGCTCAATCCTCGAAGCACTACTCTTCGTCGGACACCAAGATGGTCGCTCCCTCAGCAAAGAGGAACTACAACGGATCCTAAAAGAGTTCTCCGAGTTCGAAATAGAAGCGGCACTCGGTCGCCTGCAATCGCAATTCGTCGAGCAAAACGCCAGCATCCATATCGTCCAAGACAAACAAGGCTACCGTTTAGAGCTTCTGCCGGAAATCGAGGAGAGTCTAAACAATCTACAGTCCGGGCCGGTCCGAGAAGCGATACTATCACAACCTGCTATCGATTGCCTTGCCATGATTGCCTACCAACCGGGCATTCAACGAGAGCAACTCGAAGAAGTCTTAGGACTTGGCGTCAAATCGATCCTCAATCAGCTAGAAAAACGAGGCTTGATCGTGGAAAACGAACAAGCCTACCACACGTGCGACCGATTCCTCGAAATCGTCGGAATCGAATCCCTCGACGATCTCCCACGCGACGACAAACCCTAAGATTGCCGTCGCAAACGAATCACCGTTGCCACTACAGCGATTCGAGGTAGCTGATCAAATCCGCTAGAGCTGTAACCGGGATCCCATCAGCAAGCCCCTCCGGCATAACCGATTGAGGACTTTCTTTGCGCTGACTGATCGTCTCCGGGGCGACTTCAACCACCTCGCCCTGTGCATTGCGCAAGATGATCTTCTCGGGACTTTCCTTCGTCACAAACCCTGACACGATCGAATCGTCGTCCAACTGAAAGATGTTCTGCACAAACCCTTGGGCAATCGACTTGCTCGGCATCAATATGGCTTCCACCAGCTGATCGCGTCGATAAGTCTTTGCAACATTAGGCAGATAAGGCCCTCGCAACGCCTCCGATGGAGTCACATCATGGCACTTCGCACATCCAAGTAATCCAAAGACCTGCTCGCCACGCTTCGCATCCCCCTTGGTCGCCACAGCCTGCTTGAGAACCTCCTCCTTAACCAACCCACCGATCTTGGGCCCTGTCCACTGATTCAGATCAGCCAACCCCCAAGCATCTGCCAAAACTTTTCCTTGTTTCTCAATCTCGGGCCGAGGATCCAACAGACCACGACGCACCATCGGTTCAGCTTGCTTACAAGTGCCCGCTTGAAACAGACTAAACAAATCAAGCACCATCTCCGGTGACTTCCAAAGATTATCCATCGCTGCAAGAACTTCTGGACGTTGCGCTAACTCTTTCCGAGTGCCAATCGCTGTCAGCGTTATAGCGTTTGACATAGAGGGATCAGAAACAAACCGCTTGAGAATCGAATCAACCCGCTTGCTCAAAGCATCGCTGGAATGGCATCGCTTCCACACCTCCGCCAGAGTCTCCATAGATAAAGATTCAGCTCGTTTTGCGATCGCAGCAACCCAATCCAAAGCCGACTCAGAGTTCTGTGAACTTGCAACATTCAATAAGGACAATACTTGCTCGCCACTGACTCGAGGGTCGCGTGTAACTTCGATTAACTTGCCAATCACCGAATCAGGAAGCTTCCCCGCCGATTCAATCAACTTGATGCGCTCCTCAAACGGTAGCTCAGACCACTGAGGCAAGGTCATCCACGATTCCAGATGATCACTGATGCTCCATCGATTGCGACTGAGCAGTCGCAACGCTTCTGTCGCACTTTGTGCATCGCAACGTTTAAGCCACTTCGAAATGGACTGCTCAATCTTCTCGGTGGCTTCCCATTTTTCCGGCTGGTAGTACGGTCCACGAGTATCGGGCCTTGTACCCCAACTCGCTCCATTCCACTCCCCTTCTTTCCATCCCAATCTGGAAAGAACTCGTAAATACACCATCGCCATCGAGTCGGTGACCTTGGCTTGATCAAGCCCCGCAATCGCTCTGTCAATCACTTCCATGTCATGTTTGATCGACAACGCTTGGGTCGCTGCCTCCGATGCAATCGCACTCGTTGAATCCGTTTTCAGAAGCGTCATCGCGGATTCCCAAGGACTATGTTCGGAAAGTGCTCGCGTTGCCAAATGACGCAACAACGGATCCTCGACTCCCAGTTTCTGCGAAACCACCTTCGCAATCTTGGCTCGGCTCGCTGAAGGAAACTCCAACAAAGCCAAGCTACCTAAACGTCCCAAGGCGACCAACCCCTCCGCCACTCGGCGTGGATCGTCGGATTCGACTCCTTGAAGCATTCGATCGCAGACAGTCTGGCTCAAGACGATCTTGTCACTTCGTAGTTGTGTCTCGCGAACCAGTGCGTCACCCGCAGCGCGAATGGCCCACGCCGAGATAGACGGGGTATCGCACAAAGCAATCATACGGCTCCACAGCGACTGCGACTTCTCCGACGATCCTCTTCCCTGTATCCACTGCTCGCGAAGGAGCTCCAAAGTAAAAACCGCGCCCACGCGAGATTTCAGATTCACATTCTCGTCGTTCGCAAGCTTTACTAGACGGTCAGCTAGATCGTCTAAGCGATCCGGAAAACGAGCCGCGAAACGGAGTAACCCTCGTTGACCTTCGATGCGTCGACGATGACTTGCCGAGAGCAGTAGGTCAAACCACGGCTCACTCTGCGTTTCATCGAGCACCGGCAACGGCTCGCTGACATATCCCTTCGGCTTAAGTTGCACGATGTAGCCTACGTTCTCACCCGCATACGTAAACGTCGCACCTTTCCAGCTTGCTGCATAGACGTTGGACTTCGCATCCACATCCAAATCCGTCGCACGCTCAATCCCCAAGAACTCCTTTTGATCAACCGTAACACTCGCTCCCTTCGGCGTGACACGATGGCTGAAAATCTGCTGACGTCCCCAATCCGCCGTGTAGATGCAGTCGTTGAGCTCACTGGGCCAACCCGGTTCGTCCAAGAACAAAGCGCCACAACCCGAGCCCCCGCCGTAGTCGGCTAACGGCGGAACGATTTCCTCAGGAAAGTTGATGTACTTGCGAGGATACCCGTGATCATCCATCCCGCTGAAATGGTGCATTCGCACATCCCATCCTCCACCGTCGTTGGTGTTATCGCGAGCATAACCTCGCAACAACGGATCCATCGCGACTTCCAAGATGTTACGTGTACCATTGCTGTAAAGCTCTAAGCCTGTTCCGTCCGGTCGAACGCGGACAACTCCACCTCCGCGAAATTGCAATTCGCGACCATCCGCGCCAACACCCTTCATAAACCCGAAGTCTCCGATGGCCAAGTACAACCAACCATCGATTCCCATCGTGACGCCATTGCTCGTATGATCCGCCGGACGATCCTTAAATCCAAAAGCGATATCCTTTACGAGAATTTCCTGGCGATCGGAAACACCATCTCCGTTCTCGTCGATGAAGGCACTCAAATGCGGCGGATGCAAGACATAAAGTCGATCATGATCCCACACCAATCCTCGCGGTGAATCAACGTCGTCGACATACAAATTCGATTGGTCTGCCCGTCCATCTCCGTCGAAGTCCTTCAAGCGGACGATCGAACCACGCTTGAGCTCCCGGTCCAACGATCCGTTCTTGTCGCTGGAAACAAATAAAGTTCCATCTGGCGCTGCTGCGACAAATACCGGATAATTCACAGCCGGAGGAGCCGCAAACAACGTGGCATCAAAACCCTCAGGCAACTTGCACTCACCGAGCAATTCTCGTTCGCGTTGCGAAACGCTGTCTTCAACCGAAACTTCTTTCGTCTGCCCTCCAAAGACCCTTAACTCGCGGATACTAGCCCAAGCCCCCGGATTGGCGCCTTCGATAGACAACATAATCCATCGCGCAGCTATCGGCGACTCGAAGATTTCCTCGCCAACATTGCTGTCACCTTGCTTGACTGCCTCGCCATCCCCATTCTTGCGACTTACAACCGTCTGGAAGCTCTCTGCATCAACCGAAGCCTGTACCTCATATCGATACTTGCCCTGAGGCATCTCCCAATCGATACCCACTCCATGGACTTCTTTGACTTCCCCAAGATCCACACGCAACCACTGCGGGAAACTGCCACCGCTTGCGCACCATCGTGTTCCGCGATTTCCATCCACAGCATAGGCCAACAAATTGTTTTGATCTTTTTGTTCACTTGACGCAGTGACCGTCTTACCCAACGCCAAGTTCTCTCGCACGAGTCGCTTTGCCTCTGGCTTGAGATACTTAGGATCCAATCGCCCGGCAGCCCAAAGAGTTCCCCGTGTAAGCATCTTCAAGAAGGTCGGATCTTCAACCGTCTCGTTGTGGTGCCCCAAGGTCGTTCCAAATACACGCGTTCCGCGATAGTCATTGGTCCATACACAAACTTGATCTTCACCATTCTCCCGGTCCTTCGCAGTAGCCAAAGCCGTCGCAGTCGGCCAGAACTTCTCAATCCTATACAACTCGCCAGCTGGATTCGCCCAAGCAGGACCGAACCCCGCCATGATTGGATCAGCCGCCCGGACGTTGCGAACCTCATGCGGATAATGAGGCCCGTGCCCACGACTCGTCACCCCGCAGAATTCAAACCAATCGTCATTTCCAACACGATAACAATGCATCGCGCAGTGAATCACCACCCCAGGCTTCCCCTTGCGATGCGGCTCCAAAATCCTTGCTAACCAAGCCGGATCCTTGTCGTCCGAAAAACACTCGTCGTGCAAAATCACATCGTAAGCATCCGCCCACTTCGGATCGCGGTATAACGCAATCTCCGCACTCGTTCCTGTACCCCCTTGATGAATAACCGTCACTTCGATGTGAGCGAGTTGCTCAAGCCCCCGTTTGATCAGTTGCTTCTGCACCTCGTAATCATGACAACAACCACCTAAGATCAGCAGCGCTTTGACCGGCTTGACCTCGGCTTCTCCTGCCGTGCCCCCTGCGACCTCTTGGGCTCGAGCAGTCGATATAGTGAAAACCCAACTAAGCAACCAAAACAGCGCCAAGCTTCCCCGCATTCCTAACCCGATACTCAATTTTTTTATCAATCCTGCCACTCCGTCAACATGTCGCAATTCGCTGAAATCCCCTAAAGGAGCGTGAGGCGATGTCTGCGCCCCGCCAAAGGGTGCGTACTCCGAATAAACCTGCAAATCACTGTGTTTTTCGCAGGATGGTGCAACTCGATCTTGGTGCATCTGAACGTTCAATTCGAAAAAGAAATCGGAATGTAAAAAACCAAATGCCCCTCAACGGGCGGGACGGGCGCAAACATAGGTTGTCAAATCACCCAAACCAAGAAGCGAACGAACCCTCAACTCTCATGCAAAGGTATGATGAACCGACGGAGTCGATCCGATACTTCCGCAATCAGCTTCTTGATCCCCGTACATTGTACATCGAACGATTTTCCCCGCCCGGGGGGGACGAAGAAGGAAATTCATTATGCCGACGACACCCGCTAACCTAACTCCAGCTAGCGCGACGCTCGCTGAGAAAATAAGTTCAGTTCAAAGAGACTTGCTCGCAGGGCTCACCGTATTTCTCGTTGCACTACCACTTTGCCTCGGAATCGCCCTCGCGTCGGGCGCTCCGCTCTTCTCCGGAATCCTCTCGGGTATCATCGGAGGTGTGTTCGTCGGATTCCTCAGCGGATCGAAAACCAGCGTCAGTGGTCCGGCCGCCGGCCTGACCGCCATCGTCGCTGCTCAAATAAGCACATTAGATTCCTTTCCCGCATTCCTCATGGCAGTCTTCCTGGCAGGAATTCTGCAGATTGCACTCGGCATCTGCCGAGCCGGAACCCTCTCGTCCTACTTCCCGACCAGTGTCATTCAAGGCTTGCTCGCCGCTATCGGGGTAATCCTTATCCTCAAACAACTCCCTCACCTACTCGGGCACGATAATGACCCCGACGGTGAAATGGCCTTCGAACAACCAGACCACGAAAATACCTTCACCGAAATCTTGCACGTCTTCTCCGGAGAAGTCCACCAAGGGGCAATCCTCGTTGGCTTACTCGGACTCGCAATCCTCTTCCTTTGGGATCGAATCCAAGTGCTCAAAAAGAGCCCTCTCCCCGCCCCGCTGTTGGTTGTTCTACTGGGAATCGGCGTAAAACTACTATTCGATCAACTAGGCGGCCCATGGCGCATCGAAAACTCTCATCTTGTCCAAGTCCCCGTTGCGGAAAACCTCTCCGCTCTGCAAGGCTTCTTTCAATTCCCCAACTGGAGCCAATGGTCCAACGTTACAGTGCTGCTCGCTGCAGCTACCATCTGTTTCGTCGCAAGCCTCGAAACGCTCCTTAACCTAGAAGCCGTCGATAAACTCGACCCGCAACAAAGAGTCTCCCCCCCAAACCGAGAACTTGTCGCCCAAGGACTCGGCAATATGCTCTGCGGCCTCATCGGCGGTATCCCCATAACGTCCGTCATCGTTCGCTCCTCGGTTAACATCAATGCAGGCGCGAAATCAAAAATCTCAGCCATCTTTCACGGCTTGCTCCTGGCAATCTGCGTCATCGCAATCCCAAACTGGCTCAACGCCATCCCACTCGCAGCTCTCGCCGCTATCCTTCTGCACACAGGTATGAAACTCGTCCATCCAAAACTCTTTCAACGGATGTACAACGATGGCATCTACCAATTCGTTCCCTTCATCGCCACCCTCGCAAGCATCGTTTTGACCGACCTAATTATCGGTGTGGGAATCGGACTTCTTATCAGCATCGCATTCATCCTCATCAGCAATATGCGACGACCAATCAATCTCGTCCATGAGAACCGTTTTGGAGAAGCCATCACCCACGTGCAACTCGCCAACCAAGTCAGCTTCCTCAACCGAGCCTCACTGCAACACCTCTTCGACTCCACCCCCCAAGGTTCCCACCTCGTTATCGATGCCACCCAATCCAATTTCATCGATCCCGATATCCTCGCTCTAATAAGGGATTTCCAAGAAATCACCGCCCCAATGCGAAACATTAAAGTCAGCACAAAAGGCTTCAAATCTCGCCTCGGTATCCAAGACCAAATACTCTACGCCGAATACTCCACCAAAGATCTCCAATCCAAACTCACCCCCGACGATATTCTCAACCTTCTCCAAGCTGGAAACCAACGCTTCCGCTCCGGCGAAAGACTCATCCGAGATTTAACCTTCCAAATAGGAGAAGCCGCCTCCGGCCAGTTCCCGCTGGCCATCGTTCTCGGATGCATCGATTCCCGTGCACCAGCAGAAATCGTTTTCGACGTCGGACTCGGTGAACTCTTCAGCACCCGTGTAGCAGGCAACGTGGTTCGCGCTAAGGTCCTCGGAAGTCTCGAATACGCCTGCGCGGTCGCAGGTGCAAAAGTCATCCTCGTAATGGGACACTCCAACTGCGGCGCTGTCAGTACCGCCGTCCACCTCGCAGCCAAAGGGGAATCCAGTTGCCAATCCGTCGGTTGCAACCACCTCGACCTAGTCATCGGCGATATCCAAAAAAGTATCCCACCCCAAGACCTCGTCCACTGGGATAAACTCTCCAAACAAGCAAGACTGAAAATCATCGACGAAGTCGCCCGACGAAACGCTAGACATTCCGCACGCACCATCTATCAGGAAAGCCAGTCACTGGCCAATCTTGCTGATCAAGGCAAAATCGCAATCGTCGCCGCTATGTACGATCTAGATCGCGGAACAATCGAACTCCTCGAATCCATCGGAGCCCCCATTCAGTCGATTTCCTGATCCAATCCAATTGAGCATTAAAACTTCAGATACCCTCGAAGGAACATGCGAGACCATTGCACCACTAACAAAGCGCTGTTTTCTTCCCTTAATTGCTAATAACTCTGCCTTTATCCCTCTTAAGGCATTCCACTCTCTGTCCCTACGCCACACCCTTCGCTTGACGAACAGATAGAAGCTCGCTATCTTCAATCTTAACCGTTAATAGGAGGGTTAGCAAAATTAACAAAAATGATAAAAGGGCGGCCACGCAAGCCGTTCACATCCGATCCCTGAAAGTCTTCTTCGATGTCGTTCGAAAACGGAGCTTCTCTCAAGCGGCCGTCGAGCACGGTATGACCCAAAGTGCCGCGAGCCAAAGCGTACAACACTTAGAAGAATTCCTAGGTGTGAAGCTGATCGATCGCACAAAACGACCCTTCATTCTCACCGCAGAAGGCCAAAAGTTCTTCGACGGTCTCGGCGGTGTCATTCGCCAATTCGATGCACTTGTCGACGAAGTCCGAGTAGGACAGGGGGCCAGCGCACCGGTGACCGGCCAAGTTATGGTCGCGTCCATCTACTCCATGGGTTTGTCCTATCTGCCGACCCTCCAAGAAGAATTTCAGAAGCAGTTCCCGTCGGCAACAATGAACTATCACTTGGCTCATCCTCATGAAGTTTATCGGATGGTCGAACAGGGAACCGTCGATTTCGGAATGGTCAGCTATCCGGAAAATACGCAAACCATTCAGTCCGCCTTGTGGCGCGATGAACCAATGGTTCTCGTCGCCTCTCCACGCCACCGATTGGCAATGGAATCCTCACCAATTCAACCCTCCGATCTCTCTCAAGTCGCACTCGTCGCGTTCGCTTCCAACCTGCGGATCCGTCAAGAGATCGACAAAGAACTACGAAACCTCGGAATTACAATGCGGATCGCCGTCGAACTCGATAATATCGATTCGGTCAAACACGCCGCTGTCGTCAATAGCGGTGTCGCAATTCTGCCGAAACTGACCGTTCAGTCCGAACTCGCCTCTGGCTCTCTCAAACTGCTGAACTGCGAACGACTGAATTTGACCCGTCCTCTTGGAATCATCCAACGCCGCGACGTCTCCATGTCTCGCGCAGCGAGAACCTTCGTCGATCTAATCATGAACCACAAGGTGTGGCCCGGCGATGCCCCAAAAGGCTCCGATATATCCAAAGGCGCCGAATCAATCTCAGATCATTCAGCAAGTAATGGTGGTGCTCTGAACCGTAGCGTTTCCGATTCCTCTCTCGGTTCAAATGCTCAATCCCATTCGGAACTGGAGTCATCGAGACAACAACAATCCGAGAACAACACGCTGCGATCCTCTGTGATGCCCTAACAAACTTTACCGGTCATACACATTACCTTTCATCAAAAAGTATAGAACTTGCTTCGGAACCTCTCCTACCGAACAAGTGCAAACTCCGTAGCGACTCACCAGCTGAACCGCGACGGAGTTCCCTCCAAAGCACTTTCCAACTTACTTTACCAACCACACATTTATGAACGTTCCATTCGGTTTTCCGACCAAACAAGGGCTCTACGATCCGAACCTCGAAAAAGACTCCTGTGGGGTAGGGTTTGTCGCTAACGTCAAAGGTAAACCAAGCCATCAAATTGTTGTCGATGCCGACACGATCCTCAAAAACATGGATCACCGTGGAGCTTGCGGTTGCGAACATAACACCGGTGACGGTGCTGGTATCCTCATAGGACTGCCAGATCGCTTCATGCGACGCGTCGCCCGCGAAGAATTCCAAGTGGAACTCCCAGCCAAAGGCCTATATGCCGCCGGAAACATCTTCTTTCCAAAAAACCCAGCCGAACGGGACCTGTGTCGCCGAGTATTTAACCAACTCCTAGAAGCCGAAGGGCAAAAACTCATCGGCTGGCGCAAAGTACCGCAAAACCCAGACGGTGCCGATATCGGACCAACCGCACGCAGCGCCGAACCATGGATCGAACAAGTCTTCGTCCAAGCCGCCGAAGGGATTTCAAGCGAAGAATTCGAACGCAAACTCTACATGGTTCGCAAACAAGCGAGCCATCGCCTTCGCAACGATACTTCGCTCACACAAGCCTCCCTGTTCTATGTCTGTTCGCTTTCAACGAAGACTTTGATTTACAAGGGGATGCTCACCCCAGCGCAAGTCGTTCCATACTATCCGGACCTCTCCGATAGCGACTTCGAAACCCATCTGGCGATGGTCCACTCCCGATTCTCCACCAACACATTCCCAAGCTGGGACCGCGCACAACCCCTGCGATTCATGAGCCACAACGGGGAAATCAACACCCTGCGTGGAAACATCAACTGGATGCACGCTCGCGAAGGTATGGCCAAAAGCGATCTCTTCGGCGATGAACTCAAAAAACTCTTCCCAGTCGTCGAACCGATGTGCTCCGACTCTGGCACCTTCGACAACGTTCTCGAATTCCTTCTCATGACCGGTCGTACGCTTCAAGAAGCCATCATGATGATGGTCCCTGAAGCTTGGCAAAAACACGATACCATGTCCCAAGAAAAGAAGGCGTTCTACGAGTACTTCAGCTGCATGATGGAACCTTGGGACGGTCCAGCCTCCATCGTGTTTACCGATGGACACTACATCGGTGCAACCCTCGACCGAAACGGGTTGCGCCCAAGCCGATACTACCTGACCACCGACGACCGTGTCATCATGGCGAGTGAAGTCGGCGTCCTCCCCGTCGATCCAGCAATCGTGAAGTCCAAAGGCCGCCTGCAACCCGGACGTATGTTCTTGATCGATTTCGACGAAGGTCGATTGATCCCCGACGAAGAACTCAAAGCCTCCTTTGCTGCAAAACTACCTTATCAAAAATGGTTGCAGCAAGGTCGTATTACCCTCGACCAACTTCCAAAAGCAAAAGAGTGGCACGGGTTCTACCCCGATACCCTCCTGCAACGCATGCAAGCCTTCGGGTATACCATCGAAACCATGCACTTCATGCTCGTTCCGATGATCCAAACCCAAGTCGACCCGATCGGTTCGATGGGCAACGATTCCGCTCTGGCGTGCCTGAGCGATCAACCTCGCTTGATCTACGACTACTTCAAACAACTCTTCGCGCAAGTCACCAATCCCGCAATCGATTCGATACGCGAAGATGTGATCATGTCCCTGGAGTGTTACGTCGGTCCAGAGAAAAACCTCCTGTCTGTCACCCCTGAACACTGCAACCGGCTCCTCATCCAACATCCCATTCTTACCAACGAGGAACTCGAAGCGATCAAACACATGTCCGATCGCGGCTGGAAAACAGCAAACATCGATATCACCTTCGAACGCAGCGAAGGAAAAGCAGGACTCGTCAAAACCCTTGATCGAATCTGCAAAGAAGCCGAACAAGCTATCGATCAAGGTTATACCATGGTCGTATTAAGCGACCGAGCTCTGTCGACCTCGCGTGTCGCTGTCAGCGCCCTACTCGCCGTCGGTGCTGTCCACCAACACCTCGTCCAAGTAGCCAAACGTACCGCGATCGGCATCGTCGTGGAAACTGGAGAAGCCCGCGAAGTCCACCACCACTGCTTGCTCATCGGCTACGGTGCAGACGCAATCAATCCATACCTAGCCTTCGAGTCCCTCTGGCAAGCTTCCCGCGACGGAATGCTCGAAGAAAAAGACGACGAGAAAATCGTTGCTCTCTATCGCAAAGCAGTTGCCAAAGGCATGCTTAAAGTTATGGCTAAAATGGGGATCAGTACCCTCGCTAGCTACAAAGGTGCTCAGATCTTCGAAGCCCTCGGTCTGCAATCCGAAGTCATCGACCGATGCTTCAAAGGTACCAATAGCCGAATCCAAGGCTGTAGCTTCGATGTCCTCGCAGAAGAAACGTTGCGACGACACGCACTGGGCTTCCCTCACGATCGCGCAGATGCTTGGTCCATGCTACCAAACGTCGGTGAATTTCACTGGCGAGCCGAAGGCGAACGACATGGCTGGGATCCAAACGCTATCGCAGACATCCAAGTCGCGGCACGAAAAGGTGATAAAAACGCCTACCGTCGCTTCGCTGACCATATCAATCGAGACGCCCGCATGCGATACGCTCTACGCGGACTCTTCGATTTCCATTCCGCTCGCGACCCGATCTCCATCGACAAAGTACAACCCGCTAGCGAAATCGTAAAACGATTCTGCACCGGTGCGATGAGCCTCGGCTCAATCAGCAGCGAAGCCCACGAAACATTAGCTATCGCCATGAACCGACTCGGTGGAAAAAGTAACACCGGTGAAGGTGGCGAAGACCCCGTACGCTTCAAGCCCCTGCCCAACGGTGATAGCAAACGCTCAGCCATCAAACAAGTTGCCTCCGGTCGCTTCGGTGTAACCATCGAATACCTGACCAACGCCGACGAAATCCAAATCAAAATCTCCCAAGGTGCTAAGCCGGGAGAAGGGGGAGAACTTCCCGGACGAAAAGTTGATAAGTACATCGCACGTATCCGGTACAGTACCCCAGGTGTGGGGCTGATCAGCCCACCACCTCACCACGATATCTATTCCATCGAAGACCTCGCTCAGCTCATCCATGACCTGAAAAACGCAAACCCATCGGCCCGCGTCAGCGTCAAACTCGTCAGCGAAGTCGGCGTCGGTGTTGTCGCCTCCGGTGTAGCGAAAGCTCACGCAGACCACATCCTTATCAGCGGTGATACCGGAGGAACCGGTGCTAGCCCCCTCACCAGTATCAAACATGCTGGCTTGCCCTGGGAACTCGGTATCGCTGAAACCCACCAGACACTTGTCCTCAATAACCTGCGCAGCCGCGTAACCCTCCAAACCGACGGTGGACTGAAAACCGGTCGCGATGTTGTAATCGCAGCTCTCCTCGGCGCAGAAGAATTCGGATTCGCGACTGCACCTCTGATCACCCTCGGGTGCATCATGATGCGCAAATGCCACCTAAATACCTGCCCCGTCGGGATCGCAACCCAAGACCCCGAACTGCGAGCAAAGTTCGCTGGCAAACCCGAACATGTTGTCAACTACCTCTTCATGGTCGCTGAAGATGCACGTGAAATCATGGCTTCTCTCGGCTTCCGCTCGATCGACGAAATGGTCGGTCGCACCGATTGCTTGAAAGTCGATCAAGCCATCAAACACTGGAAATCCGACGGACTCGATTTGACCCCCATCCTCAAACCCGCCAAGGGGCCAACCTCCGATACCGTTACTCATTGCACCATCCCGCAAGACCACGGTTTGGAAAAGTCCCTCGATATGCTTGAACTGCTGCCTCGATGCAGCAAAACCATCGAGACGGGAGAAAAAATCCACTTCGAACTTCCAATCATCAACACCAATCGTACCGTCGGGACAATCCTGAGCCATAACATCGCCAAGAAGCACGGCCAGAACGGACTACCAACCGATACGATCCATATGAAGTTCAACGGATCGGCCGGACAGAGCCTCGGTGCGTTCCTCGCCCATGGCGTTACAATCGAACTCGAAGGCGATGCCAACGACTACGTCGGCAAAGGACTCTCCGGCGGTCGCATCATCATCTATCCCGATCGACGCGCTAGCTTCAAAGCCGAAGAAAACATCATCATCGGAAACGTTTGCCTCTACGGGGCAACCATGGGTGAACTCTTCGTCCGAGGTCGCGCTGCAGAACGATTCGCCGTGAGAAACTCCGGTTGCTATGCCGTCATCGAAGGTGTCGGAGACCACGGTTGCGAGTACATGACCGGCGGTCGCGTTGTTATCCTCGGTGAAACCGGGCGTAACTTTGCAGCCGGTATGAGCGGTGGTGTCGCTTATGTCCTCGATGACATCAATGCCCTGCGTATTCGCACCAATCTCGGTACCGTCGAGCTTGAACCACTCACCGACACCTCCGACATCGAAGAACTCCACTCTCTCGTCAACAAACATGCAGATTTGACCGGCTCCACCGTCGCGAAAGAACTTCTGAAAGACTGGAAATCCAGCATCCAAAAATTCGTGAAGGTCATGCCTACCGACTTCAAACGTGTGCTGCTCGAACAAGCCAAAGAAAACGCTTCCAAAGCCTCACTCGCAAACGCATAATCTCTCCCCAAAAAGAAAACGTACTACAATCTGCGTTGCCTACTGGCTGCCCCAATCCAACGCAGCAGTAAACAACTTCAAACAATCATCAAGTTCATCAACAGTACAGGCAGACGATAGCCATGGGTAAGCCGACAGGTTTTAAGGAATACGAACGCAAAAAAGTCGATTGGCGGTTGCCGGTTGTTCGGCTCAACGATTACGCAGAAATCTACACCGATCCCACAGAAGAGCATCTTCGCAAACAAGGCGCTCGCTGCATGGACTGCGGTGTACCCTTCTGCCAATCCGCAACCGGTTGCCCCATCCAGAATCTCATCCCTGAATGGAACGACCTGGTTTACACCGGACGATGGAAAGAAGCTCTCGACCGTTTACACAAAACCAATAACTTCCCCGAATTCACCGGCCGTGTGTGCCCCGCACCCTGCGAAGGTGCTTGTGTCCTCGGAATCACCAACCCTCCAGTCACCATCAAGAACATCGAATGCGCGATCATCGACCGCGGCTTCCAAGAAGGCTGGGTACAAGCCAAACCGCCAGTCGTGCGATCCGGTAAGAAGGTCGCCATTATCGGCAGTGGGCCTGCGGGACTTGCGGCAGCCGACCAACTCAACCAAGTCGGCCACAATGTCACTGTCTACGAACGAGCCGATCGTATCGGCGGTCTGCTCATGTACGGCATCCCAAACATGAAACTCGATAAAGGTATCGTCCAACGACGCCTCGACCTCATGGCTGCCGAAGGAGTTAAATTCGTCACCGGTGCCGATGTTGGCAAAAACGTCGATCCAAAAGAACTCGTTGCGAATAACGACGCCGTTCTCCTAGCTACCGGTGCGACCAAACCACGCGACCTGCCAATACCAGGTCGACAACTCAAGGGTGTTCACTTCGCAATGGAATTCCTCTCGGCAAATACATCCAGCCTCCTCGACAGCAAACACTCCGACGGAAAATTCATCTCCGCCAAAGGCAAACGTGTTGTTGTCATCGGCGGCGGTGACACCGGTTGCGACTGCATCGGTACTAGCCTGCGACACGGTTGCAGCCAACTGGTGAACTTCGAACTCCTCGATCGCCCACCCAACGAACGCGCTACCGATAACCCATGGCCACAATGGCCTCGCATCTTCCGCTCCGATTACGGACACGAAGAAGCGGCCGAAAAGTTCGGTGACGATCCTCGTACCTACAATATCCTCAGCAAAGAATTCATCGATGACGGAAAAGGTAACGTTTGCGGCATCCGCACCGTCCGTGTTGCTTGGAAGTTCGAGAACGGCAAAATGAACATGACCGAAGTACCCGGCTCCGAAGAAATCATCGGCGCTGACCTCGTACTGCTCGCCATGGGATTCCTCGGTCCAGAACAATACGTCTCGGAATTGCTTGGTATCGAAACCGACCCAAGAAGCAACTACAAAGCCGAACACGGTCGTTTCGCCACCAACATCCCAGGCGTCTTCGCCGCCGGCGACTGCCGACGCGGCCAATCGCTCGTCGTTTGGGCCATCAACGAAGGGCGAGGAGCCGCAAGATCCATCGATATGTTCCTTCGTGGAAACAGTACCCTTCCCGCTCCAGGAATTACCCTTGGATCCGCACTAGCCTCGAGCGTCTAACGATCCGACACTTGCAGACGCACCCGACAACCCGCACCACACCCCCCACATGCTCAAGCAGTGGGGTAACGTCTTAACGTCACTACGTAGGGTATGTGCAGCGGTCCCAGGTTAAAACAATCTGCTACATACCATCCATCAAACGCCATCGATTCCATACGTACGGCTCCAACACAGGACCGCGGAACATACCATTGCGTTTAGCAGTCAGCCGGAGGCGTACCGTCTTCAAAAACCTATATCTCACACCCGAGAAGCCAAGACGCAAAGAAAACCACCGAGCATTTCGCCCGCCTGTATCTACTTTCAACTTTCTCCTCTCAACTCTCTCACTACGTAGGGTATGTGCAGCGGTCCCAGGTTAAAAAAATCTGCTACATACCATCCATCAAACGCCATCGATTCCATACGTACGGCTCCAAC
>CAZACJ010000018.1:0-38717 GCA_964483385.1 uncultured Pirellula sp. | reverse complement strand
GCGGAACATACCATTGCGTTTAGCAGTCAGCCGGAGGCGTACCGTCTTCAAAAACTTATGTCTCACACCCGAGAAGTCAAGACGCAAAGCAGACCAACGAGCATTTCGCCCGCCTGTATCTACTTTCTCGAGCCGATGGCTCGCCCCTAATCTTCCTCATCAATTGCAAACGTCGGTTGCTCCATTTCTGAAACCAACGCCGCAACTTGCTCCCCTGTGAGCTCTTGGGACTTGACCCCGATTCCACGATAAATCGACAACCCTTCCTTGCGAGACAATATCTCCCGCCTGGATCGAAACTCAGGCCCATCCGACCAATCACCCTCCACGCGATTCCACTGAAATAGATTCGGCATCCAGCGATCTACATACTGCCAATAAGCCTCGCGATCCGTTTGAAAATAAACCGCTCCACCAAGCATCAACCGGCGATACATCAACCCCATAAACTCGGGGTTCAACATCCGCTTGGAGATGTCATCCGGATCCGCATAAGGCTGTGGATGGTAGATGTGCACCTCAGCAATCGAAGCATCCTGACAGTAAGAATGCAAAAATCGCCAACCATCGACCACCGCGAAACGCACATGCCGTAACCCTCGCTGATTCGCGCGACGGGTGCCATAACGCACCACCATCGGCAATGAATCAATCGCCAAGTGATTCAACTCAGGCCGCCGCACCGCTGATGCAATGGTGTAACGACCATTTCCACAACCGATATCCACCACTAATGGTGCCTGCCTGCCAAAGACATCTCCCCAGTCAACTTCCCCCTCTTGCGGTAATCTCTTCAATGCACACTGCGTCCAAGCATCCTTTGCCAGAATTTCCCCTTCGATAGGAACCCCGAATTCGTATTCAATTGCACCTACTTCCAACTGAATAGGCTCACTCTTTTTTCGCCGCCCCGGTCTCCATCCTCGCCTGGATTTCATTCCACGCCCCCTCTCGCTTCCTTCACGCTCGAACCACCTAACGCATCAGATTCTCGGTAACGCCGACCTACCTCGACGTAGTGTTGCCAACCACGTTCAATCATCGCCACTTCTCGCTCACCACACTCGCGGACGACCTTGCCTGGGATTCCCATCACCAACGACCCCGGCGGTATCACTTGCCCCTCTCGAACCAACGCCCCCGCTGCAATCACTGACCCCTTACCAATCACCGCACCATTGAGAATCGTCGCGCGGATACCGATCAAACACTCTGACTCCACCGTCGCTCCATGAACAATTGCTCCATGCCCAACCGTCACGCGATCCCCAATGACACAAGGATAACCAGGGTCCGCGTGCAAACAGACCAAGTCCTGCAGATTGCTCTCCTCGCCAATGGTGATCTTATCCGCATCTCCACGCATGACCGCCCCGAACAAAATGGTCGTGCCCCGCCCCACTCGCACATCTCCCCGTACGGTAGCGTTCTGCGCTATGTAACAGTCCGGTCCAACCAATTCCGATCGAAACGAATAGTCGTAGGTATCGTCCATAGTTATCCAATCACTAGTTATCCCATCAATTCAAGAACCCAATCCATTAGTCGCGATCACCGTCTGCGCACCAAGTACTGCGGATTATAGCGATTGTACTGACTCTTCTTATGGCAACCGACCAACTTTTCCCAACCTTACTCTCCTCCGCAACCCGCTGCGTGGAACACTTGTGACAAGGTCTCTGCGCGCGTTCGAAGTGCTCCTCGCCAATTGGTTGATGTTATGTCCAAAGAGAAATCTCCCCCAACTCTCTCGCGATCCCTTCGATGGGACATGGTGGGTGTTTGTCTTTTCGGAGTCGCAGCATTGGTCTGGCTAGCACTCCTTACCCACGACCCCGCTGACGATGCACGCCGACTCTTCGATGACTCTTTAGTCTCTGATCCACGCAACTGGGATACCACCACTGTATCAGAACCTACCATCGTTTTGCCCGATCTACACAGCGATTCCAATCTACACAGCGCTACCAATCTACACAGTGCTACGACCACCTCTCCCGCCACATCAAATTCGCCATCGTCCTCCTGGCTGACCCCCGCAAGCTTTCCAGCAAACCCCACCATCCAAAACGGTGCAGGATACCTCGGTGCCTTGGTCAGCCAAACACTGTTCCAAGCCACCGGCATCGGTGCCTACATCGTCGCATGCCTGCTAACCCTCGCTGGGTTCGTCTGCTTTCGACAGCAACCCTGGGCAAGCCCCCTGGGCCGTAGCATCGGCTGGACACTTGTACTGACTGCAGTCTGTGCGTTGCCTGATCGCCTCGGGCTCTCACTCGGACTTCCAATCCCCATCGGAGGCGGTGGATACCTAGGAGCTCTAGTGAACACTTGGCTCAATCACCACTTCGCATTCCTGGGAGGACTGATCTGCATCCTCGCGGCGCTTTGCATCGGACTGCTCCTGAGCACCGAATACGTACTTGTGCGGTACCTTGGACTCGCTACCTCACACGGTGTTTCCTTCGCAAAAACCCTACGCATTCCCCCTCTGCCTACCATTAACTCGTCCACAGGGAAAAGCATTTTTGGATCTCGCAACTCCGATCTGCCTTCCTCCTTGACCGTCCGACCTGAATCCTCAAAAACCGCTTCTGCTACCCTACCAATTCCATCCTTTTCTGACTTAGGCAAGAAGCCCTTTGGCGCCCCAGTCCCGGGCAAAGGCTCTCTCACCGATACCGTCGCAGGGATCGAAGAACTCGATCCAAATCTCGAAGTCGATGAAAACGGACCTGCTATCCGTATCGGTCGACGAGCAACCACCTCCTTCAGCACCCAAGACCTCACCGCTGGCTCGAAAACGATCGGAAGAACAGACCTCGCTTCCCTAAAACCCGGCAAATACAAGCCATCGAACAACAGCCAAAGTAACAACGGAGAACTCGATGCAGAAGACGAACTCGATGCAGACGAAGCTTACGATGAATCCGGCTCTCTAAACGACACTTACGATGCCGAAACTTCTGAGGCAGATGATTATTCTGACGACTCCGAAGAGGATAGCAGCCGTGGGGCTGAAGACTACGAAGACGAATCCGACGACAACGAATGGGAGTACGCAGAAGACGACTCATCGGAATCTGAGGAACTCGATGGAAACAGTTCGCCCGCTTCCTCCCATTCCGTAAAAGCCCATGCCGACAAAGCCAAGGACTCCGGCCCTCGTGTAAAAAATTCCAAGACTCGCAAAAAACAGGACGAAGAGGAAGAACGAAACTCCCTCTACAACTCCCTCAATGACACACAACTTCCCGCAGGAAGCGAAGAGTACGTTCTGCCATCCGTGGAACTGCTAACCCTCGGCGATGACTTCTCCTACGATGAACAAACAGAAGAAGTCAAACGCAAAGCACGTGTACTCGAACAAACGTTCGCAAACTTTGGTTTCAACATCCGTGTCGTGGAAATCGAAACAGGCCCCGTGATCGCTCAATATGAAATCGAGCTCGAAGCAGGCTTGAGACTCTCGAAAATCACCGGCCTAGCGGACGACCTCGCTATCGCTTTACGCGTTCCCAGCGTTCGTATTGTCGCTCCGATCCCAGGGAAAAACACCGTAGGTATCGAAGTCCCCAACGAGAAAAGACAAGTTGTGCGAATGCGCGAAGTCATCGAAGAAGGTGCACCGCAAGTTCGCAAAATGAAGATCCCTCTCTTCCTAGGGAAAGACGTATCAGGCAAACCTCTCGCCGTCGATCTCGCTAGCCTACCACACCTCCTGATCGCCGGTCGTACCGGTACCGGAAAAAGCGTTTGCTTGAACTCCATCATCTGCTCGATCCTCATGGCTCGTCGCCCCGACGAAGTCCGTATGCTGATGATCGACCCGAAAATGGTTGAACTCAGCGGGTACGGTCGACTCCCACACCTCATGCACCCAGTCGTCACCGATATGCGAAAGGCCGAAGCGATCCTCGCTTGGGCCGTCGACAAAATGGAAGAACGATACGCTCTACTTGCTCGCGCCGGCGTGCGACATATCACCAGCTACAACCAACTCGGTCGAGATGAACTAAGAGAACGATTGCGACCTGAAAACGACGAAGAAGCCGAGATGATTCCCGATCACCTCCCCTTTATCGTCATCGTCGCCGACGAAATGGCGGACCTCATGATGACCGCAGGCAAGGAGGTCGAAGCCCATATCATACGACTCGCTCAAAAGAGCCGGGCCGTCGGTATCCACTTGATCCTCGCTACTCAAAAACCAACCGTCGATGTCATCACCGGCTTGATCAAAAGCAACCTCCCCGCACGGATCAGCTTTCAAGTTGCCAGCCGTACCGATAGCCGCGTCGTCCTCGACGAAAACGGTGCAGACAAACTCCTGGGTAACGGGGACATGCTCTTCCTTTGGCCCGGAACTAGCACCCTGCTACGCGGACAAGGTACCTACCTCAGCGACGATGAAATCAATGCTGTCGTTGATCACTGCAGCACCGGCGAACAAAACTTCGTCCAAGAACTCGTTCAACTCAAAGTCAAAGAAGACAAGGAAGGTGACGGCAAAGCCGCTGGATCCTTCAAACGTCGCGATGATCTCTACGAAGCCGCCGTCGATATCGTCGTACGCGAAGGCCGCGGTAGCTGCTCCCTCCTGCAAAGAGCTCTCGGAATCGGCTACGGCCGCGCTGCCCGCTTGATCGATTTCATGGCCGAAGACGGAATCGTCGGTGATTACGCAGGCTCCCAAGCACGCGAAGTGGTCATCACGATCGATCAATGGGAACGCATGCGCGATAACGCAGATGAACCCGCTTCCACCAAAACTCGCTCCAATAAAATCCGTCGCGAAAACAACTGGGATGCCCCACCAATCGTTCGACAATCCAAACCCAACACCCAACGCAATAACTCCATCGACACACAAACCTCAAACCCTACGAGCGATAAAATCCATAACGATAGAATCCACCACACCGACGACGAAGACGCGGATCTAGACTCTTCCTTCGATGAAGATTTTGCCGTCGCCGAAGATGAAAACAACTCGTAAACACGACCGACCCAAGCCCTAGGTTCGTAACTCTATCCGCCGGTCCATCATCCAAAACCACACCGGCGGCACCAAAGCCAATAACACCATCCCAGGGTAGCCACTCGGTAACTGTGGACTTCGCTCCCCATTGGCCAACGTCTGATAGTGCTTGAGCGCATGCAAATGATGATCGGAATGCCGAGATAACTCGAACAACAACGCCCGACTCAATCGGTGATTGCTGTTCCACGAATGCTCCGGACCCACCGCTTCGTATCGCCCGTTCTCACCTCTCTCACGCCGCAATCCGTAATGCTCAATGTAATTGACCACCTCAAGCAACCCAAACGATAACGCCGCAACGACCAAGTACACTGGTAAAAACACCAAACCAAACATCGATGTTAACAAAACCAACCAAAGCAGTTGGCATACCAAAAACCACAACATCTCATTGTGAATACTCCAAACCGCACGCCCGTGTTTGACTAACCGCTTGCGTTCTAATTCCCAAGCTGACCACCACTGGAGCGGAACCGTACGCATGAGAAATCGGTACACACTCATCCCCCGCGGCGCCGATGCTGCATCCTCATTCGTCCCAACACTCGCGTGATGCCCTCGCACGTGCTCAATCGAGAAGTGCATATAGAGCACGCCCATCAACATCAACTTCCCCGCCGTCCTCTGCCACCTCGCTTGGCGATGTACCAACTCGTGCGCCACGGTGATCCCAACTCCACCTACACTCAGCGCCACCGACAACACCCACCCCAAGCGTTCCCACAAGTCGAATTGCTCAGTCGTCCAATAATGACCCAACGCGAGCAGCAAACCCAACTGGCAAGCCACTTGGAGAATCAATATCCCCGTATAAACCCCGTCGCGACTCCACCGAACATTTCTCTGAGTCTGCGTTGCGTCCTCCGTATCCCCTTGAACCATCCTGTCAGTATCACCGTCGGATACCCCAAGAAGCCCATCAATCAACGGAATCACCAAGAACACAAAAGCCGGTGTCAGCCACGCCCACCATCCGCCCCAATACAACCCAACGGTTGCCATCAAGGGAAGCAAGAACGAACAGCAGTACACCCAAGGTCGCACGACATTAAATCCACATGGAACCAAGGAAAAACAAGAAGTCGTTTCGGAACGCTAAAAGCATCAAACAGAGCAATGCAATGATGCCACCAATCGTCAGCTTCATCTGTAAATCTTCATTCACAGGCTTGCCCGTAATCGCCTCCGCCGCCAAGAACATCATGTGCCCACCATCCAACGCTGGCACTGGCAAGAAATTCACAACCGCTAAATTGGCACTGAGCAACGTCAAGAAAATCAATAACGGAGAAATCCCCTGTGACGCTGCCGAAGTCGCTTGCACCGCTATGGTGCCAGGCCCACCAATAAAATTGAAAGCCTTGCCAGTAACAATCAACTGCAAAAACTCAAGCACATCTCCAATACCACGCCTTACCTCCTGAAAACCTCGCGATAGAGCTTGCGACCAAGAATCAGCCAAGTACTGATCGCGCAGCGGCATTAAGGCAAACCTTCGATCCGCTGCATAAACACTCGCTTCTTCAACCACCGCCGCAGCCGCTACCTCAATCTTTCCACCCCGCTCTACAACCACCTTCAATGGCAAACCCACCGGCAAGACCTGCAATCGCGCATGCAACCACTGAACGTTACGCAACGTGTCGATCGGCACCGCTTTCGTAAACCAATCGACCAACTGTAGCTTGCCAAGATAATCCCGCTGCGCATCGCTCAAATTCCCGTACTGAACTTGCTGTAACACATCACCCACGACAATTCCACTAGCCGCTGCAGCCGACCCCTCAGTCACTCCCGAAACGCGCCGGGACGGCGTGAAAACCAATCCGGAGCCAGGAAGCTCCAGCCCCGCTGCTCCCAATCCCATCCAATCATTCTCAAGCAAAAACCGGGTCGGCACGGTCCACTGCAAAGGGATCAACTTGTCTTCGTTCGCCCGCCGAAATTCCATCGACACCTTCTGCCCCGCCATCGCTGCAACTCGATTCGGTAAAGTCGTCGCGTCTACGATCGGCGCTCCATTGAACGATACGGGAATGTCACCCATCCGCAAACCTGCCTTGTCCGCTTCAGACCCCTGCGCCACCACCGTCACCTGATCGGCTTCAAACTGAACACCCAACGACCGATAGGGCAGGGGGGCTACCTGAACTTTGACCGTCTCCGTTTTTTCACCTTCCTTCCGCTCAACTGCTAACTCCACTGGCTTCGCAAGCCTTGGATGCAACAACTCATTGAGCTGGAACTCCAAGAACTTTCCGGCTTCCTGGTCCGATTCCAACATCACTCCATCGACCCCAATGATCCGATCGTTCGGTTTTAAGTCCCCGAGACTTCGATTCTCAAGCTCCAGTACGCGATCAAAAGGTTGCTGGTCGCTCAATGTCGTCGTTGCCGTCGAAAGAATTCCCAATGCCTGAAAATTGATCCTCTCGTCTGGATCGGCATGAGCCATCGTCCCGGCCACGTCAATCGTCTTGCGTTCGCCCCCTCGCAAATACGTGATCTTCAACGGAGTCTCTAGACTGCGAATCCCGCTGACAGCCACCTTCTTGCGAACCTCGTCGTAAGACAATT
The DNA here is from genome assembly GCA_964483385.1 of uncultured Pirellula sp. GTDB lineage: Bacteria > Planctomycetota > Planctomycetia > Pirellulales > Pirellulaceae > JBKCUI01. The sequence goes on along the minus strand of CAZACJ010000018.1, from coordinate 31,096 downwards.
CTTCGTCTTGCGAATTCTCGATACCTACAATGCGATCCCCCGCCTGAAGACCCGCTTTCCAAGCCGGATCGCCAGGAATCGTTCCTCCAAGCACCGCCGGCGTGTAAGGCACGCCAAACTTGTACGCACAAGCCGCCATCAGGACCCCGAAGATCAAATTCATGATCACACCCGCACTGATGATGATCATCCTCGCAAATACTGGCTTCGCTGGATAAGAACGTGGATCCAATCGCGGCTTGCTCCCTGCTTCACCACCGGAAACACCACTTCCAATCGAACTGCCATCGGCACCCTCCGCCAAAATGCGTTCGTTCTCTTCCTTCAATTTTCTCGGATCATCGTCCTGCCCAAGCATCTTTACGTAGCCACCTAGCGGAATACTTCCAATTCCATACTCCGTCTCGCCCCACTGAAACTTGGCTAACTTCGATGGCAATTGAATCGGCCCGAATTTCATCGGAACATCAAACCCGACGTAAAACTTCTCGCATTTGACCCCAAACATCTTGGCAGCCAAAAAATGCCCGAGCTCATGAACGAAAATAACAAAACCCAATCCCAACAACATGGCCAATATGCTGTAAATCCGGTTACCCCAAGCCTGCAGTAAAGTTGGAGTTGCCCCAACAAACCACGTGTCCCCCAACGCATCGCGGCAAAAAACGGAATCGCCAGGGAAAAAGCTGAACAAGCATTCTAACATGTGGTTTGAGCCCAACGTGTAACCTCATCACGCGCCCATCGGTCTTGCCGAAGCAATTCCTCAAGCGTCGGATGGGGTGAAAAGGTATGGTGATGAAGTATCGTCCCGCAAATTTTAGCAATTTCCGTCAGCCGGATTTTGCCCTCAAGAAAAAGTTCTACGGCAGCCTCGTTCGCTGCGTTCAAAACAGCCCCGCAAGTCCCCCCGGATTTCGCAACCTCAAATCCCAGTCCCAACGCAGGATACCGCTCGAAATCCACAGGATACCAGTCCAACTGCTGACGCTGCCCCCAGTCCATCCGGTGACAATTCGAATCTAACCTCTCCGGATACGTTAATGCATACTGAATCGGTAGTCGCATATCCGGCGGACTCATCTGTGAGACCACCGATCCATCACGAAACTCCACCATCGAATGAATGATAGACTGCGGATGAATCACCACCTCAATACGCTCCGCTGGTATGTCGAACAACCATCGCGCTTCGATGACCTCCAATGCCTTGTTCATCATCGTCGCTGAATCGACCGTAATCTTTCTTCCCATAGACCAAGTCGGATGAGCAAGGGCATCGGAAACCGTTGCATTCGCAAGCCGCTCCAACGGCCATTGTCGCAATGGACCACCACTGGCAGTCAAGATGATCCGTTGTACCTCGTCTTTTCGTCCACTCCCCTGCATCGCTTGGAATATCGCACTATGCTCGCTATCAACCGGCAAAATCTCCGCTCCCGTCTCGCGAGCCTGCGACATTAAATGCTCGCCAGCAACCACCAACGACTCCTTGTTTGCCAACGCTAATCGCTTGCCCAAACCCACCGTCGCTATACTCGAGTGCAATCCGGCAACCCCAACAATCGCACCGATTACGATGTCTAGCTCCAAACTTCCCAACGCGTCAATCAATGCTCCCATCCCATGCCCACGCCGCTCCAATACTCCCTCGCCACCCGAACCCGCACCAAGCAACCATCCCTGAACCGACGAAGTTCGCTCACCCGTGACAATCGCACTAGCCGGCTGAAACTCCTGACACTGCTGCTGAAAAAGCTCCAAACTCTGATGGCACGAAAGACAAACCACTTCAAATCGCTCGCGATGCGCACGAAGCACCTCCAAGCTCGATCGCCCAATGCTGCCCGTCGATCCCAATAGGGCCACTCTCTGCGGACGACTCAAATCCTTCTCCCGGCACTCATTACTTCTCAAAACTACCTATCCCCCCAATCGTCGCAGAAAAATCCTGCCACAAGTGTCCTGGGGAATCATTACTCCCGTTAATCTCTTCGGATTTTAGGGATTGAAACGGAAATCCTCAACGCCAATCCCTGCCCAGCGATTGCTACCTGTGCATAATAGGTCATCTAAAAGATCTCTCAGGTCGGCAACCGCCGGCCGAAAGGTCACTTACCAAAGCACTCGCCAATTTCGCAAGGGCTGCACGACACAATGGCAGACGAAAACAAATCCGATAAACGATCCAATTCAGGCGGAAACCCAGCATCGAGCAACTCATGGCTCATGCTGACCATGCTCGCTATCCTCCTGATCATGGCTGCCTTCAGCTTCGTCTCCAGCGCTCTGTACCAAGAAATCCGCTACCCAGAACTGATCCAACTGATCGACGCGACTCGCTACACAGACGACTCCCAATCCACACAAGCCCCCGAGTTCACCGGCACGAAAACCATCTCCATCGAAGGACAACCCTACGAACTTAGCCGTATTAAGAACGTTCAAGTCGATAAAGAAAGCGTCCGTGGTGAAGTCACCGTCGCGAAAATAGTCGACGGTCAACCAACTCAACCTCGTGCCCGAATCTTTCAATCCATCAAAGACAATTCCGAAAGCACCAACAAGGAACTCAAAGAAAAACTCACCGCTGCAAACATCTCCTGGGGAAACTCCCCGGGCCAAAGCATGCTCACCCAGTTCTTCTGGATGTTCTTCCTTCCGTTCTTCTTGATCTCCACTCTCCTGTACTTCTTCATGCGACGAATGGGCGGGATCGGATCCCCCATGCAATTCGGCCGCTCACGCGGAAAACTCTACGCACAAGAAGATATCGGTGTGATGTTTCATGACGTCGCTGGAATCGACGAAGCCGTTGAAGAAGTCCGTGAAATCGTTGACTTCCTCAAACATCCTGAAAAATACCAACGCCTCGGTGGCAGAATCCCACGCGGGGTCCTGCTCGTCGGTCCCCCTGGTACCGGAAAAACACTTCTAGCAAAAGCTATCGCAGGAGAAGCCGGAGTACCCTTCTTCTCCCTATCCGGTTCGGACTTCGTTGAAATGTTCGTCGGCGTTGGTGCCGCCCGTGTACGCGATATGTTCCAACAAGCCGTCGCGAAATCACCTTGCATCATTTTTATCGACGAACTCGATGCACTCGGAAAAAGCCGCGCTGGAAACATTCCGGGCTCACACGACGAACGCGAACAAACCCTCAATGCACTCCTCGTCGAAATGGACGGCTTCGACCCCAACTCCGGAGTCATCGTCATGGCCGCCACCAACCGCCCCGAAACCCTCGACCCCGCCTTGCTCCGCGCCGGACGCTTCGATCGACACGTTCTCGTCGACCGACCCGATAAACAAGGACGAGCCGATATCCTCAAAGTCCACGTCAAAAACGTGAAACTTGCACCCAACGTCGACCTCGGCCAAGTCGCATCCATCACCCCGGGATTCGTCGGCGCCGATCTTGCAAACCTCGTCAACGAAGCCGCCCTGCTTGCAGCCAGAAAAGGTCGCAATGTCGTCAGCCAAGAAGAATTCAACGATGCCGTCGAGCGCGCCGCCGCAGGCTTGGAAAAGAAAAAACGAATCATGAACGAAGACGAAAAGCTGCGAGTCGCCTACCACGAAGCCGGCCACGCTCTCGTCGCTTATTCCATCCCTAACACCGATCCGGTTCACAAAGTCTCCATCATCCCACGCGGTGTGGCTGCCCTGGGATACACCATGCAACGCCCCGAAGACGATCGCTATCTCGTCACCCAACCAGAACTCGAAGCCCAAATGCAAGTCCTCCTTGCAGGTACCCTCACCGAAGAAATCATCTTCCGCGATATCAGCACCGGCGCTTCAAATGACCTCGAACGCGCTACGAATATCGCCAGAGCCATGGTGATGCAGTACGGCATGAGCCGGCTCGGTCGCGTAAACTTCCGCGAAGGAAACCGATCACCATTCCTCGCCACAGGCGGCAATGACTCCTTCGGTCGAGATTACTCCGAACAAACCGCTCGCGAAATCGACCAAGAAGTCAAACGTCTAATCGACGAAGCCTCCAATCAAGCGCAAAGCATCCTCACGGAACGCCGAGCAGCTCTCGAATCCCTAGCAAATCGACTAATGGAAGTCGAAGTCGTCGACGGAGAAGATCTCAAAAAAATCGTTGATGCTACACTCGCCGGCCCTCGCGTCGTCCCAGGAACCAACTCCGACCCTAATCCCACACCGACGACAACACCGTCCAACGCGATCAACAATAACCCTCCCCCAGCAACCAGTGGCTTCTAACCCCTCCCAACTAACACTTCGTTGATTGCCTTCAATCACCCAACCCCAACCACTGTAACCTTCGTTTTACAGACGTTTTGTCCACAAACACTTTATCGTTCAAACGGGAATAATCATCGGATTCTCGTTGACGCAGACTAGGGCATCCTCGATAATCCCAGAGTTGGATGCTCAGGAGTCGAGTGGAAAAGGTTCGTGACTGATTCGGATCTGTTCGGTCGTAGCTTGGGTCATTGTCTGTTTTTTGGAACGCTCAGCCATCGCGCTGAGCCATGTGTTACGAGGGTTTGTTTCAGTGACGAATATTTTTGTTGGGAACCTGTCGTTCCGCGCGACGGAAGACGAAGTCCGTGAGGCTTTCAGCCGTTTTGGCCAAGTTGCTAAAGTTAGCATTATCACCGAACGGGAAACAGGTCGTTCCCGTGGGTTCGCGTTCGTAGAAATGCCAGATGCTGAAGAAGCGAAGGCAGCAATTGAAGGATTGAACCAGCAAGAAGTAGGAGGTCGTCGCATTTCGTGTAACGAAGCACGACCTCGCGAAAACACCCCACGCTCCGGTGGCGGCGGCGGTGGTTACGGTGGCGGCGATCGTGGTTACGGCGGCGGTGGCGGTGGCTACGGCGGCGGACGTGGCAACGGTGGTGGTGGTGGTGGCGGCGGACAACGTCGCCCATACCGAGATCACTAATCGGTGATCCAATTCCGCAAGTATCTATCACTTCGGAATACCAAGACATATCTACAAACGGAGGCTCTGGCCTCCGTTTCTTTTTTTACCCCCCCAATCACACACCAACGCCTTCTTCCCCCCGCGTTAGGTGCCCCAGATTTTTCTTTCCCGTTTTTCAAAAATTCTTTTCGCTCGGGATTCGCTTCGCGATTTAACCAATAGGGGCAAGCTCTCCATCGCGACTCCGTTGTTCGCGGACTTTGCCCGCTGTTTCCGATGCGTTTATCCCGAATGCCACTCCCTTCCAGCATCCGCAAACGTAACCGCTTCCAACGTATTCTTGCCAAAAGCCTGGGACTCGAACGGCGAAAACTGCAATTCGAAGCCTTGGAATCCCGACGGGTACTCGCAAGCAATCCCGTGCTTACGGTCACGGTAGCCGAAGGTACCGGCCCCGGCTCCCTCTCCGAAATGATCCTGCTTGCCAACGCACAAGCAGGCGAAGACAGAATCGTCTTCGCACCGGAAATCACCTCCGTTCGCCCCGCTGCCAATCTCCCCTGGATTACCAGCGCTGTCACCATCGACGGAGAAAACCGCGTCACCATCGATGGAACCAACGCACCACAACACGGCCTCTGGTTCAACGGCTCCGGTGTGCAAATACTCAACCTCACCGTCAACAACTTCTCGAACGGCTTTGGCATTTACTTCTTCGACGCTAGCAACGGCAAAGTCCAAAACTCACGCCTGGGAACCGACCAAGCGGGCCTAGTCGCACAGCCCAATGACTTGGGGGTCATGATCCACGATAGCTCCAATATCATCGTCGGTACCGACGGCGATGGAATCAACGACGCAATCGCACCACCCACGATACCGCACCAATCGCCCTTGCACACCTTCGTGCTGAATGGACAAGCACACGGACTTACCACGAGAGGATCGGCAATCTACAAGGAACCGCAACGACCGGTACACCAATGAACAACGAGACCTATTTACGAAACACGCCAACCGATACGTTGCTCGACGATAACGCGGTCGATACGCTCCACGGCGAAGACGAACTCGATTGGTTTATCGCCAAGTTAGGGATGGATTTACTACCGGAAGTGATTGTTGATGAACTGATTGTCGATCCGACGGCCACCTAAGCGAATCATTTCGAAATTACATTACCTACCCACTTACTTCAATATTCACACTAACAAGAACATGGTCGGGGGACACATGAAGAGATTTATCCAACGCTGGCTACCAAAACTTGCGATAGGGCTGATCGCCATGATTCCATGCGATAATCTACGCGCAGGAACGATTGTGATCGGCGCTACGGGGGTCGGCAACATCGACGGTTTGTACCTCGGCAACGCAATCTTGGGAGCAGGGAATGACAATTACTACGGCTTCGGCGCAGTGACTGTTGATCAATTCGATCCGACCCTAGTGCTCGAAGAGTACTTGATTGACCCGCTCGATTCATTAGGCGAATTGCGAGCGACCACACTAACCCTAGGTCTAGATGTATCGACAGATAATTTGTTGAGTATCCAAGGGCTCAGCCGTATCGACACGCTGACGAACTTAGAAGTCGACCATCTCCATGCAGGCTTGATCGACTTTGCGACGACCCAAGCCGCAAACGTATCGGTCGTTTGGGCAGGGAGTGCGACCGCAACGGCACAGATTCGAGATGTATTCAACACGGTATTATGGACCAGTACCAACCCTGAGATCACATTCCAGATCGAAGGCTCCCAGTACTTCATCGACTACCAAGTCAGTAGCCGATGGCGAGCAGATTCACCGAGTCATTCGCAGGTAGAAGGGACGTTTAACATGCAGTTAACATTCGCGCCACAAACTCCACCGCCACCACCACCTCCACCGAATCCACCACCAAATCCAGTACCAGAACCCGGTTCGATTGCTGTATGGGCTTTGGCACTAGGAACTCTGCGGTTGGCGAAGCGTCGGTACAGAACTAGTACGAGTGGCAATTAGTACTGCAGTAATCCAATCACCTTACCCGGAACATGGCGAGCTTCCACGTGGGTAAGCATTTCACGCAATCGGGTCTGCCCATTCCGAACGCCCAACTCGCCCGATTGCCGCATCGCCAACAAGTCGATACTGTGATGCTCAATCTCCTCACAAAGCAGGTCTCGACCAGCAACACGATGGAATACGGATCCCGCACTGGGCTTGGCTCCCAAAGCCAAAGGTGTAACTTGCGGGGAAATCGAACCTACTTGATTCCAATCCGGATGCCTATTGCGACTGCAATACAACAATCCGTCCGCTTGCGCCGCTAGATTCGGCAAAATTTTGGTGAAGACCAACGGATCTCCAGCCAGTTCAACGTATACCATCGGCATCGATGAACTCCGCATGCAAGCGAACAATGTCGACTGAAAAGAAGCTTCAGGGAACACTTTGCAAATGATCTGCTCGATCATTTCAAAGGTCAACCAATTCTCTGATCCAAACACAGTTTCAACCGCTGGCTTGAGAAAGGGCTCAAAAAACCCTAGTTCCGACGCAATCGCATCCATTAATACCTCAATCGCCTCACCCTCATACTCCAGCTCGTCAGCTAACGCATCAGAGTGAGTTGTCATCCGGTGAGCGATCTCATGCCATCGGGTGAAATAGCGACGCGCATACTTATCACCACGGCAATCTACAACTGCTACGTAACGCATCTCCGCGTCATGACTCAAATTACATCGCCGGATGAGAGCTCCAAAAGTCTCGTTATCGCCATCATCAAACCGAGCTCGCAATCCCGCAAAAACAAATTCGCCTCGTTCTCGAGCATAATAATCAGTCAGACGGTCAAAATCTGACTCAGAGTGGATTTCCTCAATCGCTAGCGACAAACGTGAAGTAACAAACCGTTGGAACGCCTCAACGTTTCGTAGACCAGCAACGTCAAACCCACCACTTTGCTCAATCCATCGCTCTACCATCGCGACACAAGCGGAGATGGTGCCGCGAAACGGATCTTCTGCAATGACTCCCAAAGATCGGGCGAGCTCTTTTATTTCAGGAGAATCGCTTGGACTTATCATTAACTCTTAATAAACGGCTTGACCCCTTCATAGAACTTACGCCAATCAAACTTCTCTGCATTGTCTTTCTTCTTCGAAGTCCGATGCGCAACGATTTGTCGCTGCATTTCAAGCAACGTCAAGGTGTGCCGAAACGACAATTGTTGACTCTCAGCGAACTTGACCAATGAAGCAGGAATCGGAATCTCCATCCCATCCTTCTTGCTCTCCTTGCTCCCCTTGCCGGTCATCAAGTAGTCCAAAGACAATCCAAACACCTGGGCAATCGTAAGCAAGTTCTCTGCACTCACATTGCGTTTGCCACTCTCCAACTCGGAAAGAAAGCTTTTGCTCAAGCCAACTTTGATGCACAACGTTTCTTGCGTCCAACCTAATTCTAAGCGACGCTTTTTGATCCGTTCACCTACTGTCATGATAACTATCCCGTGTGAGTACTTTTGCGAGAAAACAATTCTGTTTCGGCACGTGTTTCTAATCAAAATTTTAAGACACCGAGCATTTCTTTTCAACGATTTCTTAGGGTTTTTTATCGCCTTTAGCGAACAAACCAAGCTCCCGCTCTTTCAGCAAAATTCGCCCCCCCCTCAATCAGGGGAACAAGCAACCTGTAGGTGTAAGCAAGATCCCTCTAGCAATCCAACGCTCCTTTTTGTTACCAAACACACTGAAGTAAACCAGATTCGCCAAACTACCCAGATTCACCCACAGGAGACCCATGCCATGCTTCACGTGCTTGATTCCATGCCAACCAACTTCAGACATCTCGTCGCGCTGTTAGGATTCGTTTTGCCGACACTTAGCCTCTCTACAAATACGTTTGGCCAAGCTCGTCCCGAAGAGGTCATCGCTCAATCGAGCCAATTGCTCCAAGAAACCATGGCACAACCTCTCTCCAAAGTCCCACAAGCTATGATCGAAAACGCTTCTGGAGTCGCAATCATCCCAAATGTTGTCAAAGGAAGTTTCATTGTGGGCGCACGACACGGTAAAGGAGTCCTCTTTGTTCGTGAACCCAATGGGACTTGGCACGCACCAGTCTTCATCTCCCTTACTGGTGGAAACATCGGGTGGCAAGTCGGTGTGCAATCTTCGGACATCATCCTCGTCTTCAAAACACCACGCAGTATCCAAGGTATTCTCAACGGCAAACTTACCCTTGGTGCCGACGTCGCTGCAGCAGCCGGCCCTGTCGGACGTGAAGGTGGCATTGGTACCGACGGACAGCTACAAGCAGAAATCTATACATACTCCCGTAGTCGCGGACTCTTCGCAGGCGTCTCCATCGATGGCTCGGTCCTACAAGTCGACCGCATCGCTACCGGTGCCTACTACCAAATCTCCTCAGTGAACCAAACCCCCGTGGTCCCACCCGCTGCACAACAACTCACTGAGTCGGTCGCCAAGTACGCAGCCCAAATCGCCTCCGGCGCCGCCGCCCCCGCCTCCGCAAAGGCTGTCGGTGCAAGCGAATCCGAAGTTGTTCGCGGACAACTCGTTCAGCTCGCCCCAAAACTCTTCGATCTCCTTGATGAAACCTGGAAACAATACCTTGGACTACCCGCTTGGATGTTCCTCGGCGGCGCAGCACCCAACGCCGACGAAGTCAAAGCCATCGTAGCTCGCTACGAAAGCGTTGCGAAAGATCCAAGATTCACAGCCCTCTCCTCTCGCGCAGAATTCCAGTCGGTCCTTAGCCTCCTGAAGCACTATTCAGCAAGCCTAACCCCTGCGGCCACCGCGCTACAACTCCCTCCGCCACCCGCTGGAAATCAACCCATACTCCCCTAAGCCCTACCCAGGGCAACGCTCCGCTTTTACCTGGGCTATCTCCCTATGCCCCGCTTGAGCCGTTACTGTCTTGGCTCCCCTTCGCCCGTCTGGGCGGGAGAAGGGGCGGGGGGGATGAGGGTGGAAAAAGCACTGCAACTCGGTCCAAATTGTTTCTAACGCATCGAACATAAGTAAAGATGCAGATCATCTTTGATTCGACGTATCGATGAAATAAATCAACGACCGGCATGACCAAGCAGGCGTCTTTGCGACTTTGCTTCTTTGAACCTCACCGTTGCGCCCCAGTCGTTCAATTACTATCCGGTAAACGCCTGAGTATCTTCTCCATCACCTTACCTTTCGCAAGCTCATCGATCATCTTATCCAAAATCCGAATCTCGCGCATCAACGGATCTTCGACCTCTTCTACGCGGACACCACAAACAACACCGGTTACCAAACGCCTCGCAGGATGCATCGCTGGCGCTCGACCAAAGAAATCCTCAATGGTCACCTCCCCGTTCACGCATCCCTGTAATTCAGATAAGCCGTATCCGGTCAACCAACAAATAATTTGATCGACCTCTTCCTGTGTCCGCCCCTTCTTTTGCGCCTTGGTCACGTAACAAGGATAAACCCTTGCAAAACTCATCGTGAAAATTCGATGCTTCGCCATAACCACACCTGTAAACATGGAAGACCGCAAACCGGTGTGGCCCATCCAATAATCGACAAACAACCATCAGCTACAGTGATCTACAAGACAGGAAGCGACACCGCAGCCATTGGATTGGCAGCTACCCTCGCTGTGATCGCTCGTACCAAGGCGCGCGAGACATCCTCAAATGGCTTCGCTATCTTCGGATCCTTTAACACACTCGCTAACTCTCCTCGATCCGACTCGCTTCGCAACGCCATCTGAATCGGAACCTCTCCTAAAAACGGAGCCGCAATCTCCTGAGCTTTGCTACGAGCCCCGCCTCGACCAAAAATATCGTACGTCTTGCCGGTCTCAGGATCCGTAAAACCACTCATGTTCTCGACAATTCCCAAAATCGGTATCTTTGTCTTCTCGAACATCGTGATCGCCTTCCCCGCATCAAGCAACGCCACCTCCTGCGGTGTGCACACAATCACTGATCCTGTCACAGGCAATAACTGCGATAATGTCAACGCGACATCCCCAGTCCCAGGAGGCATATCGATGATCAAATAATCGAGATCGCCCCAAGCCGTATCGCGGAGAAACTGCGTGATCGAACCATGCAACATCGGCCCACGCCACACGACCGCTTGGTCTCGCTCAACCAAGAACCCCATCGACATCACAGGCATCGTCCCTGAACGTATCGGTTGAATCTTGGAATCAACAATCTCGGGTCTGCCCTGCAATCCCAACAAATGCGGAATGCTCGGCCCATAAACGTCCGCATCCATAAGACCAACCTTGGCCCCCAAATTCTCCAAGGTCAATGCGATTGATGCCGCTAAAGTACTCTTGCCAACACCCCCTTTACCCGCTGCCACCGCAATCACAGCCTTTGCCTTCAATCCTATTTGCCCAAGCGCTTGTGGCGGTCGCTCAAAATGATCCAACCGAATATCAATCGACTGAAGCGCCGAAACGCGACTGTGCAAATGCGATTTCAACTGCTCAACCACTTCCGTCGCAATCGGCCAGACCATACTCGTTAACCGCAACGTACACTTCGCATGCCCGCCGGCTACTACCCAATCGGTTACCTGACCCGTTTTCGATAACGGACGCGCTGTCTCGGGATCCTTGAACGAGTCCAATGCCGCTTGCAAGTCTTGATTCAACTCTAAATCCGTCATTCCTTCGTCTCCCCCAAAATTACGTTGCGCACCGACGTGCTCGTACTGCCGACTGCAAAACCTAACCTTGATCAAAACACGAGATTCAAGGACTTGAGCCTACGCTCGGTCTCCGCCATCAAAGCGTCCTCGGCTGCTTCATCCACCGCTTCGTATGTCACGGAAAACCGCAAGCAGCTACCCGCATCATCCCAAGGAACAATCACAATCGAATGCTCTGTGATGAAGTACTGTGAAGCTTCCTCAGCGTTCGCAAACTGCGGACCACCAGAGACTCCCTTCGGTGCAGGTACGTACAAAAAGTAACTTCCACCCGGAACATCGCACTGAAAACCACACCGACGCAACGTCGCAACCAACTTCTCCAATCGTCGCTTGTACTTGCCATGTATTCGAGTCGGTATCTCCGGATTGTCTAAAGCGGAAATTGCAGCACGCTGTATCGCTCCGAATTGCCCACTGTCGCAGTTGTCCTTCACGTCCGAAAATGCTTGAACAATCTTCGCATTTCCACACACCCATCCAATCCGCCAGCCAATCATGTCAAAGCCCTTGCTCATGGAGTGTACTTCTACACCCACATCCATCGCGCCAGGAACCTCTAAAAAGCTCAAGGGCTTGCCCCGAAAACTCAACAAAATATGCGCTGCATCTTGCACAACCACAAACTGATACCTCTTCGCAAGCTCGATGATCTGCAAATAAAAGTCCTTTGTTGCCACCTGGCCCGTGGGACTGTTTGGGTAGTTCAAAACCAATAACTTCGTCTTTGCCCAAACCTCAGGCGTCACCCCCGAAAAATCGGGGTAAAAATTATTCTCGGCCAACAACGGCAACCGATGCACCGTCCCGCCATAGTAGCGAGTATGCGTCCCCGCAACCGGATATCCAGGCACGGTCATCATCGTAATGTCCCCGGGATTAATGAAACAAGCCGGCAACATCGATAGCGCCGTCTTGCTTCCTATGCAGTGATTAATCTGCTTGTCCGGATCCAACTCAACGCCGAACTGCCGCTTCATGAACCTCGCTACGGCTTGCTTGTAATCCGCAGTACCATTATCCATATACCCGCGATTCTCAGGCCGATTCGCTTGCACTTGCAAAGCTTCTCGTACCGATACATCCGCCATCGAATCGTTTTCACCAATCCCAAAGTCTAACAACTGTCGGCTCGGGTAATCTGCTAAAGCCTTCCGCTTCGCTCGCTTGATCTTTTCGAACTTGTAAATCTCGTTCGCCTTACCGTATAGCTTGCCTCCAATACGATCGGCAAAAAGCTCTTGAAAATAAGGATCCAATGCTTGCGATGTTTCCGATGCTGACATAGTACAGGTGGTTTTCAAAGGTGAACCGAAACAAAAAACGAATCCATTCGCATCGACGTAAAGCGACTCTCGCGAAACGACGGCCGAAGTGAAGCCAGATTATAAGCCGAAAAAAAATTTGTTCTATTGCAAACCAGACAAGCTTGCCAGTCGCTCGACCAAGCGTCCTAAATACTCGCGATAGCGCTCCGGCAACTCCCGCCCCCAGGATTTCCCTTGCGATGCAAATGTCGATTGAACCCGCTCAGCGATACTACGCGCCGGCAATACCCCATCAGCTACCAAATCACACAATGCATTGAGCGCATGCAACCTCCCAACCCAACTCCCCTCCCGCTCTTCTATAATCGCAACCAATACACTTTGCGCTTCCTCCCTATCCCCCCCCTTCGACATTCGGCACAAAGCCTCTGCGACCACCGCCCGAATCTCCAAATTCGGATCCTTCAATAAGTGGCTTAACACCTTATCGAAGCCCTGCGATTCTCCAAACAACATACTCCCTTCACTTGCTAACACCCTCGCTGCAATCCCTCCCCAATACCTCCGCGTTGCCTCTGAACTCCCCAGCATCAGTTCTACCTCATCCAAGATCCCCAAACCTTCCGCATTCGCTACGACCCGTTTGGCCCCGTCGCTGTTCTTCCTAAGATTCGCCCCTCGCAAGAGTATATCCCCGGCCTCCCAAGCCGCTTCGATGGCCTGAACTCGTTCCTGGGACGTAAATCGCAAATGCCAACCCTCTGGAAATCCACCCGTATCCCCTACGGCCAACATATGCTCCTTCAATCGCCGCGCTAATTGCTCTCTAATCTCCCGCAACTTCGCATCGTTTGATCCCCCAAGATTATGAACTTGATTCGGATCGACCTGCAAGTCATACAACTCCTCGACCGGCTTGCGTTGCCAGAAAGCAGACTGCGTCCCATTCAACTCCTTCGCTTCATACCGCTCAAACCAAACACGCGTTGTCGGTGTCTGAAACATGTAATTCAAATAAGCTCCCTGCGGTCTATCAGGCATAAAATTTCGGATGTACACATAGCGTCCATTCCGCACCACCCTCGATGAATCAATGCGCTCATCCATCCGGTCGCGAAACCCAAACAAGTAATCCTCATCTCTATCTCGAGAATCAAAAAAGGACCTGCCATGCAAACGTTGCTCGCCTCCACCCGAACGACTCACTTCACATAAATCCATGACCGTCGGCGCTAGATCGACAAAACTTACCAGTCGATCCGTTCCCGTACCCGCTTGATAAAAAGGTGCATATCGCTGCGCCAGCCTCGTCGGTAAATGCACCAACATTGGTACCCTTAATCCCGTCTCATACAACCATCGCTTTCCCCTCGGCAAGCCACATCCGTGATCACCAAAGAAAAACACAACCGTCGATTCCGCCAATCCATCCTCCTGCAACTCCCCCAACAGCTTTCCAACCATCCGATCCATCTCCGTGATCCGATCGTAGTACTGCGCCCAATCCAACCTTACCTCTGGTGTATCAGGATGGTACGGAGGAACAGGAGCAAGCTCCGGATTATGCTTAGGGCTATAAGGCCTCTTGCGTATCTGCCCCTCATGAGTCACCGTAAAATTGAACACAGCAAAGAAAGGCTGCCCATCCGCCCGATTTCGCCAGTGCGCTTCTTTGCTCGAAGCATCCCACATCTCGTTCCCTTTCGGATCGGAAAAATTGTAGTCCTCCTTGTTGTTATTCGAACAGTAGTACCCTGCTGCTCGCAGACGCTGCGGCAAAGTTAAAAACCCGTCCGGTAAAGGTACACTCGATCGCATCGGCTGGGCTCCATACGAAGTTGGATAAATCCCAGTGATCAAAGTCGTTCTCGCTGGTGCGCACACCGGTGCATTCGACCAACAACAATCAAAGCGTAACGATCGCTCCGCAAATCGATCTAAGTGCGGGGTTTCTGCATACCGATCCCCATAACAACCTAACTGCGGTCCCGTGTCCTCACAGGTAACCCACAACACATTCGGCCGAAACTCATCCGATCCCTCCCCGCCATTCGCAACTCCCAAAACCTCCCCCAATCCCGAACCACCAAGTAAAGCTAAAACCACAAACCAAAGAGAGAGCGTCCGCTGCAATATCAAGCTGCCACGAAACCAGTCGGCGAAACAAGTCGTACCGCGCATAAGCATCATTCTTCTCCGAATAGGCAATCATTCCACCATTTCGTTTAGCGGTCAGCCGTAGGCGTACAAGCCAAATTAGGCACTATCAAACCGCACATGCCCTGCTACTTACAAAACAGACGAAAAATGCATTGAGATTATTCAGGATTTACAGTGAGTGAATTGTATCGGGTTTGGACTAGGGAAGCGATGTCCTACGCACGCACAGTCCTACTCGCGCACAGTCCTACTCGCGCAATTACACACAGGCTCTCCAGGAATTATTGTCGCCAGGCGTAGATGCTACTGGCAATCTTCGTGCTCGTGCTCCTGCTCGTACTCGAAGCCCTTACGACAGAATCTGGGCCGCTAGACTATTGAAAACTACGCAGTGATCCAAACCAAATTTCGTTCGCCACAGTTGCTTTCCGATTACGATCACAAGCACCGTTTCACTGAGGACGAGCACGAAGTCACTCGGTCAAAAACTTCTTATGCTTTACCGACAATCGTTCCTGAGGAGCCCAAAGAATCAACCTTCAAGCACAATTCTCAGCATCCGACGCAGTGGCTCGGCCGCTCCCCAAAGCAATTGATCACCAACCGTAAACGCGGATAGATAACACCCACGCCGCGAGGGATCTAATTCCAACTTCCGCAATCGACCCACCGGGCAGTGCAACAACCCAGAAACCGCTGCAGGACTCAACTCTTTGACCGTCGACTCACGATCATTCGAAACTACACGCGACCAAGGATTCGCGGAATCGATCAACTCGACCAGCTCGTCCAACGGAACGTCGCGCTTCAAACAAATCGTTAACGCTTGACTATGGCAACGCATCGCACCGATCCGTACGCAAATGCCATCGACAGGTATCAAAGATTGCTCCGTACCCAAGATCTTATTGGTCTCCGCTTGCCCCTTCCACTCTTCCTTGCTCTGGCCGTTCCCCAAGTCCTTATCAATCCACGGAATCAAGCTACCTGCCAACGGGACACCAAAACAGTCGGTCGATATACCATCGCTACGCATCGTCTGTGTAACCTGACGATCGATCTCCAAAATTCCAGCACTCGGATTCGCTAGCAGCGAATCGACCGGTGCCGCAAGTTGTTTCATCTGCGTGAGCAGCTCTCGCATGTTCGGAGCACCAGCACCGGAAGCGGCCTGATACGTCATACTGGTCATCCATTGCACCAACCCCTCGCGAAACAATCCATGCAAAGCCATCAACATTAGCGATACGGTGCAGTTCCCACCAGCAAAAGTCTTGATCCCCCCCGATAACCCATCCCGAATAATCCGGTCATTGACCGGATCGAGAATGATGATCGTCTCTGGACGCATTCGCAACGTAGAAGCAGCATCAATCCAAATTCCACTCCAACCATTCTTACGCAACGCATCATACGTCGCTGTCGTGTAGTCTCCACCTTGTGCCGTAACGATTACATCCATTTTGCCTAAAGACTGAAGATCATTCGCATCCTGCAACTTGCCCGTGCTCTGACCGCCAACCTTCGGCCCCTCGCCACCCGCATTCGACGTGGAAAAAAACACAGGATGGAACTCTTGAAAGTCCTTCTCCGCGGTCATCCGCTCAAGTAGTACTGAGCCGACCATCCCACGCCAACCAACTATGCCAACTGTTTTCACGATGCGAATAGCGAACTAGAGGATTGAATCTTGGCCATCATTGCGATGACACTCTCACATAACACTACAAATAACGATTGAAGATGTTCTCGAGAAACTCTTGTCGACCACTTTCGTTCGGTGCGACTTCGCCCTTCTCGCAAATATAAGCATCAAGCGACTCAAATGTCGTTTCACCTGACTCGATCTTCTTGCCAATACCAACATCCCAACTGCGATATCGGTTCTTCACGAAATCAGACAATACTCCCTCCTTGCGAATCTCGGCAGCGATACGCAAACCTCTCGCAAACGCATCCATCCCGCCGATGTGCGCATGGAACAAGTCGATCGGTTCGAAACTCTCACGACGCACCTTCGCATCGAAATTCACTCCACCCGTGCTAAACCCACCATACTTGAGAATCACCAACATGCACTGAGCGGTCAAATAGAAGTCGGTCGGGAACTGATCGGTGTCCCAACCGAGCAACAAGTCACCCGTGTTCGCATCGATCGACCCAAGCATCCCTTGCATGCCCGCATAATCCAACTCATGCATCATGGTGTGACCAGCTAACGTTGCGTGGTTGGTCTCAATGTTGAGTTTAAAGTAAGGCATCAAATCATAAGCCCTAAGAAAATTGATACACGCCGCCGCATCGCTGTCGTATTGATGCTTGGTCGGCTCCTTAGGCTTTGGCTCAATCAAAAATGGACCTGTAAAGCCAATTTTCTTCGCATAATCAACCGCCATGTTCAAAAACCGACCCAAGTGATCAATCTCACGCTTCATGTCGGTGTTCAGCAAAGTCATGTAACCTTCGCGACCACCCCAAAAGACGTAGTTCTCACCACCAAGCTCCTTCGTCACATCCAAAGCAGTCTTCACCTGAGATGCACAATAAGCAAAAACGTCAGCATTGCACGAAGTTGCTGCACCATGCATAAAGCGAGGATTGCTGAACATGTTCGCCGTACCCCACAACAACTTCACACCCGTCTTCTGCTGGTGCGCTTTGAGCGAATCTGCAATCTTCTGCAAATTCTTGTGTGACTCGGCAATCGTCTTACCCTCCGGTGCTACGTCCCTGTCGTGGAACGCATAATAAGGCGCTTGTAGCTTCTCGAATATCTCAAAAGCTACCTCAACGCGTCGCAAAGCATTGTCTATCGAATCACTACCATCGTCCCAAGGACGATCCGCAGTCGCAGGACCAAAAGGATCCGATCCACCCCCACGCATCGTATGCCAGTACACAACACTGAACCGCAAATGATCCCGCATGCTGCGGCCTTCAATCATCTCATCCGGGTTGTACCAACGAAAAGCCAACGGATTCCGGGAACTCGGACCTTCATACGGGATCTTGCTGATTTCAGGAAAGTAACTCATAGCTTTACGACTTTTGATTTCCAACGTGAAAAACAAAGAAACACACCAAGCGAAACACCAAGTGTATCGATACCAAGCACTCTTGCGAATGGACCCCCACAGATTTCCCGGTCTCGAAAATCTCTTCCGGTGGTATCGATTTTTCCGCTAGACGCCGAAAATTGTCAAAAAGAACGACTTTGAGGGTTGCAATATGCCAAGTCACGTTGAAATCTTGTAGACTAGAACCGTCAGCCTTACACACAACCTGACGAATCGTTTGCGAGGGCTTCACCAAACCAGCCCTCGCGAGCAAACGCAACCTTGCAGTCCAAAGCACCACGCAGTGAAGACGTCCTGGGTGACGAACTCCTACTTTTACATAGAGGAATGTTCATCACTCTCTACGCCTTCTAGAGACGACGCGGCATGACGCAGATCACAGCGGACAAAGTTTTCGAATTGATCGAAAGAAGCCAACTGGTTACCCCCGAGGCATTCCAAGCCCACGTAGCATCCCTGCGCTCGCTCGCCGAAGAATCTAGCTCCGCATCCTCCGAGAACCACGCCCTCTTAGAAGACCCGATTGAAATCTGTAAGTCCTTCGAAACTGCAGGATTACTCACTCGATGGCAAAGTGAAAAAATCCTTCAAGGCAAATACAAAGGCTTCTTCCTCGGAAAACATAAACTCCTCGGTCATATCGGCTCGGGTGGCATGAGCAGCGTTTACCTCGCTGAACATGTCGTCATGAAACACCACCGAGCTATCAAAGTTCTTCCAAAATCCAAACTCGGGAAAACCTCCTACCTCGAACGATTCCAACGCGAAGCCAAAGCTATCGCATCTCTCAATCACCAAAATATCGTCCGCGCATACGATATCGACAACGAAAAAGACACCCACTACATCGTGATGGAATACGTCGAAGGTGTCGACCTGCAAGTCCTCGTGCAAAAACATGGCCCTCTCCCCTACGCAATCGTCGCCGACTACATTGCACAAGCTGCCCACGGACTGCAACATGCCCACGACTCCGGATTGATCCATCGCGACGTCAAACCCGCAAACCTCCTAATCAATAAAGACGGCGTGATCAAAGTCCTTGATTTGGGTCTCGCTCTCTTCCAAGACCAATCCGACGCTTCTCTAACCATGGAGTACAACGACAAAGTCCTCGGAACCGCTGACTACCTCGCTCCAGAACAAGCCCTCAATAGCCACACCGTCGACAACCGCGCCGACATCTACGGCCTAGGTTGTACGATGTACTTCCTCCTGACCGGACACCCACCTTTTCCCGACGGTAGCATCGCAAGCCGAATCGTAAAACATCAAAATGTTATGCCACCCGATATCCGTGTCGATCGACCTGATTGCCCCGGTGAACTCGATGGCATCTGCGTCAAAATGATGCAAAAAGATCCAAAATTCCGATATCCTGATTGCTCAACTGTCGCCGATGTTCTCGAAACGTGGCTGAAAAAATACCAAGCGGAACACCCGTCCGTTTCGATCAAACCCACCAAGGGTATGTCGATCGATAAAATGCTCGAAGATGCAAAATCCAAAGGTAGCCCCTTCAGCGAAACCACCAATAACCGACTCGATGAAACTTCGATGGATACCCTGCGGACCAGCCGAGCCGGTGGTGTCCCCCTCTCCGCTTCCGACTCCGCTGTCCTTCGCGCTATCGCCCGCAGCGACGGATCTTCCATCGATAGCCAAATCGATCTGATGCACGATTCGAATTCCCCAAATCCTCCAAAATCAAAATCGCAAGCCATCAGCAAAGCCGCCGATGACTCACGCATCAAACCATCCGGCCCGTCTCCCCTTGTCAAAGCCGGTACCGCGAATACCGGAACCACTGCAAAAGGCCCTTCGGCCACAGGATCCAATAAAGCAACGACCCAAGCTTCCGCATCCGCAAACTCCGCTAAACCCAACCAAACGAAAACAACCACGAACAACACGACTCTTGCTACGAAAGAAAACACCAAGACCGATACCACATCCGATGAATCCGAATCCTCATCAGGTATCTGGCTAGGCCTTCTCATCGGCGGTTTAATCGCTCTCGTCGCGGCCGCCGGCGCTACCGCTTACTTCTTGCTGCGCTAAACAAGCGATGCAGACCCGCGTACTGAAAATAGGTGGAGCATCCCTCTTCGCTCCCTCAGCCGAATTTACACGGCTGCTTGCTCACCTGCAAAGGGAACACTCCCTAGCCATCGATCGAACGTTTATCATCGTCGGCGGTGGAGATACTGTTGAATCCATGCGCACACTTCACGCTTCTTTCCCAAATCTCAACCCACAATCCATGCATTGGCGATGCGTGAGACTCCTCGAGGCAACTTGGGAAGTCGCTACCGAACTTATCGAATTCGGCCTCCCGCTTCAAAAAGATTACGAACTGAACCAAGCACTCTCGAATCCAACTCCTAATACCTACGTCGTCAACGTCAATGCATACTACTCCCCATCCCTCTCTGTCTGCCAATACCTATCTAAACACAGCTCACCAATCACCCCTGAAGACTCCTGGAATACGACCACCGATGCCCTCGCATGGTGGCTCGCTTACCTAATCGATGCTGACCAAGTCATCCTCGTGAAAAAGAAACCCTGCGAATCCATTCACTCCCTCGCCCAAGCCGCACGCGAAGGAATCGTCGATTCGGAAATCGCTCGAATGCATGAGGCCGCCCGTCATACTTATCCCCCAACCAAACGGTTACCCTCCATCCAGTTCCTCTTTGAGAACCCGAACTGGAAATACCATATACTAAAAGATTAATCGACCCGCATACCTCTCCGGAGCCCACTCGATGTTTCGCCAATCTTCATCAAACCAACGAAATTTTCCTTCTAGCAAAATGCCCCCAACGCGACGTACCCACTTGAAGTACCTACTCGCATCTCTCATCGGTGCAATGCATTGCTATGCTCCATTCTCCTTAAACATCTTGGCCCAAGAAACTCCTGCAAAAGACCCCTCTAACAGCAATTCAATTCTCTCGGCAAACTTCATCTACGAGTCCGCCCCGTTCCCCTCCTGCCATGCCTCAAGCATCGAAGAAACGGCAAACGGCCTCATCGCAACTTGGTTCGGTGGCACCCATGAAAAACATCCCGATGTGGGTATCTGGGTCTCTCGCCTCACTTACGCAGACCATACAAACACCACCCCAACAAAAACTACCCCGACAAAAACCACGCATATTACCGGTACATGGAGCAAGCCCGTCGAAGTCGCAAACGGAAAAGGTGCAGCACCCGACGGAAAACAACTCCCCACTTGGAACCCCGTCCTTTTCCAACCCAAATTCGGATCTAAACCTCAACCGCTCGTTCTCTTCTATAAAGTCGGCCCTTCACCCGAAACCTGGTGGGGAATGATGACCACCAGTCACGACCAAGGTCTCTCCTGGACGGAACCCAAACGCTTACCTGACGGGTTCCTCGGACCGATCAAAAATAAACCCGTAGAACGTAGCGATGGTGCTTGGCTATGCCCCTCAAGCACCGAAACCGAAGAGGAACCCAGTCGCTGGAATGTACACTTTGAAATCACAAACGATCAAGGCAATACTTGGACCCGATCTCCAGCACTCAACCAAAAACCTCTTAATGACGGCCTAGCCCTACAAGCCATCCAACCGGCATTGCTTCATCTAGGCCCACAACATTGGCTGGCCGTAGGCCGAAGCCGCCAAGACAAAATCTTTGAAACTGAATCCAAAGACGACGGCGCCACCTGGACACCCCTAACCTTGGGAAAACTTCCCAATAACAACTCCGGACTCGATACCGTAACACTGCTCAACGGAAAACACTTGATGGTCTACAACCACGTCGCTGGCACCCCGGGGCAATGGGGCGGCAAACGAACTCCACTCAATGTGGCTTGGTCCACCGATGGAAAATCCTGGAACCCTTGGATCGTTCTCGAAAACACCCCGGGTGAGTTCAGCTATCCAGCGATCATCCAATCCCGAGATGGACTAGTACATATCACCTACACTTGGAACCGCAAAAAAATAAAACATGTGGTGGTAGACCCCCAAGTCTTAAAATAAATAAGCTCGAACAACGACGCAAAACCGCTAAACAGTTCAGTGCTTTATACTCAAGAAACGGTCGGATCGACGATCAATTCGTCAACAATCCGATCCGGTAGGATATCCATCCCTAATTTAGCAATAAACCAATCGAGTTCGTCTTCGCCGTAGAGCGTATCGACCGCGTTGTCGTCGAGCAACGTATCGGTTGGCGTGTTTCGTAAATAGGTCTCGTTGTTCATTGGTGTACCGGTCGTTGCGGTTCCTTGTAGATTGCCGATCCTCTCGTGGTAAGTCCGTGTGCTTGTCCATTCAGCACGAAGGTGTGCAAGGGCGAATGGTGCGGTATCGTGGGTGGTGCTACCCCCGATGAGGATGTCTTGGTCTCCCCCACCCCGCAGTGTATCGCTTCCTCCACCTCCGATCAGAATGTCGCGAGCGGTCGATCCGGTCAGTACATCGTTACCTGCATTACCCACTAGAACGGAAGATACTCCGGCGAAAGCTCGCAAGGTATCAGCACCGGAACCCCCGATGATGATCTGGAAGTCGGATGCAAGGCTAACGATGTTCGTAGCTACACCTGCGGTTACATTTACTGAGACGGCAGCGGTGTAATTGCGATAACTCAGCGAATTCATTCCACCTCCACCGGTAAGGGAACCGGTCACTCGTCCCGCAGTCGTCATTTCGACCGCGTCGTCTAAGCTACCGCCGACCAAGTGTTCTACGTCAGTGAAGTTGGTCGTCGTATTCAGCGTTCCGCGTGCATTTCCCGTAATACGCCAAGTGTTATTGATGTCTGGAGCGCGAAGCGTATCAGCACCACCTCCAGCAGCAATCTGCGGGACCGTTCCATTTGGACCAAGAGTAAATTGATCAGCAGCGGATCCACCGCGAAGAATTTCAAAGGACTCGAAGTCTAAAGCATTGACCCGGCCGCTTGCTGTTCCGTTGATCTCCCAAGTGTTCGCGCTGTTGGGTGCAGTGATGGAGTCTTGCCGTGTGGATCCGCTGAGTCATCACCTCCGACGAGGTTTTCCGATGAACCGCTACGAAGTTCAATTCCAACACCAAGATTAGGAATCGCAGTTTCACCGTCTGGCCCCAACCCAATGATGTTTCCTTGAATAGTGTTACGATGCGAACCTAGCGAAGAGTTCCCGAAGGCTGTTAGTACAATCCCAAGCTTCTGGTTCCCCGAAATAACATTTTGTAGCACCGAAGTCTCGCTGGAGCCACTAACAAGCCCAACCCCCGCTTCGATATTTGGAATTGCTCGTGTTCCCGTAACATCAAGTCCAATCCAATTGTTTTGAATAACGTTTCCAGTGCTACCTATTGCTTCAACCGCCACGCCTGCAAGCGTGTTCCCTGAATGTTACGGGCCGAATTGTGGTCGTATAACCCGCCGTTTTTGAACCGAATTGTTATCGTAGTTGGAACAAACGCAGTCGTACGCCTTCGGCTGACTGCTAAACGATTGGCAGGTAAATCAATGAATACGAAACGAATGTTCGACCTATCTAACGCTTCGTCCCCCGGCCACGACGCGGTTTCTCTTGACCCGCGTCCTTCGGCGGCGCTGCTGGAACCGAATCCAATGGCTTGCCGATGTGCTCCTTGAGCCTCTGTATTTCGTCTCGCAAAGCAGCGGCTCTCTCGAATTCCATCTCTTCCGCCGCCCCCATCATCGCTTCTTCCAACTCCTTCAAATACTCCGCGGTCACCAGCTTCGGCGCACCGGTCTTCGATACGATCTCGCGAGCCTTCCTGCGATTCGAAACCGTCTCCTCAAAACTAACCATCGCTTGCTTGCGCACAGTCTCAGGAGTGATTCCATGCAACTGGTTGTACTCTTCCTGTTTCCTCCTGCGCCGGCCCGTCTCCTCGATCGCTATCTTCATCGCCTCCGTAATGCGATCCGCATACAAAATAACTTTCGAATTCGAGTTCCGGGCGGCACGACCAATGGTCTGAATCAGCGAAGTCTCACTCCGCAAAAAACCCTCTTTGTCTGCATCTAGAATCGCTACCAACGAAACTTCTGGCAAGTCCAATCCCTCTCGTAGCAAATTCACTCCTACCAAAACCTCGCAGCGACCATCACGCAGCTCTCTCAACAAATCGACCCGCTCAAAGGCCCCAAGGTCACTATGCATCCAACGACACTTGATGTTATGGTCGCAGAAGAAATTCGCTAAATCCTCCGCCAACCGCTTGGTCAACGTCGTTATCAACGTCCGATCACCCATCGCTATCCGTTCGCGTATCTGACCCAACAAATGATTGACCTGACCTTGGGCCGGTATCACTTCGATCAAAGGATCGAGCAAACCCGTCGGCCGAATCACCTGCTCGATCACTTCGCCACCCGTCTTCTCTAGCTCATAGTCTCCCGGAGTAGCTGATACAAACACCACCTGCTTGGCCTTCTGTTCCCATTCCTCGAATTTCAGCGGCCGATTGTCCATCGCACAAGGCAACCGAAAACCGTGATCCACTAACGTCTTCTTCCGATTGTGATCCCCGTTATACATCGCTCGAATCTGAGGAACCGTCACGTGCGACTCGTCGATTATGACTAACATGTCTTTAGGAAAATACTCATGCAAAGTATCGGGAGTACTGCCTGGCGCCTTTCCCGACAAAGGTCGCGAATAATTTTCGATACCTGCACAATGCCCCGTCGCTAATAACATCTCTAAATCGTACTTCGTCCGTGATTCCAATCGCTGCGCTTCGAGCAATTTACCCTCACCCCGAAACTTCGCTAACTGCTCCTCTAATTCACGCTCTATCACTTTCGCCGCTTCGTAAATTCGATCGTCAGTCGTCACAAAATGCTTGGCAGGATAAATCTCGATCTCCTGCTCCTTCGAAATCACCTCGCCAGACTCTGGCATGAAGGCAATCAACTTCTCGACCTCATTCCCCCACAACTCAATCCGCAACGCAAAGTCCGTATAAGCCGGCCAAATGTCGACTTTATCCCCACGAACCCGAAAAGTCCCCGATGCAAAGTCTTTCTCCGTTCGCGTGTACTGAATATTCACGAGCTTTAACAAGAACTCTTCGCGAACAATCAATTCACCAACATGCACTGGAATCTTCAAATCGGTATACACATCCGGAGATCCCAACCCGTAAATACACGAAATACTCGACACGATTATGCAATCACGCCGCATCGCTAAAGAAGCTGTCGCCGCTAATCGATACCTCTCGACCGCTTCGTTAATCGATGCGTCCTTCTCGATATACAAGTCCCGCTGCGGAATATAAGCCTCAGGCTGATAGTAGTCGTAGTAACTGATGAAATAATGGACGGCATTGGTCGGGAAAAACTCTTTGAATTCGGAATACAATTGAGCCGCAAGCGTCTTATTGTGACTCAATACCAACGTCGGCCTCTGCACCTGGGCGATCACATTCGCCATCGTAAAGGTCTTCCCCGATCCCGTTACTCCCATCAATACTTGATGCGAATTCCCCTCGCGCAACCCACGAACCAATGCCTCAATCGCTTGCGGCTGATCCCCAGCTGGACGGTACGCACTGTGCAAGTCAAACGGACGCTCAATCATTGATGCCTTCCAAGGTTTCTCTAAGCAACGTTTCTTCCGATGATGGCGATTTACTGGCACGCGGTACGCTCAAATCCCGTGTCACAGTCAAATAACTTGAAAGGACCTTGATTCGCCTTTCCTTGATCCCAGGAATCGTCCCGAGTTGCTCAAGCGAATCATAGCCGCCCAACTCATGCCGCCTCGATAAAATAGCTCGAATTAGATTCGGCCCCAAACTCGGGATCAATTGCAAATCCTCGGCAGTCGCTTCATTGATATCGATCACCCATTGTCGCTCCAATGCCCGCATCGCCCCCTCAGAAGCATCAGGGAATCGCCGCAACACAACAAAGCTAACTGCAAACGCAAGTCCCCAAGCAACAACGGCGACGGACGCGAATGTTCCAGCACGAACACGTACTGCCGCAAGCAACAACTCCTCACGCGCTTGCCCAACCTCTTTGCTCCAATCCTTGGCTCCACCCAAAGCGATTCTCCTCGCTACATCCTTTGGTTCTCTTGTCTCTTCCCCCTTCGCCTCCAAAGCGAATTTCGACAAAAGCACCGCTGCGTTCTACCAATACAACTTTCGGACGCAACTCAGTGTAACGAAATCCTCGAAAACTGTCCCCAAAATGGCAGAGATTTCTTCCGCACTACCGCCACTTTCAATCGACTCAGCAATGCATACGAAAAATTACTTCGAACGCAGTTGCGATAGAACCTCATGCACGATCCGATTGATCACTTGATCGCTCGCATCGTCAGCCACCGTACGTGGCGAGACACTGCTCGCCTGCATAAAGTCAAAGCCAGACAGCATTTCTTGAATACGACGCTGCGCTGCGTCGGCCGCATTGGTTTGTTGCGGTGAAAGAGGTTGACGAGACAGTCCCAAATCCCACCCCCGGATCTTTGCACCTCGGCGAAATCCCTCCGGAAACTCCACCGTCGAAAGCATCGCGTCGAACAAAGGCAACAACCGATACTGCAATTGCATCGCTCGCTCCCATTGACCAGCCTTGGCAGATTCGTAAATCGCTCGCGTCAACTCGGGCACCACTCCACTCGTCGCATTCGTCCCCCCATCACAACCGATCATCAACATCGGAACCAAAGCCGCATCCCATCCCGTCATAAAAAAGAAATCTGGACGCAACGGACGCACCTCAGCAATCATCCGCATCATGTGCGGAATGTCTCCCGAACTATCCTTGATCCCCACGATGCGCGGACACTCCTGCGCTAGTCGCTTGACCGTCGGTACATCGATCGGCGATGCAAACAAAGGGATGTTGTACAATGTCACATCCACCGAAACGTTGTCTGCAATCTCCTTGAAGTATGCAAACACCCCATCAGGAGCTAACCGATAGTAAAAAGGTGCCACAATCGCCACCGCACGACACCCCAATGCACCGTACGTGTCGCAAGCACGAATCGTCTCGGCGACATTCGCCTCCGCCGCACCTGCCAATATCGGAACCCGACCCTTCGTCTGATCCACCACGATCTCAATCACCCGCTTTCGCTCCTCCGGCGTAAATCGGACGAATTCCCCTGTACTGCCATTCGGGTACAATCCATGCACTCCCTTGGCGATCAACCAATCGATGTATCCTCGCAATGTCTGCTCGTCCAGCCGACCTTTCGAATCCAACGGTGTAATGTTCGGTGTGAAAATGCCTGCCAACGGTTGATTCATGATGCAACTAATCAATGTTCGAGTCGGTTCGTGGCCTTCACTAAAACGTAGCGTCCGCCGTCTGATGAAATGTAGTACAGAATTCTAAACGAGTCGAAGCCTGGTCAAATCCCGTGGAAAAAAAATCTCACCCAAGTCCTAAAAAGGTTGTAATCGTCGCAACCGGACTTGGGGTTCTCGCAATGACGATCCTCGCTCTTCTCGTCCCCGCACTCCCGATCGCTTCCGCCGAATCGGATTTTTCATCCGACGCACCCCTCCAAACCACCAAGTACATCTCCCGCCTCCAAGCCCTCGTAATCTCCATTCCTACCCTCTTTGAACTCCCCACCCTTTGGAACTCCCAGCCTCCGAATACCCCCGATGTGTCACTTCTGCCTATCGACAACCCCTCCATCGATAGCGGCACGATCAACAACCCCATAATCCAACGCCTCAGTGCCGTCGCCTCCAGCTCCATCTGGATCCTCGCTACCTATGCCCTCGGCTCTCTCCTTGTCGGTGCCTACCGAACCGATCTACGTCAGGAACCACGCCATCGCAACAATCACCCCCCCTCCAATATTCTTCATCAACTCTCTAACTCCATTCCAAAACTTTCTAAGAGAATTGTTATTGGTCACTGTGCAGCAATTCTCCTGATTGCTTTTCACGCCCAACTGACCTCGGTGCAGTCTCTTGCCTCACTCCCTCTCTTCGCCCTCGCCCTTCCTTGCGCCGCAATCCTCTTTTGGATGAACAATCAAATCTCAAGGCACATCAAGCCTCTCTCGACAGACGAACAATCCACGCTCAACCTTCCTAGCGATTCATCTGACCCAACCTGGAATCACCGCTGGAGCCGGCGTCTCGTCGGTGTTTCTTTCCTTGCATGCCTCGCCATCTGTTTTTTAACCCTCCTCGGTAGCACCCTACCAACCTATGACATCGATGTCCGCCAAGACGACTGGCTCGACATCAAATCAAAGATTCTCCACTCTCAAAATGCAATACATGCTCACACCTCCGCCGATCCTCAACTAGTTTCTACTTCTTCAACCTCGCCTTTTACGTACTCCCGCTCCCTTCCCGCACTAGGGTTCGCTCACACCCTCCAAACCATCGGCTACTTCTCATTCGAAGACACACAGACGCCCAATCTTTTGAATGTACTGATGATCGGCCAAGCCATCGATGCTTGGATGTTCTCTATCGCCATCGCGCTCGCAACGTGCTGGGCCTACCGATCCCAAGGCGTTCTTGCAGGATGGATCACAGGTATCTTGCTCGCAAGCCACCCTGGAGTTCATGAACTCGTCCGCCTTGGACTCGGCGCCGGACTCGCTTGCCTCGTGATTCTCCTAGCCTTGCTCTGGCTCGAAGAACAATCCTCGGCCACTTCAGAATCCACCAAGCTCTCCCCATCCACCAAGCTCACCCTTGCTACTCAACGCGAACAACTCGGCACTGCTACCGCCATTTTCATTCTCGCTGCTTGGAGCTCTTTTCCAACACTCTGGATCTCTGCCCTGTCCATTCTGCCAACTTGGACTCGCACCCTCTGGCGTCTATCAATAAACAACTCACACGAACCTACCAAACTCCACCAAGCGAACCGAAACTTCCAATGGTTCGCTACGGCAATTCTGTTTTGCATCCCTTTCCTATGCGCGTCATGGGTCATCTGGCAATGGAACTGTGGCACCTGGGGCGAACCTCTCTCGTCAATCCAATCTTCAACACTCACCATCACCTCATTTAGCAATACATTCGCTCGAATGCTACTGCTATCCCCAAGCAATCACTGGCTGCTTATTCCACTGGCCCTCGCAGGTGGAATTCTCACCAACAAAACAAATCAACCGAAAAATCGGCTCGCTAGCGTGCGACTGGGACTCGGCATCGTAGCCCTATCCTGGACCCTTTGGTTCGCAGTAAACGCACAACTAGAACGCCAATGGGTGATCGCAACAATCGCCCTATTGCCAGCCGCCGCCGCTGCCATTCGCACCTTTCAACAAAACCTCGGAGCATGGTTCTGCATCCCACTCTGCTGGACTCTCCTCACCTGGGCTTGCATCGCAATTCCAACGTGGCCCTACTGCGACCAACGCCTGCTCGCTCCCTTGCAGTCCTACTCCCCGAACTTCTTGCACCCAAACGACGATTCAAAAACCACCTCTACACCACTCGCACCTTGGTATAGCGATTGGGTAGATGCACAATCACAAACCACTCCTAATGAACAAACCAACAAACGATGGTGGTTGATCGGCACCTCCGACGTGTTCTTCTGGCGTGTCCCCACATGTATCCAATCCTGGAAAAATCCAAGCCAATCTCTTCCGGAATTTTCCTTGCTCAAGCCCCATCGAGTCGGATACATTTTGGTGGACTATGATGGAATCGAGGCCTACAACATGCGGCTCGAAACGTCATTTCCCGGTACACCCAAGTTCCAACCAGAAGCGATACGCGGCCAACTGGAGAAGTGGGTTCAACAAGGATTCTTGCAACGTTGCGACCCCTGGGGTGATTCCCAAAACGCCGCTTGTTACAAAGTCATCGCTGCAGAATTACCCTAATTCAAACACCACCAAACAGCCCTGTCGAAGGTAACGCCCAACCGCAAAAAACCATCTGTCCAGAAAGTAGGAACATGTCGCTCGCTTTCGCTGCCGCAAAATACTTGCCAATCTCATTCGCGGGCCTAACACTCCTCGATGGATTATCTAACCAGACGCTTTCTTCGCACCTGCCTTCCTGCAATACACTAGCTTGGCACTTCCTCGCTGGGCCTTTCGCACAAACCGCAACCGATGCACGCCAATTTGGTCTCGATTTCTTCGAACTCCTCAAACGTGGTGGCGTCTTCATGATCCCCATCGGGATTATGAGCCTTATCGTAGTGACCTTCCTTTTTGAACGCTGGATCGGACTACGGACCTCCGTGCTCATGCCAAAGAGAACAGTAGCCATACTGCGAGGCGCACTCATGCGGTCCTCTCCATCCACATCCTCACCTCCAAACGCAATCGATGCAGGCCTGCTACACCAAGCCTGCTTGGCTGGCAACTCAGCACTCGATCGCATCGTCCTCTCCGCAACCGAATGCGCTGGACTGTCCGTTGGCGAAACACAAACCGCTGTCGCTAACAGTATCCAACGAGAAGTCGACCGAGCTTACGCCAACGTCCGATGGCTTAATCTCGGTGCAGGGATCGCTCCACTGCTCGGACTCCTAGGAACCGTTTGGGGGCTAATCCGCGCTTTCCACGATACCACCAAACTTGTCGCCGGCCAAAACCGCGCAGACTTCCTGGCTGTCGGTATCTACGAAGCTCTCGTCACTACCCTCGCCGGCTTGATGGTCGCCATACCCGCCGCCGTCGCTTCTCATTATCTCGAAGGACGGATCTCAAAAGTCTTTCGTAACATCCAAGAACTCATGAGCCAACTCGTACCAAGACTCCACGTGAATTCAGCTCCTATCGCTCCACCCCCAACAAATCCGTAACTCGCGAGCAGAAGCCGCGGCGTGTTGGCATCGACAACGCTCAGCTCCATTGAACATTCCAAGCAATCGAAAACTACAACGTTGTCGATGCTGATCGGTTCGATGTGTTGATGAATAGAACCGGGTACGCCAAACCACCCGGTGCTCGCGCATTCCGGCTCAGAAAACCACCCGGTGCTCGCGCAT
>CAZACJ010000017.1:0-73767 GCA_964483385.1 uncultured Pirellula sp. | reverse complement strand
GCTCGCGCATTCCGGCTCAACCAAACCACCCGGAGCTCGCGCATTCCGGCTCAAAAAGCACACCTAAAACCCCTCATATTACCACTTTGACGGAATTGGCCCCAATTCTCAATTCTCAATTCTCAATTCCCCGTAGCCCCCCGCTGCCAAGCGGTGGCTACGTGCAAGCGGTGGCTACGTGCGAACGGTGGATCCACCCAATGGCTTACTTCATCAATTCTTGTTTTAAGAACGTATAAGCCAACGACTGCATATAAGCCGACTGCTTATTGTTCGCAGCACCACCATGTCCACCTTCCATGTTCTCGTAATACCACACGGAATGGCCCTGCGCTTCCATCTTCGCCATCATCTTTCGCGCATGACCAGGATGCACACGGTCGTCGCGGGTCGAAGTCGTAAACAAAACCCTCGGATACTGAACCGTTGGCTCAACATTCTGATACGGTGAGAACTTGCGGATATAAGCCCACTGCTCCGGGTAGTCCGGATTGCCATACTCGGCCATCCACGAAGCCCCAGCAAGCAACTTGTTGTAACGTTTCATATCCAACAACGGAACCTGACAGACCCCAGCAGCAAACAACTCAGGATAGAGTGTCACCATGTTCCCTACCAGCAATCCACCATTCGATCCACCTTGTACCCCTAACCGCTCCTTGCTCGTGATCTTGCGCGCAACGAGATCCTTGGCAACTGCAGCAAAATCCTCATAAGCTCGTAAACGATTCTCCTTCAAAGCCGCTTGATGCCATCGGGGGCCATACTCGCCACCACCACGGATGTTTGCAACCACATAAACGCCACCCTCGGAAAGCCAAGCTCTCCCAACACTGGCGTTGTAGCTAGGCTGAAGCGAAATCTCAAACCCACCATAACCATAAAGCAACGTGGGATTCTCCCCATTGAGCTCCATCCCCTTGCGAGACACCATAAAGTAAGGAACCTTGGTACCATCTGCACTCGTCGCAAAATTCTGAGAAATCTCAAACTTCGACGAATCAAAAAAATGAGGCAAACGCTTTAGCTCCACCGGAAGTTGCCCCAGCACTCCAAACGACAGCGTTGTTGGATTCAAATAGTCCGTCGAAGTCATAAAATACTCGTCTGACTCATCTGGATCTACCGCTGTAACATTCACCGTTCCAAAAGCCGGCGCTCCAACCAAAGGCTCCTTACTCCAGACCTTTTTTCCTTCTCGCTCAGTTCGCTTAACAACATAAATACGATTCTTGACATCTTCTAAGACGTTGAGCAACAACGCATTCTTCGTCGCCCCAAAACTCGACAACGCGGTCGATTCGGTAGGCTCGAACAAAACCTCAAACTCTCGCTTACCCGCCATGAAAGCATCAAAGTCACACACCAGAAGCGAGCCTGCTGAGTAAGTCTCAGTACCGACCGTCCAAGGCTCTCGCAATTCAACAAGCAACATCTCGCGAACGACACTTTTGTTCGCCGTATTCGGAACATCGATCTTGATCAACTCATCTGCTGTCTTTAGCCAATACAATTCATCATTGTAAAACGCTAAATTCCGACTTACAAAATTCCGCTCAAATCCCGGAGTGTCGTCATGAATCGCTCCGACCGCCATGTCCGTCTGCTGCCCCTCATAAACCAACTTCGCTTCAGTCAATGGTGTCCCACGCTTCCACAACTTCGCCATCCTCGGATACCCAGAATCGGTCATCGCACCCGAACCAAAATCTGTCGCGACAAATACATGGTCCCGGTCAATCCACGATACACTACCCTTGGACTCCGGTAAGAAAAACCCACCCTCAACAAACTGCTTCGCTACCAAATCAAACTCTCGGACCACCACCGCATCTGCACCACCACGCGACAACGATACCAAAGCACGCGTGTAGTCAGGCCGAAGCAACGTGACACTCTTCCAAACCCAATTCTCCCCCTCCGATTTGCTGATCGCATCCAAATCCACAAGCACCTCCCATTCAGGAGACTCTTTCCTGTACTGCTCCAGCGTCGTTCGACGCCACAATCCTCGCTCGTTCTTCTTGTCACGCCAGAAGTTGTAGTAGTACTCACCAGACTTGCTCACAAATGGAATCCGAGCATTGCTGTCAAGAATCTCTAACAAGTCCCCTCGCAATTTCTCAAATCCGGCTTCCGATTCAATCCGCTTCTGAGCCACCGCGTTGCGGGCCTTGACCCACTCCAACGCCTTCTCACCACTCACATCCTCAAGCCATACGTACGGATCCTCTGCCACCCCTACAGAACTCACTTCCACCTCGCCACCCCCCCCATTTTTCGCCTGCCCATCCTGCCCGAAAGCCGAAATCGATAATCCAAGGAATGCGAACCCTAACAAAGCAAACCTATCCCGTTGGCAACCCAAGACTGCAAGCAATTCATTCCCAAAAAACATATTCCCCACCTCTTAACTGCCGAAAACCTAATAAATCCAGAGAGGACCCAAACAAAACCTTGAAAAGACCTGCACAAGGCTTTTCGACGATAACACAGGTCCAGCAAATTGAACATTGCCCACCCAAAATTGTCCTACACTACTCAAAAACGGAAAAAAACCTCAAAAGCCCCGTCATTTTGTCCCAAAAAACACATGCCGGAAAAAAAAACCAACCAAGAATTTAGAAACGCCCCACCCAACCCACTTTTACGGTAAGCACCTAACCAATACCATCTACGACTAAGTTGTTTTACTCCAGAAATAACCCCCACCAGTTGAGCATTCCTACCTACCAGACAATTCTCCCACCTCCAAGCCGTCGGATTTTCTTGCTTTTTTATAAACAGAAGCGAATCCGATGATTGACACAGTGCGCCGATAGACGATAAACTTCCGGGCAAGTCCCGGGGTGTCGTGCCTCGCGTATACGCTTTGTTGTTTCAATGAGAGGTTGGATTCTATGAAGGCTAAGTTTATGGCCCTGGCCCTTACGGCCATGTCGTTCCTTGCTGCCGGCACGGCACAAGCCGGTGTAGTTTTGTCGAACATGGGTGCAAATGGTTTGACCGATACTAGCGGTCCTACCAACACCGACATTTTGGCTAACAATTGGATTGCAACCGGTTTCACCACCGGGGCTACTGCACAGCAACTCGACTGGGTTTCCCTCGTTGGCTTTAACAACGACTCCGGAAGCAAAACCGTTTCGATTTACGCTGATAACGCTGGTTCCCCCGGCTCGCTTTTGGCGACCTCCTCGGGTACTACAGTAGGTTTGAAGAATGTCTATCAGTTCAACTTCTCCGGAACCAACTTGGCTGCTAGCACCAAGTACTGGGTTCTCCCAGAAGTTGGCTTGAGCTGGTACATCCACTCTACAAACGCTGCCCCAACTGCTCAAAACGCCTCGGGGTTCACTTACGATGGTATCAAAACCTCAACGAACAGCGGTTCGACTTGGGAAGGTTCCGTGTTCAACTACACCGTTGGTATCTCTACCAGCGATGTACCACCTGTGCCTGAACCTGCCCTCACTTCGCTCCTGTGCCTCGGCGGTATCGCTTTCATGCGTCGCCGGATGAGCAAGTAACTCATAGCTGACTACGCCCCAAAGAAGTCATCCTAAAACCCTCCGGAGATCCTTCGGAGGGTTTTTTTATCTAGATATTAATATCGACATATTGCCTACTTTCGCTACAATCTCACCTAATAACCTCCCGGAGTTAGAGTGTTGTCAGTTTTTTGTATGCGTTCGTGCGATCGTGCAGGTGTTCTGCCGTTGCTTGCTCGCAAAGAGAGGAAGGTTTTATGAAGGTTAAACTTTTGACAATGGCGCTCGCTGCCATGTCCCTTTTCACCGCTGGTAGCGTCCAAGCTGGCGTTGTGTTGTCTAACATGGGGACAAACGGTCTGACAGACACAAGCGGTCCTACCAACACCGACATTCTGTCGACCAACCTGATCGGTGCTGGTTTCACCACCGGCGCTACAGCACAACAACTCGATTGGATCTCCATTGTAGGATTCAACAACGACTCCGGCACCAAGACGGTTTCGCTCTTCTCGGATAATGGTGGATCTCCAGGAACACTCCTTGCGACTTCCTCAGGCACCACCGTTGGGCTGAAAGATGTCTATCAATTTAACTTCTCCGGAACCAACTTGGCCGCTAGTACCAAGTACTGGGTTCTCCCAGAAGTCGGCTTGAGCTGGTACATCCAATCTGCAAACGCTGCTCCTTCAGAACAAAACAGCTCCGGATTCGCTTACGATGGCATCAAGACCTCCGCGAACGGCGGCTCCGCTTGGGACGGGTCTGTGTTCAACTACACTCTTGGTATCTCCACCAGCGATGTACCACCTGTGCCAGAACCTGCCCTCACTTCGCTCCTCTGCCTCGGCGGTATCGCTTTCATGCGTCGCCGTATGAGCAAGTAATTCGATTCCGCTGCCCGCCCACAAGCTGTTCCTGACTTACGAAAAACCCTCCAGTATTCCTGGAGGGTTTTTTTGTTCACCCAATCATTCGCCTACGCAAAGTGCGACGAAGCCCTAGCACATCCATCTTCCTCCCAATATTGCTACCGCGACCGCTACCTCGCTTCAATCTTTCTCGCCTGAGGGATCCGTATTACAAACGTTGCACCGCCCCCCTTCCCCCTGTCACCAACCGTGATACTCCCCCGCAATCGCTCTACAATTGTCCGAACTAAGAATAACCCAAGCCCCACTCCCGGCTTCTTTCTCTCCAATTCATCACCCGCACGATAGAACCTGGAAAAAATCTTTCGCCTTAAATGCCTGGGAATCCCCGCTCCATTATCCGATATGTAAATCAACGCATTGCCATTCTCGTACTCAACACGCACATCGATCTCCGGTGTCGCCCCTGCATACTTGATCGCATTGTCCAAGACATTTCTAAGCAATACATCCAAGTCAACTCGCTGGACATACAACTCACATTCGCACTCTTTAAAACGGAACACTTCCCGATCAATCCCGTGCTGCTTTGTCAAACTCGCAATGTTATCGTTGATCACCCCATCTATTGACACCCACTCCTTAGGTACCGGCTCTTGATCGACCCTCTGAAGCCTCGCAACATCAAGTAACTGATTGATCAAACGATCTAATCGCTCCACATCCTCCATCATCGTTTGATAAAACTGCTGCCGCTGCGGCCCCTCCACAACCCTCCGATTCAACGTCTGCAAATAGAGCTTCAGAGAAGCAATAGGTGTTTTCAGCTCATGCGTCACCGCGTCGATAAAATTGCTCTGCCGCCGATTCAAATTGATGTTCTGAATAATCCAAATCAAATACAAAATCACTCCCGCTAGCAAAAACGCAAACAAAATCGCCCCAACGCTGAGCAAAATCCAGTAGATCTCCGCACGACTGTTTTTCTGCGGATCCAAAGCACTGAAAACATTCAACAGAACCCAACCAACAGTCAAGCCAACCACGCTGATAATCATCAGCGTCGCTACCAAAATAGGCCATTTCAGACTTTTTCGCTCGAACAACTCACCCTCGCTACATCCTAAAGTCACCCGAAAAGACAAACGGAACCGCTCTTCAAAACACCGCTTCAAAACACTTGGTAAATTTTCCCCCGGGATTGCGGTTTTCCAATTGCTTACACCTTGGGACAAACCCCTTGCCCTCACTATACTATGCCCGAGGCATCTAGGGTGCAAAGAAGGTAACCTGGGATAAAGAAGGTAACGCGCAGCAGCGATGGAACACCGCCGTGAAGTCTTCACTCGATCATCTACAATTCCCCCGAAAAACTTGGCAGCTAATTACCAAGTCCGCTTGGTACTGCGCTGAGGAACTTGGCGTCGTCGACTCCACCAGCCGAATCGAAAATCTTCGGCCAATCTACCTGATCGAAGAATCTGACACTCAGTACGGAACCCAAGTCTGGTGTTTCGAACTCTCTCGAGCACGACCTAAAAACCTCGCCCAATTCGCCTTGCACCCCCATCTCATGGATGAAAATCAGAGCGAAAAAACCGAGAACTCCTCCAGAACCACCCACCACTGCGTCCTCGTCTACTCCATCGAATTCGGGATCCTGGAACTAAACCAATCCAAATGGTTCGACTCCGCCGATCAACGCGAGCATTGGATCAACTGTCTCGTAGAACCCTCCACTCCACGCTCTCACCACCTCTCCCGTACAACATCCTTCTGGGTCGGTTGCGCCGTGGCAAGCATCGTCGTGCTCGCCAGCGGATGGGTCTTCTCGCTAATCCGTTTCCTGCAACCCGCCGGATAACCACCCGCGAGTCAACGTTGACTAATTCCCCCATCGTAAAAAACCATCAAATCCGTCACATCGAACTGCGTGGTGCCGCCGAGCACAATCTCAAAAATATCGATGTCAATATCCCCCTGCACCAACTGACAGTCCTGTGTGGCGTCAGCGGAAGCGGCAAAACCTCCCTCGCACTAGATACCCTCTACGCCGAAGGGCAAAGACGATACATCGAAAGCTTCTCCGCTTACGCTCGGCAATTTCTAGCACGACTCGAAAAACCCAAATTCGATCGCCTCGATAACCTACCTCCCACACTAGCTATCACCCGCTCCGACCGCTCTCGAAATAACCGCAGCACCGTCGGTACCACCGCAGACCTACTCGAACCACTGCGCGTTCTGTTCTCCCTTATCGCAAATCCATTTTGCCTGAATTGCCAAACACCACTTCAAGCCTATTCCCCCTCAACACTCTGCAACACCCTGGAAACCCTCGCACCACGTCGCGCTTTGCTCGCTGTTCCTATAACTTGGAAAAACAAATCCGAACTCGCCGAACAATTCCTCGATTGGCAAGCCTCAGGTTGGACCCGCTGGATCGTCAATCATGCCACCATCGAACTCTCCGATGACCGCAAAACACTCGCAAAACTATTTCCAAAAACAGGACAAGCATACGTCGTCTTCGACCGTTTCCGTTGCGAGAACCCCCTCGAAACCTCCGTGCGACAATCGATCGAACAAGCCTTCGAACACAACCACCAACAAGTCACCGTATTCGTCGAACAGCATCCCTCAGATTCCCCTGACAACTCCTACCTCATCGACGAAAAACCATTTCAACTCCATCAGTTCTCCTCCGAACTGCGATGCAACTCTTGCTCAGATAACCAACCCATAGTACCTCCACCCGAACCGCGACTCTTCAGCTTCAATAGCCCCCTGGGCGCTTGCCCCACTTGCACCGGCTTCGGTGAATCCTCAGAAATAGACCTCGATAAAATCATCCCCGATAAAAACTTGAGCCTCCGCGAAGGTGCTATCGCCCCCTGGCGCACTCCCGCCTACCAACACGAACTTGATGAACTAATCGCGATTGCACCCGACTGCAAAATCAATCTCGATATCCCTGCAATGAATCTCTCAGAACGTGAATGGGATGTCATCCAACATGGCGCGAAGAAACATCGATTCGGTGGGCTCGATGGCTTTTTCACTTGGCTCGAACGTAAAAAATACAAGATGCACGTTCGCATCTTCCTAAACCGATGGAAGTCCTACAAGACCTGCCGTACATGCCACGGAAAACGACTCAGCCAAGGTGCGTTGACCTACCAATTCGACCAAAAGAACTTCTTCGAAATCACCGAACTCTCCATCGATCAACTCTCCCAACTCGTTCTCTCGATTCACGACAAACTACCAGAG
Organism: uncultured Pirellula sp.; assembly: GCA_964483385.1. Taxonomy (GTDB): domain Bacteria; phylum Planctomycetota; class Planctomycetia; order Pirellulales; family Pirellulaceae; genus JBKCUI01. Next base: position 66,131 of record CAZACJ010000017.1, on the reverse strand, counting down.
AATGCAAGTGACAAAAAAACAGCCGTTGATCGCGCCCTGAATGAAGTCCTCGCCAGACTCAATTACCTTCGCGATGTTGGACTCGGGTACCTGACTCTCTCCCGCACCATGCACACCCTCAGCGGCGGTGAAGCACAACGCGTTCAACTTACCAACCTCCTCGGTTCCGACCTCGTCGATATGCTCTATGTTCTCGATGAACCCACCGTCGGACTTCACCCCACCGATACCCAACGCGTCGCAAAAGCCGTCCACCGACTGATCCAACGCGGAAATACCGTCGTCCTTATCGAACACGAACCCTACCTGCTTCAACAAGCCGACCAAGTCATCGAGATTGGCCCACAAGCCGGCGCACAAGGGGGACAAGTCTGCTTCTGCGGCCCTCCCAGCGAACTCGAGAAAAGCAACTGCCTCACCGCGAAATACCTCTTCGCAAAACAACATCAACCCAATCGTAGAACCATCGACCCCAAAAACCCAAAACAATCCTGGCTCACACTCCAAGGTGCCACCGGCCGAAACCTAAAAAATGTAAATCTAAAACTCCCTCTGAACTGCTTCTGCTCCGTTGTCGGTGTCTCCGGTGCCGGAAAAAGCTCACTTATCCTCGACACTCTCGTTCCTGCAATCCTCCAACAAAAAAACGAATCCCCCGAAAACACACTCCCCTATCGCGATATCCAAGGCCATCAGGAAGTCCGACGCATCATCGCAATCGACCAATCCCCAATCGCCAAATCCATCCGTTCCTGCGCCGCGACCTACCTGAAAATCCTCGACGAAATCCGCTCCCTCTTCGGTAAACTCCCCGAAGCAAAACTCCAAGGACTCCGCGATGGTGACTTTAGCTTCAACTCCGGCAACGGCAGATGCCCAACCTGCGAAGGACTCGGTTTCACCCTCGTCGATATGCAGTTCATGGCCGATATCCAAATCCCCTGCGGTGATTGCCGCGGAAAACGATTCCAACCGAATATCCTAGATATCCAATACCGAAATAAATCCATCGCCGATGTCCTGACCATGAGCGCCGACGATGCCAATGACTTCTTCCGAGGCGAAAAGAAAATCCTCCAAAAACTACAACCACTTCGCGATATCGGACTCGGGTACCTGCCAATCGGCCAAAGCCTTTCAACTCTCTCCGCCGGCGAAATGATGCGACTAAAACTCGCGTCCTATCTCGATGACCCAAGCGGATCCCTCATCGTGATGGATGAACCTACCACAGGACTGCACTTCCACGACGTCGATCGGCTCGTGCAATGCATCCAACTCCTGATCGAACGAAAAAACAGCGTAATCGCTATCGAACATAACGAAGCCCTCATCGCCGCCTCCGATTACACCATAGAACTCGGACCATCAGCCGGACCAAATGGTGGAGAAATCACCTTCCAAGGCCCTTGGAATCCAAACCGAACCAACCGATAATCGATAGGTAGGTTTTGCGTTTCCAACCCCAAACGGGGAAATGAGTCCACCAATGTCTGACCACCCGAAGTCCGACCAACCACTCGACGAAGAACCCGCAGAAGTCCTCGACGAACTTCTTTTGGAATTCCTCCGAAATCACGACACCGGAACCCCCGTCGACCGAGAAACTTTCCTCGAAAACAACCCCGATCTCGCACCACGCCTCAAAGAACTCCTCGAAGCCGCCGACTGGATCGAGGATATGGCAGGACCAACTCTCGCCGAAAACACCTCCAAAAAAGACGGTGACTTCATCCTCGCCAAAGCCAACACAAACGCTAACTCTGACTCACCGCAACCCGGACCTCAACTCGACTCCACCTACGACCCAAATGCAGTGACGATCGATGTCCCCCAAAAAGGACGAGACAAGTCATCATCGCTTTACGAATCCACCGAAGACCGAAACCCCCTCTCACCATCTTCCGTAAACGAATTCCCATCGCTCGACAACACACAAGCTAACCTGCCCTGCCGATTCGCAGATTATGTCCTCGAACGAATCCTCGGCCGAGGCGGCATGGGCGTGGTGTACCTCGCAAACCAAATCGCTCTAAACCGTCGCGTCGCAATCAAAATGATCCGCTCCGGGGCACTCGCCTCCGATGACGAAGTCGACCGCTTCTACAGCGAAGCACGTAGCGTCGCAAAACTCACACACCCAAATATCGTTACAATCTACCACTGCGGGGAAAGCAACGGCCACCACTACTTCTCCATGGACTATATCCCTGGAACCGACCTCGCTAAAAAGCTAGTCCAAGGTCCACTCGATGTTAAACAAGCTGTCAGCTACGTTCGCGATGTCGCACGCGCTATCCACTACGCCCACCAACACGGCGTCGTTCACCGCGACCTAAAACCAGCAAACGTTCTTATCGATGAAAACGACCATGTCGTCATCACCGACTTCGGCCTAGCAAAACAAATCGGTGTCGAAAAAGGACTCACTGCCACCGGTGCCGCTCTCGGTACCCCAAGCTACATGTCCCCCGAACAAGCTCTCGGAAAAAGCGAAGCACAAGGAGTTGCGACCGATGTCTACGCCATCGGCGCAATCCTCTTCGCTCTCCTGACCGGAAAACCACCATTCCAAGCCGACACGGTCATGCAAACCATCATGCACGTCATGCACCGACCCGCCCCTATGCTTCGACAACTTCAAGCTCAACTCCACTCCGATCTCGAAACCATCGTCGGCAAATGCCTCGAAAAACAACCCTCCCTGAGATACCCATCCGCTAGCGCCCTCGCCGATGACCTCGATCGCTTCCTCAACGGTCATCCAATAGAAGCCAAACCACCCTCCTTCTCCCGACGCGCCGCCTTCTGGTTTCGAAATATACCACTCGTCGCTGCTCTCACCGGCGGCAAACAAATCGAACCATCTCCATCACAACGCTGGGCCCAAAATATCTTCCTCGCCACCGCCGCTATCGCCCTCGCTGTCGCCATCCTAGGCAACGGTTTCATCACCCGATTCCGTGACTCAAGACTCCCAGCCAATATCACTATCGCTTCCGGCTCTCCAGGCGGTATGTACTATGACCTCGCCGGAAAAGTCTCCGAACGAATGAAAACAGGCGCCGGAAAACAACCCACCGTTATCTCCACTAGCGGCTCCGTCGAAAACCTAAGGCAACTCCTCGACCTCAACGCGGATATCGCTCTGATGCAAGAATCCACCATCCGCTCCGATCAAGTCGCCGTCGTTGCCCCACTCTTCTTCGAACCAATCCACATCATGGTTCCTAAAGACTCACCCATCCAATCCATCCCCGAACTCAAAGGGAAAAAAATTGTCCTCGGTAGCAAAAACTCCGGTACCCGCCAAGCTAGCCTCAAACTTCTAAAACACTTCGGAATCACCGAACAAGATCTCGAACCCGTCGACGCAGATTGGAATACACCAGGTATCCGCGATCAAAAACTCCCAATGTTCGCCGTCATCAAAGCCGAAAAAGCTGGACTCACCGAACTGCTCGCCCTCGGAGAATTTAGACTTCTGCCCATCGAAGATGCTCCAAACATCCCTCTGAGCGAACCGATGTTCCGCCTCTATCAATTTCCAAAAGGCTCCTACCGAGGTGCTGTCGATCAACCCATCAGCACCCTCGCAACCGCTGCCCTTGTCGTCGTCCGGAAAGATGCTCCCTCGCGACTCGTCGAAGAATGCCTCCAAGCCATCTACAGCGATCCACCTATCACCGATGGTATCATCTCAAAAGAAATGGCTGCCGAATGGCAAGGCCTCCCCTACCACCCCGCTGCGCGACGCTACTTCAGCGACCAATAACACTACCCAAAATACTACCCATAACCATCAACGCGGCATCGATCTCCCCATCGCTCCCCACACTGATCCGCAATCCATCCCCCCAACCATTACAACCAATGCTGCCGCTCTGCGTGTAGTCCATGTAACGAACCAATATCCCCTGACTTCGCAACGCTTCATAGATCGGCTTCACCGGACGATCCTTACGCGTCGCCCATACAAAGTTTGCTTGGGATTCCACCACATCAAAACCCAAACCTTGAAGCCCCTTCTGCAACCGATCTCGCGTACTCAAGATCTTTGCAACATTCTCTCGCAGCCAAACTTGGTCGCTAATCGCTGCCGTAGCCGCCGCAATACTCAACGCATCTGTGTTGTACGAATCCTTGACCTTGCGCAACATCTCCACAAACCTTGGATCCGCAACCAAATACCCGAACCGCAATCCCGCTAACCCATACGACTTGCTCAACGTTCGCGTGACCATGATTCTCGGATCCTGCGAAATCAACTCCACACAATCCCTCGGCGCAAAATCAACGTAAGCCTCATCGACAACCACCGGACAATCCACACTCGCAGCTAATCGCAAAATCGCGTCCGGACCCACCATCGTACCACTCGGACTATTCGGGTTCGGTAAAAACACCAATCGCAACCCCTCGCGCCCCACATAAAATTCCGGAGTTAATTGAAAGTCCTCCCCAAAGCGAATCTCTTCAAACTTCGCCCCCTGTATCTCCGCTAATGTCCGATACAAAATGTAACTCGGAAAGGGAAGACGCAAAATATCACCCTCACCCACAAAACCCCGCGTCAATATCGTCAGAATATCATCGCTGCCATTCCCACAGAGAATGTGCTCAGGTGTTACCCCCAACACCTCTGCCGCAGCAACCCGAAAAGCTGTCCCTAACGGATCCGGATACCGCTCCAACCGCCCACTCGCTTCCCGAATCGCCTCGAGTACCTTCGGACTCGGTGGATAAGGATTCTCATTCGTGTTGAGCTTGATCACCTTCGCCGCACCCGGTTGCTCACCCGGCTTATAGGGCGCTAACTTCTGTACCGCCGGACGCAAATACTTTGTCAAATCCATCATTGATCCACCCACCACCCTTTATCCCATCTCCGAAATCAATCGCAAACAAGTCTCCTGCACCAACCGTGGATCGGCATTGCGATTCTTCTTCTTCGCCTGCCCAACCAATGATGCCACCGCTTTGCTGTTACCACCCTTGACCTTCTCAATCACATCCGCATTTTCGGCCAGCAATTCACGGCACAATGCTTCAATCTCACCCGCGTCGACACGCACAATCCCCAACGATTCAATCGCAGCGTCAACACTCAATTGCGGGTCATCCAACATCTTCCCTAATGCCATACGCCCCTGCGCTGTATCCACACGCCCAGTTTCTACCCCCCTCAATAACTCCGCCAACCGCGCTGCACTTACGGGGTAATCCTCCATCCCAACCCCACGATCATTTAAATACCGAAGCACATCCTGCAACATCCAAGCCGTCGCTCGCTTCGCAGGCGCACCCGCTGCAACACAAGCCAACAAATACTCCACCACACTCCCCCCCTGCTGCACCAAAATCTCCGCATCCGTACCCTTGACCTCCAACCCACCAACCAACTTCTCACGATAAGCACTCGGCGTACTTCGCGCTCCCTCCAACGCTCGATCCCTCTGCTCCTGCGTTAACTTCACCGGCACTAAATCAGGACAAGGGAAATATCGATAGTCCGCTTCCTCCTCCTTCTCCCGCTGCAAGATCGTTACCCCTGCCACGTCATCCCACCCCCGCGTCTGCTTCGGCGCTTGCCCCTTCAATAAACCCGTTCGCAAATACTCGGTGTACTGCCGATCGACTTCAAACTCAATCGCTCGCTCTACCGAACGGAAACTATTCAGATTCTTTACCTCCACAATCGGTGTCGCCACCCACTGACCATCCTTCTGAATATGCAAATTCACATTCGCATCCGCTCGCAACGAACCCTCCTGCATGTTCCCATCCGAAACATCCAAGTACATCATCAACAAACGCATCTCCGAAAGAAATGTCTTCGCTTCCTCCGCACTCGATAAATCCGGCTCCGAAACAATCTCTAACAAAGGCGTTCCCGCACGATTCAAATCGATCTTTGTGTCCGCTCGCCCCGCGCGCTCACCGTGCCCCGTGCGCTCATCGTGCCCCGTGCGCTCATCGTGCAAACTCTTGCCCGCATCCTCCTCCAAATGCGCTCGTACTAACCGAACACGCTTGACCACATTCTCCGAACCACCCACATCCTTCAACCCAACCAACGGAATATCCAAATATCCACCAACACAAATGGGCAAGTCATACTGACTCGTCTGATAACCCTTCGGCAAGTCAGGATAAAAATAATTCTTGCGATCCCACTTCGTAAAGTCGGACAACGTCGAATGCAATCCAACCCCTGCCCGCGATGCTAATTCCACCGCTTGCCGATTCAATACCGGCAACGCGCCTGGTAATCCCATACACACAGGACAAACCTGCGTGTTCGCAGGCTCCCCAAAACGCGTCGAACAACGACAAAACAACTTCGTCTGCGTCTTGAGCTGCACATGCACTTCTAACCCGACCACTATACGATAAGCCGGTGCACCACCCGCACTCGTTGTCTCTCTCCCCACGGTACTTCCACTCATATGCGAGGCTCTTCCAAAGCTGCTGGAATTTGAAATTGATAACCAATCGCTCGATGATACGCTGCACCAGCTCGTAACAACTGGTCCTCTCGCAACACTGGTCCCTGTAACTGCAATCCGATCGGTAACCCCTCACAAGTCTTACCTGTAGGTACCGACAAAGCAGGCACACCCGCCAAATTTGCTCCCACCGTATACAAGTCTTGCAAATACAATTGCACCGGATCCGATAACTTCTCCCCTAACCGAAATGCCCCCTGCGGTGTCGTCGGACCCAATAACACATCCACCTTCCCAAACGCTCGATCGTAATCCTCACGGATCAATCGACGTACCTTCAACGCTTGCAAGTAATAAGCATCGTAATACCCCGCACTCAACGCATACGTTCCCAACAATATCCGCCGCTGAACCTCCTTGCCAAAACCCTCACTCCGTGTCCACTCCATCATCCCATCCAATCCCACCGCCTCCTTACTCTTGGTTCGATACCCATAATGAACCCCGTCATAACGAGCCAAATTACTCGAAGCCTCACACGGCGCAATAATATAATAAGTCGCTATGCAGTACTTCGAATGCGGCATCTCTACATCAACCAACGTAGCTCCTAACTCACGATAAACACGCATCGCCTCCTGCACCGCACTACGCACCTGCTCATCTAAACCATCCGAATCCAACTGCTCCCGTAATACCCCAATTCGTAACCCCCGAATATCCCCCCCTAACCCCTGAGAATAATCAGGCACTCCATGCGGCAAACATGTCGAGTCCTTCGGATCATGTCCCGCAATCACCCCCAACATCAACGCAAGATCTTCCACACTACTCGCAAATACTCCAGCTACATCCAAACTCGAAGCATAAGAAACCAAACCCCATCGACTCACACGACCATAAGTCGGCTTCAATCCACATACCCCACAAAAAGCTGCGGGCTGACGAATCGATCCCCCCGTGTCCGTACCAATACTAGCCGGCACTAACCCCGCTGCCACCGCCGCCGCAGACCCACCAGAACTACCACCACAAGTCCTCTCGAAATCCCAAGGATTACTGCTCGCCCCAAGAAAACTCGTCTCCGTCGAGCCCCCCATAGCAAACTCATCCAAATTCGTCTTGCCAAATAAAACCCCACCCGCTCCCGTCAATCGACTCACCACATGCGAATCATATGGCGACCGAAAATCCTCCAACATCCGCGAACCACACGTCGTCTTACCAAGCCGACTGCATAAGTTATCCTTCACCGCAATCGGTATCCCACCCAATACTCCAACCGACTCCCCTCGCGCTCGCCGCTGATCTATCTCTTCCGCTTGCTGCATCACCAAGCCTTCTTCGAGCGAGATGAACGCACGCAATACTCCATTCCATTGCGACGCCCTCGCATAAAAAGCCTCACACAGCTCCCGACTGTTGATCTCGCCACTCGATAGCCGCCGCGCAAGCCCACTCAACGTGTACGGTGTTTGATTCGTGCTGCTCATTGAATTCCTCTTCCCATCGATCGTTTCCACCCAAAGGATATGGGAAGCTACGCAAAGCGAAAAGCCCAAGAGAACGTGGCTAAAACGCTACACAACAACTAGAACAATTCGTGGATCTCACGAAACCCTATATCCACCAATGGAAATGGACGCCCCGCAGGCCCCGGCAAATGCTGATCCAACGACAATCCTAACGCATGGAAGATCGTCGCAATCACCTCCGGCGGCTCAGTGGGACGGTCCGCAGGTACCGCCCCTATCGGATCACTCGAACCGACTACCCTTCCACCCTGCACCCCACCACCGGCAAACCCTACCGTAAAACAACCCGGCCAATGATCTCGACCACCCGCCGGATTCACCTTCGGCGTTCGACCAAACTCCGCCAAATTACATACCAACGTGTCCCCCAACATCCCACGCTGCGATAAATCTTCAATCAAAGCCGAATACCCCTGATCATACATCGGCGCAACGATGTTTTTCATCCCCTCCACCGATGTAAACGGCTTGCTACCATGTATGTCCCATGTGATCTCATCAAACACCGTCAAAAAAGTATTGATGGTCACAAACCGCACCCCCGCTTCAACCAACCGCCTCGCTAATAAACAACATTGCCCAAACCGATGCATCCCATATCGCTCCCGCACCGTTGCCGGCTCCGCACTTAAATCAAAAGCAGCCCTCGCTTGCTCACTAGTCATCAATCGATAAGCCGAAGCGAAATGCTCATCCATCATCTTCGCTGACTCGCTCGACTCAAACTTCGCTACCGTACTATCTACCAACTCACGCATCCGACGACGACGGTCTATGCGCACCGAACCCAACGTCTCTGGTGGCAACAAATCAGGCACCTTGAAATTTGGCTGACTCGGATCTGCCATCAACGCAAACGGATCATGAGCCTTCCCCAAAAATCCACCCGCTTGACCATTCGGCAAATTTCCTCCACCACGTCCCATCGTCTCGGGTAACACAACGTGCGGCGGCAAATCGGTCCGACGACCCAACAAATATCCCGCTACACTCCCCGCATGCGGAGTATTCACCCCTCCCTGGAACTGACGCCCCGTCTGCATGATCTGCCAACCCGCATCATGCACCGCCGCCCCACGATGAAAACATGACCGAACCAACGAAATCTTATCCGCTACCTCAGCATGCCTTGGCAAGATCTCAGACAATAACATCCCCGGCGCTTTCGTCGGTATCGGTCGAAATGGACCTCGTACCTCCAACGGCGCATCGGGCTTCATGTCAAAAGTATCCAACTGACTCGGTGCACCCAAGTTAAAGATCATGATCGCCGATCGATTCGACTTCGTCGGATCCACCTTGTGACCCTCCGCTGCCGCTAAATATTGCGGCAAACCAAACCCAATCGCACCTAATGTACCAACCTGCAAAAAGTCCCGCCGAGTCGTACCGTCACAAGTCTGAGCCGAACCATCACCAAATAGATTGAGCATTCGATTTCGCTTTCATCATTCCACGAATATTGACTTCAACCCAATACCAAAACACAAGCAAAACAACCCACCACCCACCACCCCGAACCCAACGCCAGTATACCCGCAATCTCGCCTCGCCGCTCGAAGATTCCTCAGGCGAGCACAAGCCACCTCGTGCTACCGACTGAGCACCCAAGGCAAAATCAATGATACCGCCGGCGGGATCGCAATCACCGCCAATAAATTCACCCCAAATCCAGCCAGCAACATGTCACGCACCGGAAACTTCTTCTGCGCAAAGACCAAAGTGTTCGGCGGTGTCGCCACCGGCATCATAAATCCACAACTGCTCGCCATCACCGTCGCCGCTAACAACACCATGGGATCAAGCCCAATCGCAGGTGCTACCCCCGCCAAAATCGGGATCATCGTCGTCGCCGTCGCTATGTTGCTCGCCAACTCCGAAACAGCAATCACCAACACTACTACCAACGTCATCACCAACCAACCCGGTACCCCCGACAAAGCAGATGCCGCATACCCGATCTGCAAATCTAATTTCGATGCAGTGATCGCAGCCGATAAACTTAACCCTCCCCCAAACAACAATAAAACCCCCCAAGGGATCGACTCAACATCCTTCCATTCCAAAACCGGTGCTCCTATCGGAAAAACTAACATACTCGCTAACGCAGCCATCGCAATCCATGGATCATTCACCGCCATAAGCCAACCATGCACCACGGTCCCCTCCAACAACCCTAACAACGGCTCTCGAAATACCCAAAAAAACGCGGCAAAACCAAATACAACCATCGTCGTTAATTGCTGCGCCGTCCAAGCCGTCCGCTGCGAACTCGCCTCCTGCCAAGCCTCAGGAATACGCACTCGCACTCCACCAAGCGGCCACAAGATCAATACCATCCATACCCAACACCCCACTAACAACACCCCCACCACCGGCAACGCGACGAACATCCAATCCCCAAACCCAATCTCTAAACCATTCTCCTTCAAATACCCAGCAAAGTATATGTTCGGTGCAGTTCCCACCAACGTCCCCAATCCACCGATACTCGCCGCATACGCAATCCCGATCAATAAAGACTTCGAAAAATAAGGATGCTCCGTCGTCGCTATCACACTCATCGCCAACGGTAACATCAACATCGTCGTCGCTGTGTTATTGATCCACATACTCAATCCAGCCGTGCAGAGCATAAAAGCACCCACCACTCGCCCCGCATGAGAACCCGCAACTCGCAATAAAACTAAAGCTCCCACACGATGCAATTGCGTCTTCTCTATCCCTAACCCCAAACCAAATCCACCCAAAAAGAAATACACGCTCTCATTCGCATACGGCGCACAAGCCCGCATCATAGCATCCTTCGGATATAAACCCGAAAGTGGTAATACCAACATCGGCAATAATGCAGTTAACTCCAGTGGAACAGGCTCGGTCATCCACCATATCGCCATCCATAAACACAAACCCGCAACCCGCGCTGCCTCCGGCGGAATCGTTGCAAATTGCGAAAGCAAATACACCGTGCAAAGCGCAAGTACCGGTCCGGCGAACAAGGCAATCCGCTTCATACTATTTCAACTATCCTCACGGCTTACGCTCTTGCATATTGCGAACAAACTCATCCGGCGGATGCAACTCGGATATGCGAACCAATAAAATTACATCCTCGATCTCACTGCCACGTGTCAACGTCCGAAAAAAATGCTCCCCTAATCCATGCGCCGGCATCGTCGCACCCATCAACAAACAATCCCCCAACTGCAACTGCAAATCTAAACCCATTTCCTTCCATACAACTCTCTCTCGACGCTCATCCGTCCGAATCGCTGAATCCTTCGCTACCACCACCCGCTTCGCTTGCCCATACTCCATCTCCGGAATCAATTGCAAACGAGCTGACCCATCCCCATTCGGCGTCGCTTGCAATGACATCAAAAAATGCGGCCGATCATATCGACCTCCCTTCACTCCCCCGTCGTTATACAACAATGTCACACTGTCCCGTTGCAAATTCCGTATCGTCAACTCCTTACGCTGTGATGCCCTACAACGAAAAATCTGCGTAAAACTAGAAACATCCGCTACCACCCCAGCTTGCTCCAACGGATCGCTCTGAATCCGCTCCGCATTCTCACCAATCCATCGCTGTACCACCCCCGGTAACATCCCATGAAACACCCCAACACGTAACCCGTTGCGGTCTAACTCCATACGCAACCCAGCAGAAAGAAACTGCTCGTCCGATGCCCCCCACAACTCCGGCAACCCCTGAGCATCAAGAGCCGTTAGCCTCAACAAAATCGTCTCAACACCCACCGTGTCCGATGATAACTCCACCCTCCTCGGTGCCACGCCAACCGGCACCTCTTCGGTTACCTTCGGTAACCAACGCGCACATCCACCAACCAACCCAAACATCAGCCCGAGCAAGCCGAAACACATCAAACACATTCGGTTCGAAACACCCTGAAACTCCCTCGGCACTACCTGTCCCTCCCCTTCGCCTCACACAATCGCTAACCCCTCACGAGCCGCAATACATCGAACGGCAAACCGCTATCACCTCGGCGGATTCCCTCCTGATGGCAAATTAGGATTCGCTGTGCGCGGTACCAAACCTCCCTGTCCAGGTACCTGCGCTGTCCCCTGCGGCTGCGCCGGCAAATAAGGTATCTCATTCGTCTTCCAACCAGCTCCCGGATCCACCGGAATAAAATCTTGCTGCCATAACTTCTCACTCAACCGCTGAAAAATGTTGGAATTGATCTGGCGATTGCTGAACTGATACACCATCCGCTTATCGCGTGGCTCAATAACCACCCCATTCGCATTCACCGCCTGATCACTCCACTCCGGCATATACAACACCATCAATACCGGCAAAAACATCTCGCGATCCAAAACAATCTGAACGTGATGATAATTCACCGCATCCACCGGATACTTCGGATAAGCCTCCACCGCATACTTGTTCTCCACCGGCTTGCCATTCTCCACCCCAGCCGAAATCGCTCGCACCCAATAACGCTCCTTGATCTCATCCGCCTTCACCCCAAACAAAAATGGCAACGGCGAATTCATTATCCCCAAACCCTGCATCTCCGGCGGTAACTCCAGCTTCGTTCGTATCTTCTCCTTGCGATCGTAATCCCACACAAACTTCCCATCGCAAACAACCCACTCACCGGAATTATTAGGGTCCACCTTGAGCTCCACCTGACGGTCCTTCGTCATCTGACCCGTCATCTTCGTGTACACCTCCGTCTTGAATAACCCACGATCAGGCTTCTGAAAACGTACCACCCCCTGACTCGCCGCTACCGTCACATCCCCACGTCCCATCTGACGCGCTAACTCCTGAACACCCGGAGCCTGCGAATCAAACTCCCATCGACTAAACTCACAACTAAACCGCTCTATCTTCGCCGTCTCCTGCTCCCAATAAGCCAAAATCTGATCGATGTGAGCTTGCTCCTGCGGAGTTAACTCCGGAAACGGCCTCTGCTGAATTACCTGACCTCCATTGTTCGGCCCCTGCATCTGAAACTCTTGGCCATCTCGCAACGCCTGCTGCAACTGATTCTGAACGCGATTCACTCCCGAAACATCCAATTGCGGATTGAATTGTGGATTCAGCTGTGGGTTCAACTGCGGATTCCTCTGCGGATCCGAAACAACACCACCCTGGCCTACCTGCCCCGCTCCAGCTTGGCCTGCAGCCCCCTTCCCCGCTCCATAGCCCGCCGACTTCGGCTGCACAATCGGTGCCTGACCCATCACGCACTCGTCACCGATCCACATCGATCCGACAAAAGCACTTAACCCAAGACCACCAATCCAAGCTTTGACAATGGTGCGACGCATCCGATCACTCATCCTTGCGTGTGGAACTGATTCTGCTTCAAGGGACCTCCTGCCCCCCGCGACTCGCGCAAGACTACCAAGTTGTCCCGCTAAAACCTAGATCGGTTTCCACCCAAGAACCCCACTCCCTCCAACCCTCCACGCCCAGCCGCATCCTCCAACTAAACCTCCCCGAAATGCAAGTAAATCGCCAAAACAATCTGAAACAACGCTACCCCCATACCAACACTATGCCCAATCCGCCCACTTCGACCCACCAACCAACACAATACCCCCATCACCGTGACCGTCCCCAAAAACTTCGCTCCCAGAAATAAACCTAAATCGGGCATCTTTCCACACGGAATACGATCCAAGGACATCAACCACCTTCCCACAGGATTTAACTCCAACTCCTTCAAACTAAACGGATACTTGATCGTCAACGCCATGTCGTAAATCGATACCGCCGCAATCGTCCCCAAATAAACACACAAACCAACCGCGGAGATCACCGGCCAGACCCGCCGCAACCAACTAGAAAAAGATCGCGTGTATCGCTTCTCCCACTCAATCGACGGAATCCCGCCAACTCCCTCCCTAAATTCTCCACCACTGGCAAACAAACCCCCTACCTCATCTTCCACACATCGAATCGCTACACACATCGCTGAACTCCCTCACGCTCAAATATCCACCCTCTTCCCGCTAAAAAACCAAGCGGCCTTACCCCACACCAAATGCGCGTTCCGTGCCAATCATCCCAACAAAATTGAGTTTCTCTGTAGGGCTTGCCCCTCAAACTTGTCACGCCACAAGGTTAGAAAAACTACCACTAAGACAATTAGACTCCAGGCGTCAGCAACCCATCTATCGCACCAATGCCCATTAAAAACCCTTCGCAACGGACTACTGCTCAAAAAAGAAGCGGCCTACTGTTGTTGAAACAACTATTGTTCATACAATACTCAAATGAACAATCTAAACCTCGCCATTCAATTCTTCCTACAAATCGCAATCATCCTCGGGGCCTGCCGCATCGTCGGCCGAGCCGCAAAATTCTTCGGACAACCACAAGTCGTCGCGGAAATGATCGCAGGTGTCCTCCTTGGACCCAGCCTCTTCGGCTACTTCGCTCCAGAGTTTCAAGCCATACTGTTTCCCTGGGATCCGAAACAAGCCACCCGCGATACCTCCTGCTACCTCTTCCCCGCCTCCCAACTCGGACTAGCCCTCTACATGTTCATCGTCGGACTGGAATTCCGTACCGATATCGTCCGCAACCACTTCAAAAGCTCACTCGTCGTCTCCCTCAGCGGAATGCTCGTACCCTTCCTACTCGGAGGCGCTCTGGGATACTGGTTCCATAGCCTTGGTGGCCTCTTCCCAGAAAAAACTACCCCCTTCGAAGCCACCCTCTTTGTGGGAGCTTCCATGTGTATCACCGCCTTCCCGATGCTCGCCCGCATCATCCACTTCAAAGGCCTCTCCGGAACCCTCATGGGTACCGTCGCCATCGGCGCCGGAGCTATCGACGACGCCGCCGCTTGGTGCCTACTCGCCGTCGTTATGGCTTCCTTCGATAGCAACCCCACTAGCGCCATTCAAAGCATCGGCGGAGGATTAGCCTTCGTCGCTCTAACCACCATGATCGTGCGACCCCTCCTCCTAAAAGCTCAACACTGGTTCCTCGATGAGAACTCGAAACTAAGTGAATCCGGCCTAGTCGTCTGCCTAATGCTTATGGCAATCGGTGCATACACCACCGATGCCCTCCATCTACACGCCGTCTTCGGTGCTTTCGTCGTAGGCTCCGCTATCCCGCGCGGCCCTATCCAACTAGGTGTAATAGAAAAAATTCAACCACTAACCGTTGCTCTTCTACTCCCCTTGTTCTTTACCTACTCCGGTCTCAATACCCAACTGACCCTCCTAAACTCTTGGGAATACGTCGGAGTCGCTCTCGCTATCCTCGTCGCTGCTATCATCGGCAAAGGTGTCGCATGTAGCCTCGGTGCTAAACTTGCCGGCCTCAACGCCCGCGATGCACTCGGTATCGGCGTCCTCATGAATGCTCGCGGTCTGATGGAACTTATCATCATCAACAAAGGACTCGAACGTGGCATCATCGGCAAAGAACTCTTCGCCTGCTTCGTTATCATGGCAATCGTCACCACCCTGATGGCCTCCCCCCTCTTCGATCGGCTTATCACCGCAAACGCTCGAAAAGCAACCTAATCAGTTCAGACTCAGCCAAAAATAAAGGCCGGCAGAACCCTGCCGGCCTCTCTTGAAAATCTAATCAACCGAACAGGTACTAACTCCAGTCCATCTCAGAGAGCAAGTTCCCCAATTCGGTCTCGTCCTCCTCTGTGTCCGCCGTCGCAAAACTCGACCAGAATGACTTCGCTTCCTCGTCGTCCGAATCCACAGGGAACAGCGACGGACCATACAGCCCCTCAACCGTCTCCTCGCGACTCCAAACAACCGACTCACTCGCCAACATGTTACGCTCTAGAGCCTCAGCAACTACTTCCGGACTCGGAGCCGCAAGCACTCCAACTGCAAACTGACTTGCAACTGCAGCCTCTTCACTTGCCTCCCCTTCGCCAGATCCACTGCCACCCGTCGAATTGATGTAATCAATCAACGAGAGAACGTCTGTCGAATCGACGAATCCATTGCCGTTTACGTCGTAATACGGCGGCGGAGGTGGCAGCTGATCTACCGGTACCGAGGCACCCTGTGCATTGATCAAGTTGATCACGACCAACACGTCGATCGGTGAAACGAACGAGTCGTTGTTCACGTCGAAGCGATTCGTTGGATTCTGATGCAACGAAGCTACAACCTGAATCGTTACCGTCGCAATGTTGCTAGCCAATCCATCATTGTCCGATACCACATATCCCAACGTGTCTGTTCCCGTAAACCCATTCTGCGGAATGTAAACGATCGTTCCATCAGTCTGGGTAAAGGCTGTTCCAAACGTCGGGGATGTCACAATGTTCACCGAACTGCGATTCAATGTGCCATCTGTATCAAAATCATTGGCCAACACATCAATGCTTACCTGCGTGTTACGCTTCGTAATCACCGCATCTGCTATCGCTACCGGTGCAGTGTTCACATTGATCGTTACAGTCGCCTCATTCGAGAACTTACCTAACGAATCGCGAACACGATAGGTAAACGTGTCGCTTCCCCGGAACCCACTGTTCGGCGTGTAACGCACAGTGCCAGCAGGCGTCGTCGTTACCGTGCCATTCGCAGGCAACCGACCAATTTCAATCGATCCCAAATCCAACGGTGTGTCAACATCCGTGTCATTGGCCAAGACAGGAAGGAACTCAGAGACCCCAAACGGTACGGAGAACCGATCATCGTTCGCAACCGGTGCATCGTTGATACCTGCTACCGTGATCGATACCGTCGCAACATTGCTCAACAATCCTGCCGCGTCGCGTGCTCGATACGTAAACGTATCTACCAACGATTGACCATCGACCAAAGCTCGCAACTTCGCTGAAACCGTCGGATTGTAAATCACAGTTCCATTGCTCAACACATTCACCGTAGCTCCCAAATCAGAAGTCGATTGGAAGGTCGCTACAGACAACGTGTCGTTCGGCAAATCTGGATCGGTGTCGTTGGCCAATACCCCCGGTGCCGGCACATTCAAAATCGTATGCTCGTCCGTCGCATAACTATTGTTCGCGGCAATCGGTGCATCATTGATCGGATTGATCGTTATCGAGAACGATCGAGTCTCAGAACGATTCACATTCGGAGGTGTGCTCGGACCATTATCCGTCGCAACCACCGATATGACCGCCACTCCCGACGCGTTCGGTGCTGGTGTAAATCGCAATACTCCATTCGAATCGATCACAGGCTGCGATGAGAACAAGTTCGGCCTGTCCGCTGTTGCAGAAATGCTGACCGTCTGGTTCGCTTCATCCAAAGCCGTCGGTGGAACGGAATTCATTCCCTCCGCCGGCACGATATCCGCCAAAACAATGCCCGTAAACGCCCCAGAGTCTTCATCCACAGTAATGTTCCGTGTGACGTTAAATCCAGGTGGATCATTCACCGGTGTTACCGACAAGACAAAGCTAGCAGCCGGCGAACGATTGTTGTTCGGTGGCGGTGCCGATGGCCCACTATCAACCGCAACAACGACAATGTTGACATTGCCATTCGCGTCCTTGGCCAACGTAAAGGTCAACCGACCCGTCGAATCAATCGCTGGCAATACCGCAAACATCGCATTGTTGTTTGTGGTGACTTCAAACGATACGGTCTGTGCATTCGGTCCCGAAATTTCATCGGTTGCAGATGGAGGACCCGCCAGAATGTTCGTTGCCCATCCGGCTGAGTAAGGTGCCGAATCCTCCAACACAGTCACGTTCCCACCCGCAGTAAACTGCGGCGGATCGTTGATCGCCCCAACCGAAATGGTCAACGTTCCCGTCGCACTCATCTGCCCAGGCTTGTACGTCGCATCATCAGTCACAACATAGCGTACCAAATCCAATCCGACGAAATTCAATGGTGGTATGTAGTCAAACCGAACGATTCGTCCTGAGTTGAATACTGGTATCACCACGCCGCCACGACTGGTCAACTGCTCGATGTTTGTCATCCGAATGGTCTGCCCTTCAGCCACCTCGTCCGGTGGTCCAGGCAAGTCATTCGCAATCGCATCGGCAACCTGAACGGTCACTCGCGTGTCTTCCAACGTCGTCGCGGTGTATCCCACAGTAATTGGTGGATCGTTGACCGGTGCTATGTCGATCGAGAAAGTCTTCGGTGCCGATACATTCACGTTCGGTGGCGGTGCCGATGGACCATTGTCCCGCAAAGTCACTCGTACCCTCGTGTCCTTACCCGTGTTCCGGTTCACGTCCTTCGCAGTTTGGTAAACCAAAGTCCCATCCACCGCAATCGTCGGTTGTACCAAAAACGCTGTCGGATCCAAAGCCACCACATCGAAGGTCAACTCCTGATTCGACTCGTCTGCCGCAGACACCGGTCCAGGTCGTACTCCAGTCGCAAACCCTGACACCGATACAACCCCTTGATCTTCATCCGAAGTCGTTACCGCTGGAATCGTAAACTCAGGTGCATCGTTCACAGGACGTACCACCACGGTTATCGTGGAATTCGGTCCAATGTTGTCATTCGGGAACGGACCAGGACGCCCATCATCAACCAAGTTGACAATGATGATCGCCGTCCCATTCTGATTCGCTGCCGTAACAAAACTCAAGTTGCCATTCGCGTCGATGCTCGGCTGTGTGCTGAACAATCCAGTATTCGAATTAAACGTCACGTTGAACTGCAACTTCTGAGTCAGTTCATCCAAAGCTGTCGCAGGACCAGGTCGAACGTTCGTCGCAAACCCATTGACCCGCGTTGGCGTCAAACCGGTAACGGACTCGTTGTCCTCAAACACACTTACCAACGGATTCGGAATCGTATACTGCGGCTCATCGTTGATGTCCGCAACATTGAGCGTAAGAATCTTCTCGGTCGACTCAACTGGGACACCATTGTCCGTCGCAATCAACCGAATCCGTGTATCCTTGAACAAACTGTTCACGTCCGGTGCCAATTGGAACGTCAAATCTCCCGTTCCAGTAACCAATGGTTGTACCGAAAACGCTGTCGGATCTACGGCTACCGCAACAATTGTCGTGGTCTGATTCGATTCATCCGTCGCTGTCAACGGACCAGGTCCCAAGTTCGTGATGAACGCCGGCAAAGTCAAGAAACCATCGTCCTCACGCAGGTTAAACGTCGTGAAACTCATATCAAAGATCGGTGGATCATTGATCTCACGTACATTGAACGTAAAGGTCTGTGTCGTTGAACGATTCACATTCGGTGAAACATTCGAACCGTTATCCACCAAGCTCACTCGAACCAAAATCGGTCCAGAATTCAAGATGTTCACGTCCGGTGCTAAGTCATAAGTCAAAACACCAGTCGGCGAAATTCGCGGCTGACCACCCACCCCATTGAACTTGCTCGGGTCGATCGCAACGACATCGAACGTCAAAGTCTGTGCAGGAACTCCAGGAACAAGCCCCAACTCGTCAATCGCTGTCGCAGGACCCGCTGCAATGTTGGTCGCGAAATTCACAATCGGCGAATTCTCTAGGTCCTCATCGATACTGATGATCGGATTCGGTATGGTGAACAACGGTGCATCATTGACCGCATTGACCGCCAAAGTCACAGTAATCTCTGCCGACGAATTCACATCCGGAACTCCAGGACGCGATCCCGGTGCAGGTCCATCATCCACAGCTCGGATTCGGATCAAAATCGGTCCCGAATTCACAATGTTCACATCTGGTGCCAAGTCATATGTCAACACACCTGTGCTGCTAATACTTGGCTGACCCGCCAAGCCATTGAACCGAGTCGGATCCACCGCTGTGACCGTAAACGTTACCGTCTGACTTGCCAATTCATCCTCAGCACTCAACGGACCAGGACGAATCCCTGTTAGGAATCCTGCAAGCGGAGAATTCTCCAAATCTTCGTCTATCGTGATCGTCGAATTCGGTACAGTAAACTCCGGCGCATCGTTGACGTCTTGTACGCCAAGCGTAAACGTTTGTGGTGCAGATGTATGAACGTCTGGTATACCCGGACGACTTCCCGTCGCAGGTCCATTGTCCACCGCAATCACTTCCACCAAAATCGGCCCTGAATTCAAAGCGTTGACATCCGATGCCAACGTATAAGTTAACGTACCATCCCCCGCTATCTGCGGTTGCACGCTGAATCGGCTCGGATCTAACGCTCGAACATTAAACGATACGGTCTGACCAGTCGGTCCCAACTCGTCAACCGCCGTCGCAGGGCCCGCAACAATGTCGGTCAAGAATCCAGGAACCGGCGAATTACCAACATCTTCTAACACCGAAATCAAAGGATTCGGAATCACAAAACTCGGCGCATCGTTCACGTCCTGAACCGATATCGTAAAGAACTGTTCCGTCGATCGATTCACATCCGGTATTCCCGGTCGACTTCCCGCCTCTGGACCATTGTCCACCGCCACCACCCGCACAACGATCGGACCGGAATTCAACAAGTTCACGTCCGGAGCCAAGTCGTACGTTAACTGCCCTGTCGGACTAATGCGCGGCTGACCCGCTAAGCCATTAAACCGGGTCGGATCCAACGCCGTGACCTCAAAGCTAACCGTCTGACCAACCGTCGGCGGATTTAACCCCAACTCGTCAGTCGCTGTCGGCGGACCAGCCACAATCTCTGTTACAAACCCATCAACCGGTGTAATTTCCAAATCCTCAAGAATGTTGATCAACGGATTGGGTATCGTAAACAACGGCGCATCGTTGACTTCAACCGGCAATATCGTAAATGTCTTCGGCTCCGATCTATTGTTGTCAGGTCGACCAGGACGAGTACCCGCCGCGTCACCACTATCCACGGCTATCACTTCCACCAAAATCGGTAGAGAATTCAATGCATTCACGTCCGTATTCAACGTGTAGGTCAACGTTCCATCTGGAGCAATCGCCGGTTGTCCCGCTGCCGTAAACCGCGTCGGATCCAACGCCCGTACTTCAAACGATACGCTCTGCGCTGGTATCCCCGCAACATTGCCCAACTCGTCATCCGTCGTGCTCTTACCCGGGAATATCAAGTTCAAGAATCCAGGTGCACTGACACTTGCATCTTCCAACGGCGTTTGCGTAGGACGAGGAATATTAAACAACGGTGGATCATTTACGTCCCGAATCGTGATCGTCAACGTACTGTAAATCAACGCCGGAGGAACATCGTCCTGCCCAGGTCGCTTCGGCAAATCATCCCCGCCAGCAACACCAGAATCCTCGATCAAAATACGAACCAAAACCGGCCCGTCTATCAAACTGTTGTAATCGGTCGGCGGCGTGTAGGTGATCTGGTTATTGACCAAAGTCAAAGTCTCACCCAACCCCCGATCAATCACCAACTCAGCTTCCACAATCGTCAATACCTGACCCGATTCGTTGGTGTCATAAACATCACCATCCGTTCCCTCAGGACGATCAGGCTGCGTGCGATCGTTCGCTGTAAACAACCCACCATCCCAAGTTATCGTTTCGTCCTCATTGATCGTCACCAAATCATCAACCGCCACGGGCGCGTCATTCACCGGCGTAACTGTGATCGTCACCGTCGCCGCCAAATTGCTCGTCATCCGCGGATCAGTCGCGTAATAAATGAACGTGTCCGTACCAAAGAAGTCTTGCTTCGGCGTGTACACAAACGATCCGTCCTCAGAAATGGTCAAGTATCCATGCTCAGGACCACGCACCGGTTGTATACCAGGTTGCGATAAGTCCGAATCGAACACGCGAATCGGTTGACCATCAGCATCAGTGTCGTTAGACAACACTCCCGGTGCCGGAATCACCAACACATTGTCTTCCGCAACAACAAAGTTGTCGCTCGATGCAACCGGCGGCGATCCCGCCAAGACCTCGATCAAATGATCCTCAACTTCACCGCCAATCCCCAATCCGTAAGTAAACATTCCACCAGTACTGCTCAACCGGAACCGCGCTGTAGTAAATCCGATCGCTGCACTAGCAGGTGTGCTCACGTAGAACGTATTAGCCCCCGCAATCACCGGTTGAGATGTAAGAATACGCTCTCCCGCATCCTCAAAATCATTGTCTTGGTTCCAGTCAATCCACGAGTCGACAAATCCACTCGTAGAAGCCGTTATAACAACAGGAGTTGCCAACGCCCTAGCGTTGAACCAACTGTTGAACGACACACCATCTTCATCGTCGCCAGATACCCTGATCGAGTTATTGACAACAGAAACACTTGGCAGCTTCAACTTCGAATCACTGATCGCCGTGTTGATTGCTGCCGCAATCGCATTGGCAAACGTGGTCGATGTCACCGTTGACAAGTCGACGAGAACCGCAACGTTCCCAACCATCAACGCCGTTGGCGGTGCCGCTGGGTTGGTGTCTATCACCTGCAATCCAATCGTATTACCAAAGCCATCGGTAATGCTCATCGTGTTCCCTGCTGCCAAGCCCGTGAGAACCGATGCTACCGTGAACTCCGTCGCTCCTGTCAAGGATCGTGTTAACGCTGTAGATGCATTGCTCAAATCGAACAAATGACCACTGGTGCCACCGAGTGATAAAACCGCTCCCGTTGCTAAGGAGTGAATTCCAGTGATGCTACCATCCAGAATGCTGGCTAGCACGACCGCTTGAAGTCGCCCCGCTACGTCCGCTCCACTGACCGCTCCCGTCAAGTCAACAGCCCGAGCTCCCGGAATCGTGACAGCTCCTCCTAACGTAAACTCATACGTAACGGACTTGCTAACCGTATCCGAAATCGTCAACGATTGACCAATCATCGATGCATCAAAAGCTGAAGCAATCAGACGGGACGGCCCCTTCGGCGATACTTGCAAGAAACCACTGAGCGTTCCAAACGACACGGAACCATCAAAATCATCCGAGTCCGCCGCTGCAGATGGAACTCCGTCTGTATCACCGTCCGCATAAGCCCCCAAATACAACTGCGTTGCATCCTCTGGGTACAATCCGTGGCGGACACCATTGTTCGCCAACCGCGTAGAACTGTTGGAGCCCGTTCCACTTCGCTCAACCGCATCGCCGTAATCTACCGCCACTTCAGGCATCAAAATCGTAAACTGCGTCAGCGAATTCGCTCGGTTCGCCTGCAAGTTGTTCCCAGCCAAATCCTGGATCGCTGGTATCGACAATGATGCCGCCATCCCCGAAATGCTCGTGACACCTTCCGCAAACACCAACCCATTCGCCAACGAGTAAGCCTTCACTCCAGACCCAACTTGATTCAACGCCTTAGTGATCGCAACCGACATCGCAATCGCGTCAAATCCTGGTACTGGCAAGTACTTCACAGGAATCGCTCCTGCACGTACTCCCGGACTGCCGGTTAGCACGAGCGACGATCCTGCAACACTCAACGCATCACCAACATTGCCACCAACCACGACGCGACCACCAGAAATCGCTTGCACCGGCCAGCCATCCTGACGAATCAACGGATTTACTACCGCCGCAATCTTCGCTGCGATCTGATCAGCTGTATCGCTCGCCAAGTATGTGATTACCTTGGTTCCAAACGTTGTTACCGCATTCCCAGCCAAGTTAAATTCGAAAGTGATCGTCTCGCCACCCTCTGGAGTGTACGTAAACTTGTCACCATCCGAAACGCCAGCCGCAGGTACCGTCAACATAAACCCGCTGTCCAACTCCAACGAACGCGTTCCACCTCCTGCCAAAGTGACCGTGAAGCGATCTCCATCAATACGATTCACCGCATCATTCGGTGCAATCACTCGAACAGTCGGCTTGTTGATCAAGGTCAACTCATAAACACTGTCCCGCCGCCAAAATCCTGCCAACGGGGTCAAGCGAATCGTTCGACTGTTGAAGCTGTAACCAAAGACATAATCTACTCCCGGACTGAGCATTCGACCATTCTCAGTCAACACAACATTATCCGGGGTAATCGTCAACGGATCAGGCCCCGTTCCAGCTCGCTCGTCAATCAAAATCTCAAAGTAATCGAGATTCCCATCACGCAACTGCACATAGGTATTGGAACCATCTAGATCTATACCCGCCGAATCGTTATCCAATGGCCGCTGTAACACAGCAAGTGGACCATCTAAGTCAACGCGATCCAAGGCACCGCGGTCCGCAAACACGTTCGATCCTAAACCACCAGGTGTGCTAACCGACGGATCGTCGCTTCGCAACAACCCGTAAGCATCAAACTCGGGCGCAATTATCGGACTCGTCGGCAATCCAACCGCAGAACGAACTTGGTCTAACAAGTTCCTGTCTTCCAACGATGCAATCGAAGAATCAATCGCTCGCGAAAGTGCTTGCAAGTAGAACCGATCCCTAGTCGCATCCATGAACAATGGTTCACCCGCCCCCAAGAATATCGGGAACGATTGTGAATTGTTCAATGCTGCCGGTACTACCGGGTTCGCATTGCCTTGGTACAAGTTCGCACCCAAAACAATCGAACTCAACAAAGCAGGATCGTTCGCAACATTGATTCCGCTCTGAAGACTCGAGAAAATGTTGCTGAGAATCGTCGGAGATGTGTTCGACTCAACCGTAATCCCCGTCTGACTAGCTCCATTATTCGATCCGTAAATCGTATTGTTAATGATACGAGCAACCGTCACAGGGGCATCAGGCTGACCACCTCCACCCGTGTCTCCACCGACACGAATCCCACCCGTTCCGTTGCCCGCCAAAATGTTGTTAATAATCACCGGCCCAGGTGCCAAACGACTATTGTTAAGCGTAATCAAATTACGCACAGACCCCGGATAAGGTCGATCAATCGCCTCCGTCGAAATTGGCTTCGGACGCGTCGCGAAAGGCTGCGTCGAAACCACATCCATGTTGATAAATCGATCGCTCAAATCACGAGGGGCTGGAATCAAATTGATCCCATACTGCAACGACCGAAGTATGGTCGCCCCAGAGATGATCAATTGACCTTGGTCGCGATATATGTTCGCATCACCAAGATCCTCGCCCCACTGCGTGTGCTGCCCGTACTTGATTACACTCAACGCAGATGCCGTTGCTACTCCATTGCTGTTGAGCAGTGTGAAGTCAGAGTTGCCGAACAAATCCGAAGCCACATTGCCATTGAACTGTATCTTTGTCCAACGCGCTACGTCGTACAAAGCAGTACCATACATCTCACCACTGATCTCAGCAGTCACTCCTAAAATCGCTCGAACCGCATTGTCATTCACAGCGTTGCGAATCGCTAATGCAATCTCTGCATCCGTCGCGCTCGGGGACAACGGAATCCGAACACGGCCAGGAATCAACGGACGATAAGCCGGATCGTTCGCATTCGCCGATGTGAACACATTGAATTCGAAGGTAAGCACTTCAACCCCATTGCTCAGGGTAAAGTGATAACCGTCTCCAATTCGTCCCGATAATCCAGCCGTATCAACCGCCATACCTCGAACCAGACGGTCGTTCGTGTCAAAGGTTCGACCCTTCGGGCCAACAAACGGCACCGGCTCTATCGCTAAATTCTGCCCCTCCGTCTTGCCATAGTCCGGTGCTGTACGTATCTCCAATTGATAAGCACCCGTCTCCAACTGAGGTGCACCTGCGCCGTTCGGCCCACCAATCAATTCGTACTGGAACGTCGGGACAAACGTCGGTGGCAAACTCTGCCCATTCGAGACCATTTCACCCCGCTCGGCAAAACTGATCACAATGTCATCAATCGTTATCGCCATCGGTGTCGCCGTAGAACCATTGTTCTGACCGCGACGGGCAGCCTGCGTAAACCGGAAACTAGTGTCTCGAGGTCCAAACAAGTCACCAACTCGATTACCACTCAGTCGCAAAACGCCTTGATCGTCTACGCTCACACCCGTACCAAACAACTTGATCGTGTCCAAGTGATAACGCCAAACGTCGATGTTGTCCTCTTGGCCAGCCACGTTCAATGCACCTGCCAAAGCTACACGAATCGCATCTCGGACGTTCGGCTCGGGTACCGGTGCCGTATCATCAAATGCCGGCATCGAATTATCGACAAACACCGGAACATTACCCGCCGTCACGCCAGGCTTGCCCGTGATGATCGCACGATCCGCACCCAAGATGTCGTAGTCGGTCGCTAGTACAGAATCTGCTAACCTGACATTGTTGAGCTCGGTAATATTCAAAACGTTCGCCGCCGCTGTACTCGTGATCACCGTGTAACCAGCCGCCGTCAAAACATTATTGATCGACGTCGCGACCACCTCTGGAGAATCGGTCGCAGCAAACGGTATCAAATTCGCCCCAGGACCGGCCGAGAATGTGTAGATGTCAGTACCGATCTTCAACTGATCGCCAACCTTCAAACTGCGTCCACTCGGAACATTTAGCACTAGTCCCAAATCAAACTCAAAAGTTGCAGTCGTCGTCGCAGTCGATACGGTAAACGTATTGCCATCCACTATCCGCTCACCCAGAATTGCCGACAGTTCAATACCACCGCGCAATGGATCGTTCGTGCGGAAATCTCCGCCAGAATTAAACTCGAATCGAATCTTCACATCTCGCTTGCCAGCCAAAGACCCAAGCTCCACACGAGCCTGTCGCCATCCCTGGTTGTCGAAAGCAGAAGATGTCAAATAACTCTTTCCAAACGCATCTTGGTTGCCGTTGCGAGGAACGTCGTACTCCGAGAACGGTGGGAACAACTGCCCATCCGCATACGAATTGTCAACAAATCCAGCCGAGTTGTTCGTCGTCAACAAGACCCACTGGCCATCTTCGCCCGCTCCGTATACACGGAACGAATCCAGAAAAGCTCTCTCGTCGCCATTTCCAAAAATATTACCGTCGCCGTTATCGGTCGCGTTCTCAGTGCGCAAGTTGTAATTGAAATACATCACCGGCTGATCACTCGCCGAATATGCGCTCAAATCCAATAACGTACTCTCAAAAGCACCCCACGATCCACCTGGCATCGCATAGGTGTTTCGCAAGTTGCTAAACGTATCGGTCCCAAAGATGCTCTGGTTCGGGAAGTTATTCGGAATCGCAAATCGCATCGCATTGTTGCCTGAGCTTTGCGAATCGCCAGAGCGATTAAACGTTGTTGATCGACCGTGACCAGTACCCTGCGAAGAATCCGGATCCGTATTCGATACGTGCCACAAGTTCGCATCCAACGCACTGAAGTCAATTCCAGTCGGTGCCGTCACACCCAAATTCAACGAACTAGCCCCCATCGGGAAAATCGGTTGAAACTCACCCGCAGCGTTGAAGGCATACAGCACACCCGTCGTCGATACACCAAACAACAAATCTGCATATCGCCCCTCCTCAACGTTCGCCGGCCCCCGCGTCAAACCAGTGAAATTAATCAATTGGTTGGTCGTTGGATCACGTAACTCACGTCGCGATGGTGCCGAAAAACCTGTGATCCGGGGTGTAACCAACTCACCCTGATTCGTTACTCCAAAGACCCCAGTGCCAACGGTCGTTAATCCAGTAACCGTACCGACCGCAGTCGGGAACGATCCAGCTTCAACAATATTCGTTCCTGCAGTCTGTCCTAATGCCCCAGGGTTATTCTCGTAAAATCCTTCCGTTCGATTACCCGTACCTGGCGGGAAGCTAACCGCAACACCAGTGTCCGGATTCAACGCGTAAAGAATGTTTCTAGTTATTCCAGATGCGATGTTCGGAAACTCATTGAATCCACCATCTCCACGCCTTGTTGCAACTCCAAAAAAGTTCGCACGTGAATCCGTAAAAAGACTCGTGTAACTTAGCGCCGTGAAGACCATCCCGTCACCCGTTCCAGCACCAAAGTCAGCAGACGGCCGAACGTCCAAATTACCGTTCGCATCGACGAATCCATTCCAAGTCAGAATGCCAGAGGAATTAACTCCCGGTGTCGCCAAACCAGTATCGCCAATATCAATACCAAAGAACTGTCCGGAATTCGAATCTGTAATCGCTCCGTTCGCAATACTGAAGCCCATCGCTGAGCCCGCCGGAGATACTGCGATGTCTCGTGTGGTGAAATTGTTCGGGTAAGTCACTACCTGCACACCATCACGACTCATGTTCGCTTCGATCGCACCGGTCATCGGATTGACAAACGACATACTTGTCGTTCGAGATGTAAACAACGTCACGTCAGCCAAATTAAACGGTACCTGACCTCCCACAAACACCGTCGGTGCCCCAGAAGCAGTCGTCAATGGTGGCTGCTGCTCAAAACGATCCTCTCCAATACGTGCAACAGAATCAAGCGGCTCCAGACGAAGATTCTGAGCCCCAGGAATCGTCGTTACGTCAGCTTGCGTGAACTGACGCAAACCAAAATACGTTCGACTCTTATTCGTAACCGCAACCGAGTATTGACCCGGTGGCAACTCAATCGGCCCAATATACGCATCGCGCGTCCCCAACGACCCACGAGTCAAATCGTTCTGATCCGTTCCCTCCAACACCCTCGGCTGATCGTCTTGAATGCTCGAATCATCTGCCGTCAACACCAATGTCAAGTTCCCGCCAGCTTCGCGACGGAAGATCCACAACTGCGTATTTGGACGACCTAAACCGTCCGCATAATCGATGTCGAAAATCAATGACCCGTGCGCATCGACTCGCAGCGGAGCGTTCGGTGTATTGCCAGGCAATTGCTGGATAGAATCCTCGTCCCGACCTACCTCAAAATTGAACCAATCAATGTCGTTTGCATTTGCCAACGATCCAGCAATCGACACCCCAGCACGATCGTTGACCATCACGTTGCCGACGTCCAAAGCACTCGAAAATTCGCTGCTCGTGTCCGTCGATAATTCCGCGAACTCACCGACTAAGGGTGAATGTATCGGATTGCCATAAACTTCTATACCACTCGTCGCAAACCGCAAATCTGCAAACCGTACCGTCGATCCCGCGATCTCTTGCTTCTCTTGCAATCTCAAATGCATCTTGTATGCACCAACCGTAATCCCACCCGTAGTGTCGAATGGGTCTGTCACCACGTTCGGTTGCTTATTGCTACTGCGAACACGCACATAGTACGAATTCGTCGTGCCAGATACGCCCGGAAGAATCACTCGCATACCAGCATCACGTGGATTCGTCCCTTGGAAGTCCACATTCGACCCAGCCGCAAGGGAGTTCTGAACCTCCGTTGCCAACTGATCCATCGGATAAGCACGAATTGCACTCGGATAATTCGGGTTGCCTAACTCCACATCATTCAACGACTCCGTCAACGAATCGTCGCTCAGAGCCATAATACGACCACTCTCATCGATCAATTCAACTACGGAGTCCAAAGACCCAGAAGTCTGATCAATATCAATCCATAACGTCGATCCCGCAACTCCAGAGAATCGGTAAACGTCCATGTCTCGAGGTGATGCAATCGATCCCGTCAAACTAACGCCGAGACGCAAGTTCTCATCGCCGAGCTTCAGATTTCCCGCTAACTTACCAATGTCTTGCGCTTGCGACGGTACATCGTTGTCTCCACTCGATGCAATCCGATCAGACTCTAACTCATAGGTCATGTCCACATTGCGATCATTGCTGAACGGTGTAAACCGAATGCTACGCCAATCGCCAGGACGTGCCGTCGTAGCACCACCATCGTTGTTAGTGTCCGTCAACGAAGCCCCTTCGTCATCGAAACCTGCTCCAATCGAATCGTCCGCCAAAGACGTAATCACCACGGGGAATCCAGGTGAACCTAAAATCTGTACTGTCCCCCCAATGCGATCCTGTATATCCAACGGTCGCCCCGCTGCTGTAATCCCGGCGCTGTTGCTCGCCTTAATTACCAAACTCGAATCAACCTTGCTCGCTAATCGCAATCCACCAAAAGTATGGAAGTCAGGAACAATCACTTCGCTCTGCAAAATGTGAACGATATCCGTATCATCCCAGACCGATTCAGATAACAAGGTACCACCACGTACCCGCATACCATTAAGGCCATTATTCCCCAACCGATTGTTGAAAACTAACGGTCCGTAGTTCCCAAGTCCCAAGCTGGTTTCACGCGCGTTGAAACCAGTCGCCCGTCCCAAATCTCGCACAGGCTTCGCACTCAAACTCGTCGTGTCTACACTGATAGCCGCTGTGTTCGCTCCGTTGTTGTCACGAATCACGTTATTGATAATCACCGGCTGACTGGACAAAACAAAGATCGCCGCGCCATCGTTATTGCCCCTCGCATCACGATTCGTTCCGCTCGTATTCGTCCGTCCAGAAGCATTCACCTCAATCACGCTATTCGCAATCCGCGCATTGGCTTGATGCACTTCAATAGCATTGAAAGAAGCAAAACCACCCGGAATCCGTGATTCCCCACCCGCAAATGTAATCCGAGCATTATCAATGCTCAGCTCGCTCATGTGACGCGCAAGAATACCTGACCAATTGCCAGCCGCTCCCGTAGAGCCTGAACCATCATTGTTGGTATCAAACGTCCCTCCAGCCCCGTAACGGTCATCTAACCGTGACGTAAAAATTACCGGCTTCGCCTCAGTACCCTCAGCAATGAACGTAGCTCCAACGCCCACCTCCAAGCGAGTACCCAAAAGCTTCAAAACTACGCCAGGATCTACCACCAGCGAAGCATCCTGACGGGAACGATTCAACTCCGCTAGCCCCAGCGTTTGTATCGCACCGTTCAAAGTTACGTTGTTGTCCACAAACGTTGTATCATCGCGATTCAATACCGCCGCCAACTGGTAACTCCCAGCAGCATTGACGCGACGGTACACCTTTCGCGAAACGTAGTCAATCGTCGCAACTGGAATGTTCGTCAACCGAACAGATTGATTAGCCGCCACCAATACCGCACTCGAAGTGCTCGGTAAACTCTCTTGGCCAAATCGATCTACATACGTAATGATGTAATCAATCGCACTCGCGGCCGTAAAGCCACTTCCGGAAGTCGGTGCCACCGGCGTCAATTGCATCAACGATGTATTCGGTCCAACAATCTCATTGAGAGCTCCACCCGGCGTGCCCGCAATCAATAAGTTCTCACCAAAAACCAAAGTTACTTCCGACTCATCAATACGAGCATGTGTCGTTAATGACTTCAGTGGCTGACCAGCCAAAGTCTCTACACGCACAAACAACCCGTTGATCGTGTTGCCGCGTATGTCGTTGTTGTAAATCACCGGACCAACGCGGCGATAATCGGGAACAAACGCACCACCGTTCTGATACCGAGGTTCTGTAAAGAGTGTTTCCTCAAAACTGTTCGGATCCGCACTCATCGCAGAATCCGCACTCCGTGTAATGCGATTCCCAAGAATCAATGGCCGCGCTTCACTCAACTCAATGGGACTCGTCACCTTGGCCTGCGCACCAGAACCTACCAAGCCACCACCAAAAGTCATCAACGCATTCGAGATCGTGTTCAAGAATATCCCTTCACGCTCACGGTCAAAACGACCCTGCGCTCGATCCGCATCATTGCGAATCTCAATCCCACCCCAATCACCAGGCTTGGCTACCGTCGTCAACGGATTCGTATCAATACCCAGACTCTCGTCCGTGTACGATGTAAAGTAAACCGGCAACGTCGGAGTCCCCAATACTTGGATAGCCGCCCCCGATCGATCAATCACACCGTCACTACCAACCATTACCCGCGTGCCACCAAGCTTCATGATCGCCCCGGCATCGATCATCAACGTGACACCCTTCGGTACCTCCAACCGATCTCCATCCGATAAGGTTGAACCAAAAGCCCCCTTACCCACTTCATAAGCAGCTACGGTGCGAAGATCAGGTAATGGATTCAGTTCATCCAAACCCGCTAAACGAATAATGTCTCCCGGCTGAGCTGCCGCTACCGCCGCCGAAATCGTCTTGAACGGATTCGCTAACGTACCCAACGTCGTCAGACCCGTATAAGCCTTATCGACAACCAACGTGCGAGGTGACGTAGACGTCGTTCCATATCCGCCTACCGCGCGGAACCAGAAATTGAAGTCCCCTCCTGCGATCCCATCTCCATCCCCATCCAATGCAGTACCAACCGCCGACGAAGTAAAACTCTGCTCTGCGATCGAACTCGATGCGGTGCTCTTGAAATCAAACCGCAACTGATATCGTCCCTGACTCGTTGCTCCACTTCCTGTATCCCTCACTTGAGGATCACTATCCTCATTACCCTTACCGGTCACCGACACAAAGTACTCACCTGCTGTCAGTGAAACATCGATCAAGGAATCTTGACTGAAATAGTTGTTGTTCGCGGCAACAATCGTCAACGCACCCGTTACCGCATCTCGCCTCAACAACGTAATGTACGTGTCGAGATTGCTGGAGTTGTTCAATCTCTCAGCAATAGTCTCTAACCGAACCTGCCCCGATGTCGCTAAATTGAAACGATACAAGTCCACGTCTCGGTTGTCCGGACGCAATAAATGCTGTCCATGCAACTGATCAATCGTTCCAGGGAAAATTTGCTCTAATGGATTTGCACTCGAATTCAACCGTGTTCCAACAATGCCACCCTGAGCATTCGTCGTACCACCATTGCTGTCGCTACCCATGATCGTGCCTGCCGGCAAATCATACGTATGATCAAACCCCAGCAAATGACCTATCTCATGCATCGCTGTGGTGAAGAAACTAAAAGGCCCATTCTGCGGATCTTGGCCCGCAATTGGAGTCGCTGGCACCACCTCGCCACCTAATGGCTTCTGCGATACCCCAAATCCAAATGCGTTATCCCAAGGCTCACTGCCGTCGAGAATCACCATGTCCCAAGATTCAAGCGGATTGTCCGGATTCGGCGCTGCACCCGCGACCCCCAACATGTCCCCAGGACCACTGATCGTCGAACCGATCGGTATCATGTCGCCAACAACAATATTGAAAATCCCAGGCGCTGTCGGTCCTGTGTACTCCACAAAATCGACACCCATGTGCCGAGAGTAAAACTCAAAAACTTCCCGAACGCGTTGCTTCTGCTCCGAAGTAATCGCAGTAAATAATCTTCGCCCAGATGTGTCCACACCATAAGCTTGATTGTCCATGAAGTTGTAACGAATCGTTCGAATCTGCGGATCAGCATCCGGCGCAAAATTCGGAGGCCCCCAAATAATATCAGGACTCCGCAATGAACGATCTTCCTGTATGTCTCGGTGACCAGGCTCCTGACTGCTGCCTGGGAAATCCAACAACAATGGATCCGATACGACACGAATCTCTTGCTGCAATATCGTCGAAAAACTATTGCTGATCGATGCTCCACCATTGATCCCAAACGCCCCGCTGAGATACCCCTGCGGATCCGCTCCCAATACCTGCAACGGTACCGTCTGATTGTTAGTCTCGGAAGACAATGGCGTATCAGAACCAACCCTCAATCGGTACGTTCCACTGCCGCCTAACGCATGGATCGAATTGGCAAACTCCAAAGTCGCAGCCTTAGTCGCCGGATCAAAAGTTACCTTCGTCGGCGTGAAAACCTTGTCATCAAATGGACTGACTGAGTCATTCGTGAAAATCAAATTGTAATACTTAGGATCGACAACTCGCGGATCCGCAGCAGGCGCAAGATCCCCCGTCGAAACCTTCCTGTCGTACAACTCTGAATCGTTGAAGTAAACGTCTATCGTGTCGAGCTTCTGACTCAACGCCCCACCCACTCCACGACGCATCGGCTGCGGAACAATCGCCGTGATCTTGGTACCCAACTCCAAATTGAATTGGTAACTATCACGATCCGTCCCCGACTTACGCGGCTTCAACGGATCATTGTCGACCGTACGAACCGCATTGATCCCCTGCGAAGGTAAATCAACTCCAAATACCTCAACCCGGTACAAATCGTCCGGCAACGGCTGAGAAAATCTTGCAACCACCACTCGACGATTCGATGTGTCGGCGAAATCAAGATACTCAGGAGTCACAAGAATGTCTGTCGACACTCCACCCGCGCCGAAAATCCCATCTCCGCCAGATCGCAAAATGCGAATCCCATTGCGCAAAGTGTTCTGCCGTATGTCCTCGCCACCCGCAAAACGAAAGATCAACTCTCTCGGCGACTCGCTGAGATTATTCTCACGCGTCGTCGAAAGAATCTCACCAGTATTCGGCGCAACCGATAACAACCGGAAGTCGAGGTCGAGAATGTCTCCCGCCATCAATTCCCGCCGTTCAAGATTCTCGCACAAAATGTTGCGAAACCCCTTGCGCCGTTCTCGCTTGTTGGAACGAATGCCATTTAACGATCTGGATGCGTCAATTCCCATGTTGAACGAACCTTGGAACCGTGCGGTACTTAAAAATGAATGACGAGTAAAAGTTTTCAGCGGAGATTCCCATCCGAGAACCCCCGCTTACACATTTGGTTTAAATCAATTGCCGAACAAATCAATCAAGGCTCGATCCAAAGGATCTTCCCCTGCTTCATCGTCCAACCCAACATCCCCCGCCTCGGATATCAATCCTGCGATCTCATCCAAGTCAGAGTCCAGCAAATCACCAACAATATCATTTGACAACGACATCAGGCCCATCGAGCTCGAACCTAATCCCGAAATCCCCCTCATCATACCAACTGAGCCAACGCTCGTGGCAGACGTAGGCAACTCACGACCAACCTGAACTCGCGATACCCCAAAATCTATAGGAGCCGCAACACCACTGGCAGCTGAATCAACCAGCCCCGGGCCAACCGTGAATTGCCCAATTCCAGTTGCCTCCGACCCCTCTCCCTCGCCAGATCCACTGGCAGCATTGATCTTGTCGATCACCGCCAACACATCCAACGGTGTCA
This sequence comes from uncultured Pirellula sp., assembly GCA_964483385.1. Taxonomy (GTDB): domain Bacteria; phylum Planctomycetota; class Planctomycetia; order Pirellulales; family Pirellulaceae; genus JBKCUI01. The sequence continues at coordinate 31,480 of CAZACJ010000017.1, read as the reverse complement.
CTACGTTGTCGCCATTGACGTCAACGTAATCAGGCGGCCCAGGTAACCCAGCTACAGGTACCGATGGACCACGAGAATTGAGCAAATTCACCAGAATCAATACGTCGATCGGCGAAATAAACCCATCCGCGTTCACATCCCACTGCTGACTTGGATTCTGATACACAGGCTGCGGTGGACGACCAATCGTAATCGTTACCGTCGTCTGTGGACTCGAAGCCCCAAAAACGTCGGTTGCACGATAAGTGAACGTATCCGTCGTTCCAAACAGTGCCGTAGCTCCTGGGATATACGTGAACGTTCCGTTAGGATTCATCGTCACCGTCCCGCGAGTCGGCAACGATACCAAACTCGCTGTCATCGCGTCCCCTTCAGGATCGCGATCGTTCGCCAACACTCCATCATCCGCTGTCGTGACAGTCAAAATACCCAACGGATCCGTCGTCACCAATGCCACACCTTGCGGTGTAACATAAGAGTCAGGTTGCGTAATCGGTGCGTCATTGACCGGTGTGACGGTCAACAAGAACGAGTCCGAAACCGATCGATTGGTCGTATCGGTCGCTGTCACCGAAATCAATGTCTGACCCGATGCATTCGGCACCAATGTCAATTGAATCTTGTTACCCTGAATCGTAACACTCGCCACCGACGTGTTGCTGCTCGTCGCTGTGAACGTTAAGAAGTCTCCGTTGATCACATCCGGATCAAAGAAGTACTGAGGGCTCAGATCAAACACCACTGGCAACGAGTCTTCAGAGACAGTCCGATCCGGCAACGGATTGACCAATCGAGGATCATCATCCACCGGTGTAACCACTAACACCATCGTGTTGGTGATCTTCAATCCAGCTAGATCCATCGCCTCAATCACTATCGTCGCCTGGCCGTTCTGATCCGCCTTCGGACGAACAAACAACTTGCCACCAACAATCGTCGGCTCGACCAATCCTGTGTTGCTGTTGCTCAACACTCGGTAAGTCAACTCGTCACCGTTCGTCGCAATGTCTACGTCGCCGAAGTAATCCGACAGCAAATACTCTCGCTCCAGCGAGTCTTCTTCAACTGTCACCGTGCCAAACGGCTTGACCACAAACGGTCGATCGTTCACCGGAGCTACGATCACCGTCACTGTACCTTCCGCTGTCTGCGGATCAGGTTGATTGTTGCTCAATCCATCATCGGTAACCAAGTACTTGAACGTATCCGTTCCATTGAAGTTCGCTGGCGGATAATAGAAGACTCGGTCCCCCACAATCGCAACCGTTCCACCCTTCTCAGTCGGGTTGACCAATCCGGTGAAGTTCAATACCTGTGTGGCTTGCTCATCTGGAGGCCCTACCAAGTCTCCAGCGATCAAGTCCGCAATCGTAATGCTGACTGGTACATCCTCATTCGTGTACAAAGTCTTCGGCGTCGTTATCGGTGGGTCGTTCTTGTCCAACACAGTCAAGAACACCGTACCAACTGCTGTCAAAGGATCCGCAAGATCACCCGTCACACCATTGTCCACAATGGTATAGGTGAAGAAGTCATCACCGACGAAATCTGTCAGAGGTACATAAGTAATCACTCCACCGACAAACCGAACCGATCCACCCTTCGACGACAATCCATCGACAGCCAATATGGTCAATGTCTGATCGCTCTCATTCGCTGGACCAGGTGACGATACCGCCAAGATCGCCGAAGCAGGAATGTCGAGCACCTGATCTTCGTTGATGATGTAGCTCAAGTTCCCAGCGATCGGCGGATCGTTAACCGGACGAACATTGATCACAGCCGTAGCCGTTGTCAACGAGTCGAGCACACCATCACTGACGATGTATACAAACGAATCCTGACCGTAGAAGTCTTGCTGCGGAATGTAATCGAACGTTCCGTCATCGCGGAAGGTAAAGATCGCGTGATGCGATGGCTCGCGCACCAATCGTGCAATCAATGGCTTGCGATCAGGATTGATGTCGTTCGCCAATACCCCATTGTTACCAGGGAATCCATCCGCATCGAACGGATCGTTCGTGGACAATCCCCCGAACTGATCCTCATTCATAATGTACGAATCATTAACGCCAATCGGTGGTGTACCCGGAATGATGCTGACCCGGTAATCTTCCACTTCACCATCGACCGCCAATCCAGTCGGCAAAATGTTTCCTTCGCTCGATACTCGGAACCGTGCAAACGATGTCGTAGCAACATTCACGTTCGGCGCTGTCCCCGGTACGCGAACCTTGAGCGTCTGAGTCAAATTGTTCTTATCGAACACCAAATTCGTAAAGACTTGCTCACCCGGATCTGTCCAGTCACCGTCAAAGTTAAAGTCGATCCAACCATTGAGCACGCCAGCCGACGACAAGGTGACCGTCAATTCGGTATCAACATTCTTGTTGAACAACGGCGCCTCTGAAACGGTAAAGGTCTTCGACTGGAATCGGAACGAAATTCCATCATCGTTCTCGTCACCGTCGGCCAATGGCTGCGGCTTACCATCCATCTCTGGGGTAATGCCAGCACCCAATCGCAATTCGCTGTTGTTCACGACGTGACGCGCCCCGTCATTCGCCTTGAGCGTTGGGTAACGGCCCAAAGTCGTAGTAAACGGATCCGGTGCATCGCCAAAATCCAACACCACTCCCGGCATCAAAATCGTGAACTTGGTCTCGTTGTCAATGCGGTTGCTCTTCAAGAAGTTACCCGCATTGTCTTGAACACCTCGCAAGAAGAAGCTGCTCAACTCAGGGCTAATGCTGATCGCATTCTCTACGAACAACGTCGAACCACCCCGAACCTTCGCTCGCAATGTCGTTCCACCTTGATCCGCTAACGAATTGATCGCCCGAATAATCGCATCGCGTACTTCGATCTCTGTGAACGATCCGTCCTGGACAAATGGAACTGGAATCGCTCCACCCGGTACGCCCGTGCGTCGCAAACTCGGTGCATTGTCGACATTCGTCAAGAACTTAGCATTGTCAAACAACACCAAGCCTTGTGCCGTAATCTGCGAATCCAAATTCAAGATCGAGGACTTAATCGTCGCTCGCATCGCTTCGTAAACCCGTTGTACCGAGTCCTGATTCGTGTACCGAATCGGTGTGCGACTAGGATCACGGCCGTTCGCAACACTCAAGTTCTCGAACTCAAAGGTTACTGTATTCACGCCGTCGGTTATCGAGAAGTAATCACCGTCTTGCGCGTTACCGCGTGCAGTTGTCAAATTGCTGTCCAACACATTCACTGCATTGTTCGGCAACAATCCGATATCCACTCGACCATTCGCTCCGTCACGCGCAGTGACTCCCAATCCAGGGAAAGCATTGATCGCTGCAATGATCGCATTGACAACGTCCGCTTGCGTCGAAACTGCACTGAATCGAATCGTTCGACTTCCAGGAATCGTCGAACCGCTGAAGTTCCCATCGAATTCAAACACAGCCGTTACGTTGTTGTTGCTGATCGTAAACGATGTATTGTCGGTCAAATCAGCCCCACCTCGAATCGGCACCTGCAATTGCAATGTACCGAAGATCTCCAAGGTCGTACGACCCTGTACGCCTGGCTTGCCGTACAAACCAACCGTAGGTGCATTCGCAACAGATACCGTGTAATCCGTCGTTGCACCCAAGATCACGTTGCCATTGCCAACATGCTCAGGACTCAAACCAAGATCGGAGTTGCGAATCGCCAACGCCAACGCTTCTCCAATGTCCGCTTGTGTGCTCGTAGGCGTAATCGCTACTGCTATGTTACCTGCTGCTACAGTTGCATCCGTCGTGAATTCAAACGTGCGACTCAAGACTGTCGTACCAACCGTTCGGGTGATCGTGATCGATTGCCCGTCTTGCAAAGTTCTTGCAACACCAACAACCTTCAGTTCCGTGCTCACCACATCCACACGTCCCTCATCGGAGAGGGTCAAGTGAACCACGTTGCCGTTGACAATCGATGACTGCAGCGCAAGTGTCGTTCCGGCAATCGCCTTCTGCAACTCAATCGCTACGTCGGCATCCGTGTTCGCTTGAGATATGTCTACCGACACGTTACCAGCTTGAGTGTTGCCATCCGCATCGAACTCGAACACAACAGCAATCCGCCCGTCCGTAATACTGAACGTCTGGCCATCTGTGACTCCACCCGGTCGTGTGCCGAGCGATGGAACCAATAGACCCAAAGTCGCATTCGGCTGAACAATTGATGGAGCGGCTTCTGTGTTGATCGTCGATCCAATCGGTGCCCCGATGAAAATGTCTCCATTTTCTGTCACACTCGCGATCACACCCGGAATCGTCGGGCTATTGATTGCAGCAACCAACGCTTCTACGACTTGATCTCGTGTCGAAAGCGATGTAAATCGAATCACTCTCGCCAACGGATTGATCACATTGTCATTGCTGTCGAATTCAAACTGTACCGCTTGACCACCAGCGAACAGCGTAAAGCGATCCCCATCGAGAATCCCTCCCGCACCGCCACCTGCCAACGGAACATTCAATTGCAGTCCTTGCGGCATTTGCAATCGGAAGCTTCCTTCGAACTCGAAGGTTACATTGCCACCGTTCGAATCCTTGATCGTGAACGTGTCACCGTCGTTGATCTGAGATCCAGCTGCCGCGTCGACAACAAATCGATCCTTGTTGTTGATATTGATGTCATACACACGATCGTTCTTCCAAACCCCAGCCAGTGGCTTGAGAACAATCTCATTGGTCGTCGTGTTATACGAGAACGCGTAGTCGATTCCTTCCACCAACAATCGACCATTCTCGGTAATCGTCACTACGGAACCAGGCAAACGATTTCCACCCGATCGACCAACCACCGAATCATCGTTGATTCCCGTACCACCACCCAAATTCGCGGTCTCGAAACCATCCTTGAGCTGAATGCGGAACTCTGGATAAATACCACTGGTCAATTGCATCACCGACTCGGTGCTGTCAATGTCCACCTTCTGTGCATCGTTATCAATCGGAACGAGCGAGATCGCTGACGGTCCAATAAAGTCCGCTCGATCCACTGCCCCACGATCCTTGAACACGTTTCCACCCAATCCGCTAGGTGGTGCTACCGATGGGTCGTCAGCTCGCAAAATCCCATAGTAATCGCGATCCGGTGCCAAGATTGGACTCGGTGCAATCCCGATCGCGCCCTTGACCGCTCGGAAACCTTCTCGCTCCGGCAAGGAATCAATCGAACTGTCAATGATCTGCGAACCACGAGCCGGGATAAAGTTGTCACCGGGGAATCCAACCAATAGTTGCTCGGTTACTCCCGCGACAAAGTTAAAGTCCGTGTTCGTGTTCGGTACGTTTGTCGGAACCGCTTCAATCACGCCCCATGTTAGGTTCGAATCAGGCTTCGCACCGTCAAAGTACTGGTAGGTGTTCCCACCCACTACCACCGCCGAAGGACGAGCAGCCGCCACCGTTCCGACTATCGTATTGGTGAAGGCGGGACGCTCTTGAACAATCGGGCTGCTAACGTTGATCAACGTATTGTTCATCAAGGTCGGAGATGCACCGCCTGAGACGAGAATTCCTGACTCAGGAATCAGTTGATTAAGATTGTTCGTTCCTTGCTCTCCATTGATCCGTCGATTGGTACTGGACACGATCGAAGATGCGTTGCGAATGACGACAAATTTTTCTGTTGTACCGTCACCCTGAGCCGTACCAAATGGTCCAGACATGGTTCGGTCATGACCAAACCCTAGACCCATATGGTTATCGGCAGGACCGAATCCCCGGTCAAACGGAGAACGATCATTCGTCGCGTCCTGGGTGCGATTCAAGCCCGCTTGTAGCTGAGCCCCACGAATGTTACCAGAGTTGATTCCAGTATCAGCACCCGCTGTGTTGGTTCCAGGGCTAAATCCATTTACCCCCCCTAAAGCAATCGCAGAGACAGGTGCAAGCGGATTTGCAACACCAAAGGAACCATTGCTTAAATTCTGAATGTTCCCCATCCCTGCAGCATTTATCGCAGCCGCAATCGAGCGAGCAAGATCAGGAACTCGATAGTCAGGACCGATGTAAACCGGAATGTTGCTACCCGCGACATTGCCCGTTCGAGTAAATTCAAACGTCCTCGCATTGTTCGTCGATCCAACAAAGTCTGCCACCTGCCGAATCGTAAACGTCTCACCATCGGCGTACGAAGCAACCTCATCGACCGTAATAACAAATTGCTCAGGACGTAAAACCTCGATGCTCAACGTGTAATCACCACTGGTACCTCCACGGCGACGATCCGCTAGCGACAACGGATCGTACGTTGTGTTACCCGATGCACTAATTGCAGCATAGTAAACCCCCGCCTTCGTAGCCGTAAAGTCGATGTACGGATCCAACCCTGTCGTTTCACCTGGTGCTGCTAGGTTATCCGAAGTCGTCGGATCATTCGCAGCACTAACAATCTGTGCAACACCACTGGCATTGAATAACTTCAACGCCGAATCCAATCCACCTAACGTGTTGACGTTGATTCGAACTCGCTCGCCGATCTCCAATTGAAATTTATAAATATCTACATCAGACGAGCCAGTGGACAACGGATCAGGACTCAAATTGCCGTCCACCGTGTAACGCTGTGGATTGATCCCCACTCCTTGGTAAGTCTCTGCGGCACCAGCCAAGGTGTCATTTCCATCGAGATCCGCCGCAACACCAGCGTTTGCTGCCGTACCATCATTACCGATGATCGTGTTGTTCACAGCTCGCACAAATGGAGAAGCCGTGTAATCTCCAACACGCTGAATCTGTAAAGGCGAGTTAGCTTGAACTATGTACTGCGGTCCACGCACAACCAGCGTCGCCGTTGGATACGTCCATGTCGTTGGATCGGCAGGATCTCGAATGATTATCGGCGACTGAGGCTCTACCCAAGTCGAAATTCGTTGAGTGGTACCATTGGTCGTCAAAATACTTCCATAGAACGAGTCTCGAATCGCCTTAACCATTTCGTCAGCAGCATATCCCGGGAAACTCGGGGAAGGTCGCAAATAGACGTTGCCGGTGTCCTCGCGATAATAAATCGGAATGAAGTCTGGGCTCCAGCCATTTCCGCCCACAATTCCACTACCAAACGGATCTGCACCCGTTGCCGCCCCAGCGATATCTTCAAACTCAAACCGAACTTGGGTTCGACCAAATCCAACCTCTAATCGGTTCGGAATCGCATCGTCGAAGAAAGATCCAGCATGCGTCCCATAATCACCCGCAGAACTTGAATCCTGACTACCAGGACGAACTGTCAACCGCCACGTTGGCAACTCACCTTGAATGTGCAATCCACCCAAACCACCTTCATCGAAGATGTTGTTCATCACAACGATCCCAGGTGCTACCCCAGCCCGCTCTGCAACTGATCCAGAACCAACTCCGAATGGGACTAAGTTAGCAACAGGGAGATTGCGAACATAAGCTCCACCCAAGGTGGGTGGCAACACTGTGTTCGTACGACCCGCCGCAGTAACTCGAGCCTGCTGAGCACGGCCATCCGCATAATACTTATCCGCCGAAGTAGACCATACAGCAAAGTCGCGGCTCTTGCTAATCACGTTGTTCGAAATGATCAACTGCCCTTGGTTACGGGCGACGTTCTGATCGCTCGCACCATCAAACCGCTGAATCCCAGATACTCCAGCAACCGTAAAAATATTCGATCGATCGATCACTTCTACGTTGCCAAACAAATCTATGATCCCATTGCCGTTCCCATTGACCACCCCAGCACTATCTGCTGCACGCACATTAAGCTGCTGCTGCAAATACAACTGGTTGATGATGTCCCGGAACTTGTCTCCCAATCGTGCCGGAGTATCGGTCGCTGAGTATACAACCGGAATGTTTCCGAAGTTCACCGCACCAGTACGCGTAAATTCCAAAGTAACGCGATTCGATCCATCGGTCACATCCACCGTGCTGCGATCTGCAATCGTCAAACCGGGCAAGAACTCAACTGTCGTACTGTACGATCCACGATAGTTCCTTGGCAAACTCGAGACGTTGTCGCCAACCCGAATCTCCATCTGGTAAACGCCAGCCTTCGTCGAGAATGGCTCAGCGTCGGTTACCACAATTTCGTAAGTCCCGCGACGCAATTCCTCTGCACCCAAGAAGCTTACAAACGGGTCTCCCGTGCCTACCGAGCCTCGCGTCAAATCGGACAAGTCGGACCCCGACAATGGACCAGGCAAATCATCCACAATCGCAGTTCGAGTTCGTGTCGTCGGTGTTACAGGAATACCAGGCGTCGTCGGATCGTTGTCGTCATCCCACAAGACTTGTACATTCAACCGCTTGCGATTCAAACCGTCCGCATAGTCAACGTCGATCACCACCGGATAAGTCGAAGCTCCACTCGGGGTCCGAACATATTCCGACGCCAAATCACCTACCGTAAATCGATAACGATTCGAACCCGCGACCAAAGTTCCAGCAACACTGATCGCTCCCTTGTTCGTCAATTGCAACGGGCCGAGATCGGTAATGCCGTCGGTCGTCAAGCCATCGTACATCGCCGAATTCGCTTCACCGGTCAAAGGCGAGTTATTGGGCATACCATTGACTTGGATTCCATTCGTCGCATAACGAATGTCAGCGTACTGTACGGTCGATCCACCAAACTCTTGCTGATCTCTCAGCCGAACTTGCAAGCTGTATGAGCCAGCAGTAATACCAGCAGCCGAGTTGTCGATGTTTGTACTCTTGCTCCGCACTCGGAAGAAATAAGTGCTCGGTGCTCCGGCAACCCCAGGCAACAACATTCGCAATCCTGCATCCAGCGGATTGGTCGTGCCATCTTCCTTGAGCAATCCAGATGCGTTCCGACGCGCTGTGCTGCGCGTTCGCTGAACAATCGAATTCACATGGTCCGGGTTGATCGATGGATCCTTGTAAATCAAAGCAGGATTCAATTGCTCAGCCGTGCTGTCATCCGATCTCGCCAAAAGCTCCCCGTTCGCATTGAGAATCTCTATGACCGTATCCAAAGTCAACTCGGTATTGTCAACGTCGAACCAAACTTCGGTTCCCGCAGTCCCCGTGAAACTGTAAATATCCTGATCCGCTGGCTCACTCAAAACACCTTGCAACGTAAAGCCCAAGACCAAATTCTCATCGGTCGTCGAAGTGTTCGGTGCCAATGCACCCAAATACTGTGCAGTAAGGACTGAATCATTAATTCCAGGAGCAATCGCAGTCGGAGATTCAGTCTCCAAGACCGTTATCACATTCCTATCATTGCTGAACGAATCAAACAGCAAACTTCTCCAGTCCGCAGGTCTTGGTACGCTCGCAATACCATCGTTGTTCGTGTCGGTTTGTGGTCGACCGTCCGGTTGTGTTCCCGCACCTACCGAGTCATCCCGCAAACTCGTCAAGACAACCGGGAATCCAGGTGTTCCCAACACTTGAATGGTTCCACCAACCCGATCAGAGATACCCGCAAACTTACCGGTCGCAGTGAAACCAGTGCCGCGCTCTTGGTCAAAGTTCGACCCCTGACCTTCCATCTTGACCACCAACGACTCATTGACTGCACTCTGCAATCGCAATCCACCAACATGGACCATGTTGCCAACCGTCACCGAATCAAACAACACGTGAACAATGTCGGTGTCATCCCACACGCTGTCAGTCGTCAACGAATTGCGTTGAAGATCTCGAACCGCCAGGTTGTCTTCATTGCGATCATTTGTCGAAGCATCGGCTCGAATCTCCAAACCATTGATGCTGTTATTGAACAACCGATTACCACGGAACAACGGCCCTCGGTTCGCATCCAACGTCTTGATCCGACTCGCTGCACCCGATTGACGTCCCGTGTCTCCTCGCAATTCAGCATCCATCGAGTTCACGTCAATCGTGATCGCGGTGCCCGTATTGTTCTGGAATACGTTGTTCACAAAAATTGGCTGAGAACCGCGCACAAACACGGTCGAACCACGGCTGTTGTTGTTCCCAAACGGATAGTTCTCGTTAGCTGGTCGTCCCAATCGATCGATTGGACCCTGACCACCCATCCCATTGCCATTGTTCTCAAATACCGTATTTGCAACCCGCGCATCTGCTTGCTGCAACTCCAATGGACTGAACGCCTTAAACGTTCCTTCCAATCGCGAAATACCACCTGCATAAGCCACAACAGCATTGTCAAAGCTCACGAACGAACCCGGCGAAGCATACACACCGCTCCAATCCCGCTCCCTCGCATCGAGCGATCCATTCAACCCGTTGTTATTCGTGTCAAACGTTCCACCAATACCAAAGCGATCATCCTGCTTGCTCGTAAAGACTACTCGGCTACCGTCGACCCCCTCAGCAAGCAACTGAGTGCTATGCCCAAGCTCAATGCGGGCACCCTCAAGCTTGATGATCGCACCCGGATCAATCGACAACGACGCATCCAAACGTGGACGCACATTACCCGATGTCTCGACACTCAACCCACCCGTCAACGAACTTGTACCATTATCCAAATACGTGCTGACCGAAGGATCCCGAATGTCGGCTATCAATGTGTACGGAGCAACACCATTCAAGGCACTGCGGTAAATCCGACGCCCAACATATCCCGTTTGCACTCCAGGTAACGAAGCCAATCGCAACGATCGACTCGCTGGCAACGTTCCTGCCGCTGGCAACGTCGTGCCCGATTGGGTCGCGTTCGAAACCAAACTCTCACGCCCCATCGCATCAACCATCACAATGCGATAATTGAACGTTCCAATGGGCAGAGTCCCGCCAGCTACGGTCGAAACAACAACGCCGCTAACCACCGGTCGATCTCGCAGCAACGTCGCTTGCGCATCAGAAACATCGGAAAGAATAGCTCCACGATCCGTGTAGCTTGTCGTCGTCCCATCCAATTCCGCAACCAATCGGAATGCACCTCCGACCGAGTCCGATCGATACAGCCTTCGTCCAACATACTCCCCACTCACCCCAGGCAAACCGATCAAACGAATCGCAGTCTGTCCAGGTACAAGTGTCAAGCGTTGCGTAGCCTCAGACGGAGGCGTTTCATAACCGTTCTTGTCGACAAACGTCAACTTGTACTGATAATCACCCGGTGTCATCGAACCACCAAGCGATGGTGCTAACGAAATCAAATTCGAAGCCACCACCGTCGCGTCCAAGACCCCTCCACCAGGATTGCCTTGAACCAAAATGTTCTCAGTGATCACGTGGACAATGTCCGTGTCGTTAAACCGACCGGGAACCGTCAACTGCTTGAGCTCCCCACCCGCCGGCGTCGACACTTTTACGAACAAACCGTTGATCGAATTGTTGATCAATACGTTGTCGTGAATCTCCGGACCAACACGATCGTAATCAGGTGTAAACGATCCCTTGCGTTGATACTTGTGATCGCTAAAGAGCGTTTCCTCAAAACTATCCGGCGTCGCACTCATCGCCGAATCAGCCGAATTCGTAATGCGATTGAAAGTTACCGTCGGACGCATGTCCGCAATCTGAATCGCATTGACCGTCTGCTGTACCGAGTCGATCACCACCGCACTCGATCCACCATAACGTATGTCCGCTTGATTGACATACTGACGGAATATCCCCTCGTCTTCTAAATCAAAACGCCCTACCCCCTTATCCAAGTCCCGTTTGAAGACCAATCCACCCCAATCCCCAGGCGAAGGCACCGTCGTCGGTGCATAGTTGTCCAGCCCAAGCGACTCGTCGAGCCAAGAAGTAAAGAACACACTGCCCGTTGCAACTTTGCCATCCGCTCCTCGAACAGTATTCCCGTTGCGATCCAACAAGCTCGGTGTCCCCAAGACTTGCAAAGCACCACCCGAACGGTCCACACCTAACGTCGAACTACCAACTCCAATTCGAGAACGGCGCATCTTGAACACCGCGCCCGCGTCAACCATCACCGTAACTCCCTTCGGAACGTCCATCGTCGAACCATCCGAAAGTACCGATCCGGCTAAAACGCCAAATCCAATCTCGTAAGCGAAGTTGTCATTCGCGGTCTCAAGTCGTCCATCCGCTCCACCATTGCCCACAATTCGAATGATGTCGCCAGGCACCGATGCAGCAAACGCATTCGGTACCCCTGCACCAGAAATGTTATTGAAAGGCTTCGCCAAAGAGCCATCCGCATTCGGACCTGCTGACTTGTCAACAAAAATCGTTTTGCCAATCAAATCAATCGCAGTCAATCCATTGGACAACTGTACCAATCGCTCTCCCTTGAGTGTCAACCGAGCGCCGTTAACCGAAGCGATAACACCAAGCTCCGATCGCGAGTTGATCGCAGTCGCTAAAGCACTCGCCAAATCGGCTGCTGTGCTCAGCGAGTTGTAAATCACCGCCGTGTTCCCAATCCCTACGATCGGATCAAGACTAAACTCGAAACGCCGTACCGTTCCATTCGCACCAGTGATCGTCACTATCCGCGAATCAATCGCAGCATTACCACCCGAGTTGAATCGCAATACGCGATCTAAAGGACGTGTTTCAAACCAGAAATTGTAAACACCACCGGGAACGCCGTCGCCGTCACCGTCGAAGTTGACCGCCAAGTCATTCGATCCATTGTCAACGTCTTGAATCGAATCCACTCCGTCCGTCTGCGCACGGAACGTAACCCGCAAGTCATACTTGCCCTGCGTGCGCCCACCAAACCCAGTTCCAGGAACAGAAGCGTCATACTTGTCGTTGCCTGACGAAGAAATCCCGATGTAATACACACCGGAATCCAAATTCATTCGAATCAGCGAGTCCTTGCCAAAGTAATCATCGTTCTGAGCAATCAAATCCAAATTGCCACCCGAAAGTATGATCGGGGAATAGGTAATGTCCCGATTCCCTAACTTCGTAGCACGATCACCTCGCAACAACTCAACCTTCACCAACGTTCGAGCCGACGGATCGTTATCCAACGCTCGCAAAAACTCATCCAGTGTCGATTCACTGCCGACCGTTGCATTCAAGTCGATAGAAATCGCATTCGGGAACGTGTTGACGATCGGCTGTGCTCCAACTCCGCGATTGCTTCGCGTGACGAACACCAACAAGTTGTTCCCTTGCTTGCCAGGATTAACCGCAGTGAACTTCACGGCAATTCCTTCACCGGCACCCAAGTTCGATACGGCAGTCGCCTGCGTCTGCTTGTACAACGCTAGCCGTGTGTCCAACGGAGAACTACTTACCAAACGCTCCGCAAACGACTCGACCACCAACGACCCCTGACGCGACTTGCCATCAGGCCCAAAGTCGATGTCAAAGCGATACAAATCGATGTCGCTGCTCTCGGGACGATGCAGGTAATTCGCCCGCAACACATCCAAATTACCAGGGAACACTGGCTCAAAATTGCGATCTGCACTCGTTGGGAAATTCAAGAATCCGGTATCGAAGTTCATCAATTCCGAAGGATCAGCATCCCCAGCACGCGAAAGCCCCAGCATCAAACCAATGCTCGCCATCGCTGCTCGTGTCAAGTTCTCGCCGTAATTGTCATTCCATGTGTTGTCCGCCGAAAACACTGCCAAGCTGTTCTGGTAGTTAGGATCGATCCGAACTCCCCAACCACCACTCGCTGCGTTCTCTACCGTCAAACCACCACTCGGCAACGCGGAAAGCGCACCTAATGCCATCGTCAATCCACTGCTCGGGGTCTCAACAAACTGAACCCCTACATACTCCGCCCACAACGAGAATGCCTCGCGAATCCGCGCTTTCTGCTTCTCTGTTATCGCATTCGATTGCGTTTGACCACCTACCGTGCCATACGCATCACGGAAGTTATAGTAAATCGTTCGTATACCATTGAAGTTATCTCCGGTGAATTGCGGATTGATGTAATTCTCAAATGCCTCAGGAACATTGCGAGTCCCCGGATCATTGTTCGCACCGATCAAATCGAGTTGATGCACTTCCGACTCAATCTCGGAAGTTAACAACAAACTTGTCAAAGGTACATTCTCAGATCCAATCGTCCCCAGGTTCATCGAGTCGTCAAAGGACGAACCCAACCCAACAACACGGATCGGCGAATAGTTGATCACACGATTGCCCACAATCGCGTTCGCATCACTGCCCGGCTCCAATGTCACCGTCATCAACGGAGAGGAAACAGGTGAAACCTGCAAAGCATCCACAACCTCAATCGCAGTGGCTGTCGCAGAAGCGATGTCCACCACAATCACGCCACCAACATTCGAAACCGTTGGTGCACCACCAACCAGAGAGTTAACGAACGAAATCTGAAGCCCCGAACCTGCTTCGCCTAATGACTTCGCAGTGAACCGCAACTTCGCCGCACCGTTCGTATTCAAATCCGAAATCGCAGTCGCCGAAGCTTCTGTACGAACCGGTTGAATCGGCGTCAACTCGCGCGTTCCAACTCGCAATCGGAAACTTGCCGAAGGGATAAATGGCCCCGGCAACAAATCGATATCCGATGAGAAACGCAAAGTCGCTGTGTTCGCACTGGCGTTGTAAGTCACCTTCTCAGGCTTGAAAGTAATGTCATCTGTATTGCGAACCGTGTTCGCCGTGTACAGCAATTGATAGAAGTCCGGGTTCTCTGCACTGCCGGCTGTCGGCAATCCAAACGCGTCGTTCTCTACAAACAACTTTTCGTTGTCAAAGTAAACCACAATCGTGTCGCGACGTTGCTCCAAAACACCCGCCGAATTGCGCACGACCGGTTGAGGCACAACCGCAGTTACCTTCGACCCGAGATCAATACGGAACTCAATCGTGTCTTGGCGCGTGTTCTTGGCACGAGGCTGAAACAAATCACCATTCGAATTGCGAAGCCCAGTAATGCCGCGCTGCGCATCGTCAAATCCAAAAACTTCCAGACGATAGTTATCATCGGGCAAGTTCTCGGCGAATCGCAAAGTCACCTCATTCTCGTTCGGCCGATCACCAATGATCACAGCACCCGGCTGGATGATCACGTCATTGCTCTGATTCAACACCAAAGGTGAATAAGCAACCGGATCCACTAAACCTAACGGAGTGTCCGCAAATCCACCGTTGATCTTCGCAGTCAACTTCTTCGCAACCGGAGAGCCTGCAGAATTGATCAAATCCACCAACTGCCGCGCAGTGACAGTCGCACCAGAACGCGAATTCAAAACCAAACTGATCACGTTGCCAACAATCGACAATTGCGGCGCACCACCTATTCCCAAATCTGCTCGCGTTACATTGATCTGCAACGCATCCGTCGCATTCTTCGATGTCAACTGAACGTCAACCTTGCCGTTCGTACCAAAATCGGTCGAGACACTCGGCAATCCAAAAGACCCATCACCGCCAGCACGCGTGACCCGTATCCCACTGACCGTCGCAGGATCAATAATCTGCGCATCGTCAAATCGGAACGTTAGCTCCCTCGGCGATACCGTACGAATCGACCCATTCTCAATCAACTCGCTGTTGTTCGGCTGAACGCCAATCAAAATCGGTCCCGAAGATGTCTTCGCATCCGCCTCAAAACGCAGACTGTACATCTGCGTCTCGCCACCACCACTCGCCGATACTCGCAAGTAATAAGTTCCAGCAGCCAAGTTCGGGCTCTGCAATATCTCAGGCACTCCCGCCGGTCCAGCATTCGCCACCGCGACCACTTCACCCGTCAACTTCTCAATCTGGAACGATAAGTTGCGGTTGATCAACGTGTTCGTCGATGAAGCTTGACCACCCTGTGGACCAACGTCGTACAACTTGCCGTCAGGAATCAACGTGACCTGACGCAACTTCGCACTGCCTACAGTGAACAAATACACATCCGTATCTTCACTGCGGTCAATCGACAAGAAATCGTATTGATTGATGCCGTTACCCAATAGACCCAAATTCGCTGCTTGCGAATTAACGTCATTCTGCTCGTACGTATCACCATAGAGCGTCTGAGCCGCCAAAATATCATCGTGCTGCGGACCAAAATAAGCCGTCGAAATGATCGGCTCCATCAACTTCGTCTGATCCAATGGAATCACGTGGCCCAAACCAATACCATGGCCCGCCTCGTGAGAAGCAACATTCATAAAACCACGATTCTCACCACCAGGTCCATCCGCATTGTCGCGATACCATCGGTCCGAAGTGTCAATCACCATGTCTCCATCCGTACCCTGCGTCCCACCGCCGTTCGGATAGAAATTAAAAGCCAAAATACCAAAGTCACCGTCAACCGCAGTACCGCCGACACGAATGTCACCACGAACCCCCAAAACACCACGAGATGCCGCAGCATATGCAGCACCGTCGTCGTTCGGTTCGTAAATAAACGTCAATCCCGACTTCGCTCCCCAGTCGTCATACGTTCGCTTCAAAAGATTAAACCAAGGCCGATTCGCTACCGGACCAGTTCCACCTCCGTAAATCCCATCCATAAAGGCAATTAAATTCGACGGCGCCAAACCACCTTGGATGTTCGTCACCTGCGTCCCGTCCGGAACAATACTCCATGATACCGTCGCCGGATCCCCATTGTTCGGACTCGATCCACCCACCGGACTCGACCAACGTGACCCCTGAAGATTGATAAATCCACCACCATTGGCAGCGTCCCCATCACCCCCCAATAACCCGCCACCATTCGCACCATTGAGCCGCCCCAACTGCGCTATCATGTCCTGCATGTACTGCGGATCAGTACCCGGTGCAAACGCAGGAGCCGCGTCCATCACCTCCCGACGCTCAAGATGCTCACAGAGCAACGACCGAAAACTTGAACGACGCTCTTGCTTTGTGTTCGACGGATGACGGCTCTTGGACCTGGTTTCATCGATTCCCATTTGCGGCAAACCTTTTTACCCATTTTGGATTGGTGGGTCACAATGGCAGGAATAACGCCTTAACATAAGACGCTGCGCCTGCTGGACAATTGAGTTCGAGTATAGTTGGGGGGACCGTGCTTGCAACGCAATGACCCAAGTGGCTCTACTTTTAACCCTTGAACCTAAAGCATTCGCTCACACCGATCTTATGATCAGCCCCGCCCCCCTGAAGCACCCGTCCCACCAAGCTAACTCAGTGTTTAGGTACTTCTTGAGGCTATTTTCCCGGAATCCAACTCGGCAATTCCCATTGCCAACATTCAATTCCTCGGAAAACTTCCTAGACCTACGGACAAATCGATCCTACGGTCTGTGACGTCGTTTTGGATGCCAAGACGGGCCTTTAGTTCCCGCAATCACCTCCGGAAAGAGCCTCTTAATGTCTCAAACCCTCGGCTTTTCTCCCTTCGCTATCCTTCATCATTCAGATGCCCCAAACCCCGATCGATCCGATCACTGGGACTGGTTCATCCAATTTCCGACCCACTTCCTAGCAGAAATCACCAGGAAAATGCAAGCGAGCCCCGCCCCAGTTTCCCCCTCCCCCCAATTTTTACTCGCTTTCGCTACCACCACCCCCCCTGAAGAGTGGTGCGACACCACGGAATTCCTCCGACTAACTCCACACCGCCAAATTTACCTGACCTACCAAGGTGTCATTTCCGGAAACCGTGGCTCTGTCCTCCAAGTCGCCCAGGGCACACTGCAATGGACTTCCTTCGAGGATTTCAAAATCTCTTTCCAATTGCAACGATTGCAATGGATACATGACCCCCAACCACAAAACACCTTCCTCGCCCCCGCTTCCCTCTTTTCCACTCCACCTACATACTCTCTCGAATTAAACATCCCCACCCAAATCCAATCATCAACCCAAATCCCTCTCCCAGTCTCCAGCGTGCAACCCGATGACCTCCCCCTCTGGAAACTGCACCGCCTCGATCACGCCCCTCGAAAGGAAAATGGATGAACCTCTCGCCTATGATGAAACAATACGAGGATGCCAAAGCCACTAGCGGCGACGCGATCCTCTTCTTTCGAATGGGGGATTTCTACGAGCTTTTCCACGATGACGCGAAAACCGCCGCCCGCGTCCTAGGTCTTACCCTCACCAGCCGCGACAAAGGGGAAAACCCCATCCCCATGGCCGGCTTCCCTCACCACCAACTCGAAGGCTACCTCGCTAGACTCGTCCGACAAGGATTCCGCGTCGCCGTCTGCGAACAAGTCGAAGACCCCGCAACGGCTAAAGGCCTCGTGCGACGCGAAGTCCAACGCATCGTTACCGCTGGAACACTCACCGACGATGCACTCCTCGACCCTAGCACCAGCAACCTTCTGCTTTGCCTCTACTCCCCTAAACCCGGCTCCGCCGCTCCTCAAATCGGTCTCGCTTGGGTCGAACTCTCCACCGGTCGCTTCGAAGCCGCCTCCTACCCCGCCTCCCAACTCCACGACCAAATCGCTCGAATCGCACCCGCCGAAATCCTCATCCGCGAAGACGATTCAATGCTCAGCCCAGATCCACTTGCCCAATGGGTTCTCTCCCGACGACCCGTCTGGCAATTCGGTCTCGAAGAAGCCCGCCGCGTGCTCCATGCCCACTTCCAAGTCCTCGATTTGGCGGGCATGGGCTGGGAAGAAAGCCAAGACGATCAGCTCGCACTCGCCGCTGCTGGTGCTGCCATCGCTTATCTCTTGGAAACCCAAAAAACTTCGCTCGACCATATCCAACAACTTACACCCGCCCGACTCCAACACTGCTTGGAAATCGACTCCGCGACCCGCCGCTCCCTCGAACTGACCCAAACCATTCGAACCGCCTCGCGCGATGGCTCCCTGCTCGATGTGATCGATCAAACCGTTACCCCGATGGGCGCCAGAAAACTCAGCCAGTGGCTCGCCTCTCCCCTGATCGACGCCGCTGAAATCAACGCCCGCCTCGGTGCTGTAAAACTTCTGACCGAAGAACCCTCCCGACGCAATGCCATCCGAGAAGCACTCCGCGAAATCTATGACCTCGAACGACTCCTCGCCCGAGTCGCAACCGGTCGCAGCTCTCCCCGTGATCTTCAACAAGTCGGCAAATCGCTTCGGCAAATCCCAAAAATCAAATCGCTCTTCGAGTCAATCGATGTTCCGCTGATCAACTCCCTTCGCGATCAACTCGACCCCTGCACCCCTCTCGTTCAGCGCCTCGAAGCCGCACTCATGGACGAATGCCCCCTCGTCGCCAAAGCCGGCGGATTTATTCGCAACAACTACGACGCTCGACTCGATGAACTGAGAAACCTCGCCACCGGTGGCAAAGAATGGATCGCTCAATACCAAGCCGAACAATCGCAATCCACCGGAATCCCCAGCCTCAAAGTCGGCTTCACTTCCGTCTTCGGTTACTACATCGAAATCACCAACACCCACCGCGACCGTGTCCCGCCTCAGTACATCAGAAAACAAACCCTCAAGAACTGTGAACGCTACATCACCCCCGAACTCAAAGAATACGAAGAAAAAGTTCTCACCGCTGACGAATCTTCAAAACAACTCGAGTACGAACTGTTTCTCGAACTTCGAGATTGCGTACATCAAGCCACCCGACCACTGCTGAACAACGCCGCGATCCTCTCTCAACTCGATTGCCTCGCCTCACTCGCCGAACTCGCAGTGAAACATCAATACGTCCGCCCAACAATCACCGAAGAACCTATCCTCGAAATCTACGAAGGTCGACACCCTGTCCTCGATCATCGAATGCCCAAAGGCAAATTTGTTCCCAACGACTGCATGCTCGGCTCCGAACACGGCCGAATCCAACTGATCACCGGTCCGAACATGGCCGGTAAAAGCACCTACATCCGCCAATGCGCCGCCATTGTTGTCCTCGCCCAAATCGGTAGCTTTGTCCCCGCTCGTCGCGCTACCATCGGCATAGCCGATAAACTCTTCGCACGCGTTGGAGCAAGCGATGAACTTGCGAAAGGTCAAAGCACCTTCATGGTCGAAATGGTCGAGACCGCTCGCATCCTCAACACCGCAACCAATCGATCCCTCGTCATCCTCGACGAAATAGGCCGTGGAACCAGTACCTACGATGGCCTAAGCCTCGCTTGGGCTATCGTCGAACACCTTCACGATAAGAACCAAGCTCGAACCCTGTTCGCAACCCACTACCACGAACTGATCGAACTTCAACGCAATCTCCCTAGCGTCAGAAACTCCAACGTCTCAGTCAAAGAATGGGAAGACCAAGTCGTTTTTCTTCACCGCATCGTTCCCGGCGGCGCAGACCGTAGCTACGGTATCCACGTCGCCCGCCTCGCCGGAATCCCCAAAGACGTTAACGAACGCGCCCGAGAAATCCTCGCTCAACTCGAAGCCAATAAACTCGATCGCTACGGCCAACCTAAAATCGCACCCGCTCCCAAGAAATCCGGAGCAATCCAAATGACCCTATTTCAATGGCAAGAAAACGAAATCGTCGACGAAATTAAATCCCTCGACCTCGCATCCATGACCCCACTCCAAGCTCTCCAGCTATTAGAATCATATCAACGTCGCTCCCAGTCGATCCCCTAAATCGGCAAAGCTTCAAGTCGGCACCACGGATGCTCGCGTCAGCGTTTCGGAACTCCTCACATGGCAACAGAGAACGATCCTGAAGCTCGACCTGACTTCTCTCCCATCGAAGAAGTCAATCCGTTCGCACCACCAGAAATTTCCGAAACACAATACGCATCGCCATCACCGAAAGAGCCCCTCGATCCCACCCGACAAATTCCACCCATCAAACCTAGCTACGGGATAGCGATCGGAGTTTTTCTACTCGCTTGCTTCCTCTTCTTAGCCTTGGGGCCCCAAACTTTTGCCATGGGTGCCCCAACTGCTCCTCTTGGCGTTCTAGGGTTTGTTGCCACCCCGTTCGCCATTGCAAGACTCTCTGTGCACCGAAAAAACATCAAACGTGCAATCGAAAATCGCCGCTTCCCCGGAGGAGTCCAATTCGACGGCCTCTACTTCCTAAGTTCTCTTGCTATCGCCTGCTTTGCTGTTTTTGCCGGCATTCTTGTCTTCTTCGGTATCTGCCTTTTGGTCCTTTATGACGGTACCTCGGGCCTGGGTGAACAAGGAGGAATTGTCGTTATCGTCATCGATGCTGTTCTTGCCTTTCTCACAACTTCGTTCCTCATTCGGCTCGCCACTCCAAGATATGAATAGCTCCAACGTCAACTATACATTTCTAGGTAGCACACAAAGCCTCTGCCCTGAATGCCTCTGCCTCGTTCAAACGAAAATCATCGCGCGCGGACCAAGAGTCTACTTCCGAAAACGCTGCCCAACGCACGGCCTACGCGAAGACTTCGTCTGCAGCGATCGATCCTGGTTCGACCGCTACGAATCAGCCCTCCCCGCTCGACTACCTAAACACACCCAAGTCGAACCCAAACGTGGTTGCCCCTTCGACTGCGGTCTCTGCTCCGACCACGAACAACATACCTGTGTCGCTGTCCTGGAAATCACGGACAACTGCAACCTGACCTGCTCGATGTGTTACGCCGATAGCCGACCCGGTCAAAAACATAAACCCTTCGAAGACGTTCGAAAGGCTATCGATACGCTTGTACGAGCCGAAGGCCAACCCGATGTTCTACAACTCTCCGGCGGTGAACCCACCCTGCACCCCGACTTCGAAAAAATACTCGACTACGCGCTCGAGCAACCCATCCACTACGTGATGATCAACACCAACGGAATCCGGCTTGCAAAAGACCAAGCACTCGTAGAACGAATCGCGGCCCACAAGAAACGCGTAGAAATCTATCTTCAAATGGATGGCTGTGACGATGCAGTCTTCGTCGCCCTGCGAGGCCAACCACTCCTCGATACGAAACTCCAAGCCATCGAACGGCTCGGTGCCGCCGACCTGAACGTTACCCTTGTTGCCACCTTACAAGCCGGTGTCAACGAATCGCAACTCGGCAACCTGCTGAAACTCGCCGCCGATAGACCCTGGATTAGTGGATTATCTCTGCAACCCGCCACCTACTCCGGACGCTACTACACCCCCGAACAACTCGAGTCCCGAATCACCGCCCCAGATACAATCCGACTCCTCTGCGAACAATCCGATGGGAACCTCACCCAAGACGACTTCTTTCCTCTACCTTGCGCTCATCCGAACTGCCATGTTCTGGCGATGTGCTACCGTCATGAAAACAAATTGGTACCACTGACCCGATTCATCGACGCACAAGCCAATCGCGACTTGCTCGCAAACGGACTGAGTTTTACGCGCGACGAAGGCAAACGCCTCGCGCAACTCTACCTGGCTAGAAACAACTGCTGCGGCCCGAACGGTTGCACAACTTCACCGAGCGAAGAATCAGCGCAATCGCCTAATCCAATCAACGGTTTGACCGTCTTAAATCAGTCACCTGAAAAACTCGCTGAAGAGTTTTTTGCAAAAGCAATCGAAAAGCAACTCGGCAGCAAACAACTTCTGCGTATCACCATCACTTCCTTTCTCGATGCATACAACTTTGACGTGCGCCGCGTGATGAAGTGCTGTACGCACCACGTTCTGCCTTCCGGGCACATCATTCCATTCTGCGCGTACAACGTCTTGTACCGGAACGGACATGTTCCACTTCCCGAATTGAAACCGAGCTGATGCACGAACTGGCAAGCCATCCAAAACTACTGCACTCTCTGTGCATGCTCGCCGCGATGGTAGTTGCTTATGCCCTATACCGCAGCACCCGAGTGGAGCTTCCGCTTAGCAGCGATCACAAGCGATTCATCGCGTCCGCCGCTTGTCTCGGTGCTTTGATCGGCTCGAAACTTCCATTTCTCATCGATCGCGATTGGCAAGGCATGAGCCCATGGAGCAGTTGGCTCACCGATGGCAAGACGGTGCTTGGTGGATTATTGGTCGGCTACTTAGCAGTGGAAGCGACCAAATGGTATTTAGGAATTCGAATTCAGACAGGAGACGCATTTGCGATCCCGCTCGCAGCTGCACTGTGCATTGGGCGCATCGGATGCTTTTTTGGCGGATGCTGTTTTGGATTGCCGACCGATCTTCCTTGGGGGGTATGCTTCCATTCTGCCGACGGCGACCAGCTTATTCCGAGGCATCCGACGCAACTCTACGAATCGCTCTTCCACGGTTTGTGTCTTGTTTTCTTAGTTGCGATTAAGACGAAACCCACTGAATCCAACCAAGTGACTGACAGGTTTTTCGCTTCCATCCGAGGACATCACCTAAAGCTCTACCTACTGTCCTATCTCGTGTATCGATTCATGACCGAGTGGATACGACCAGAACCGATTTTTGCGTGGCACATGACCGCTTATCAAATCGCCTGCATCTTTTTCGCCCTCCTCCTCGGCCTGCAATGGCGATTCCTTCGCTCACCTTGATCGGTCTCAACCCGCAGTTCCCGCAAGTGGTTCACTTAGTTAAAGACCCATTGTATTCACCGAGGTTTTCTCTGGTGGGCAAGTGCTTGATCAATTCGAAGTGGGGTCGCTCATGCGAATTCACATAAACTGCAATATCAACCGCTTGTTGGTCGGTAAGGTCGGTGTCATCTAGTGGCATGGCAACTTTCAACCAAGCCGCCAAATTCTCAACCGATGATAAACCCGCCCCATCGTTATACGATCGCTCGCCCCAAACGGGAGGTCTACCCTTGTCCCCTTGCCCATCTTTCTGATGACACTCAGCGCATCGCGAGTTGTAAAGAGTCGCTCCTCGATTTATGTCGGCTTGCTCAATCTTTACAGCGAGCAACTTGATAGCACCAGGACCTACCGGACGCGCTGGGTTCATCCTGATCGGGATGCCTTGTGACAACGACGTTATGTAAGTCGTCACTGCAACAGATACCTCACTACCCAATGGTGGACGCACGCCGTTACAACTTCTCATAAAACAGTTGAGCACGCGGTCCTCGAGCGTGATGACACGATTCTCACGAGGAGACCACGCTGGATATGCTGTAGCAGTTCCAAGAAATGTACCCGCCTTTGGGTGTCTCCCATTATCCAGATGACAACTTGTGCAGTTCAGCGAGTTACCGACAAAGTTCTTTGACAAAGGATGAGACGTTGTGTTTCTTACAATTGCTTCCCCTAGCCGCACTATTTCTGTGTGCTTGTCTTCAGCCGGTTCGGCAGAAGCTGGCGCTTGGCCTACCACCGAAACCTGAGAGGCTAGCAGGCAAGCAGATAGAAGCACAACTCGGAAAACGGCTTGCCCATGCGGCTTCAAGTAGCTTTGAAAAATCATTCCCTACTCATTCCATTTCAAAACTTCATAACTATGTGGTTGTTGTTGTCGATTTAGATGCTCCGAATTTCTCTTCCCACCGAAGCCTTAAATTCTGCTGAAGTCGCTCTTCAAAGGACTTGGGCATCTCGTAAGGCTGTCCTGCACGGTATAGCGATATCGTCTGACGAATATTGTCAACAACCACTTGGCATGGATTACAACCCGCAAGATGCTGCGAAAACTCCTCGCAAATCTCGGTAAGTTCCGTTCCGTCGACGTAATCATTGAGCGCTTTCAGTAGTTCTTCGCAGGTCATTTTGTCTTCCTCTCAATCGTTGCCTATGGCTTTGGATCCAGAAAAGTGGAATTGGTTACAAGAAATCACGCGTGTTTGTGATCTGGGATCATAATTCTCGTAGTGTCACCAAATTTCCTGGTCAAACGCTCTCGAAGCGCTAATCGGGCCCTTAGAAGCCGAACCTTGACGGTGGACTCGGTTAGCTCCATCGCCTTGGCTGTTTCATGCACCGAAAGTCCCTCAACATCACGCAAAATGAAAACCAACCGATACTTATCGTCGAGTTCCTTAAGCGCCTGCTCCAGCTCCGCTTGAACCTCCGCTTGCTGAGCAATCTCTTCGGACGTCTGGCTCCAAGGAGCAATGAATTCCGGGTGCGGCATTTCTCCGTAACTGTCCTCCGTTGCCATATCCGTCATCGAAATCATTTTCAATGTGCGCTGCTTACGCAAGATCTTCAGCGCGTTGTTCGTGGCAATTCTTAACACCCATGTTACTACTGAAGACTCTTCGCGGAATTCGGAAATGTGTTCGATCAAAGCGAGAAACGTCTGCTGCGTTGCATCTTCCGCATCCTGGACTTGTTGAAGAATTCGATACGTCAAACCGTATACTCGCGGCTGCAGTTTGGCGACCAATTGCTGAAATGCCGCAAAGTCCCCCTCTTTCGCTCGGTTTAGCAGGTCTACCTCCGCAGTCTCATCCAGAAGTTGATTCTCCATTTTACTTTCCCGTAATGCGCCCTGAATAAATCGCCGAATTGCGGAATTCGATTCAATTGCATTGTAACCTTTTCGCCCCTCATGGCTCTACCCTGACATGACGAGCTCGAGACCAAGTCAGATACGCTAAAGGATCTTGTCAAACGTCGAAATCTTCGAGCGACCAAATAGAACAACAAAATTTTGACTCCATAACGGTATAGGACCAAAAAATGTTACTCAAATACTTCTACGACCAATCGCTTGCCCATGCCTCCTATATGGTTGGCTGTCAACGTACCGGCGAAGCAATCGTCATCGACCCCGGTCGCAGCGTCGAGCAATATCTAGAAGCTGCAGCCTTGGAAGGCTTGCGGATCACTGGCTCGGCTGAAACTCATATTCATGCCGATTTTGTTTCGGGCTCGCGTGAATTGGCAGATCGCACAGGTGCTACCCTCTACCTGTCCGACGAAGGTCCCGCAGATTGGAAATACCAATTCGCGGACAAACACAATTCCAAGCTGCTGAAGGATGGCGATGTCATCCGGGTTGGAAAAATCAAACTGCAGGTCATGCACACTCCAGGCCATACACCCGAACACATCTCCTTTGTATTGACCGACGAGGGAGGTGGTGCAAATGCTCCCATGGGAATCTTCACGGGAGATTTCGTTTTCGTGGGTTCGATCGGTCGCCCTGATCTGCTTGAAACTGCAGCAGGAGTGGTTGGTAGCGCTGAGCAAGGTGCTCGACAACTTTTCCACTCCATCGAACGATTCAAGAATCTTCCAGATCACCTCCAAGTTTGGCCCGCTCACGGGGCTGGCAGCGCTTGTGGCAAAGGCCTCGGTGCGATTCCTTCGTCCACCGTAGGCTACGAAAAACTCTTCAATCCTTCTCTTCAATATCATCACGAGCAAGAGTTCGTAGATTACATCTTGGCCGATCAGCCCGAAACACCGTTTTACTTCGCTGTGATGAAACGAGTCAACAAAGTCGGTCCTGAGTTGATCCGTAACTTACCTGCAGTAGACTCCGCTTCATCGCGCGACTTAACAAGAATCGCACATGAGAAGATGGTGATCGATGTCCGCAACTCTGCCAGCTTCGCAAGAGGGCATGCCTCCGGCGCAATCAATGTTCCGTCAAACATGCTCGTTCAGTGGGCAGGGTTCT
Source organism: uncultured Pirellula sp. (assembly GCA_964483385.1). GTDB lineage: Bacteria > Planctomycetota > Planctomycetia > Pirellulales > Pirellulaceae > JBKCUI01. The sequence continues at coordinate 5,201 of CAZACJ010000017.1, read as the reverse complement.
TCGTCGATTACGACCAACCACTTTATCTTCTCACCGATGCAGATTCGCTGACCGGCAATCTTCGTAGCCTTCGTTCCATCGGAATCGATAATGTCGTTGGCTATTTCGATATCAACTCTGCAGATGTCGCGAATTGCTTCACGGAATCCTATGCGTCCGCCACCCCCCAAGAATTAGTCGCGAGCATTGAAAATCAATCTGTACAACTTGTCGATGTGCGTGCCGCCACTGAATTCAATGAAGGACATATCAAGAACGCAAAGCATCGGTTCTTGGGAAGTCTATTACGGGACCTTCCGAAGCTCGATAAATCAAAGCCAATCATTGTTCAGTGCTTAGCTGGTGGTCGATCCGCAATCGGTGCGAGCATCCTCCAACGAGCCGGACTCCATGTCACGAATATGACTGGAGGCTACAAGGCTTGGCGAGCTGCAGGACTGCCGAATCACCTCGAAACGCCAACTGCAGCTGGAACTTGATATTCGAATCCGGACGGACATAAAGTGCTTTAATCTCTTACAGAAGTTGACAAATCATCATGGCCCCCATCGCAATCTTGACCATCGTGCTAGGAGCCTTCGTTGGCTTCTCGCTCGGTCTTACAGGTGGCGGTGGTGCGATCTTTGCTGTTCCAATTCTTATCTATGGTTTGGGAATTCCTGCAAGAGAGGCTGTCGGGATTTCGCTGCTCACAGTTGGCAGCACGGCATTCGTCGGATTCGTCCAACGAGCTCGACGCGGACTGGTCGAGTTCCCCACCGGACTTCTTTTTGCTTTGGCAGGCATGGTCGGCGCACCGATTGGTTCGAGAATTGCCGACCTCATTCCAGACCAACTCTTATTGGCCATGTTTGCCGGACTTATGATTTTCATCGCTGTCCGTATGTGGCTGAAGGCTGACGAAAAAAATACACTTCTACCGATTCCTGACGGCGACAACGCCGGTCCGACTTGCCGTAGAGATCCCGAAGGCCGATTGAGGCTGACGTCTCAATGCGCAATGCTGCTGGGTGTCGTGGGCTTGAGCACAGGTGTCTTAACGGGCATGTTTGGTGTTGGCGGAGGATTTATCATCGTCCCCGCACTCGTCTCGTTCGCATGCATGGGAATGCAACGAGCCATTGGAACATCTCTCCTAATCATCACACTCGTTAGTCTCTCTGGCACGACCGGCCATCTACTCGCTGGTAAAGAACTCTCCCTGCAAGTCTCAACCTTGTTCACGGTAGGCAGCCTCATCGGTTTGTTGATCGGTAGTTCGCTTGCAAATCGACTAGCCGGCCGAGTGCTTCAACGCTTCTTCGCAGTCTCCATCGTCCTGGTCGCCACCTACGTTGTTGTTCGGTCATTGACTCAATAGCATCGTTAGAACTGAGAAAAACATAACAAGGTTCCAGTCAGATTACCAACCTAGTACGGAGTATGAATGATGTTTGCAATCCGATCGTCGACATGGGCAAAGCCTGTCAGCCTAGCACTTGTATTTATCGTAACGATATCAATTTCCAACGACGCCTTCGCCCAGCCAGGCCAAGGCCGAGGACAAGGCTTTCGCGGTGGTCGAGGACCAAACGGCCCCGGACGCGGTCAAGGCATGCAAGGACGAGGGCATGCTGCAGAACAACACGACGATCGGCACAGTGCCGATCAAGCTGTTTTTCATTACCTTCTAGCAAACCATGACAAGATCAAGCGTACGGTCAAGGAACTACCCAATGGCGTCGAAACACTGACGGAATCGGAGACTCCCGAAGTTGCCGCCAAGATCAAAGAGCATGTTGAGTGGATGACTGTCCGAATTCAAAAAGCAAATCCAATTCGCATGCGAGATCCGCTTTTCGCTGAGATCTTCAAACATACGGACAAGATCACGATGCACCACGAAGACACCGACAAAGGTGTACGTGTTACCGAAACTTCAGATGACCCTACCGTTGTGAAATTGATTCAAGCCCACGCGAAAGTCGTTTCGAGCTTCGTCGAACGAGGATTCGCGGAAGCGATGAAGAACCATCCGTTGCCAACCGCAGCAGATTCCACCTCAGAATCCGCCGCGCCGGCCAACCCTGTGATTCAAAAACATGGATCCGTCGTTCGCTTGCCAAACGCCATGCATCAACCACGTGAAGGAACAAAGGTGCTCATTGACATTACCCGAGGAAGCGAACCCGGCGAACTGAATGCGGCGATTGAAAAGGTGGCCAAATATTTAAACATCTACGCCGGCGGCGGTGCTGACCCCGTGAAGGGTCAGTTTGCTGTCGTGTTCCATGGCGATGCGACGCTCGCTGTCCTAAATGACGATGCTTATTCCGCAAAGTTCAACACAAAGGGCAACCCAAATCTCGATCTGCTACATCAACTGCATGAGCAAGGCGTCGAGATATTCGTTTGTGGTCAAACACTGATCAGCAAAGACGCAAAACCAGAAGAGGTTGCCGTTTTCATAGATACTGCGGTCTCTGCGCTCACCGTAGTGGTCAACCTGCAGTCCGATGGGTACGCGCACGTGCAGCTTAGCAAGTGACAAAACCTTGAGCATACGTCCAGTCGTCGATTCGACATTACTTCTCACGAAGCACCACAAAATGCGCAAAGATGAAAACACATCAAACCTGCGATAAGCTCTGACGATAGAGCTTACCCGACATCAGAAAAAACGTATCTAGTTCTATCTTGAGGATCAGGCAACTGGTTTTTCGAAACGTGAACTACGAGTCCGTTTCTGGATTGAATCCCTGATGTAATCACTTTCTTTCTCGTCTCAATTACCAGGAAACAACAACTTCATGACTTCCAATCACTCGAACAAGAACCACTATCAAATCCTCGTACTCGGTGGAGGGACTGCAGGCATTACCGTCGCGGCGCAGCTCCGGCGCAAGCTCAAGAGTTATGACCTTGCAATTATTGAGCCATCGACGAAGCACTATTATCAGCCACTTTGGACTCTAGTCGGTGCTGGTGTCTTTCCTAAGGAGCAAAGTGAACGCGAGGAAGCCGCGTTTATTCCGAAGGGGGCCGATTGGATTCAAGATTTGGTTGCCGAGTTACACCCCGAACAAAACTGCGTGGTGACCGCAAGCGGCCGACGGATTACCTACGACTATCTTGTGATCGCGCTCGGCATACAAGTCGATTGGAACAAGATTCCTGGACTCGCTGAAGGAGTCGGCAGGCAGCAAATCTGCAGCAACTATTCGTATCAGCAGGTGGACTACACTTGGGAATGTGTCAGTAAGTTTAAAGGAGGTACGGCGTTGTTCACGATGCCGAACACCGCCGTTAAGTGTGGCGGCGCACCGCAGAAGATTATGTATCTAGCCGATGATCATTTCCGCAAATCTGGTGTGCGAGACAAATCGGAAGTCATCTTTACGTCAGGACAAGGAGTGTTGTTTGCCGTAGAGAAGTATCGCAAGACGCTGGAAAAAGTTGCTGCTCGCAAGTCGATTGATATTCGACTGAAACACAATTTAGTCGAGATCAAACCTGATCAGAAAGAAGCCATCTTCGAGCACTTGGATACCAAAGAGAGAGTGACGATCCCGTTTGACATGATTCACGTAACTCCTCCGATGAGCGCGCCTGACTTGATCAAAACCAGCACGCTTGCCAACGCCGCCGGCTGGGTGGACGTGGACAAGTTCACTCTGCAACACCCCAAGTTTCCGAATGTGTTTCCGATTGGAGATTGCAGTGGATTGCCCACATCGAAAACGGGTGCAGCCATTCGTAAACAAGCTCCGGTGCTCGTTCAGAATGTGGTTTCTGCGATCCAAGGGATGCCACTGACGGCGAAATACGACGGCTACACATCTTGTCCGTTGGTAACGGGCTATGGTAAGTTGGTGCTGGCTGAGTTTGACTATGAGGGCAAACCGAAAGAGACGTTTCCCATCGACCAATCGAAAGAACGACTCTCGATGTACTTACTGAAAGCCTATGCACTCCCCAGATTGTATTGGCACGGGATGCTTCGAGGACTTGGCTAGGAGCCAAGATCTAACGAAGCATGAGGCTACGGGTCGTGCGATTCGATGGATACCAATTTTCAGGTTGCGAACATTCATCGCAGGTAAGGGTTGATGAACCAGAGCGTATGGCGAGTAATGCGAACATGGATCCGCTACCTTGTATATACTTGGTGCGTGCTGATCGTTTTATTTCCGATCCTGATCTGTGGAGAGATTCTCTTTGGTTTCTTTTCTGGGCCGTCGGAGTTTACCGACCTGCCGGGCGGTTCGGCCAAGTGGCACATCAGTCATTGGCCAGCGAGCGTCGAGCCTGGAGAGGTGAGGTCGGTGTCCTATAAGTCCGAAGCTTCACGAGACAGTTATTCGAGTTGGTATCGAATAGAGCTTCCGGTTAGTGATGCAGAAAAATGGATCGAAGCAATACATGGCCGGCAGGAGGGAAGGTCTCGGGGGTTTATTGGAGATCAGCATGAAGGACTCGAGGGGGTGAGACGAACGATTGCAGGTCCTCCGCCGCTTCATCGACAGACAGGAGAGACACCGGTTTGGTGGAAACCACCTGACAGAGAGTATCGAGCAACTGAGGTGATGTTATGGTACAAGCAATACTATTCAGGCGTTGGGAGAGCGACGTATACAGCATTTGACGAGCAGGCGGGAGTGCTTTGGATCTACGATTATGCCTGCCAGCACGATGTCTTGTGGCGTCATGGAGAAATTCCCGAAGGGGAGTTTTTCACATCGACACAACAGCAAGTCGATTAGGCATGAGGATCTTTTTGTTCTAGGATTCTTGTTGTTTGTTTTATGATCGGTCGTCCCTTCGCATCTTGGCGTCTTGAGCGCAGCGGGCGTGAGAATCGGTTCGGAAGGGCTCACGCAAAGAAGCAAAGACGCAAAGAGGACGGGATGATTCCATTTGGTATCAAACGAAGTGGCTTGCCCTGATACCGAAAAATACTCGAAGCTGGCAATATTCTCGACGCATCTCTCAAACACGTCCCATCGGGTACACCTTCGGTTTTATCGCAGCTCCATAGATGAACTTGGTGACCGTGGGATTGCAAAAGCATGCAGTTTGAAATGCCGGAAGGAACGGAAGGTATCCCCAAGTTCGGACCGGTCGCACAAACACACCACTCTCCTGCTCCACTCTCTCTGTGTCCTCCGTGACTCTGTGTTTCCAATCTCTAATGCACTTGAAGGCTTTTTTAAAACACAGAG